>DASQLU010000001.1:0-3833 GCA_035645855.1 Pyrinomonadaceae bacterium
GGCGCCCATCTTCACCGCCGCCTGCGCGAAATACTGGTTGCAGGAAACTTCGTAGGCCGTGTCCACGCCGATGTGCCCGTGAACTTCGGCCGGGCCTTGATCGTCGTAGATGACTTTCGCGCCGGGCTGCGCGTAATAGCCGTTGCCGCTGCAAAGGTATTTATCGTTTTGCGTCCCGGCGAGATACTGCGCGATCATCGTCACGGTCTTGAAGGTCGAGCCGGGAATGTAGTAGCTCCTGAGCGAGCGATTGACGAGCGGGCTGTTGCGCTTGTCGGCGTCGAGTTTGATCCAGATGCTCTCGTCCTGTACTTCGGCGAGCGTGTAGGTCGGGTTGCTGTACATGGCGAGCACTTCGCCCGTCTGCGGGTTCAGGACGACCACCGCGCCGTGGCGGTCGCGCAACTGTTCGACGGCGGCCTTCTGCAACTCGCTGTCAATCGTCAGGCGCACGTCGAGGTTCGCGGGCTGCTTGATGTCGCGCTCGAAGAGCACGTCGATGGCTTCGGGAGCCGCGCCGCTTTGCACGCCGAAGAGGGCGCGCTCGATTCCCGCATCGCCGCGTTCCGAGCCGAACAACTGCGCCATCTCGCGATCCATCGGATACTCGCGCGTGATGCGCCCGTTGTCGCCGCGCTTGTAGAGCGCGAGCGCGTTTTCGAGTTTGCCCGAGCGATCCAGAATCCAGCCGCGCAGGGTTGATTCGGAGAGGCGACGGTTGCGCAAATCTTTGTAATTGAGGTCGGAGAAACGGTCGTTGCGCTCCTCCGCATACCGCGCCCAGTAGACGTGGAAGCCGAAGACGGTCAGGGCGAGAATGAGAAAGAGCCAGCGCAGCGCATAAAGACCGCGATTCGTGGAGGTGACGCCGAGCCGCTGCCTGACTTCCGTCGGCAGATCGGCCGGTGCGACCGTCGCCAGCGCTGAACGCCGTCGCCGCATCCCGAAGACGAGCGTCAAGGCCAGCAGCAAAATCATCAATGCCAGCCCCGCCACGTAAATCAAACTCAACAGCGCGGGCTGCTTCTCAGGAATGACTTCAAGAAACATATTTTTTTAAGTGACAGGTGACGGGTGACAGGTGACGGGTTGAAGATAAGGCTTTTGTTTTAACCCGTCACCCGTCACCCGTCACCTGTCACTGCTTTCTAAATCTCACTTCGACATCGCCGAAGCCGACGACGTCGCCGTCTTCGAGCTGGCGCGCTTCGCCGTAGTTGATGCGCCTGCCGTTTATAAACGTTCCGTTTACCGAACCTGTGTCGGAAACCAGCAGCGTGCCTTCGCGATTCATCAAGATGGCGGCGTGAATCTTGGAGACGCTGCCGTGCGGCAGCGACAGGTCGCAATCGGTCGCGCGGCCGACGCTCAGGCGTTTGCCGCCCGGTTTGAAGTAGAGCGTGTTTTCCTCTGATTCCTTGCCCACGTTGATGCGCGCATGGACGGCGATTGCTTTCTCCGCGGCGGGAGCAGAAGGCACTTCTACGCCCGCCGCGGCGCGCGCACGCTCCTCGTCCTCGCGCCGCAACTCTTCCTCAAACGCGCCGTAGCTCGGATCGACTGCGATGCCCGTGGTGAATATATCGACGAGCGTTTCCACCTCGACGGGCGCGAGCGTGCGCAGGCGTTGATCGTTGATGTGGTCGATGGCGGCGGCCAGCACCTCGTTCTCCAACTCCCTGACCGCTTCGGGCGGCGCTTCCGAATGTGTGCCCCATTCGATCTTGAGTTTCAACAGGTGAGGGGCGATGCGCCCGCCGCGTCGCGGGTCGTCGCGCACGCGCTCGTCGATCAAACGGTTCATGCGTTCGATCAAACGGGTCGTGGTGAAACCGCTCTGCGGCTCTGCGGCGCGTCCGAGCGAGCGGTCAACCACCGCGCCGACGCGATCCAGCACGCGGCGCAACAGACGCTCGGCCAACGCTTCGTCGCGTTTCGGCACGCTCTCTTTTTTCTCGGTCTTATCCATGCGAATCTATACGTCCACGCGCCGTCTCGGTTCGATCAGTCAAACTCTGCTTAGAATAAACTACGCGCGCAAAAAGTGCGCGACGCGGGGGAGGGAATTGTAAACATTTTAAGTCGCGGCCTATTTTAAGGGGAAACTCGGAAAAGTAAAAAGGGTGAGGGTGAAAGCTGCCGCGCGCGCGGACGCCAATCTCGCGCCTGCGGTTGGGATTTTCAATGCCTGCCGCGTCTTCCGGCGCGCAAAAGCGTGGAATTTACGCGACGCTTCAAGCGCGCCCCCTCTGCCGCGCGGCCTCGTAAAGTATCACGGCCAGCGCGACGGCGACGTTGAGGCTTTCGACGGGCGGTTGCATCGGGATGCGTAGACGCTCGTCGGCGGCGCGCACTTCCGCTTTATTGAGTCCGCCGGCCTCCGCGCCCATCAGCACGGCGCGCGCGCCCGCCCAGGCGATTTCGGTATGCGTTTGCGCCGCCCCCAGGTCAGCGCTCACAGTGCGGATGCCGCGCTCTCTGCACCACGAGACGACTTCGGCGAAATCCGCGCCAGTCCACAGGGGCAGGCGAAAACTCGACCCCATCGCGCCACGCAAAGCTTTCGGCGAGAGCAGATCGGTCGTGCCCGCCGTCGCGACGACGCCCGTCGCGCCCGCAGCCTCGGCCACGCGCAGCATCGCCCCTGCGTTCGCGGGGTTGTTGATGCCGTGCAGCACGACGAGGAGCGGGTCGGCGAGAGAAGTCTGTTTATCGGCGAGAGAAGTTTGTTCAAACGCCGCCCTGTCCGTCTCGAACCGTCGAGCCAGCAAGACCACGCCCTGCGGCGTCTTCGTGTCGCCGAGCGATGCGAGGACGGGTTCGCTGACGAGCGAGAAGAGCGGCTTGAGTCGCGCCAGAGCATCGAGCAGGCGCGCGGCGCGTGCGTCCGCCGCGAACTTCTCCGTGTAGAGCACCTCCTCACAGACGAGCCTTGAAGGCGAGCGCGCGGCCTCCTCGCACAGTCGCAGGCCTTCGATAAAGAGCGTATCCTTCGATGCCGCACTGCTCGCTCTGCGCGCTCGCTGGATGAGTGGATTTTGGCGGCTCGTGATCATGATGCGCCCGGCGACCGGCTTTTCGCTCTCGTTTCGATAACGTTTAAGATGAACTTGAGTTTGCCACGGCTTAATAGGCGTCAACCTGTGCAGCCGGGACGGCACGAAAGTTTTCCGTTACGGTTTAGTTCCCGGAGAGTCATTGTAAATGAAGAGACGTGTGCTGGTAGCTGTCGACGATCTTTTTTTCGCCGCGAAGATTCGCGCGACGGCGGAACATCTCGGCATTGATGTGTTCTTCCCGCGAAGCCTTGACGCGCTCTGCGAGGCGGCGAGAGACGGCGCGCACGCCCTCGTCGTCATCGACCTGCACTTGCAGCGTTACGATCCCTTCGCCGCCGCGCGCCGTCTCAAGGCGGAGGAGCAGCTCGGCCGGACGCCCGTCGTCGGCTTCTTCTCGCACGTGCAGGTCGAATTGCAGGGGCGCGCGGGCGATGCCGGTTTCGACCGCGTGCTGCCGCGCTCCGCCTTTACGGAGCGTCTACCGGAGATTTTGCAGGGAGAAATTTAACTCGCGTCGATCAACTCGCGTCGATCAATAGAAAGCCCCCGCGAGGGGCGAAGTTCGTGCCGCAACCAACTTCGCCTCTCGCGGGGGCTTCCGGTATTTATTCCGCCCTTATTTGATTGTTCTGCCCTTAACCGACCGTCGCGGGCGTGATCACTTCATGAATGGCGCGCACTTCCGTCACCAGTTGTTCATACTCCCGCAGGGTCAACGCCTGCGCGCCGTCCGAGAGGGCGCGTTCCGGTTGGTCGTGCACTTCGATGATCAGC
>DASQLU010000002.1:0-31723 GCA_035645855.1 Pyrinomonadaceae bacterium
GGCCAGCAAAGTCATAAAGAGGGTCGCGCCCTCCTGGCGGCTGAGCGCGCGCAGGCGCTCGGTCAGTTGGGCGTCGAGCGAGCCGACCCGGCGCGCGCCACGGTAGGAAGGCGAGGAGGGACGCGGGGCGTAGGAGGGCAATTCCAGCGGCGGGATGCGGCCGGCCAGTTGCCTGCGCCAGTAGGAGAGTTGCGTTTCGAGCACATCGCCTTGCAGCCACTGTCTCTGCCAAGCGGCGTAGTCGGCGTATTGAATAGACAGTTCCGGCAGCGGCGACTCCTCACCCCGGGAGAAGGCCTCGTAGAGCACGGCGACTTCCCTGACCAGTACGCCGAGCGACCAGCCGTCCGAGACGATGTGGTGCATCGTCAGGAGCACCACATGTTCTTCTTCCGCGAGCCTGAGCAACCGCGCACGCAGCAACGGCCACTTGGAGAGGTCGAACGGCGTCTGCGCCTCTTCTCCCGCCAGCCGGCGCGCCTCCTGTTCCTGCTCGTCTTCGGGCAACGCGCTCAATTCTTCAACCTCAAGACTCAGCGGCTCAGCCTCGCAGATTATCTGGGTGGGGGCGTCGTTAACTTCCGCGAACCTCGTCCGCAATACCTCGTGGCGGCGCACCACCTCTGAGAGCGTCTGCGCCAGCGCATCAACATTGAGAACGCCGGTCAGCCGCACCGCCAGAGGGCTGTTGTAGAAGGCACTACCGGGTTGGAGTTGTTGTAGAAACCAGAGCCTTTGTTGCGCGAACGAGAGTGGCGCCGAGGTGGCTTCCCGGCGTTGGATGCAGGGCGTGCTCTGGAGTGCGTGAACCCGCACGGCGTTCTCCACGCTGCTTGCCAGCTCTATTACCGTCGGGCGCTCGAAGAGTGTGCGCAGAGGGAATTCGACGTTGAATACCTGGCGCATGCGTGAGATGAGTTGCGTGGCGAGCAGGGAGTTGCCGCCCGAGTCGAAGAAGCTGTCTGCGAGCTGTAGGTGTTGATTCCCGAGCGTTTGGCGGAAGAGGCTTAGAAGCAGTTCCTCGTACGGGGTCGAGGGCTGCGACGCCTTCACGTCGCATGCGTCGGCCGGAAGTTCGCACGGGTCTGGCAACGCACTCTTGTCGAGTTTCCCGTTCGGCGTCAGCGGCATCCGTTCGAGCCGCACAAAGGCCGCGGGCAGCATGTAATCGGGCAACCTCTCTTTGAGATACTGCCGCAACTCCGCGACTCGCAGCTCCGCGCACGGTTCGCAGACGACGTACGCTACAAGACGCCTCTCAGCCTCTTCGCCCGTAACCAATACTTTGCACTCTCTCACGGCCTCGTGCGCATCGAGAGCGGCTTCAATCTCCCCCACCTCCACCCGGTGTCCGCGCACCTTCACCTGCCCATCCGCCCGCCCCACGTACTCGACTTTCCCCCCTCTCACCCGCCGCCCTATATCTCCGCTCCGATACAGCCGCGCTCCTCGCTCCCCGCTGTACACGTCCGGCACGAACCGCTCCGCCGTCTGCCCCGGCCGTCCCAGATACCCTCTCGCCAGCCCGCCGCCGCCCACACACAGTTCTCCCGCCACTCCCTGCGCCGCCGCCGCATACCCGCCGCCCTCGATAACATAGAGCCGCGCGTGCCCCAGCGCTCTCCCGATCAACCCGCCCGCCGGCCACTCGCCTTCGCCGCCCTCGCTACTACCGTCGCCTTGCGCACTCAACTCCTGCCACGTGGCGTGCACGCATACCTCCGTAATCCCGTACAGGTTGACTCCACGACATCCGCTCACACTCCACCCGCGCCGCCACTCCCGCAGCGCCCCGACCCCCAGCGCCTCTCCGCCGAAGACCACCACCCTCACCCCCAAACCGTCAATGCCGCCGCGCCTCTCCGCCTCGGCCGCCAGCGCACGGAAGGCCGTCGGCGTCTGGCTCAGCACCGCCACCCGCTCGCGCTTCATCAACTCGTAGAGCGCGCCGGGGTCTCGCCGCTCCTCTTCGGACGCGACGACGACTGTCCCGCCCGACGCCCAGCAGCCCCACCACTCCCAGACCGAGAAGTCGAAGGCGTGCGAGTGCGACTGCAGCCAGGCCTCGGCGGGCGCGACACCGAGCGGCGCGAGCGTCGAGGCGAGGAGGCGAGAGACGGCCGCGTGGGTGACCATCACGCCCTTGGGTCGGCCGGTCGAGCCCGACGTGTAGATGACGTAAGCGAGGTTGTCGGCAACAGCGCCCGAGTCGAGCGACGTGCAATCGCCGTCGAGGCCGTCGAGGCCGTCGCGCCACTGCTGCTCGTCGTCGAGCAGGAGGAGCGGCGGGCAGGATTCGAGCCCCGCCGCCAGCGGCGCCAGCGCGGAGGTCGTAACAACTAGCCGCGCTCCGGAGTCCCTGAGCATGAAACGCAGGCGCGCCGGCGGGTAGGCCGGGTCGAGCGGGAGATAGGCGGCGCCCGCCTTGAGCGCGGCGAGCATGGCTATGGGCGAGTCGGGCGTGCGCGGCAGCAGCAGCGCGACGAGCGACTCGGGGCGTGCGCCGAGTGAGCGCAGGCGACGGGCGAGATGGTCGGCGCGCTCGTCCAGTTGGTGGTAGGAGAGGCGCTGTGCGGCGCAGACGAGGGCGGTGGCGTGTGGAGTGGAAGCCGCCTGTCGCGCGAATATCTCGTGCAAACACTCGCCGTGCTGCTGTATGGACGCGGGCTCGCCGAGCGCCTGTCTCAGTTCCGTCCCGGTCAGTAGGACGCCCTCCTCGTAGCGCGCGCGCGGCGCGGAGACCATCTCGCTCAGAGCCCTCGCGTAGTAGCCGCCGAACGCCTCTGACTGCTCGTCGCTCAACTCGCCGGCGTCCGTTGAGAGCTTCAGGTGAAGCGTAGACGCGAAGGGGTGGAGGTTGAAGTTGGCGAGCAGCGTGAAGTTCGTCTCCTCAAAGAAGCTGTAGTCTAGAACCTGCAACTCGGGGAACCGCTCCAACCCTTGATAGATGTGGAAGTGTGTGAAGTTGAAGGCAGCCTCCAGAAGCGCGGGGCCGCGCCGCTCGCGTTCTATCCGCGCGAGCGGGTAGCGGCGGTGCGGAAGCAGTTCCTGCTCGGCTCTGAAAACCTCGCGCACCAGTTCAAGCCAACTGCCGCCGCTCAGACGCAGGCGCAGCGGCAGCGTGTTGAGGAAGAGTCCGAATATCGCTTCGCCGTCGCGTGTTTCAGGCCGCCCGTTGGAGACGAGGCCGGTCAGAACGTCCGCGCTGCCGTAGAGCAGACTCAGCACGCGCAGGTGCGCGGCCAGCAGAACGCTCTTCAAAGGCACACGCGCCTCGCGCGCGAGTGTCTGCAAACCTTCGGAGAGTTCTGCGGAGAGCGGTACGTCTGTCACGCGCACGCGACGCGTCTGCGCGCCGCTCTTCGCAGACAGGCGCGGCAGCCTTGCGGGCTCTGCGCCGCAAAGCTTCTGCTCCCAGAACGCGCGCGTCTCCGCGGACTGCGCCGTCTGCTTCTCCAGCGCGACGAAGTCGCGGAACGTGACGCGCGCGCGCGGCGC
This sequence comes from Pyrinomonadaceae bacterium, assembly GCA_035645855.1. Classification (GTDB taxonomy): domain Bacteria; phylum Acidobacteriota; class Blastocatellia; order Pyrinomonadales; family Pyrinomonadaceae; genus JAIVJZ01. Next base: position 3,499 of record DASQLU010000002.1, read on the forward strand.
GTCCGGCATCGGCTCGGCGCGCAGCAGGGAGAAGTAGCGTGCGAAGAGTTCCGTGAGCATCGAGGCGAGGCTCCAACCATCGAGGATCGCGTGGTGAAAGCTGACGGTCAGTTGAAATGTGTCGGGGCTGCGCCTGTGGACGTGCAGACGCAGCAGCGGCGCCTGCTCCGGACGGAAGCGACGACGCTTCTCCTCTTCTATCCAAGCGGCGAGACGCATCTCCTGTTCCGCGGTCGAGAGGCCGCGCAGGCTCTCTACACTGAAAGGGATTGGCGCGTCGCTGTGTACGAGCTGCAAAGGCTCGCTCATGCCGCCGAGTTCAAATGAGGTGCGCAGCGCGGGGTGACGCGCTGCGAGCTGCCGCGCTGCCGCGCGCAACATGCGGGGCGCGAGCCGCGCGCGCAGATGGATGCTGAAGATGTCATGATAGACGGCCGTCTCGGGCGTGTACTCGCCGTGGAAGAGCATCCCCAGTTGGAGACTGGTCAGGGGGTACGCGTCTTCCAAGTTTTCAGGCAGTCTCGCGCGGTCGTCCGGCGCGACGAGGGAGAAGGGCGAAGTAGAGACTTGCAGGTCTTTGTCGTCCTGGCCGCCGGTTGCGAAGCCCTGCGCGCGTACTATCTCGTGAATCGTCTGGCAGCGAAAGAGCTGTTGGAGGTTGAAGTCCAGGCCGCGCTCTCGCGCGCACACGAGAACGCGGATGCTCTTGATGGAATCGCCGCCCAGCTCGAAGAAGTTGTCGTGGACTCCGACGCGCTCTACTCCGAGCACCTCCGACCAGACCTCGGCCAGCAGTCTCTCCGCCGGTTGCCGCGGCGCAGTGTAAGCCCTCTCCAACTCGGGCCTGAGCCGCGCGGGCGCGGGCAGCGCACGCTTATCAATTTTCCCGTTCGGTGTCAGCGGCATTCTGTCGAGCCGCACAAAGGCCGCGGGCAGCATGTAGTCGGGCAACCTCTCTCTGAGATGGCCGAGCAGCTCGCCGGTCGAAGGGGCGCACGCTTCTTCGGCCACGAAATAAGCGACCAGTTGCTTCTCGCCCGGCGAAGTCTCACGCGCGATGACCAGCGACTCTCTCACGGCCTCGTGCGCATCGAGAGCGGCTTCAACCTCCCCCACCTCCACCCGGTGTCCACGCACCTTCACCTGCCCATCCGCCCGCCCCACGTACTCGACTCTCCCCCCTCTCACCCGCCGCCCTATATCTCCGCTCCGATACAGCCGCGCTCCTCGCTCCCCACTGTACATGTCCGGCACGAACCGTTCCGCCGTCTGCGCCGGCCGTCCCAGATACCCTCTCGCCAGCCCGCCGCCGCCCACACACAACTCTCCGGCCACTCCCTCCACCGCTGCCGCATATCCACCGCCCTCGATAACGTAGAGCCGCGCGTGCCCCAGCGCTCTCCCGATCAACCCGCCCGCCGGCCACTCGCCTTCGCCCCCACCACCTTCGCCCCCACCGCCTTCGCCCCCACCGCCTTCGCTGCTACCGCTGCCGCCTTCCGCACCCAACTCCTGCCACGTGGCGTGCACGCATACCTCCGTGATCCCGTACAGGTTGACTCCACGACATCCGCTCACACTCCACCCGCGCCGCCACTCCCGCAGCGCCCCGACCCCCAGCGCCTCTCCGCCGAAGACCACCGCCCTCACGCCCAAATCGTCAACCCCGCCGCGCCGCTCCGCCTCGGCCGCCAGCGCACGAAAGGCCGTCGGCGTCTGGCTCAGCACCGCCACCCGCTCGCGCCGCATCAACTCGTAGAGCGCGCCGGGGTCTCGCCGCTCCTCTTCGGACGCGATGACGACTGTCCCGCCCGACGCCCAGCAGCCCCACCACTCCCAGACCGAGAAGTCGAAGGCATGCGAGTGCGACTGCAGCCAGGCCTCGGCGGGCGCGGCGGCGAGCGGCGCGAGCGTCGAGGCGAGGAGGCGAGAGACGGCCGCGTGGGTGACCATCACGCCCTTGGGGATGCCGGTCGAGCCCGACGTGTAGATGACGTAGGCCAGGTTGTCGGCAACAGCGCCCGGGTCGAGCCGCGCGCCTGAGTTGAGGGACGTGCCGGAGTCGAGCGGTGCGCCCGAATCGAGCGGTGCGCCGGAGTCGAGCGACGTGCAATCGCCGTCGAGGCCGTCGAGGCCGTCGCGCCACTGCTGCTCATCGTCGAGCAGGAGGAGCGGCGGGCAGGAATCGAGCCCCGCCGCCAGCGGCGCCAGCGCGGAGGTCGTAACGATTAGCCGCGCTCCGGAGTCCCTGAGCATGAAACGCAGGCGCGCCGGCGGGTAGGCCGGGTCGAGCGGCAGGTAGGCGGCGCCGGCCCTGAGCGCGGCGAGCATGGCTATGGGCGAGTCGGGCGTGCGCGGCAGCAGCAGCGCGACGAGCGACTCGGGGCGTGCGCCGAGTGAGCGCAGGCGACGGGCGAGATGGTCGGCGCGCTCGTCCAGTTGACGGTAGGAGAGGCGCTGTGCGGCGCAGACGAGGGCGGTGGCGTGTGGAGTGGAAGCCGCCTGTCGCGCGAATATCTCGTGCAAACACTCGCCGGGTTGGAGAGGCGCGTCGAACGTCCACTCGCGGCGCACCTGCTCAAGCTCCGGCGCGGTCATCAACGGCAGCGCGTCAATGGATTGACGCGGGTTCGAGACGACGCCTTCGAGCAGGGTTCTGTAATGTTCGATCATGCGCCGGATGGTCTCCTGCTCGAAGAGCCCGGCATCGTACTCGACCTTCAATTCCAGCGACCCCTCGATTTCGGCGAAGGTGTAAGTCAACTCGAACTGCGCCTCTGCGCTTTCAAGCGCGAACGGCTCCAACAACAGCCCGCCCAACTCGACGAGTTCTCCCGACCCGCCGAGCACCAACGGGGAGAGACCCGCTTCGTGGAGCTGCGCGGGTTGCAGTACGAACATAGTTTGGAAGAGCGGCGAGCGACCAAACTCGCGCTCCGGCTGAAGCTGCTTGACCAGCAGCGGGAAGGGGTATGCTTCGTGCGCGAGAGCCGAGAGCGTCGTCTGCCGCACGCTCCCGAGCAGCTCTCGGAACTCCGCATCGCCCTGCGCGTCAAGACGCAACGCCAGAGGGTTGACGAAGTACCCGACCACGTTCGACCACTCGGAACTGTTCCTGCCCGCCGAAGGAGAGCCCACGATGATATCGGTCTGCCCCGTGTAGCGACGCAGAAGGACGTAGAAGACCGCGAGCAGAGTCGTATGGAGCGTCGCCGAGTGAGCCTCACCGAGCGCCTTCAACTCGCGCGTGAGAGGCTTGCCGAAGCTCGTAAACACCTGTCCGCCGCGGCCAGCGCGCGCGGAAGTCCGCGGCCTGTCCGTCGGCAGATTCAGGACAGGCAGCTCGCCGGCCAGTTGCTCCCGCCAGTAAAGCCTATGCCGCGCGCCCTCTTCACCCGCCAGCATACGCTCCTGCCAGCGCACGTAGTCCGTGTAACGTCCGGCCGACGCCAACTTCGCGCCGTCAACTCGGCCGGCGGCGGAATAAAGCTCGCCCAGCTCGCGCGTCAGGATTGCCAGCGACCACAAATCAACGATGATGTGATGGAACACCAGCAGCAGAACAGCATCACCCCCCGGGCGCGTAAAGACGCGAACACGAAACAGCGGCCCTTCACTCAGGTCGAACGGACGCCGCGACTCCTCTTCCAGACGATGCTTCAAACGCTCATCGTCTAAACCTGCGGCATCCTCCGACGTAAAATCTATCCTCGGGCTGCCTTGCACCACACGCGCCGGCACACCCCCGACGGTCGTGAAAATAGTGCGCAGCGATTCGTGTCGCTCCGCGAGCCGCCCCAGCGCCAACCGTAGATGCTCGACACTCAAAGGCGAGATGACTCGTGCCGCACGCGCGATGAGGTAAGCGGCGCTGTGAGGCGCCAACTCGTGCAAAAACCACAGCGCCTGCTGCCCATGCGACAGCTCCCCCCCTCTCTCCCCCCCTGCTCCGACCGCCTCCGCCCTCTCATCAACCCCGACCACACTCTTCGCCGCCTCACCAGTGCCGTCGCCTGCTCCGGCTTCGCGCGCCCCCATTCGCCGCGCCAACTCCCGCGCTGCTTCCCCCGCGCTCTCCCACTCCAGCAACTCCTCGACCCCGACCCGCACCCCGAACTCCGCCTCCAGCCCCTGCGCCAACTCCGCCGCACGCAGCGAGTCCACACCGTGCCTGGTCAAGCTATCTCCCTCGCGCAAGCCCGGCAGCCGTGCTTCCAGCCACCGCAGCACCTCGACGATGGGCTCCGCGCGCTGCGACGTCTTCAGAGAGGAATTTGATTGAGTCGTCAGGTTTCTGACCACGTCCTTAACCTTTGTGCCCTTGCCTGCGACCGAAGATGACGCGCTGCGACGGCCGTGTCTCTCCGCGCCCTGTAGAAGATGTGTAGCCGAGCGAGGAGAACCCCTCGGCGCGGCTGGACTGTAAGGAGACCTCTCGGGAGGTAAGAATGTTATGGAGAAACGGCGGCGAAGCTTGACGGCAACTCGTCTATAGAGCGTGCGGCCACGTCATCGCCCACCCTTCGGCTGAGATGTAAAGGGTGTGTGAGTCGCCTTGAAAAAAGTCTGGTATTAAAGGCTGATCGGGTCTTGCGGTGAAGAGCTATCTCGACGGAACCGTGTCGCCCTCTTCCCTTCTTCGGGAAGCGAGGCTCGTCTGCATTATAAAGAGGATGAAGTCTGCGCGGTCGTCTTTAGCAGACGCACGTGAGTTCCTGCGCCTTCTCTATCTGCCCCGGGGAAAGAAGGTAGTGTCTGATTCTTTCGTTATCGCGCGCGAACTCGTGGACGGGATGCGTGAGCGGCTCAATCGTGTGGTCGGGATGATAAATAATGCCGCCGCCGGCCGGGATACCGAGCCCTCCGACCTCTACGCTGTTGACGGCCTGTTGCAGCGCAACCCACCCGCGCTCTTCATCGTGAGCGCTCACGATGTAAGGAACCAGATTGAAGGTCTTGAAGAGATTCTCACGCGAGGGTTCCTCTTCGCCCCAGCCGAACATCCCGAGTTGTACCGCCCCGGCCGAGACTCCGATCAGGGTAGCCCCTTCCCCATACCTTCTAATAACGGTCTGCGACAGGCCGTTCGCCTCGAACGTTCGCCAGCCGCTCTCGACGCTGCCCCCGGCCAGCAAGATGATGTCCGCCTGATTGATGAAGGCCGCGCTCTCGTCTGTGATGGAGGCGGGAATCATGCGACACGAGCCGATGCCGATCTTCTCCATCGCGGCTTCGAAGATGGAATAGAAGCTCGGGTCGTCTCCGTTAGATGCACCGATGTAGACAGCCCGCGGAGACTCGGCGCCGATGGACGCGCGTATCATCCCACTCTCGGGGCCGAACAACGGACGACTGTCGGCCAGAAGGAAGATCGGCTTGACCGTGACTGTTGGGCAACTCATGAGCGTCGAGAGAAATGAGCGTTGAGAGGAGGGTTGCCGCCGGGCGAATTTTCGCCGGCTGAATTTGGGCAGAGCTACCGCACATCGCTTGCGCGATTTAGTTTAAAAGCCTCGATTTTTCTGTCTGCTGAGTGCCCGGGCGTTAATGACCTTTGATGGTCGCCCGTCCTAAGAGGCCGGGGAATAGTGAGTCCCCCCGGCGTGTGTAACATCAAGCCCTCTTTCAGATGCGGAGCAGCATGAAAGGAGCAACATGAAAAATGTGCACCGAATGCCAAGTTTGAAACTTGGCTGAGTTAACTCGGGGAGGCGTCGGCCTTCCTGACCATCTCCCTTTCGAGAACGACGCGGCCCTGATAGTTAACGGTCTCAAGCATTATCATTACGCGCTCTTGCTGTTTGACGTTACGCTCGAACACTCCGCCGAAGTCTTTGAACGGGCCGTCAACCACTACCACTTTGTCGCCCGCACTGAGCCGCTCGCGGAGGTCGATATATCCGTCTTCGCTCATGCGCTCCGAGATGAGGTTGAGAATCTCCTCGTCTACCGCGACAGGCCCGCCGCCGAAGCTCACGAGGCTATGGACGCCTCTCGTGAAATTCACTTTGTGAAGCATCTTGTTCGCGTTAAAGCGCGCGAAGAGGTAACGGGGGAACAGCGGCTTGACCGAATAGGAACGCTTTTTCGTGACCGGATCCAGCCGAGGCTCCTTCACTATCGGGAAAAACGTTTCAATACTCTGTGCCTTGAGATTATCTACAGCTCTGAACTCTTCTCTGGGCTTGGTCTGGATCACGTACCAGAGAGGGCTGTCGATTTGTAATTCACAGTTCATAACACAGTTATCCGCACCAAAAACATATCTGCGCCGTGGGGGTTTGTGTTGTTGTTGACAGCTCCGCCGCTACCGGCAGGTAGCCGCGAGGTTTTTTCCGAGACCGCTGAACAAATCCGCTAACTGATGACAGCACAAGCCTACTGGAACTTCGCAAAGTGAAGAAGCGGCAAGGCTGGCAGAATATACCGGAGATCAAGGCGGGATGTCTGTCACATCGATGACTGTGTCACATTTGTGACACAGTCACATTCAGAGCTCTGTCACATTTATGACTCTGTCAGGTAAGTAACTCTGTCAGGTAAGTGACATAAGGGAGAGAGAGAGTCCGAGCGGAGTAAGGATTGGAGTTTATGCGGCGGTGAGTTGGCTGCTCTCCTCTGTCACCACCTTTAGGGCTTTTGCACAGAAAGTAGGCAGTAACCCCGGGATATTGGAGGGCATTACTCGTATGACCCAATATCAAGCACCTATTTTGACTTTATAGTGCAAAGCGACCCTGTAGCATTCACAGGAGGACGATTCCAACCCCCGTAGATTAAGAATCGTAATGTGTCCCCGTCTGTAACGGATGAAGCCGGCGTCTTGCAGTTTGTTGGCGGCCGTGGTGACGACCGTGCGGGGAGTGCCCAGCATGTATGAGATGAGTTCTTGTGTATATTTAAAACTATCCGACTGAATCCGGTCACGCGTGACCAGCAACCAACGACTGAGTCTCGCATCGACCGTATGAAAGCGATTACAGACAGCCGACTGGGAGACCTGTATGAGTACCGCGTGCGTGTACCTGAGCAGCAAGTCCTGAAACCGTGGGTTCCGGTTGAACTCCACCATGAGCATCTCCGCCTTGATGCTCAACGCTTCGCCCGTGATCTGCACCATATTCCTGTACGGCGAAATCCCGCCCCGAAGGATGATCGGGAGCCCCATCATCCCCTCGTTGCCTACCATTCCCACTTCAGTCCCCCTCCCGTCTTCGCTGATGGAGATCAGAGAGACCATCCCTTTCGTGACAAAATAGGCGCGGCGGACGTGATCGCCGGCCTCGCACAGCACCTTGCCTTGGGGCAGATGAACTCGCTCCAAATGTGGGGAAAGACGCTCGTATTCCGCATGGGGCAAAGCCGCTAAAATACGATTCTCGTGCGGTGCGCGGAGGGGCGCTAATGTGAACATACTCGTACGCCTTTCATGTTCTCTGGTCAGGAGATATTGGCCGTTGCTAAATTTAATGCAAGAGGGAGGTACCGTCCGAACTTCTGTGCCGTAAAGATATGTACTACGAATATAGTTACATGACAAGGAATCTACGAGAACATATCTTTCGGTGAGGCTTATTGACCCGTCCGACGGCCGTCGCGGACGGGAAAAGGCGGAGCGGGCGCTGGGTGCAGGATTTCAAATTGAGGTGTTTGAAATCTCGCGCCGTCGCGCCCGCTCATGTTCGAGTTTGGGGTGGGCGACCAGAGTCAGCCGTCAGCCCACTTGCTAAACGCTCAGGGAAATGATGCGGAAAGAGTGTCCCGAAATGAGCAGTCTGACGCTAAGTGATACCGAGACGCCAATCACGGACAGAGTTGCAAACTCACCCTGGACTGGACAATCCGGGTCGGCGAGATCACACCGGCTCGTCTTCAACATGAAGACCAGGAACGACAAGCTACGTCTGATTCCCTTGACCGCACGCGCGTTCGGAATCCTCCGACGCCTGCGGCAGGACACGCCCGACGACGAGTGTATCTTCGACTCATATGAGGAGGAAGCGACGACAGCTGATGGTCTGTTTCGAGCAAGCAGTTGTAAAAGCCGGGATCGGCAATTTCCACTTCCATGATCTGCGGCTGCACACGCCAGGAGGCTCAGGGCGGCGAACGTGCACGAGTGCAATATCGCAGGTCTTCCGGGCCATTCGATTACGCCCGGCGAGACGCGCAACATAAAGGTCACACGCGGTTACGCGCACGGCGTCCCGCTGAGACTGAGAGATGTCGTAAATAGTTTGGAGGAGGGTTGAACGTGTAATTTCAGCTATGCCAACTCTGCGCCGAGTGGTGAAAACGGCGTGAGCCTGGGGGAAAGAGGTGGCTCGTCAATTACTCTCTAAAGCAGTTGACCTTGAAAGAAATGTGGCGGAGAGGGTGGGATTTGAACCCACGGTGGAGTTTCCCCCACTCCGGTTTTCGAGACCGGTGCACTAAGCCACTATGCGACCTCTCCGCAAAGGCGAGAGGTTAGAGGCCAGAGGTCAGAGGTTAGTTAAAGATGCATAGCGATTTTTAACTAACCTCTGACCTCTGACCTCTGACCTCTGTCTTTCGCCGGGCGCGGAAGAATGCCTGCATCACTTCGCGGCACTCCGTTTCGAGCACGCCCGCCGTTAATTCAATTTGATGATTCAAAGAACCCGCGTCGCAGATGCGGAAGATTGATTCAACCGCGCCCGCGCGTTCGTCGCGCGCGCCGTAGACGAGCCGCCTGACGCGCGCCTGCACGAGCGCGCCCGCGCACATCGCGCACGGCTCAATCGTCGAGTAGACGACCGCGCCCGTGAGCCTGTAATTTTCAATTCCTCTCGCCGCCGCGCGCAGGGCAATGATTTCGGCGTGTGCGGTCGGGTCGCAGTCGGTGCGCGTGCGGTTCCCGGCGACGGCCAGAAGCTCCCCGGTGGAACTGACGACGCACGCCCCGATGGGCACTTCATCGTGCTCTCGCGCGGCAGCGCGCGCCGCCTCCAGGGCGATGCGCATCCAGCGCGCGTCGGCGTCCCTTTCCGTCTCAAGCTCAAACATATCGCGCACAGACGCTTTCAATCGACGGCCAATCAACGGTGGACAAAAACTGACTATAGGCACGGCCGCGCCCGCTGTCAAGCGGACAGACTTTGACGTTCCGCGCCCGTTTCTGCCACACTTCGCAGCATGTCCGACCTCGTTCTACGCGCGCGCGCGCCCTTCGATTTCGCGGCCACGGCGCGCTTCCTGCGCTTCACCGACACGGAGGCCGTGGACACTTTCGCGGCAGGCCGCTACGCTCGCGCGCTTCACATCGGAGAGCAACTGTTGCTGCTCTCCGTCGTCAAAGCGAAGACACCGAGCGCGCGTCCCGCCGTCGCCGTCCGGCTCGCGCCCCGCGCCTTCGTCACGGCGCAGACCGAGGCCGCGGCGACGAGCATCGTGCGCGACATGTTCAGCCTCGAACACGATCTCGCGGCGTGGCGCGCGATGCTCGCGCGCGACCCCTTGATGCGACAACTCGAAAGCCAACATCGGGGCTTGCGCCTGCCGCGCTGGCCTTCCCTGTTCGAAGCTTTGGTCACTTCGATCCTCCTGCAACAGATCGCGACGAGCGTGGCGATCACGTTCCGGCGGCGCGTCGTCGAACGCTACGGGGAGACGCTCGAAGTGGGCGGCGAAACTTACTACGCCTTTCCGCGCGTCGAACGACTGGCGCGTGCGAGCGTGGAAGAGTTGCGCGCGCTCGGCCTGTCGAACGCGAAGGCGGCCTGCATCATCGAGGTGGCGCGCGCGTGCGAAACGGGCGAACTCAGTTCCGACGCGCTCGCGCGCGAGGATAACGAGGGCGTCATCGCGCGCCTCTCAAGTTTGCGCGGCATCGGGCGCTGGACGGCCGAGTGGGCGTTGATGCTGCACTTCGGCCGGCCGGACGTGTTCCCCGCCGCAGACCTCTTCCTGCGCGGCGTCGTCGTCAAGTATTACAACCGGGGCGCGGCGCTCGGCGAGCGCGAGATTCGCGCGTTCGCCGCGAAGCGTTGGGGCGGGTTCGAGTCTTACAGCGCGCTCTACTTCCTCGCGGGGATGCGCGCCGGAACTATCACGCTTAAAGCGGAGCGCGTGTTATCATCGAAGCAAAGCGATGCCCAGCCGACGCACCGCGCGCAAAGGAAGACGACCGACCTAAACGATGAAACCTGAGATGCGTCAGAGAACACCGACCGGCTCACTCTCCGGCGGCGAACGCCAGAACACGGGCAGCTTCCGCCCACCCGTCACGCAAACGAAAGAGACCACAGCCGCCGCCGCCCCTGCACCCTCCGCCGCCACGGACAAAGCTCCCGATTTCATCACGCTGCTCGGCCGCAAGATGTCTTCCGCCGAATTCAACACGGCGATGGTGCATTTCTATCGCGGCGAAGTGCAACGCTCGAACACCTGGCGCAACCGCCTGGACACGACGACCAACTGGGCTGTCCTGACCGCCGGCGCGACGCTCTCCTTCGCCTTCAGTTCGACGGAAAATCCACACTTCGTCATCCCGATCAACTCGATCCTCGTCGCCTTCTTCCTCTTCATGGAAGCGCGCCGCTATCGCTACTACGAAATCTGGGCGAGCCGCGTGCGCGTGATAGAAACCGGCTACTTCGCCCAACTGCTCTCGCCGAGCGCGACGCATGATCAGGAATGGGCTGAGCACCTCGCGGCCGACATGCGCACGCCGCACTTCACCATCAGCGAGTGGGAAGCGGTCGGGCGTCGCCTGCGCCGCAACTACCTGTGGATTTTCATCCTGCTGGCCGTCAGTTGGAATCTGAAAGTTTACCTGCACCCGTTTCCGGCGCGCGGCTTCGACATGTTCGTCGGGCGCGCGGGGATCGGCTCGCTCTCCGGCGAAGTGATGTTGATGTTCGGCATCATCTTCAACGCCGTGGTCTTCATCTTCGCCTTCGCCACCGTGCGTCTGAAACAGGCGACGGGCGAGGTGCTGCCGGATCACGAATTCCCCTTCCACCCGATCCGCAGCGTGACGACCACGCTCTCACGCGCCACCAAGCAACGCCGCGTCACCGAACGCCGCACCAAGCGCGCGCGCCAGCGCACGCGCACCACCCGACCCGGCCAGACCGGCGCGCTCCCCGGCAACCTCACCGGCGAATGGAAACGACCCGACACCGGCGAACTCCGGCACACGGAAGACCACGAGCCGGTCGCGGAAGAAACACTTACATGAAGGAGTGACGGGTGACGGGTGACAGGATTTAGAACCTGTCTTCATCCTGTCACCTGTCACCCGTCGCCTGTCACGGCTTTTCTCTATGCTTGAATTGAACGGACAATCGTTGTCGCTCGAACAGGTGGCAGAGGTGGCGCGCGGGGCGGAGCGCGTGCGGCTGGGGGCTGAGGCGCGTGCGCGCGTCGAGGCGTCGAGGGCTCTGGTCGAACGCATCGTGGCGGAAGGGCGCGTGGTTTACGGCGTCAACACGGGCTTCGGGAAGCTGTCGGATTATTCGATCCCGCGCGAGGAGTTGCGCGAGTTGCAGTTGAATCTCGTGCGCAGCCACGCGTGCGGCGTCGGCGCGCCCCTCTCGGTTGAAGAGACGCGCGCCATGATGCTTTTGCGCGCCAACGTCCTCGCGCTCGGCTACAGCGGCGCGCGCCCTCTGGTCGTCGAAACTCTGATCGAGATGTTGGAGCGCGACGTTGTGCCCGTCGTGCCGGAGAAGGGTTCGGTCGGCGCGAGCGGCGACCTCGCGCCGCTCGCACACCTCGCCCTCGCCTGTATCGGCGAGGGCGAATCCTTTTACGCGGGCGCGCGCATGGCGAGCGCGGATGCGCTGGCGCGCGCCGGTATCCGCCCCCTGGCGTTGGAAGCGAAAGAAGGGCTCGCGCTGCTGAACGGCACGCAGGCGCTCGCGGCCGTGGGCGCGCTGGCGCTCGTGCGCGCCGAACAACTCGCGCGCGGCTCCGACGTGGCGGGCGCGATGTCGCTCGAAGCGCTGCGCGGCACGCCCGCCGCCTTCGACGCGCGCCTCCACGCGGCACGCCCGCATCCCGGCCAGACACAGGCGGCCGCGCACCTGCGCGAACTCCTCGGCCAGAGCGAGATCAGGGCGTCGCACCTGGAGAACGACCCGCGCGTGCAGGACGCCTATTCTTTGCGCTGCATGCCGCAAGTGCACGGCGCGGCGCGCGACTGTTTTCAACACGCGCGCGCCGCCGTCGAGATCGAGACGGGCGCGGCCACCGACAACCCGCTCGTCTTCACGGACACCGGCGAACTCATCTCCGGCGGAAACTTCCACGGCGCGCCGCTCGCCCTCCAATTCGACTTTGCGGCCATCGCGCTCACGCACCTGTTGAACATCAGCGAGCGACGCATCGAGCGACTCGTCAACCCCGACATGAACGAGGGCTTGCCCCCGTTTCTCACGTCGCACCCCGGCACGTCCTCCGGTTTCATGATCGCGCAGGTGACGGCCGTCGCGCTCCTGAACGAGATGAAGGTGCTCGCGCATCCGGCGACGACGGACAACCTGCCGACCTCCGCCGGCAAAGAGGATCACGTCTCGATGGGCATGACCGCCGCCACGAAGTTCCGCTCAATCGTCGCGAACGCCGAATACGTGCTCGCCATCGAACTGCTCGCCGCCGCCGAAGGACTCGAATACCACGCGCCGCTCAAACCCGGCGTCGGCGTGCGCCGCGCCTACGAACTCGTCCGCGCCTACGCTCCGCGCCTCACGCGCGACCGCGCGCTCTCGCCCGACATCGAACGCCTCGCCGCCGCCGTCCGCCGGGGCGAATTCGATTTCTAAAACCGTGCGCCCACGCCGCGCAAACTGTTCTATGCGAAAACTAAACTGGGAAATAATACTGAGCAATCTTGCCGAGGCGCGCGAGCAGCTTGAGATGATAGAGGCGCGAGCGAAGACCGGAGAGCCTCCGGCTGAGGGCGAGTTTCAAATCATGCTGGAGCACGTTTATCATCACCTCAACTTTGCCTGGCACGTCCGTCGCGTCTCAACCAAAAGATATTCACGGCTCACGGACGAAGAATTTAATCAGTGGAGCAGGTATCCGAAAGAGTTGGAAGAAGGAAAGATCATCGGCTCCTGAAATGTTGAAAAGGTTCGTCGTCAATTTCTGGGCAAACAAGAATTTCGGGTGGCGCATGGCGCGCATCTGCGCGCTGCTGTGCGCGTGCCTCGTGGGGTACGTCATGTTGTTCGAGGACAGTTTCATCTACTTCCCGTCGAAGTATCCGGAGGGCGTCTGGGAACGCGCCGAGCCGCGCGCGCGCGAGGGCGAGGTCGTGGCGCGCATCGAAGACGTGCAACTGACGGCGGCCGACGGCGTGCGCCTGCACGGTTGGTATGCGACGCCGCGCATCGGGCGCGCGGGCGGCGCGTTCGAGGCCGTGGAGGCGCGCGCGACGCTCATCTTCCTGCACGGCAATGCGGGCAACATCTCGCACCGCTACGAGATCGTCGGCGACCTGATGCGACTGCCCGCGAACGTCCTGATCATAGATTACCGCGGCTACGGCAAAAGCGAAGGCCGCCCCACGGAGGCCGGCCTGTACGCGGACGCGCGCGCGGCGTGGGATTATCTGACGAAGACGCGCGCCGTTCCCCCTTCTCGCATCGTTATTTTCGGCGAATCGCTCGGCGGGGCGGTGGCGATTGATCTGGCGTCGAAGGTCGAGGCGTGCGGTCTCATCGTGCAGTCGAGTTTCACTTCGATTGCGGACATGGCCGGCGAGGTCTTGCCGTTCGTGCCCGGCTTCGTCATACGCACGAAGATGGATTCGCTCTCGAAGATCACCGGCGTGTCGTCGCCGAAACTGTTCATCCACAGCCCGGCCGACGAGATCATCCCCTACCGCCTCGGCCGCCGCCTCTTCGACGCGGCGCGGCCGCCGAAAGAGTTCTACGAAGTGAAAGGCGCGTCGCACAATCTCATGTACGAGATCGGCGGCGCGCCTTATTATGAAGCGTTGCGCGGCTTTATCAGCGGTGCGTGCAACGCCGAACTGCGTTAGCGGTTAACTCCGCTTCCCTTTCTTGCCGCCCGCATCCTGCTTCGCGCCGCCCGCGTCGAGGGCGACGGGCGCAGGGTAGCCTTTGCCGCGCAGCGCGGCGATCTGGATGACGATCTCCTTCTGGCCTTTGACCGTGCGCGTCACCTTGCCGCTTTCGGCGTCGTTCTGATTGTTCGCGTTCTTGCTGTTGGCGTTTTTGTTCGCGTTCTTATTGTTCGCTTCGGGCGTCGCGCTCGGAGAAGCGTCGGGCGTGCCGTCGGCCGGGTTGCCTTTGGCGTCGCGCGCCATCTGCCGGAGCGCATCGAGCGCCTGCGCGCGCTCCGACTCGCTCAGGCTGTCGAACGAGACGCCGAAGGCCGTGAGCACGGCGCGCAAATTCGCCTCCGTGTTCGAGTCGCGGTCGTACACGTCGCGGTAGATATAGAGCTTGCCGTCCTCGACGACGATGGTTTCGTAACGCAGTTCGACGGGCACGGGGCGTTCGAGTTTAACTTCCTTCGTCTCCTTGCGATTCTTCGCGTAGGCCGCCATGTCTTCCTCGGTCAACTGCGCGCCGCCGATCTTCGCCAGCATGCGCGCCACGTCCTGCACCTGCGTATTCGTCAGGCCGACGCAGCCGTGCGAAGCGAAGCTGCCGAGTTTGGCCGCCGACTTGCCGCCGTGAATGAGCGAGGGCATGCCGATGGGAATTTTGACCGGGCCGAGCGGGTTCAGAGGACTGCCCGCTTCCACTTTCTGACCGACTTTAACTTTGCTCGTCGGCGATTCGACCCACGGCTCATCGGGCGGCGTCCACGTCGGGTTGAAGATGATCGTGTTCGCCTTGCGCTGACCTGTCGGCAACGGAAACTCCGGGTAGCCGATGCCGACTTTGTAGGTCTTCACGAGTTGCCCGTTCTCGAACACGTCCATGCGATAAGCGGGCGCGTTGACGACGATGCGCGTGTCGGTCGGCACGGAGTTCGGCTTGCCGCTGCCGCCGCCGGCCGCAGCAGCGGTCGTCCCGTCCTCGCCGCCAGACCAGCGCGCGCTGACAAACTCGGAGAAGCGCGCCGCGCGCTCGTCGCCGAGCACGCTCTTGATCTGTTGGGTGGCGCGTGCGGTGGCGGCGCTGGTCGTGCCGCCGTGTTCGCCCGTCTCGGTCTCGCGCAGGCTCGCGGTCTCTTCGCGCGCCACCTTGCGCAGACGCTCGATCTGCTCGTCCGTCAACTGCAATTCCGATTTCAGGTCGGCCGCGAATTTCTCGTCGGCGAACATGGCGTCGAGCACCGGCAACGTCACCGGCAGATTGCTCGCATTGCCCGACGCCGGAGCGGGCGTCGCGCTTGCGACCGGCGAAGGCGTCGCCGGCGCGGCCGTATTGCCGTTCGACACGGGCGCGGCCTGACAGCCCGCGAAAATGAACAGGGCGAACAGGCACATCATGCCGCCCGCCACACGCCACACTCTTTTCATACTGGCTTTAACTCCCTTGCGGAAAACTTTGTTGGAAAACTCCGGCGCGTCGCTTTAGTTCTGCCCGCGCGCTCGCGCGCACGGCAAATCCGGCGCATCCCCACATCCGTTAGCAACATCCGTTCCCACCGCCGCCGCACCGCTTTATCGCCGACTTTCCGCGTTTTCCACGCCCCACGCGCCCGCGCCCGCGCACCATTAACGGACGGCGGAGGGATGAAAAAGAAACGATGAAGGAGGAACGCGGAACGATGAAGTAAAGACAACCGCTTTAACTTCATCGTTCCGCGTTCCTCCTTCATCGTTTCGTCAACAGCGGGTAGGGGTTGAGGTTTTCGCCGTCCCAGAAGCGTTTAGGGTCTGTGACGAGCCAGACGGAGAAGTGCAGGTGACAATTATCGCGCCCGGCGTTGCCGCTGTCGCCGACGTAGCCGAGCAATTCGCCGCGCCGTGCGAAGCGGTTTTCGGCGACGCCGTCGGCGTAGCGTTCGAGATGCGCGTAGTAGTAGACGGTGCGGTTGTCCGTGCCGAGTTGGTAGAGGGTGATGCCGCCGCGCTCGCTCTGGAAGAGTTTGATGATGCGGCCGTCGGCGGCGGCAAGGACGGGCGTGTTGCGCGCGGCCATGATGTCTATGGCGTTGTGCGTGCGCCCTTCGCTGCGCGACTGCGTGTAAGTGTCTTGCAGTTGTTCGGGACGGACGCCCGCGACCGGGATGAGCAAATTCGTCGTGGGCGAATTTGCTGCGTCCGCCGGCGGGGGCGGCGCGGGTGATGCCGGCGGCGCGCTGTTGACGTAGGGCGTCGGTGTCGAGGAGGGGGAAGAAGATGCTTCCACGGCGGGCGTCGAAGCGTCGGACGGCGGCGGCGGCGCGCTCTCGCCGGTGTGCGGCGTCGCGCCGGACGGGGGGGACGGCGCAACGCCGCGTTCGCCCGTGGAGTTCGGCTGCGGGATGGGCGTGACGGGCATCGGGCGCGGCCTGCTGCTGAGATACCAGACGAGCGCCGTCAGGCCGAACAGAATCGACGCGGACAGAAGCAGGACACGTGCGCGCGGGCTGAATGCCATATGACGGAATCTCCGGGGAAGTTTGGCGCGTTTTGAAAAAGCGAACGGGGAACATACAGGATATGCGCTCGCCCCGGACGAGGCAAGCGAGGGAGTGGCGTGCGAGCGCCGTTTTCTGTTATTACAATGGCGTTCAAATTTTACGGCGGCGCGCGAGGTGCGCGCGATTCATCACAGAGGAGAGACGAATCATGTCAGAGATTTTCGACGAACGGCGCAAGGCGCTCGAAGAGGATTATTTCCGGCGCAAGGAGCGCGAGTTGCTGGACAAGATGCGGCAGGACGTGGCGGCCGAAGCGGCGGCGCGCGGGCAGGCGGCGGGGCGTCAATGCCCGCTCGGACACGGCGCGCTCGTCGAAGAGGCGCGCGGGTCGGTCGTCATTGATCGCTGCGAACAGTGCGGCGGCATCTGGCTCGACGCAGGCGAACTCGAAGAGATGTCGCGGCAGGGCGGCGGGTGGTTCGACAACTTCGTCAAGAGTTTTAAGAACGGGTAAGAGCCGCCGGTCGCCTTTCGCGTGCCGCATGATGCACGGAGCACATTTCCGGATTGCCTTTGAGCCCTGTCGTTCGCCCCGGCATCTCCGGCGGGAAAATGTCTGCTCGCCGGAGACGCGAAGTCGGGGCGTCGTCGGCGAAGGGTGTGAGCGTTGATGATGAACGGTTCGAGAAAGGTGAGCGCGCCGCGCGGCGCGCAGTTGAATTGCAAGGGCTGGCATCAGGAGGCGGCGCTGCGCTGCCTGTTGAACAACCTCGACTCTGAAGTCGCCGAGCGGCCGGACGACCTCGTGGTCTACGGCGGGACGGGTCGCGCGGCGCGCAACTGGGCGGCCTTCGATGCTATCGTGCGCGAATTGCACAGTCTGGAAAACGACGAGACGCTGCTCGTCCAGTCGGGCAAACCCGTGGCCGTCTTTCGCACGCACGAATATGCGCCGCGCGTTTTGATCGCCAACTCGAACCTCGTCGGCGCATGGGCTAACTGGGAGCACTTCAACGAACTCGAACGCCGCGGCCTGATGATGTACGGGCAGATGACGGCGGGCAGTTGGATTTACATCGGCACGCAGGGAATCGTGCAGGGCACGTTCGAGACCTTCGCGGCGACGGCCGACAGGCATTTCGGCGGGACGCTCGCCGGGCGTCTCGTCGTTTCCGGCGGCATGGGCGGCATGGGCGGCGCGCAGCCGCTCGCCGCGACGATGAACGGCGCGGTCTTCCTCGGCGTGGACGTCGACCGCGCGCGCATCGAACGCCGCGTGCAGACCGGCTACTGCGACCGCCTCGCGCTCACGCTCGACGACGCCCTCTTGATTTGCGAAGACGCGCGCGAGCAGGGGCGCGCCGTCTCCGTCGGCCTCGTCGGCAACTGCGCGGAGGTCTTGCCGGAGATCGTGCGGCGCGGCGTGACGGTGGATGTCGTCACGGATCAGACGAGCGCGCACGACCCGCTCGGCGGCTACGTGCCGGCCGGTCTCAGTCTCGAAGCGGCGGACGAGTTGCGACAGAGGGACGCGGCCGGCTACGTCGCCCGCTCGACCGAATCGATGGCGCGGCACGTCGAAGCGATGCTCGCGCTCAAGCGCGCGGGCGCGGTGGCCTTCGATTACGGCAACAACATACGCAAGTTCGCCGCGGACGCCGGGTGCGCCGACGCTTTCGAGATTCCCGGCTTTGTGCCCGAATACATCCGCCCGCTGTTCTGCGAAGGCAAGGGGCCGTTTCGCTGGGTGGCTCTCTCCGGCGATCCGTCCGACATCCGCCGCACGGACGACCTCGCCCTCGAACTCTTCCCCGAAGACTCGACCCTTAACCGCTGGCTGCGACTCGCGCGCGAGCGCGTGCAATTTCAGGGACTCCCGGCGCGCATCTGCTGGCTCGGCTACGGCGAGCGCGCCGAGATGGGCGAGGCGATCAACGAGTTGGTGAAACGCGGCGACCTGAAAGCCCCGGTCGCCATCGGCCGCGACCATCTCGACACCGGCTCGGTCGCCTCCCCTTTCCGCGAGACCGAGGCAATGCGCGACGGCTCTGACGCCGTGGCCGACTGGCCGATCCTGAATGCGCTGCTGAACACGGCGAGCGGCGCATCGTGGGTCTCCTTCCACCACGGCGGCGGCGTCGGCATCGGCTATTCGCTCCACGCCGGCCAGGTCTCGGTCGCCGACGGCACGCCGGAAGCCGCGCGCCGGCTCAACCGCGTGCTCACGAACGACCCCGGCCTCGGCGTCGCGCGCCACGTCGATGCGGGCTACGAAGAGGCGGAAGCGACCGCCCGCACGAAAGGCATCAACGTGCCCATGCTCGACGCCCGATAATTGCTCACCGTGGAGACGGAACTGCCAGAGCTGAACAGGAGTAATGCACTATGACCGGCGAAGAGTTAGACCGTGCGATTGAGTTTCTGATCCAGAATCAGGCCAAGTCCGAGGCGCGGCTGGATCGACTTGAACAGTTATTCGCGGAAACGGGGAAACAGATAGAGAGGAACGCCGAGACGGTATCTCAGTTCATCGAGATCGTCACGCGCACCTTCGAACGTCTGGAGATGCAGCAGGCGCGCACCGATCAAAGAATTGCCGAGACCAATGCACAGATTGCCGAGACGCGAGCGCGCGGGGCTGAGACTGATGCGCGGCTCGACAGGATCGCGGCGCTGGTGGAAAGAAACATTCGCGGCGGCAACGGCAATTCCTGAGCAGGCATGAGTTGAAAGCGCGGGGGCGGGCTGCGCCGGTCGTCGCCATCGCGGCGCACGCGCTCGCCGTGCGGCCGGGGCGCATGGCGCCGCAACTCAGACACGATACGGTCGGCGGCCTGCTCAAGTAAGGCTAACCTCAAAGAGTTTCTGAAAAGCATGGGAGTGTGGAAATAGTGCGGACGAAAAAATGTCTCCACCCGGCGCGGGCGTGTTTTGCCTTAACGCGTGCGCGCTTCGCCTTGACGCGGGCGCGTTTTGCCTTGACGTGGGCGCGTTTTGCCTTGACGTGGGCGCGCCTCGCCTTCTTGACGGAGGCGGATGCGGCGTTGACGCGGGCGCGCTTCGCGTCGGCGTGTTTCCCTGTGGCGCGTGCGAGCTTCTCTGTGGCGCGCGTCGTCGCTCTCTGCTTCGCGCTGCTGTTGCTGCCGGCCGTCTCGTCTCAGGCTCAGGCGCAGGCGCAACTGCGGCCGGCAGCGCGCGTCGAGGCGGTCAAATTCGAGAGCAGGCTCGTCGGCGCACAGTTGCCTTACAACGTCGTGCTGCCGCCGCTCTACGATGCGCCGGAGATGCGCGCCGTCAGGTATCCGGTCATCTATCTGCTGCACGGACTCGGCGGCGGCGCGGGCGATTGGATTTCCAAACGCGCGCGTCTCGCCGCACACGCCGCGCACTATCGCTTCATCCTCGTCACGCCCGAAGGCCGCGACGGCTGGTACACGGACAGCGCGACCGTGCCGTCCGACAAGTTCGAGTCTTACATCATCGAAGAGTTGATCCCGGACGTCGAGCGTCGCTACCGCGCGCACAGAACGCGCGACGCGCGCGCCGTCGCAGGCCTTTCGATGGGCGGCTACGGCGCGCTGAAGTTCGGCGTCAAGCACCCGCAGATGTTCGGCCTCGCGGCCTCTCTGAGCGGCGCGTTCGGCGCGCCCTCCTGGGACGCCAAAGACCCCGCGCTGCTCGCCTTCCTCAAGCCCTCCATCGCGCGCACCTACGGCGCGTTGGACAGCCCCACGCGCCGCGAAAACGACCTCTTCAAACTCTTCGCCGACCTGCCCGCCGAACGTTTCCCCGCCCTCCCCTTCATCTACTTCGACTGCGGCACGGAAGACTTTCTCATCAACTCCAACCGCGCGCTCTCAGAACTCCTGCTCCGACGAAAAATCCCACACGAGTATCGCCAACTGCCCGGCGCGCACTCCTGGAGCTACTGGGACGCGCAGGCGCAGGAAGTGCTCAAACTCGCCGCGCGCCGCCTGCGTGCGGCACAATAGTAGTCAGATGGTTTTCCTTCAGCGTGACGCTTATTGTATGTCTCAGGTTCACACTAAAATATCTGTAGCTGGCTTTAACGATGTTGAGATTGCCGAAAGTCTACAAGACTTCCTCGCAGAGTTTAGTGAGCGCCCGTGGCTAATGAATCCGCAAGCCGTGTGGGATGCCGAGCAAAAAGTCCTCCTAGTCACGGTCGAGACGGAGGGCGACGACCCGAAGCTTGAATCGGAGGGAGTGTTTGATGAGATTTGGGATTGCGTGATTGCGTGCTTTAACTTCTCATCTGAAAGAATCAGCTTCAATATTCTGGAAGCAGGGTTGATTCGGTGAGGCCGGCTAAAGATGCAACGCGCCATCTAACAACGGCATGAACCCGACGCCCCTCACGTAGTCTTTCATGTACATTGAATGGGGGCGCGGGTAATGCCGAGCGTTCGGCCGCTACGCTGATAAGTGTTCGGGCTGAAGTTTAGGAGCGAGTATGGAGGTCTTTCTGTTGTGGCACGTTCACGCCTTCAATGACGGTGAAGAGGACGAAAAATTCATCGGGGTTTATTCCACACGGGAGAAGGCCGAAGCGGCCATCAGCAGGCTGAAGGATCAGCCCGGCTTTGTAGATGTTCCAGAAGGTTTTGGCATATACCCTTATACCGTGGATAAAGATACAAACTGGACGGAGGGCTATATCACCGTCACCGGGGATCAATAGTCCTTCCCCAGCCGCGGCCTAACAACAGCATGCAGCGGACGCGCATCCAGCACGCCTCCCATCAATCAGTTAGCAGCGCGCCGCTGATGCCGGGCGTTTGGCTGTTAACTCTGATGGTAATGCTGTTAACTCTGATGGTAATAATGAGACAAAATATGCGTAAACTTAGGTGGCTTATCTTCGGCCTCGGTCTTCTCCTGAGCGCCCCCGTGCATCTCGACCCGTCCGGTTTCAAGGTTGAGGCCGCACAGAAACCCCGCCCGCGCAGCAAGCCTCGCGGTTCGTCCCGGACGTTCTCGGACAGCGATGCGACGCTCGCACGCGCCTTCGCGCAGCGCACGAGCAACATTCAGGTGGAAGGGCAGGGCGTCGTGCAAAAGGTGCTCTCGGACGATACCGAAGGAAGCCGGCATCAGCGCTTCATCGTGGCGCTCGCCTCAGGTCAGACGTTGCTCGTCTCGCACAACATCGATCTGGCTCCGAGAGTTGTCGGACTGCGCAAAGGCGACATGGTATCGTTCAGCGGCGAGTATGAATGGAACGCACGTGGCGGCGTGATTCATTGGACACATCGCGACCCGGGCAAACGTCACGCGGCGGGCTGGATCAAGCACAATGGGCAACTTTATCAGTAGTTGTTCGAATGCCCGAAGCTTACGCCGCGCGCCCCCGAACAACATATTCCGGCCGCAGCCTCGATAGCATTCTTTTCATCGTCGCGCTCCGGCGGTCGGGTTGAAGGCTGTTTGCGCGGCGCGGCTGGATTACGGCGCAAGGCCGCCTGGTTGAACAGTTCCGGGTGTGCTTCAATCTTTAGAACCGAAATGATCAAATTCATCACAGGCGATATTTTGCGCGCGAACGCGGAGTTCATCGCGCTCGGCGTCGTGACGGGCGCGCCGGAGGGCGGGGGCGAACGTGGGAGCGCGGCGGCGAAAGTCTCTTCCAAGTGGCCGGAGGTGCAGCAGCACTTGCGGCAGTTTACGCGCGGGAACAAGTTTCAGGGTGGCGATCTGTTCGTGGTCGCGCCGGGGAAGAATCGCCCCGGCGTGATTTTCATCGCCGCGCTGTCGGACGCGGAACACGTCTCGGCGTCGTTCCTGAATCGCGGTTTGCGCAAGCTGGCGCGCTATTGCATCAAGCACAGGGTCGGGAGCGTCGCGCTGCCGAAGATGGACACGGGGCTGGATTGGGAAGAGGAAGTGCGGCCGCTCGTCGAGAAGTTTTTAGAGGGCGAGCGGACGGAGTTCTACGTCTACGAAGGATAGGCGCACGCGCGCCTAAGGGAAAGAATTTGTTGCGGCTCAACGGAGACAGGAGTTCGCTTTGTTAGATTTCGCCATCGAGACGGCGCGCGAGGCGGGGCGCGTCCTGGCCGAGCGGTTCGGGCGCGCGTCGCTCGCCGTGTCGCACAAGGGCGACATCGATCTCGTCACCGAATCAGACCTGGCGGCCGAGCGCGTGATCGTCGAGCGCATCCGCAGTCATTTCCCGCGCCATGCCATTCTGGCCGAAGAGTCGGGCGCGTCGGAACACGAAGGCGCGGCCGCAAGCGCGTACAAGTGGATCGTCGATCCGCTCGACGGGACGACGAACTACGCGCACGGCTACCCTTGCTATTGCGTCTCAATCGCGCTCGAACGCGAGGGCGAACTCGTCATCGGCGTGATCCACGACCCGACGCGCGACGAGACGTTTGCCGCCGAGCGCGGCGCGGGGGCGACCTTAAACGGGCGGCGCATACGCGTCTCGGATACGAGCGATCTCAACGAGGCGCTCCTCTGCACGGGCTACCCTTACGACGTGCGCGGCCGCGATAACTTCGTCCGCAACTTCAAGAACTTCATCCTGCACGCGCAGGGCGTGCGCCGCGACGGCTCGGCCGCGCTCGACCTGGCCTATGTCGCCTGCGGCCGCTTCGACGGCTTTTGGGAAGAAGGGCTGCGCCCGTGGGACGTGGCCGCCGGGACAATCTTGATCGAAGAGGCGGGCGGCCGCGTTTCGCGTTACGACGGCTCGCCCTTCCACGTCTATGCGCCGCCCATCATGGCCTCGAACGGCCTCGTCCACGAGGCCATGATGCGCGTGCTCGCGCTCCGCGACTGAGGGCTTGCCCGCGCACATCTGTATCAGAGAATGATGAACGCGGAACGCGGAACGATGAACTGAAAGCAACTTATCTTTCTTTCAACGTTCAGCGCGTCAGCTTTATCTTTAGCCGCTCGCAGTTTCAACTTCAGCGGCTTGCAGTTTCAACTTTAGCGGTTAACGGTTGGGAGTTTCGCGGCGTTCGCCTGCGGCTAAAGCGCGGCGCGGATGGTGTCGTAGAGTTTGTCGGTTTCGCGGCGCGCGGCCTGGCGCGTGTCTTCGCCGGGTAGCGGGGTGAGGTGTTGGAGCGGGTGATAAACGATTTCGACGCGGCCGAAGCGCGGCCAGCGCCAGTCGCGCGGCCAGACGCGGTGGCCGCCGCGAATCGTGATGGGCAGAATCGGCACATTGGCTTCGAGCGCGAGTCGCGCCGCGCCCACTTTAAAATCCTGCATGCGGCCGTCGGAAAAAGATCGCCCGCCTTCGGGGAAGATGACGAGCGCGCCGCCCCCGCGCAGCCATTGCAGCGAGCGCCGGATGGCGCGGCGGTCGCCCTTCTGCACTTGCAGCGGCCACGCGCCGAGCAGTCGCATGAGTTTTCCGGCCACCGGCCAGTCGAAAACTTTGTCCCAGGCGAGGAAACGCGTGTAGATCGGGACGGGGACGCCGAGCCAGAACGGGTCGAGATAAGTTTGGTGGTTCGCGGCGATGATGACGCCGCCGGAGGCGGGGATGTTCTCCACGTTCAGGTAACGCATCCGCCATAGCAGCAGGAACAGCAGGCGCAGCACCCCGCGCAGCAACCGGATCGCCCACAGCGGCAGCACGTAAGGCTCGTCCCGACGCTCGCCCGCGGGAGACTTTTTATCGCGCCGCACGACGCTCGTTTCCGGCTGGCTCAAAGCGACTCGTCTCCCGCATCACCCGGCGCACCCTCGACCGCTCCGCGCCCCTCGCGCCGCGCCTTGCGTTGCCACGCCTCGCTCAAACGCGCGACCGCCCCGCCGCCGTCGCCCTCGTCCATCTCGCCCATCTCCTTCTCCCCGCCCACGCCGCACGCACGCGCCGCCGCGCCATCCGCCGCAGGTCGGCCGCTCCGTAGCGTCGCCAGTCCCGTCACGGTCAACTCTTCCCACCAGTCCGGGATGTCGCGCTCCGTCAAACCGTCCGCGTGCCGGCGTTCGCAAAGTTGGCACTCGAAGCCGTCGTAGAGCCGCGCCTCTTCCTTTGTCAGCCCGACGCGCGTGCGCGCGCCGCAACTCGCTTCCGCGCAGTGACGCTCGATTTCGACGAGCAGCACCTCGCGCGGAAACGTCAAACCCTGTCGCTTCTTTCGCATCTCACCCGAACTCTTCAAGCGGCCACTCCCGATCCACGAACTCCAGATGAAAGCGCGGGATGCTGTCGCTCCCCGTGCGGTGCGCGCGGACGATGGCGAAGGCCGAAGTCCGGTAGCGCGCGCTCGTCAACCGCACGAAGCTTCCGCGCTCCGCTTGGAGCGACGTGTAGACGGCCGCGCCGCGCCGGCTGATGTTTTCCGTGACGGTCTCTTCGCGCGCTGTGATGTTCCACTTCTCGTCGTACAGTTCGATGGTCACTTCGACGGGCACACTCAGCCGCGTCTCTTTTTTCTCCATCTGCCCGGTGGTGGCGGGCTGCTGCTCCAGCAGTTTCCACAAACCGCCTTCCGACTCCGGCTCGAACACCTCATAACGCTTTTTCGGATCGAGTTGATAACTCTCCGGCGGACGCTTGCCGGTGAAGGCCACGCCCACTTTGAAAATCGGCGCGCTCGCCCCGGTGGGAAATTCCGCCCGCATGAAGCGCACCAGCGCGTAGACGCGATATTGATCTTCAATGTGATCGAAGGTACGCAGTTGGCGCGGCATCGGCAGCGTCATGTGCACGAGCCGCCCCGTATCGACCGGCCGCGTGAGACTAAAACCCGCCCCGAACGGCGTCAAGTCGGCGAGGCGCGTCATCTCCGTCCATTCGGTTTCGGCGTCCTCGCGAACCTGCACGCGCGCGGGCAGAGAGAGTCTCAGTCGGTCGCGCATGCGTCGGTCTTTGCCCGGATATTTCATCGCTTCAGAGCGCCCTGGGAAGGCCGCCCGCGCCTCAATATATTGTGGTCGCTCCGTCTCACCCGCGGCGACACCGAAAATCGCTCGAAACCCTGATTTTACAAGGCTTTTCCCCTTTTCCGGGGGTTGCGAAAAGGGATGTTTCGGGCTACAATATGTCGTACTTCGCTCAGGTGCTTATGCGACCCGAAAAAGTACCGTCGGACATCAATTTTCAGGACTCTCAAACACGGCGTCGCCGGCTCCCGGCGCGGACATGAATACCGCCGCGAACGCGCCGCGACAACAGTTTCTCCCGCCGGCGCGGAAACTTGAAAGAGCGTTTTAGCGGGTTGGAGTGCCGGGCGCGAAGCCGGTGAATCGTCCCCCTTCCAGGACGGACGCCAGATTGTACTCGAAAGGTTTGTTAATGGAAATACTGGATCATAATTACGTCAATATCGAAGAAGAGATGCGGCGTTCGTATCTCGACTACGCGATGTCGGTCATCATCGGCCGCGCGCTGCCCGACGTGCGCGACGGCTTCAAGCCCGTCCATCGCCGCGTGCTCTGGGCGATGAACGAACTCGGCAACCAGCACAACAAGGCTTACAAAAAGAGCGCGCGTATCGTCGGCGACGTGATCGGTAAGTATCACCCGCACGGCGATTCGGCCGTCTACGACACCATCGTCCGCATGGCGCAGGATTTCTCCATGCGCTACCCGCTCATCGACGGGCAGGGCAACTTCGGCTCGGTGGACGGCGACTCGGCCGCCGCCATGCGCTACACCGAAGCGCGCATGTCGCGCCTGACGAGCGAAATCCTCGCCGACATCGAGAAGGAGACCGTCGACTTCCAGCCGAACTACGACGAGTCTCTGAGCGAACCGAAGGTGATGCCCGCTCGCGTGCCCAACCTGCTCCTGAACGGTTCGGGCGGCATCGCCGTCGGCATGG
The DNA here is from genome assembly GCA_035645855.1 of Pyrinomonadaceae bacterium. GTDB lineage: Bacteria > Acidobacteriota > Blastocatellia > Pyrinomonadales > Pyrinomonadaceae > JAIVJZ01. The sequence continues at coordinate 29,829 of DASQLU010000002.1, forward strand.
CGACGAACATCCCGCCGCACAATTTGAACGAGATCGTCGAGGCCACCATTGCCATCATCCGCAAGCCCACGATCAAGGATGAAGACCTGCTCAAGATCGTGCCCGGCCCCGATTTCCCGACCGCCGGTTTCATCTACGGGCGCGCCGGCATCCGCTCGGCCTACCTCACCGGGCGCGGCATCATCCAGATGCGCGCGCGCGCCGGCATCGACCGCATCGGGCGCGGCACCACCGAGCGCGACGCCATCATCATCACCGAGATTCCCTATCAGGTGAACAAGGCGCGGCTCATCGAACGCATCGCCGAACTCGTCAACGAAAAGAAGATCGAAGGCATCGCGGATTTGCGCGACGAAAGCGACCGCAATGGCATGCGGATCGTCGTCGAACTCAAGCGCGACTCGGTTCCGCAGGTAGTCCTCAACAAGCTCTACAAGATGACGCCGATGCAGTCTTCGTTCGGCGTGATCAACCTGGCGATTGTCGAAGGCCAGCCGCGCGTGTTGACCTTGAAGCAGATGCTCGAAGCCTTCGTGGATTTCCGCCGCGAGGTCGTGCGTCGCCGCACCGAATACGAGTTGCGCAAGGCGCGCGCCCGCGCGCACATCCTCGAAGGTCTCAACAAGGCCATCGACGCGCTCGACTACATCATCCCGCTCATCCGCAACGCCTCTTCCGTGGACGAGGCGCGCGCGTGGCTCACGGGACACACGGCGGGGATGGGCGAAGGCCGCGCGTGGAAGGGTCTGCCTTCCGACCTGACGCAGGCCGGTTTCATCTCGAAGCTGCAAAAAGTGATCGGGCGGCTGCAATTCTCCGAACTACAGGCGCAGTCCATTCTCGACCTGCAACTGCGCCGCCTGTCCGCGCTCGAACGGCAGAAGATTCTCGACGAGTACGAGGCCATCATCAAGTTCATCGCCGAACTCGAAGAAATTCTCTCGAACGAAGCGTCGCTGCGCCGCGTCATCATCGGCGAACTGGAAGAGGTGCGTAAACTGTTCGGCGACAAACGCCGCACGGAGATAATCGACGAGGGCGTCGAACTCACCATCGAGGACATGATCGCCGACGAGGAAGTGGCGATCACGATCACGAACTCCGGCTACATCAAGCGCACGCCCGTCTCGTCCTATCAAAAGCAGGGGCGCGGCGGCAAAGGCCGTTTCGGCTCAGCCCCGAAGAACGGCGATTTCGTCGAACACCTGTTCACCGCCTCGACCCATGATTACATCATGATCTTCACGGACAACGGGCAGGTCTTCAAGCTGAAGGTTCACGAGATACCCGACGCGCCGACGCACGCGCGCGGCAAGGCCGTCGTCAATCTCATCAACATCCCCTCGACGCGCAAGCTCGCGGGCGTCGTGCCCGTCAAGGAATTTTCCGAAGGCCGCTACGTCGTCATGGTCACGCGCCAGGGCGTGATCAAGAAGACCGCGCTCTCGGAGTTTCAACACATCCGCACGAACGGCATCAACGCCATCAACATCGACGACCACGACGAACTGCTCGATGTCGTCTTGACCGACGGCACGAAGCGCATCTTCATCGCCACGCACAACGGCCTCGCCATCCGCTTCGACGAGGCGGGCGTCAGGCCGATGGGTCGCGCCACGCGCGGCGTGCGCGGCATCGACCTGCGCAAGGACGATTACGTCGTCTCGCTCTGCGCCGTCTCGGCGGACGATAGCGAGCGCATGCTCTCCATCTCCGAGCAGGGCTTCGGCAAACAGACGCCGATCACGATCTACCGCCTGCAATCGCGCGGCGGCAAGGGCGTCATCAACATGAAGGCGACGCCGAAGACCGGCAAAGTGGTGGCCGTCTTCCCCGTCGAAGACGACTCCGAGATCATGATCATCACGCAACAGGCGAAACTCATTCGCCTCGAA
>DASQLU010000003.1:0-78614 GCA_035645855.1 Pyrinomonadaceae bacterium
CCGATGCCGTTACCCGTGCCGGTGCCGGAACTCGTCTCGGTCGAACGCGATTTCGGGTCGCCGTAAGCGATCTGGCGATTGTCGGGCGGAAAGAGCGTCGGGTCGGCGACGATGCTGGCGGCCACCGGCAGATTCGGATTCTTGATGGTCGGCGGACGCGGATTGGGTGCGACCACCTGCGGGACGGTGAGAGAGGCCGGGGGCAATTTGCCGAACGACGCGGGCTTCGCTTCCTGTCGTCCGCCGCCGCCGCCGCCGCCCGGTTTCTCCTGTTTCGGTTTCGAGCCGCCGCCCGTGCCCTTCGCTATTCCCGCCGTGCCTTCGTCCGGCGTCGGCTGCGCTTTCGGAATCTCCGTCACGCCGCCGAGATAGGTCAGATCGTCGCGCACGCGCTCGGCCAGCAGTCCGCCGCGCGTTGCCTGGAAATTATTGAGCGCGGCGACCGCGCCGACCAGCGTGAGGACGACGGCGAACGCGGCGGCGATGCCGTAAGCCGTGTTCTCACGGCTGAGCGCGCGCCAGGCCATCGCGGTGTAGGCCGCGCCGAGGCGACGCAGGAAGCCGAGCGGATCGCGTCGCAACTCTGCGCGCGTGAGTTCGGCGTCGCGCGCCGTCTCACACACTTCGGCGAGCAGGCGGCTCAAGAGTCCGCGCTCCTCTAAAATGGTGAGCCGGTATTCGCCGGGCAGGGCGTATTGCGGCAGCAGAGTTTGGCCGGGGCGTTGGAAATTCATTTCTTTCTCCTTCAACAGTTCGCGATACGAATTAAGGACGCGCGCATCGAGCGATGCGGGCACAGGGGGAGACTGCCAACCGTCAAGCAGGGCTTTCAAAGTTTCATCCGCGTCCGGCGGGGACGACTCCTCGTGCGTCACTGCGCCGCGCGGCGCGTCCGATTCGACGTCGGCCGGGCGCGCGCGCGGGGAATGCTGGTTCGTCTTCTGCTCGCTCATCTCTACTTCTCCGCCTTACTTCTCCGCCTTACTTCTCCGCCGCCCCGACCAGTTCGACGCGCCCTTCGAGGTGCGGGGCGAGCGCGCGGCGCAAATTCGCGCGCGCTCGCCCCAGGCGAGACTTCACCGTGTTCGCTTCCGCCCCCACCACGACGGCGATCTCCTGCACACTCAAATTTTCAAATTCGAACAAAATCAATACCTCTCGCTGTAAGGGCGGCAGACGCTCCACCGCCGCGCGCACCGTCGCCGACACCTCCGCTTCGAGCATCCGGCACAAGGGCTGCTCGGCGGCGGGCGCGCGTGGCTCGTCCGCTGCTTCGTCAATCAACGTCTCGCGCGCCGCGCGCCGAAACTGCTTGAAAGAGAGATTGCGCACGGCGGCGAAGAGATAGGTGCCGAGGCTTGCGCCGCGCGCCGCGTCGAAGCGTTCCGGGTGTTTGAACAGGCTCAGGAAACAATCGTGCGTCACGTCTTCGGCGGCCGCCGCGTCGCCGAGGAGCCGACAGGCGAAGCGATACAACGGCGCGCGGTGGCGCGTGTAAATCGAGAGGAAGGCATCCTCGTCGCCGGCGCGTGCGCGCGCGAGTAGAGATTCGTCTGTGTCTGTGTCAGGCAAAACCTGATGCGCTCGTTTCCGTCGAGAACTTCCCGACCGTCTGTTGTTACCGCGAGCGGCGCGAAAGGATCGGGGCGACGCGCTCTTTTTTTCGGGAACGCGAAAGATGATCTCGCGCGGGCGAAGGACGGCGCGAAGTAAAACGTCCACGGTGCGGCGTGCCGTCGCTTGGTTGCACGCTCACGCGAGCGCGGTTGCTTGCCGGTACGGGAGAAAACTTTAATCACAGGTCTTCGCCTCGATCCATCTTCTTCAATGTATCGATGAAGCGTTGAAGCGTGGCTTCGATTCTTCCTCTCTCCCGCCCTTCGTGCTAAGCTTTTTACCAACCCGATATTAGTTCTCGTCAGCCCACGCGATGCCGGCGTCGCGCGTCCGTTCGGTCGGTGAAGCTCTGCCGCAACTTACAAGGGAGGGAGTCCGAGATGCGTCTAACTGAGATGGTCAACTGCGCCGGTTGAGCGGCGAAACTCGCGCCCGGCGCTCTCGCTCAGGTTCTGAGCGGGCTGAACATCCCCGATCACCCGAACGTGCTCGTCGGCATTGAAACGGCTGACGACGCCGGGGTCTATCAACTGACCGAAGACCTCGCGCTCGTCCAGACCGTGGATTTCTTCACGCCGATTGTAGACGACCCCTACGACTACGGGCGCATCAGCGCGCTCAACTCGATCAACGATGTGTGGGCGATGGGCGGCCGTCCCATCACCGCGCTCGCCATCACCTGCTTCCCGAAAAAAGGACTGGACTTCTCCATCCTCGGCGACATCATGCGCGGCGGGCTGGACGTGTTGAAGGCACACAATGTTGCGCTCCTCGGCGGGCACAGCGTGGACGACCCGCAGATCATGTTCGGCTATGCGGTGACGGGGCTCGTCAACCCGCGCCGCGTCATCACCAACCGTGCGGCGCGCCCCGGCGATGCGCTCGTCCTGACGAAACCGATTGGCACGGGCGTCATCTCCACAGGCATCAAGTTCGGCCGGGCGGACGCGGAGGTAATGCAGGCTTCGCTGCGGACGATGCTGCTCGCCGGGCGCGAGGCGGCCGATCTGATGCAGGAATTCGGGGCGCACGCCGCGACCGACGTGACGGGCTTCGCGCTCCTCGGCCACACCTGGGAGATGGCGCGAGCCAGCGGCGTGACGATTGAGATCGATGCCGCGAGCGTGCCGCTCATCCCCGGCGCGCACGAACTGGCCGCGCTGGGGTTGTTGACGAGCGGCGACAAGTCGAACCGCCTGTACGTCGGCGACGACATCGAGATCGCCGCCCATGTCAGCCCCGCGCACGCGAGTCTTTTCTTCGACCCGCAGACGGCGGGCGGCCTCCTGATGTCTATTGACCCGGCGCACGCCGATGCGCTCGTCGCGCGCCTGCGCGAAGTTTATCCGGACGCGGCGCGCATCGGTCGGGTCGTCGAGCGCGGCGCGCACTCCATCGTCGTCAGATGACGGACGCACGCTTCGAGGAGGGCGCGACAGCCTACGCCGCCTACTTACAGACCGTCGAAGGGCGTCTGCGTCTCGACATCGCCTGGGAAAACTTTCTCTCCGCACTCAACGATACCGGCGCAACGCAGACGGAAGACGCGCGCGACGGCGCGACGGAGGCGACAGGGGACGGCGCAGCGAAAGCGAAACGCGCGCTCGACCTCGGCGGCGGGACGGGCGCGCTCGCCCTGCGCTTCGCCGCGCACGGCTGGCACGTCTCGGTGATCGATCCGTCGGCAACGATGCTCGCGCTCGCCGCAGATACCTTTCGCGCCGCAACGCTCGACGCGCGCGTCACCTTTCATCAATCCACGGCCGAAAACGCGCACGAACTTTTCGCGCCGCAAACGTTCGACGCGGCCGTCTGCCACAACGTCCTCGAATACGTCTCAAACCCGGAGGCCGCCGTGCGCGCCCTGGCCGCGCTCGTCAAAACGGGCGCGCTCGTCTCGCTCGTCGCGCGCAACCGCGCGGGCGAAAGTATGCGCGCGGCCTTGAAGGCTCACGACCTCGAAGCGGCCGCGCACGCCCTCTCGGCCGCACACGTCAACGAATCACTCTACGGCGGCCCCGCCAGGCTTTACGATGCGGCGTCCCTCGCCTCGCTCGCCGAAGGCGCGGGGCTGCGCGTGTCGGCCGTGCGCGGCGTGCGCGTCGTCGCGGACTACCTGCCCGCCTCGCTCTCCGAGACGCCGGACGCTTACGCGCGCCTGCTCTCGTTTGAGTTGGCGCTCGGCGCGCGCCCCGAATTCGCGGCCGTCGCGCGCTACACGCAGATCATCGCGCGCCGCGTGCGCGTTGCGGCGAACGAATGATGCGCCGCGCTCATCGTAAACATATGCCTGAAGAAATGAATGAGAATCCACAGACGGCTCATGCGCCGGGTGAAGGCTTGAAGGTTGATCGCCGTCCGTGGTCGCTGCTGGTAAAACTATTCATCTGCGCGGCGACGAGTTTCACGCTCCTCGGCGGCTCGGTCGTCTCGTCGCTCCCACAGCAGATCGGTTGGGGCTTCCCCGCCGGCGCTCTAGACGCCGGCACTTTAGATGCCGTTAATGGCGAGGCTGCGGCGTTCGACCAGCGACCGGGGACGGCGCAGACTCCGGCGCGCGACGCCGACAAACTCGACCGCCCGACGAGCGACCCTTACACGGGCAGCCTCTCGATCTTCGAGGACGCGAAGCGCGACGAGAATTTACAGATCAATCGCGTGCTGGATATTTTGCGGATCGGGGAAGGCTCGCGCGTGGCCGACATCGGCGCGGGTTCGGGTTGGTTCACGGTGCGCGCCGCGCGGCGGGTCGGCGCGCGGGGCACGGTCTACGCCGTCGAGATCAACCGCGACTACCTCAAGCACATCGAAGAGCGCGCCGCGCGCGAAGGGTTCGCGAACGTCCGCGCCGTGCTCGGCCGGGAAGACGACCCGCTGCTGCCCGCCGCGGGCGTCGACGCCGTGCTCATCCTGAAAACCTATCACGAGATCGCCGAGCCGATCCGGCTCATGCGCAACCTGCGCCGCTCGCTCAGCCGCGGCGCGCTCGTCGGCGTCATCGACCGCAACGGCGCGGGCGACGATCATGGGCTGGACGACCGGAAAGTGATCGCGGAAGCGGCGCGCGCGGGCTTCGCGCTCGTCGAACAGCACGACTTCGTGAAGCCCGACGGGATGGATTACTTCCTCGTCTTCCGTGCGCGATGAGCTTCCGCACAGGCGCGATTAACTTCAGCTCAAGCCCGCTCAGCTTCCGCGCAGGCGCGATTAGTCCTGGATTATTGGATGGATGCGGGGCGCTGCAAAGCGAACTTCTATCGGTCTGGTGTTCCGGTTATTGCGCGTGCTCTCTTTGAAGAGAATGCCGCGCGCGACGGCGAGGCGCGCGTTGAGGCGCAGTTCGGCGCGCAGCAGCCTGTCCGCGACGGCGAGCGCGCGGTCGAAGTCGATGGGGGCGAGCGCGGCCAGCGCCTCGTTGCTTTGCGCGCCGAGCGCGCCCCACAGGTGGCCGTCCTGCCCTTTGAGTTCGCCCTCGGCGAAACCCTCCTGTCCGAAGCCTTCGAGGGCGGCGGCCGCCGCCACGAGTTCGTTGAGTTGCGCGACGTTCACCTCCATGATCTCGAAGGCGCGCGCCGGCGCGATTGGCGCGTAAGTCTGAGCCAGTTGCAACTGCATGACGAACTGCTTGTGGCCTTTGGCGCGCCCGCCGAGCAGGCTCCAGGCTTCGTCCAGAAAAACACCCGTTGCCGCCTTGTTGCCCTTCCCCGAAGTGACGCGCGCCAGTTGCAACAACATCCTGATGCGTTCATCCGGCGACTTGACGCGGGCGAGGAATGCCTGCGCCTGTTCGACTTTGCCCTCCGAGGCGGCGCGCCAGGACATTTGCTGGTCGAGTTCCTTCAAAAGTTGTTCGCGCAGCCCCGCGCCTTCGATGTTCTGGTTGATGATCTGCCGCGCCCGATCCGCGTTGCCCTCGTTAAAGATTTTCCAGGCGGCCGCATGATAGAGTTGCTGCCTCGTCTCCGGCGCGGCCTTCCCGGCAGCTTCAAGGATGGCGTCGGCCGTGCCCGTCTCCAATAACTGCCGCTGCTCGCGCGGTCTGCCGTCAACACTGCGCTCGTATCCTTCGACGTGCCGGCGCAAATTGGCCGCCTGCGCGGGCGCGTAACGTTCCACCTCCGGCATTAACTGCCGCATCGTGAACAGCAGCGCGCCCGCGTTCCCGGATTGGCGCGGATTGCCTCCGGTGCTGACCGCGGCGGCGATGAGCAGGTTGGCGAGATCGCGCCGCGCCGCTTCGTCCAACTGCAGGCGACGCGCATTGGCCTGAGCGGCGAGGTTCGCCGGCGTTTGCGCCGCGCCGGCGCTCGCGCTCTCGGCCGGGCGGGACGAGAGCAGTAGATTGCTGGCGATGACGGTCGCCTCGTAATCGACGGCGAAGTTCGCGGTGCGCAGTTTCCTGGCGATGTTCGCGGCCAGACGCGCCGCGCCTTCCGGGTCGCGCGTGCGCAGTTGATCGAGCAGCGGGACGAGGTTCGAAGACAGGCCGCGACTTAAAGTTTCTTCGGCGATGCGCAGGGCTTGCTGTGGGTCGCGCTCAGCGATCTGCTGCGCGAGTTGCGTCTCGAACAGGACTTCCTGGTCGGGCTGGCGTTGGTTCGCGCCGGGCTGCGCGGGCGGGGCGGCGGGAGGGCGCGTCGCGCGCAGGAAGTCGAGCGCGAGTTTCGGGTCGCGCTCAGCGAGAATGGAGAGCATCCGCCAGCGTAACTGCGAAATCGTGCTCGCGAGTTCGTGATACTGCGGGTCGTCCGGCACGATGCCGGCCGTAGCGGCCGACAGGTCGGCCGTCGCCGCGTTGAATATCTCGCGCGCGCGTTCCTGCCGGTGCGACCAGAGCATCTCGGCGGCGGCCGCCTGGAGGCGGATGCGATTCTCGATGAGTTTCAGCGAAGGCGTCTCGCCCACAACTTCTTCGAGCAACGCGAGGGCTTTCCGTTCAAGTTCCGCCCGTGCGGCAATTTGCTCCCCGGTTTTGAGTGGAGGCGGCGTGGCGGCCGGCGACGGTGCGGCCGGCTCTTGTGCGACGGCGACCAGCGGCGCGGCCGAGAGCGTCGAGACGAGAAGAAGCGCGGCGAGTGTTCCGGTGTATTTCATAAAAGCGTTGAATTGTCGTCGTCGTGTTGGTGGGCAATCAGGTGCGCTCCGATGCGATGCGCGCGACGGTGTAAAGGATGCGCGTTCCGGCCTTGATCGTGCCCCGCAAATTGCCGGACACTTTCGACTCGCCGCCCGCGCGGCGGCGATGCTCGACGGGCACTTCGAGAATGCGCAGGCGCGCGCGCGCCGCGCGCATCTGCATCTCCAGATTCCAACCGTAAGTTTCCTCGCGCATCGGCAGGCGCGCGAGCGCGTCGCGGCGAATGGCGCGAAACGGGCACATGTCCGTGTAGCCGACGCCGTAGAGAGCGCGCAGCAGGAGACCGGCGGCGCGCCCGGCGAAGAGTTGTTGAAAGTTCATGCTGCCCGGTTCGCGTCGCCCGCGCGTGCGCGAGCCGATCACGAAGTCGTGCGTCCCGGCCGTAATCGGCTCCACTAGCCGCGCCATCAACTCCGGGCAATCGCTCCCGTCGCCGTCGAGAAAAACTATGATCTCGCAATCGGCCGCGACCGCCAGCGCGCCCGCGCGGCACGCGCGCCCGTAACCGCGTCGCGGCTCCGAGACGACGCGCGCCCCCGCCTCGCGCGCGCGCTCCGCCGTGCTGTCGTCGCTCCCGTTGTCCACCACGATGACCTCCGCTGCGATCTCGCCGGGCACGGCGCGCACGACCGCTCCAATCGTCTCCTCCTCGTTCAGGGCGGGGATGACGACCGAGACGCGCGCGTGCGTAGGTGAAGGTGTGTTCATGGAGTTATGCGATGGACGATGCCTTTCGCGCGCAGCAGCGTTTCGGCCGCCGCGAAATAGTCGCGCACGTCCATCTGCCCGCCGATCCATTCGATGTAGCGCCGGATGCCCGCCGCGAGCGACACCTGCGGCTCGTAGCCGGCGGCGCGGATGAGCGTCGTGTCGGAGATGAGGTGGCGCATCTCGCCGGGACGAAATTCGCCGCGCGCCAAAGGCTCAAGCGGGACGTTCAAGGTGTCGGAGACGAGGCGCGCGATCTCGCGGATGCTGGTCGCTTCCCCGCTCCCGACGTTCACGGCGAGGCCGTCGAGTTTGTCGGTCGTCGCGGCGAGCAGGTTGGCGCGGGCGATGTCTTCGACGAAGCTGAAGTCGCGCGTCTGCTCGCCGTCTTCGTAGAGGACGGGCGGCTGCCCGTTCAGGAGGCGCGTGCAGAAGATGGCGATGACGCCCGTGTAAGGGTTGAAGATCGACTGGCGCGGCCCGTAAGTGCAGGAGTAGCGCAGGGCGACGGTGGGCACGCCCGTCTGCCGCCCCCAGGTCAGCACGAGCCGCTCCTGATCAACTTTCGTGATGGCGTAGACGGTCTCGCCGCCGATGGGCGCGCGTTCGGGCGTGGGCGCAGGTGCGGTCGCGCGGCCGCAAAGCGGGCAGTGGACGCTGAAGTCTCCCGCGCGCAGTTGCTCGACGGGGCGCACCGGCGGAAACACCAGACCGTGTTCCTCCCGACAGATGCCCGCGCCCTCGCTGTAAACCGCCTGCGACGAAGCGACGACGATCTTTTTGACGGGCAAATTTTCGTCGCGGATCACTTCGAGCATCTGCGCGGTGCCGAAACTGTTGACGCCCACATACTTTGAAATCTCCGGCATGTAGCCGCCGTAAGCTGCTTGGTGAAAGACCGTATCGACGCCGCCGAGCGCACTCGTGACGGCGGCGCGGTCGCGCACGTCGGCTTCGACGAACTCCGCCTCGGCGTTGACCCACGCGGGGCGACCCTCGCGGTGCGTGTTCGGCTCAAGGTTATCGAGTATGCGGACGCGCCAGCCCTCGTCGATCAGCAGATCGACGAGGTGCGAGCCGATGAGTCCCGCGCCGCCCGTCACCAGCGCGCGCCGCCCGTTGCCTGCCTGTCGCTCCATACGCGTCTTCCCCCTCTCAATTCGTTTCCCGAAACTCTATCACGTCGCCACGGAGAATCGTCCAAACGCCCGCGCCACGCGCCGCCGGTAACAGATGATGAGGAGCACAGCGGGCGGCAGGTAAATGGAGAGATTGATCCGGAGCATCTGCGCGGGCGCGTCGCCGAGCCACGTGCCGTAGAGCACGAAGGCGGTGCACGTCAGGCACAAAAGCGGCACGAGCGAGCGCGCGGATGCGAAGCACAGGAAAGCGACGAGCCACGCGAAATACCACGTGTAATGCGGCGACAACAGGACGGTAAAGACCGTTGCCAGAAGCGACGCGCGCACGACGTAGTCGCGTTCGCCCGCTTCACTTTTGAGCCAGCACCACAGGGCGAGCGCGCCCAGCACGAGCACGGCGAAAACCACGTAGGCCGCACTCGGCACGCGCGCCTCGCCGAAGAGTCCGCGCGCGAGTTGCAGCAGAAAAAAGCGCGCGCCGCTTTGCAATCCCTCCTCGCTCGCATAGCCGGGCAGAAAACCGAGCACGCGGCGCGCGCCCACAGAGAGATACGGCAGATAACCCACCGCCAGCGTGACTGCAAAGGCGAGCGGCAGACGCCAACTCCCACGCCTGTAGAACGCCGGCAGCAACACGAGCGGAAACAATTTAACGAGCACCGCCGCCGCCAGCAGCACGCCCGTCAAGCTCTCTCGCTCATGCCTGTGCGCCAGCAGCGCGAACGCGATGAAGCAAATGACGAGCGCATCGAGATGGCCGCTGCTCGCAATTTCCCACACGGCGAGCGGATGCCATGCGGCGAGCAGCACGCGCTGGGGCGGCAGTTTGAACGAGGCGAGCAGCACGGCGAGCGCGCACAACCCCGCCGCCTCGAACAACACCAGCACGGCCTTCATCCACACGACCCGCTCGCTCACGCGCGTCGTAAGGAAGAAGATCATTTGCGCGACGGGCGGGTAGATGGTCTGTGCGTAATCGCGCCGGTTGATGTTCGGGTACACCTCCGCGTCGCGCAAAAACCGGAGCTCGTCGGCGGCCGGAACGTGGCGATAAGGATTGATGCGCGCGGCCTGCACGCGCCCGTCCCAGACGTAGCGATAAACGTCGTCGGACAAAAACGGCGGCGCGAACAGCACGCTCAAACGAAACAGAGCCGCGCAGACGAAGACGAGCAGAAGCGTCGAACGCCGCCCACGCGCGCGCCACACCAGCCACGCGGCCAGCGCGTAGAGCGCACACTGGCCGAGCGCGATTTTAAGGAACCAGACGATCTGAATGTTGTGAGCTTTGTCGAAGCCGAGTCCGTACCGATAAAGCGCGAGCGACGCGAGGCCGAGCACGAGGAGCAGAGCATTCGTCCGCCACGCACCGCCGCGCATCGAGCTATCGGCGGGCGACCTCAACGCCCCGTGAGCGGAGGTCGCATCGAGCGTCGAGGTCACGCCCGACGACGAGACCGCACCAGGCGACGAAACCACATCAGGCGATGCAACCACGTCAGGCGACGCGCTTGCGCCGTGCGTTGCGTCCGCTCCGTGCGTTGCGTCCGCTCCGTGCTTCGATGCGACGGTGCGCGGCTCGTCGTCGCGTGGCTCGCCCGTGCCCTTCTCCTTCATGCGCCGCTTTCCTCACGCGCACGCGCGGCGGCGATTTCGGCACGGAGCCGCGCGCGCCCTTCCGCATCGAGCAGGCGCGCGAGTTCGGCGCGCGTGTGCGTCGCCGTATAAGGAGTGAGTTTCGCACCGGACGCACCGGCGTCTTTCGTATCGGGCGCGGCGGCGTCTTTCGTATCGAATGCACCGTCGCCTTCAGCATGGCGCGCGGCATTGTCGTCTTCCATGTCGCGCGCGGCGTCGCTTTTCATGTCGGGCAAGGCGTCGCCTGTCGTCTTGCGCGCAGCGTCGCCTGTCATCTCGCGTTCAATGTCGCCTTTCGTGTGGCTTGCGGCGTTGTCGCCGGCGGGCGCGTCGGAGAGTTCGTCGCAGAGACGTAGAAGGGAGGGCGCGTCGTCCACATCATACCAGGGGGGCAGGAGGCTCACTGCGAGGTCGATCTCGCGCGCACGCAGAAGCGTCTGCGCGGACACGTGGGACGTGCTCCAGTCGATCTCTTCAAAGAGTCGCGGGTGCGCGCGCTTCACGCCGATCAGGTAATAGCCGCCGTCGTCCGAGGGGCCGAGGACGAGGCGGTCGCCGGGACGTCGGAGTTCTTCGACCGCCTGTGCGAGCAGCGCGCGCGGGAGCGTCGGGCTGTCGGAATCGACGAGGCAACAGGACTCGTAGCCGAGGCGGAGCAGGTCGGCCGAGGCGTGAAACAGGCGTTCGCCGAAGGTGTCGCCGCGTTGCGCGAGCAGCGCGAAATTCTGCGGCAGCAGCCCGTCGAACGCGGCCTCCGCGCCGGCGGGCGTGTAGACAGCGACTCCCTGAACCGCGGCGGCACGGCCGGAACTTTCGGCGCAGGCCTCCGCGATGTTCGCCGCCGTGTCGCGCAGAAAACTCGCGCTCAGGCGCGCGGCCTCTTCGTGCGTGAGCGGGGGCACGAGCCGCGTCTTCGACGCGCCCGCGCGCGGCGCTTTGATCATCATACCGAGCGCACAAAGCCCGCGCGGCGAGCGGCTGCGGCGCGAATGCGGATCGAGCAGCGGATACAACAAATTCACCTCAATAACTTATGCGTTGTAACATCGTGCAACTTATACGCCGGAACACCGTGTAACTCATGTGCCAGAGCGTCGTGCGACGGGATAGTCAGCGTGGGCGGCGGGCTTGTCTCTCAGCGCCGCAATTTTTCGTGCGCGTCGATTATAGCGGAAATTCGGCGGTGGCGGAGGCTACGACGGAAAGTGAGAAAAGGGGTGATTAGCCCAACGGCACGCACGCCGCGCCATTTCAACGCGCCCTCGCGGCCTACTTTTCGCGGTTTGCAGGCATCAAAGTCGATTGCCGCGCACGTCGTGGGCGCGTGCCGTTTGACAGCCGCTAAGACGGTACTGTAAGTTAGCTTTACCGTAGTTTGGTAAGACTTCAGTCCCGTTCGTCTAGTGGCCTAGGACACCGCCCTTTCACGGCGGCGACACGGGTTCGACTCCCGTACGGGACGCCACTTTCAGAGCCGGAGCGCGCGGACGGGTCGCGTTGCTCGCCCGATTCGGAGGTCGTCAGCGCGCCGTGCCTGTATTTAGACACAGCGCCGACGGCCTCTCCGTTTTTGCGCGTAAGGAATGTAACGACATGTTTAGAAGAAGTTTGACCTTGCTCACCTGCGCCCTCGCCCTGCTTTTTCTCTCCGCCGGAGCGCGCGCGCAGACGGCGCAGGGCGGCGACACGATCATCGTCCTGCCCTTCGAGAACACGACCAACCAGCGCGAGTATCACTGGATCGGGACGAGCTTCGCGGACTCTCTGACCGACCTCCTGCAGATGTACGGACTGCGCACCATCTCGACGGACGAGCGCGAGCTGGTCTTCCAACGCCTGCGCCTGCCGCTGACGGCCACGCCCTCGCGCGCCACCGCCATCAACGTCGCGTTGAAGGCCAAAGCGACGCTCGCCGTGATCGGCACTTACGACGTGGTGACGCCGCCCGACGGCAAGACGCCGACCGAGGTGCGCGTCAGCGCGCGCGTCGTGCGCGTCAACGAGGGGCAAATCTGGCCGCCATACATTTTCGGCGACGCGCTCACCAACTTGCAGAAGATGCAGGGCATCCTCGCCTACCAGATTCTCCACCAGCGCGATTCCACGCTCGCCTATTCGCGCAACGAGATCGTCGAGCGCGCGACGAAGATTCCGCCGCGCGCCTTCGAGAGCTACGTCAAAGGCGTGATGACGGAAGACCGCGAAAAGCGTTCCAACTATTTGCAGAACGCGATGAAGGAGTATGCCAGAACCAACGCGGGCGCGAGCTACCCGCAGGCCGCGTTTGAACTCGGCAGCCTCTACTTCAAACAGGACGACTGGAAGAAGGCCGCCGAACATTTCACGCGCCTGCAAAAAGGCGACCCGCATTTCGCCGAAGCCTCCTTCTACGCCGCGCTGAGCTACTGGCGCATGAACGATCTCAAGACCGCGCTCGGCGCGCTCCTGCCCGTCGCCACCGACCTGCCGCTCACGGGCATCTACAACAACGCGGGCGCGCTTTCCATTCAGGCCGCGCTTCAGGAGAAGTCGGCCGAGGAGCGCGAACGCCTGCTCAAACAGGCGCAGACGTTTCTCGAACGCGCACGCGAGTCAGACCCCGAAGACGCCTCCGTCCTCTACAATTACGCCTACGCCCTCTTTCTCACAGGCCGCCACGGCGACGCCGCCGAACAACTTCGCTCGGTCATCATGTTGAACCCGCGCGACGGCGAAGCGCGCTTCCTCTACGCGAAGGCGCTGGAGAAATCGGGCGCTACGCCTGAGATGACGACGGCCGCCGACAACGAAGCGCGTCGCTATTTGCCGACGACCTACGCGAAGATGCAGACGGACTGGCAGAAGTCGCAGGCGATTGCGGGCGTGCCCGTGCGCCTGAACCAGCAGTTCGACGTGGCCGAGGCGGTCAGGGCGCAAGCGCCGCTGCCGGCCATTGACACCGCCAGCGTCACCACGCAGGACTTGCTCATCAAGGCGCGCGCGGACTACACGGCCGGGCGCGACGACGATGTGCTCTCCGAACTCAACCGCGTTCTGATGATCGAGCCGATGAACGCCGAAGCGCACCTGCTCATCGGGCGCATCTACCAGCGGCGCGGCGATCTCGTCCGCGCGATCAGTTCGCTGAAGACCGCGATCTTCTGGGAGGCCAGGTTGATCGATGCGCACATCCTCCTCGGTCGCATCTTCCTCGAACGCGGAGACCTCGCGCAGGCCAAGACCCACGGGCGCACGGCCATGCAGCTCGACCCCAACAATCAGGAAGCCATCGCCCTCTACCGCCAGTTGGAGACGGGCGCGCGATAAGCGAAAGCGGAACGTTGAACGATGAATGATGTACGACGTGCTTCATGCCCTTGAAGGCTTTTCTTCTTCATCGTTCAACGTTCCGCCTTCGACGCTTGTTTCATTCCACACTTTAGCGCCCCCTCCTCTTTCTTTCACCGTCTTACTCGTCTTACTCGTCGGCGCGGCCTTGATTGCGGCGTGCGCGCTGGTGGCCGCGATGTCGCGTCATCAGAAAAGCGCGCGGAGACCTTTGCGTCTGGAGGGGCGCGTCGGTGTCGTGCTGGAAGCACTTGCGCCGGAAGGCGCGGTGCTGGTGGACGGCGAGTTGTGGCGCGCGCGTGCGCGCAGCGGTGAGAGCATCGCGCGCGGGCGGGTTCGCATCGTGGGCGCGCGCGGGCATTGGCTGGAAGTCGAAGCCGCCGCTTGAAGCGTTCGCGTTCCCCACCCGTCTGCCGTGTGCCTGACGACAGAGACGCAGCCGCGCGGCGGCCTTCGCGGCTGCTCTAACGGGACATCCGCCGAAGGCGGGCAACGGGACATCCGCCGGGGCGGGCGACGGGTCGTCGGCCTCTGCGCCGCGCCCTCCGTGCGACCTTAAAATTGACGCTCGTCGCCGTTCGCTTTTTTGTGGCACGCCGCGTGCTAAATGGAGAAGTGGCAAGCACGAAAGAAGTTAAATCGTGACCCCGCCGCCTTCACTTCTCTGAGAGTGGCCTGCCGCTACTCCAGCCGCCCGCCGAGCAATCCCCTTAAAACATATCTTTCAAGAACCCGGTCGAGTGACCGGGTTCTCCTGCTTTTTACAGGGCTTTTTTTGTCGCTAAACGCCTGCACGGGCGTTTTGCCGCAGCGACCTGCGACAGTCCGCCCCTGCTCGCCACATGAACGTCTCCCGTCAGAAAGACAAAATTTGTCACTTCGGGGGTGACAATTTCCGCTCTTTTGCCGCAAACCGTAAACGTTTTGCCGCACCGGCGCGACCAATTTGTGAGGTCGGAAAATACTTTCGCGCCTTCGTAAATTTTCCCCGCGCGGCGCGTGCCCGTCGCGCTTCGTCTCTGTTAAACTCGCCCGCGTGCAGACGGCTTTTCCCCTCGATACGCCGGCGACCACGTTCAGGCGGCGCGAGAAGTTACGCGCGGGCTTGAGCGCCGCTGTCCCGGCGCGCGGCCACGCGGCGCTGGCCGTGTTCTCGGCGTTCCTGCTAACGCTCTCATTCCCGGATTTCGACTTGTGGCCGCTCGCCTGGGTCGGCTTAGTTCCCCTGCTCGTCGCCGTCGCGCTGGTCGAGCGCGCGCGCCAGGCCTTTGTGCTCGGCTGGCTCGCGGGCGCGCTCTTTTTTTACGGCTCCTGCTGGTGGCTCACGCACTCGATGATCCACTACGGCGGGTTGCCGCGCCCGCTGGCCTATGCGCTGCTCATCCCCGTAGTCGTCATCGTCGGACTCTTCCCCGCGACGTTCGCGCTCGCGCTCGCGCATCTGTGCGCGCGTCGGGGCGTGTATGCTCTGGTCGCCGCGCCGCCTTTGTGGGCGGCTTCGGAATGGGCGCGACTCGGCGCGACCGGCCAGCTCTGGAACGCCATCGGCTACTCGCAGGCCTTCCACCCGGACATCATCCAGACGGCGACGTGGGGCGGCGTCTATGCCGTCGGTTTCCTGCTGGTCGCGGTCAACGCCGCCGTCGCGCTGTTGCTGCTGCGTAGAAACGTCCGTTCGTTCAGCCTCGCGACGCTCATGCTCATAGCCGTCGGGTCGGTCTTCCCCCTGACGGAACTGCTCAACTCCACAGGCGTGGACTTTAGACGGTCAGAGCCTCTCCCCTACACGGTGGTCGTCGGCGTGCAGCCGAATGTCTCCGTTAACTTCGGGCGCTCGCCGGAAGAGACCGCCACGCTCGTCAATCGCCACCTGACGATGAGCGCGGATGCTTTTCGCGCGTGGGAGCGAGAGGCGGAGACGGCGGCGAGACGCGAGGCGGAGCAAAGTGGTCAGGCCGGGTATACGGCGGCAAGGCCGAACCCGCCGCGTCTCGTCGTCTGGCCGGAATCGCCGATGAATTTCGCCTACGCGAACGACGCGGAGTTTCAAATGCTCGTCGGGCAATTCGCGCGCGCGGAGCGCACGAGCGTCATCTTCAACTCGCTCGAACCCGCGCCCGCCGGCGGCGCGTACAACTCGGCCGTGCTGGTAAATGAAGCGGGGCGGCTCGTCGCGCAGTATGATAAGATTCGCCTGTTGCCGTTCGGCGAGTACGTGCCGTTGCCGCGCTGGTTTCCGCCCGCGTGGCTGGTGAGCGGCATCGTCGGAGATTTCACGCCGGGGGCGAACTACACGTTGCTGCCCATCGGCGAAGGGACGCAGGCCGGAGTCTTTATCTGTTTCGAGTCGGCCTTTCCCTCAATCGCCCGCCAATTCGCAGACGCAGGCGCAGACGTGCTCATCAACATCTCAAACGACGGTTATCTGGGACAGACGCCGGTGCTTCGCCAGCACCTCGCGAACGCCGTTTTGCGCGCCGTCGAAAATCGCCGCCGCGTGCTGCGCGTCACGAACACGGGCATCAGCGCGGACATCTCGCCGCGCGGCGAGGTCTCGGACGCGACCGGCAGCTTTCAGCCCGCGACGCGCACCTGGGCGGTCACGCCTTCGACCGGGGGCAAAACTTTTTACACGCGCCACGGCGACCTCTTCGTCGCCCTCTGCGCCGCTTTTAGTATTTTGTTATTGGTCAGTAGTCAGTTGTCAGTTGTCCCTCGCAGATTCCGGCACTAACTAGACGGGCATAAGCAACCGGCAACTGACCACTGACTACTGACAGTTTTTCGGAGGACTTGATGATCGAGATTTTAACAGTTCAAGAGTTGCGCACCAGTTACGACGACCTGCACTCGCGCGTCGAGCAACTCGGGAGGTTTCTTTGATGTCGCGGCGAAGCAGGAGGAGTTGAACCGCATCGAGGCGCAGGCTTCCGCACCCGACTTCTGGAACGATCAGGAGGAGGCGCAAAAGGCTTTGCAGCAGCGCAGCCGCCTGGAACGGGTCATCAGCCGGCAGCAGAATTTCGAGTCGGCGGTTGCGGACGCGGGCGTGCTCTTTGAATTCGCCGAGGATGGCGAAGACACGGACAGTTTGAGCGAACTACGCGCGCTCGTCGAGCGGCTCGAACGCGAAATCGGCGAGGCTGAAACCGAGATGCTGCTCGCGGGCGACAACGACGCGCGCAATGCCATCTGCACAGTCCATCCCGGCGCGGGCGGCACGGAATCGCAGGACTGGGCGGAAATGCTCCTGCGCATGTATCTGAAGTGGGCTGAGCGGCGCGGCTTCAAGACCGAGATCATCGATTACCAGCCGGGCGAGGAAGTAGGCATCAAGGGCGTGACGTTTCGCGTCGAAGGCGAATATGCCTACGGACTGCTGGCGGCCGAGGCGGGCGTGCATCGCCTGGTGCGCATCTCGCCGTTCGACCAGGCGGCGCGGCGTCACACCAGTTTCGCGTCCCTCTTCGTCTACCCGGAGATAGACGAGACCATCGAGGTCGAAGTGTTGGAGAAGGACTTGCGCGTGGACACCTATCGCGCCACGGGCGCGGGCGGCCAGCACATCAACACGACCGACTCGGCCGTGCGCATCACGCACCTGCCGACGAACATCGTCGTGCAGTGCCAGAACCAACGCTCGCAACACCAGAATCGCGCCGTCGCCATGCAGGTCTTGCGTTCGCGGCTCTACGAGCTGGAACTGGAAAAGCGGCAGGCCGAAACCGCCGCGCTCGAAGCGAACAAAGCCGACATCTCCTTCGGCTCGCAGATCAGAAACTACGTGCTCGCGCCCTACCGGCTGGTCAAAGACGCGCGCACCAAGCTCGAACGCGGCGACGTGGACGCGGTGCTCGCCGGCGACCTCGACGACTTCATCAAGGCTTATCTCCTGTCGCGCCGCGCGGCCTGATGAAAAAGTTTCAAGTTTCAGGTTTCAGGTTTCAAGTTCAAAAGCCTCAAACCTCAGTCCTGAAACTTGGAACCTGAAACTTGAAACTTAAAAGATATGGCAACTACACAGACGGATACGCGGACGCAGCAACTGCCGTTGCAATCGCCGCAGCGCAACTCGCGGCCGAACGAGATCATCGCCATCGCGCTCTTCGCGCTCGGCCTGATGCTCATGCTCTGCCTCATCTTCTTCAACCCGAACGATCCGTCTTTGAACTCCACCGGGCAGGACGAGACGCGCAACCTCGTCGGTCCCATCGGCGCATACGTCTCCGACGCGATGCTGCAAACAATCGGCCTCGCCTCTTACCTGCTGCCGCTCCTGCTCTTTCTCGCAGCTTGGCGTCGCTTTCGCACACGGCGCATCCACGCGCCCGTCTCGCGCATCGTCGGTCTCTTGATGCTTTTGTTGTCGGTCTCGGCCATCCTCGCCCTCTCCGGCGTGCCGCTGCTGTTCGACGGGCGCGTCAGCGCGGGCGGCTTCGTCGGCACGTTCGTCGCGTCGAACATGGCGAGCGCATTGAACGGCGTCGGCGCGCTCGTCCTGCTGCTCGCGCTCGCCTCGACCGGGCTGCTGCTCGCCACCAATTTCTCCTTCGCACGCGCCTACGAACGCGCCGTGGAGGCCTTCGGCCACCCGTCTGCTTTCCTCGCCACCCGCGCGGCGCGGTTCCAGTCGTGGCGCGCGGAGCGGAGCGAGCTGGCCGCGCGCCGCGCCGAACAGAGACGCGCCGCGCAGGAGGAGGCCGCCCGTGAAGAGCCCGCCGGCGAAGAGAAACATCCGCGCGACAGGAAGACCGGAGCCGAACGTGTCGCCGAATTCATGCGCGATACGGAGACGCCCGCCGCCACGGCGACCACCAACACGACGACGGCGTTGAACACATCGGCCAACGTCGCCATCCAACGCTCCGCCGCTGCCGCCGCCGAAGCCGTGCTGCCGCAACCCGCCCGGGGCGTCGAACCGGACGAGGCCTTCGAAGAGTTCGCCAACGGCGACGGTGACGCGCAACTTATTACGCCTGATGCGCCCGTGCGCTCGAACGGCGGCGCGTCCGTCCGCAAGACGACCGCGAAGGCCAAAGACGCGGACAAAAATCTCTCGCCGGACGAATTCGTCGCGGAGGAAGACGAAGAGGTCGCCGGGATGGTGGCCTCCGTGTCGGTCGTGCGGACGGAGAACCCGGAGGAAGTTGCTCCCGTCGTGCAGAAGGAAGACAAGGCCGCGCGCGAAGCACGCCGCGCGGAGAAGTATGCAGAGGCGTTAAGCGGCTACCAGATGCCGAGTTTGGATTACCTCAACTCGCCGCCACCGCGCCACGAACAGGCCGACGAGGAACTGCGCAACCTCGCCACGCGCGTCGCGGAGAAGTGCAAGGAGTTCAACGTGACGGGCAAGATCGAATACATCTGCCCCGGCCCCGTCGTTACCACCTACGAATTCAAACCCGACCCCGGCGTCAAGTATTCACGCGTCACCGGCCTCGTGGACGATCTCTGCCTCGCCTTGAAGGCCGAGTCCATACGCATTGATCGCGTGCCCGGCAAGGCGCACGTCGGTATCGAAGTGCCCAACCACCAGCGCGACAACATCATGCTCCGCGAGGTTGTAGAATCGCGCCACTTCAAAGATTCCAACTCCAAACTGACGCTCGCCCTCGGCAAGACGATTGACGGCCTCAACTACGTCGCAGACCTCGCGCGGATGCCCCACCTTTTGATCGCGGGCGCGACGGGCACGGGCAAGAGCGTCTGTCTGAACTCGCTCGTCGTCTCGATCCTCTACAAGGCGCGCCCCGATGAAGTCAAATTCATCATGATCGACCCGAAGCGTCTCGAACTCGGTCTCTACGCCGACATCCCGCATCTCGCGACGCCGATCATCACAGACCCGAAGCGCGCGGCCAACGCCTTGAAGTGGGCGGTCGGGCAGATGGAGGCGCGCTACAAGGAACTCGCCAAGTGGGGCGTTCGCAACATCGACGGCTTCAACGTCGAGGTGATGCGCCGCAACATGGTCGAGGACTTCGACGAAGAGGGACAGCCGTGGAAGACTCTGCCCTACATCGTCATCATCGTCGATGAACTCGCCGACCTGATGATGACCGCCGGGCACGACGTGGAGGAGGCCATCACGCGCCTCGCGCAGATGGCGCGCGCCGTCGGCATACATCTGGTGCTCGCCACGCAGAGACCCAGCGTCGATGTGATTACCGGCCTCATCAAGGCCAACTTCCCTTCGCGCATCGCCCTGCGCACCTCGTCCAAAGTTGACTCGCGCACCATCATCGACGCCAACGGCGCGGAGCAACTTCTGGGGCGCGGCGACATGCTCTTTCTGCCGCCCGGCACTTCACGGCTCATCCGCGTCCACGGCGCATATCTCGATGAATCGGAGGTCGGCCGCATCGTCGCCCACATCAAGGCGCAGGGCGATCCGCTCTACGACGAAACCATCACGCTGTCGGAAGAAGAGTCGGGCGGCGCGAACGGCGCGGGCGGCGAGCGCGACGAGCTTTTCGAGCAGGCATTGCGCATCTGCGTCGAGATGAAACGCGCTTCCACTTCCGTGCTGCAACGCCGCCTGCGCATCGGCTACGGCCGCGCCGCCGCCATCCTCGACGCGATGGAGCGCGAAGGCTTCATCGGGCAGGCCGACGGCGCGCGCCCGCGACCCATCACCGGACGCGCCTACGAAACCGTCTCGCACTGGGACGACCAACTGCGAGACGAAGGTTGAGTCGTCTGCGGAATGCGAATTTCAGGGTGCGCCTTGAAAAACTTGTTTCTTCAATTCGCATTCCGCAATGCTCACGACAACTTTTCCACAGTAACTGTGGAAAAGCCTGTGGAAAAATCGCTTTTCGACGTTACAAGTTCCTGACAACTTTAGACTTCTAGCATTTTGCACATCTTCGCGGCAATGTTTGGCATTCCTGTTTCAAAGGCCGCTAAAGCTGTTGAGGCTCAACGATTTGAAGGCCTCGCCCGGCGCGCTACGCGGCGGCGCGCGCGCTTCTCGCCGCTGGTGTTTTTCTGCTGCGCGCTCGTCCTCGCGTGCGCCTCTTCGTGTGTTAAGTTGCCCCGCCGTGCCGGAGTTGTAAGCAGCCTCACAACTCCGGGACTCACGCCCGCACCGCACGCACAAGAGACGCTGCCACCGCTCATCAATCTGAACACCGCCACGCGCGCGGAATTGGAGCGTCTGCCGGGCATCGGCGAGGGGCTGGCCGCGCGTATCGTCGAACACCGCGAGCGTCACGGCGCGTTTCGCCGCGTCGAACATCTCATCATCGTGCGCGGCATCAGCGAGCGACGCTTCGCGGAATTGCGCGCCTTCGTCACCGTCGACTGAGTCGAACCGCCTGACCGATTGATTCGCTTTGGACTCTCCGGACGATCTGCGCCGCGCCGCGCGCTCCATCTTCGAGGCCACGCTCGCGAGCTTGGACGCACGCGCCGCCACCCGCCGCGCGCTCAGCTTCACAAATGGGCGACTCAACATACTCGATACCGTATTCGACTTGAACGCGCGGCCGCTCGCGCTCTACTCAATCGCCTTCGGCAAAGCCGCCGGCGCAATGGCCTCCGCGCTCGACGAAGCGTTGGATGAAGCGCGTGACGAGGGGACGCCCGCGAGCGCGGCGCGCGTCGCGCTCGCGGGCGGTGTCGTCTCCGCTCCGCCTTCGACGTGCGTCGGACTGTCCGAACGCTGGCAAGTCTACGCGGGCGGCCACCCGCTGCCGAACGAGGCGAGTCTCGCTGCGGCGCGCGCCGCCTTCACACTGTTACGTGCGGCCGACGCCGCGGAGCGCGCGCTCGTCATCTTCCTTATCTCCGGCGGCGGCTCCGCGATGCTCGAATGGCCGCGCGACGAATCGATCACGCTCGCCGAGTTACGCGCGGCGAACGACGCGCTGGTCTCCTGCGGCGCCGGTATCGGCGAGATCAACGCCGTGCGGCGCGCGTTCTCCGCAGTGAAAGGCGGGGGCCTCGGCGCGTATGCGGGACGCGCCGCGCAAATCTCGCTCATCATCTCCGACACCAAACGCGACGAGCCGCACAACGTCGCCTCCGGCCCCACTTACCCCTTCTCGCACGAGTCGCCCGACCCTTTGGAGATCGTCAAACGTTACCAACTGGCCGCGCGCTTCCCGGCCTCGATCCTCCGCGCCGTCAGCCGACACAGTTCCTTTCAGTCGCCGCCTCCCTTTCAATCGCCGCCTCCCTTTCAGTCTGAGACGAGCGTGGTCGCGCCGCTCAGACGCCAACACGTTCTGCTCGATAACGAGCGCGCCCTCGCGCGCGCGGCGGAAGTTGCCGCCGCGCACGGCTTCAAGGTCGAGATCGCGCACGACATTTCGGAGCAGCCGGTCGCGGAGGGCGCGGCCATGCTCGTCTCGCGTCTATTCGATTTGCGCATGAGAGCGGGAGGGCGTCGGGTGTGCCTGGTGTCCGGCGGGGAGTTTTCATGCCCGGTGCGCGGGGCGGGCATCGGCGGGCGCAACGCGGAGACGGCGCTCAGGTGCGCGTTTGAAATAGAGGCTCACGCGGCGGCGCGTTCTTCGTCCGCCGCGACGGCGCGCGTCGTTGCGCTCAGCGCGGGTACGGACGGCATCGACGGCAACAGCCCTGCGGCCGGCGCAGCCTGCGACGACACGACGCTTGCGCGCGCCCGCGCGCGCTCACTCGACCCGCAACGATTTCTCGCGGCGAGCGACGCTTATACCCTCCTCGCCGGGCTCGGCGACGCCGTCACGACCGGCGCAACCGCCACCAACGTCCGCGACCTGCGCATCCTGCTCATGGAATAGTTTCAGGTTTCAGGTTGGAGAACAAAAATCTCAGTCCTGAAACTTGGAACTTGAAACCTGAAACTCGTCATTGCGCCCGCCCGAAATCATCGCTGAAACGCACGATGTCGTCTTCCCCGAGATATGAGCCGCGCTGGATTTCGATGAAGACTAATTTCTCCGCGCCGGGATTTTCGACACGGTGTTTCGCTTCGATGGGAATGTCTATCGTGTCGCCCGTCAGCACGGTGATCTCTTCGTCGTCAAGAGTCACCCGGCCTTCGCCCGCCACCACCATCCAATGCTCCGCGCGCTGCGCGTGCTTCTGGTAACTCAGACGCTTCCCCGGCAAAACTTCGATGCGCTTGACCTTAAAGTTCTCGCCCTCGTCGAGCACCGTAAACGACCCCCACGGGCGCTCGTCATAAAGCGGCGATGTAGTGTTGGATTTAATATCGGACATTTACCCTCTCCCCCTCAACCATTGCAGGCTCAAGATGTTCTCCCGGCCTCGAATGCGCCGTCGGCCGCTCCGCTTATTACGCCGGGAACGATTAGCAATGTACACATATCACTATGCGCTGTCATCTGCACGACAGGCGCTTGTAAAGTCAGATGTCTTTATTGTAATAACTTGTGGCGCGTCTCGCTTAGTCTCATCGCTCCACCCGGCCGCCCTTCCGGCCTCACGACGGCAATAGTCGCAGAACACATAGACGCAAATCACGCACTTATGTACAACCCGCGTTTTATCGATCATCTGAACTCGGGCGAGACGAGCCTGAGCCCCGGCGACGCCTTCCAGATGTTTGTCTACGAATTGCTGCTCCACGACTATCCGGGATTACATGTCTTTCCGGGCGGCGGCAGAGACGGGGGCATCGATCTGGTTCAGACCATCGCTCAGCCACAGCTCGTCGTCGAATGTAAATACATCGGCAAAGACAATCTGGGCGAGGCGCAGCAGCGCTGGCGCGCCGTGGCTAAGAATCTGAAAGAGCATCTGGCCGACCCGGCGGGGCCGACGAAAGGTCAGGCGCAATATCAGCCCTGGTATAACGACGCGCCCGCAATCAAAGAATATATTTTCTGTGTCAGCTCCACGCTGGCACACCTGGCACAGTTCGCCGACCTGCGCGACGAGATCACGCAATTTTTCGCGAAACTGGGGAGCACACACCGACATCTCCAGCACTTAACCAACTTGACGGTGACGGTGCTTGACTGGAGCTACCTGCTCGAACAGTTGCGCCTGCATCCGCACGTCGCGTTTCGCTGGTTTCCGCAGTCTCGCCCGCAGGGCTTAGTGCCGCTCGATGAACTCAAGGCTCGCACCCGCAGCACCTTCCGCTCCTACCTGTTCGGCGACAAGTTGGAATACTACGGCCGGGGTCGGCACTTGCGGCTGCGCCCGTCCCCACCGGCCGACAGCATCCCCGACGAAGAAGCTCTCCTGAACCAACTCGCGGGCGACGACATCAGCGGGCTGATCGTAACCGGCAGCGGCGGCATCGGGAAGACCCGCCTGACGCTCGAACTGGGCTATCTCGCGCGAGGCCGGAGCTGGGTGGTGCTCCGCGTGTTGGAGCGGCTGAAAGACGATACGCTCCAATTGCTGGCAGCCCGGCTTCAGCCCGACGTGCCGACCTTACTTCTGATCGACTACGTCGAGACGCAGAGGGATTTCGAGGAATTGATCGTGAGCCTCAACGCGCTTAACGACACCTACAATCTGCGCCTGCGCTACGTAGCCAACTGCCGCTCCAGCTACTACCGCACTATCGCCCAGCTCTCCCGTCACCATGAAGTAAACCTGTCACCTATCGCATATGACGTGGCGTTAAGGGAATGGCTTGAGAGTTACCAGCAAAGCGCCGTCCGCCATATTCTGGAGCAGAGCGGGCTAGAGATCACCGATGCCATTTTGAAGGTTTGTCATGATCTGCCGGTGCTCGCGGTATTCGTTTCGTACCTGCACGGCACGGGGCGCGAGCCGGAACTCGACGGGCTGCTCAGAGAGCAGGATTTCGCCAGGTGGGTTTATAAGCGCGTGCAGCTCAGCTTCGGAGCGGCGTCCAGCCCGCGCGATCTGGCTTTGTTCATCTCGCTGTTTCCACTGTCTTCCGCCGTCGCATCCCACGCCGATTTGGGGCATTACGGCGGACTCTTCGACACGCTCGCAACCGACGGCTGGATCGAAAAACTTCCGGCCGACGAACTGCACGACAGCGAAAGATGGGAAGTTGCCCACGACGTTTTAGCCGACCAGATCGTGATCTCGTATTTCGGCACGATCACTTACACGGTTGACCGCTACGCCCACGAACTTTTCTCGCTCGCGCGCCGCGTGGGCGGCCTGCGCTCGGCTTTTATCGCCATACAACGCCTCGCGGATCAGCCCCTCGTCAAATCCGTCGACTGGCCGAAGCTGCTCGGCACGGAGCTGCGTGAAGACCCCGCGGGCTGGCGCGCCATCCGCGACCTCCTGCTCCGCACGCCTCTGCTTACTGTCGAGCAAATCATCGAGTTGATCGGCGAGTACACGGAAGTCTGGGAAGGGGCGGAAGCGGAAGCGGACTTTCAGAATGCTTTAGGCTGGTTCGCCCGTCTGCTAATGGTGCAGGAAAGAGATACAGGCGCGGAGCACCGGCATCGCCCCCTTCTCACGGCATGGATACGGAAAGCTGCGCTGCATGTCACCACGAGCAATTTCGTCCTGACGCAGGGATTACAATTTTGTCCTGAAGCTGTCAGGGACTCGGCATTGAATTGGATAACGACCAGGCCGCGCCTTTTCCAGACGCACTACCTGATGGTGGCATGGCTGGACACAGGGCAGCCGTCGGATGTGATCGCCGACTTTGTCGAACAATGGGCGATCAGCTTTTCTACTCAATATCATCTCAGCTTCATTATCCGGTCGTGGCTCGGTGGAGGCGGCGCTCCCGGCTTAGTGCAGCAACCCATGTTGAGATGGCTGAATAAGCACCGGACAATCCTGGATGCGCAATTCGTCTATCGGGCATGGCTCGATGCCGGAGGCGACAAAGAATTAGTGCGGGCGGCCATCCAGGCGTGGCTTGTCGAGCACCAGACCATTGCGGATGCGCAATTCGTCTATTACGCATGGCTCGACGCTGGAGGCGATAAAGAATTAGTTCAAGCAGGTATCAGGGCATGGCTCGTCGAGCACCAAACGAAGATAGAGGCGAGATTTGTCTATACCGCATGGCTTGATGCCGGAGGCGATAAAGAATTAGTTCGAGGAGCTATCGAGGCGTGGCTCGTCGAGCACCAGACCACGGCAAAGGCGGACTTCGTCTATCGCGCATGGCTCAATGCCAAAGGCAACAAAGAATTAGTTCGAGCAGGCATTGAGGTATGGCTCGTTGAGTACCGGATCATTGCGGATGCGCAATTCGTCTACCGGGCATGGCTCAATGCGGGAGGTAACAAAGAATTAGTTCAAGCAGGCATTGAGGCATGGCTCGTCGAACACCAGACAACGGCAGAGGCAGGATTCGTTTATCAGGCATGGCTCGATGCCACAGGCGATAAAGAATTAGTGCGGGCGGCCATCGAGTTATGGCTCGTCGAACACCAGACAACGGCAGAGGCAGGATTCGTTTATCGGGGGTGGCTCTATGCCGGAGGCGCAAAGGGTTTGATTCGCACCTCATTAGAGTCGTGGCTTGAAGAACATGGCAAAGACACTGACGCTGATTTCGTCTTCAAGGCATGGCTGGAAACTGGTGGCAGATTCTCACTAATCCGCCCATACGCCATTGAATGGTTAAGCCTACATTATGATAA
The DNA here is from genome assembly GCA_035645855.1 of Pyrinomonadaceae bacterium. GTDB lineage: Bacteria > Acidobacteriota > Blastocatellia > Pyrinomonadales > Pyrinomonadaceae > JAIVJZ01. The sequence goes on from DASQLU010000003.1 coordinate 26,130, forward strand.
GGCCGAGGCTGTTTATCTGACGAAGTTCATGGCTCGTCAAGCCGATCTTCCTGTCGAGACTATTAAGAACATTCTCAATTGGTGTCGTAAGTTTGCAGCCGACGAAGATGCGCTCTGGCGTTTGCTTCACTTGCGACTACACTTCTCCAATTCTGAAATTGCGGAAGAGTTGTGCTCAACTGTAGAGGTCGTCTTTCAACATAGATTCTTAAGCAATGAACCGCCAGAGCACGAGGCCAAGAATTTAATTACAAGTTTGTTCTCCTTCCTGATAGGCGAATTGAATTTTCGCGCCGGGACATTGCGCGAGCGGATTGACGATCTTCTCTTAGCATGGCTGCGCCATCCCGCTTCTTACGGGGTTCATCCGCAACCACATCCCAGATTACAAAGAGCACATCACGTCTGGCGTGTGGCCTTCCTTATCACGTCGGGCGCGCTTGATATCTCCGTTGATCGCGCGTCGCTTGAACGCTTTCTCCGCTGGGTGAATGTGTGGGACGCTGAGAAAAAGGAAAGGATAATCCAGACATTGGCGGACTTGAGGCGCAGGTTCCCGACCTCAGAATTATGGGACATCGTGAAATTCGAGTGAGGCGCGGCCGGATCGCCATCACCACCCCGATTCGCTCTGCATTCGCCATCCTGCACGTGCATTACGGTCTGTCTCTGTCGAGGATGCTTTAACGCACCGGCACTTCCCGCGCAGCCGTCATTCACGCACAAAAGTTTCGACCCGCAAATCCTGCCCGTCGGTGCTGATGGTGATCGTACCGCGCCGTCCGGTCTGAAGCACCTGTGCGCCGACTGCGCGCCAACGCGCGACGACGTTTGGGTCGGGATGGCCGTAGGGCGAGGCGAGGCCGGCTGAGACGACGGCGACTGCAGGGCGCGCGGCCGCGACGAAAGCCTCCGTGGAGGAAGTGCGACTGCCGTGGTGCGCCACCTTCAACACGTCGCTGCGCAAATCTTCGCGCGATGCGACGAGCGCGGCTTCGGCGTCGCGTTCGATGTCGCCCGTCAGGAGGAAGACGCGCGAGCCGTAGCGCACGCGCAGCACCAGCGAATCGTTGTTCTCCGATAAAGCCCCGGTCGCTTCGCCCGCGTGTGGCGGCCACAGCACATCCACGGTCGCCGCGCCGAACTTCAGCCGGTCGCCGCGCCCGATGAGTTCGACCGGCACGCGCTCGCCCCGGAGCGTCTTCCACAGACGCGCGGACTCCGCGATGCCCGCGCCGTCACGAGACAAAAACGCGGCGCGCACCTTGAAGTTGCGCGCGATGTCGTTCAACCCGTTCATGTGATCGGCGTGCGCGTGGGTCGCCAGTATGTAATCGACGCGCGCCATGCCGCGCCACCACAGGTATTCCGACACGACCGCCTCGCCGATGCCCCGCGCGTCGCGTTCAAAGCGCGCCTCCGCCCCGTCTTCAACTTCGCCTCCGCGCCCCCTGAACTCCGCCCGCCCGCCCGCGTCAATCAACAGCGTCGCGCCTTCGGGGAAAGTCAACAGCGCGGCGTCGCCCTGCCCCACGTCGAGCAGGTCGAGGCGCAGCCGCCCGTCCGCACGTCCCGCGCTTCGCGGGTGCAGCACGATGAGTGAGAGGCAGAGCGTCGCGCCCGCCCACGCGAGCCGCCACGTCAAACGTCGGGGCGCGCGCACGACGCCCGCGCTGCCTGTCGCAGGCGCATCCGGCCGCAGGGGTTGCCAGCGCGCGAGCGACGCGAGCAGGACGGCGAGCGGGACGTAGTACAAAACGTAAATCGAGGCCGCGCCCCCGGTGTATTCCGGCAGCCTGAGCGAGGCCACGCCCGCGCGCGCGAACGGATCGACGCTGTGCGTCATCAGCCAGTTCATCCGCTCCACCAGCCACACGAGCGGCCACGCCGCGCCCGCGCTCACCTCCGCGAGCGCCATTGCCGCCAGCGCGCCGAGCGAGACGGCCGCCATCAACGCGCCGACGAAGACGTTCAGCAACACCGAGGCGAGCGACACGCGATGAAAATAGACGACGAACAAAGGCAGCAGCATCAACTGCACGCTCCCGGAGACGACTACCGCGCCGAACGCATAACGCCCCAACGCCTGCACGCGCCAACGCTCCAGCCAAACGCCCACGCCCGTCTTGAAGAGGCGATAGCTGTAGACGTTTCGCGCCGCCTCGCGTCGCCACGCGCGCTCGCTCCAAAAGAGCGTCTCGCCGAGCACGCGAAACCAGCGCGGGCACGCGGGCGGGCGCGGCGTGGCGCGCGTCTATGACTTGAACCATAAACTGGCCGCAGCGGCCACCTTATGCTTCCAAATCGCTAAGGACATTTTATGGTTCCAGCATAACCCCATCCCTTAGTCCTTTTGTTGCTGCGTAAGGAATGCGTCAGCAGTACCACAGTCTCGTCAAAGTTTGCATGGCTTAGGCTAAACAACATCGGCTTCAGGTTTTCACAGGAGGAACATTATGAGAGGCACTGTTACCAACAACTATGAGGCGTTCGAAAATTTATGTCGTATCATTATTCCTGAATACAATAAGGATCAGGTGATAGGGATGTTTAACGGATACTTTGACGAAAGCGGAACCCACGCAAGCTCGGCGGTAGTGTGTGTGGCGGGTTGCCTCAGCACGGCGGAACAGTGGTCGTTGTTCCAGCGTGAGTGGCAGGAAGTTCTGGACGAAGCGGGCATTGAAGTGTTCCACATGTCGGAGTTCGAGAGTCGCGTTCGCGCATACAAAGACTGGAGCAATGAGAAGAGACGTTATGTTCAGAGCAAGCTCTTAAACATCATTATTAGTAGAATATCCGTCGGTATTGCGGCGGCTGTCGTAAGATCCGATTATGACAAAATAATAATTGGACCGCATCGTGAAAATCACGATGGCCCTTACACCTTCTGTGCAAGTATGTGTTTTGCATTCGCAGGCGGGTGGGCAGAGGAAAATGGTTACGATGAACCAATTTCCTACATCTTCGAAGACGGAGCTTTGGGCAAACAAGAGGTGGACACCCAATTTTCAAATGCGTATAAAAACGAGAAAGCGCGACAATTCTACAGGCTTGGGTCGCTTGTATTCGATGATAAGAGACGCTTTAATCAGTTGCAAGCTGCTGACATATTAGCTTACGAGATGTACAAACATGTGTTGCGGGTGACAGGAAAAGAAAAGCGGCCCACGCGGACTTCTATGCTGATTTTGGACGTGATTCCTATGAAACGTCGGTTTTTTGACGAAAAAGCCCTTTTGGATTTCATTGCGCCTGTGGAGTGAAGCGGCCTTGCTAGACGGAGTATTCTGCAAGAAGTGGTGAGGCTTCGTGACTTTCAACAATCTCCTGTCACGCGGCCTCCCCTGTACGGCCTAAGAACACCGAGTATATTCTGCTCCTCACGTAATACGCTCCGCCCCCTCTTGTTTCTCACCCGGCTAGGAACAGAAAGCAATTTCCCCACCTTTAAGGCTGAAGGGTATATACCTCTTTTATGAAGTTCGAGTGCGGCTTGTCGCACCTCTTCGCGCAATAATTCCTTACGCTGTTTCTGCCGTGCCTTTTTATATTCACGGTAATGATCTGAAATTACTTTACATAAATCAGGGAATTCTCTCCAAACCACTGAGTGTCTATATTTATAACCTTTCCGTACAAAGACCCGATAGAGGGACGGGGGTGGCTCTTCTTTACTTTCAATCACTTCTTCCAAAAGTTTCTTGATGCTTAACTTCTTCTTCTCTTGGTAGGCAGCATGCCGCGCCACAACCGCTCGGCACAGATCAGGCAAGTGGTCGTAAAGCAATGTAAGACTGACTCCATATTCCTCCCTGATCTTCCCGGCCACTTGCAGCATGGATCGAGGTTGTTCCTCGGTCAATACTACCTCGAATACTTGGAGTAGATCGGCTAAGTGAGATTCAATCACATGCGCCGGAGTTCTTCCCGGACGGCGCACGACCCTTGTGGCTTTATTATCGCCGTCACCCTTATCGACATGGGTTATCCTTCCAGTGAGGTACTGCAATGGAGACACATCGGAGAGGCGGCAAATTTCTAAAATTGTACCGAGAGTTGGTCGTTTTCCTCTTTTTGTCCATGTTCGCACGCACTCTCGCGGTTTCCCGATAGCTTCGGTGAAAGTTGTTATATCACCTCCCGCAACACGCTGGAGGCAGGTCATGAGTGACTTAGCTAACGTTTCATGTGACAGATGCTCGCGGGAACTCGATGACTCGGCGAGCACTTCTCCGAGGGCATCTACTGCCCATAGTTGGAATTCACATTCTCCTTCAGAAGTGTCGGAGCCGTTCCATTCAGCGGATTCATGTTTAGAGCCGAGCCACGCCCCGCACCTGATGCAGTACCCGGGGCAATAGAGTGGGCCGAGCCATAACTGTGTCTGCCTACAATGCGGGCATTCATTGAGCAAGGGTTTTCTATGTATTATGCAAACATCTATTTCCTTCAGAGTCCAAAGAAGTGGTTCATATATTTCCATTTTCTCATCCCGCCAGTGGTCGTAACAGCCGGGACACCAACTGCGATTTTGTTTAAGTAGGCTACGGATTGTTAGGACCGATGCCCACGGAAGAAATGTCAAAAATTGAAGGTCGGGGCGTAAGGTCAAACTGCTTAAGATTGACACGTAATCGGAGGCAAGTACACCCATTCCGTTCAGACCTTCTATGCAACCATTTTTATTGAAACGCATGCATTCTCGAAGCGTTAAGCACCGCTTCATGCGTGGTAAGATTTCGCTGTTACAAAGAGAACTTATTGATACGCAATGGCTGTGCGCCAAGCGCCCTATGTAGCTGGTCAGACATTCGACTTGAGCCGATCCGACGCCGATTGGCTCCAAATGATTAAGATGGCTCCGCGGCGGCAGAGTAGCGGGTCTTGCTTGGAAAGGTTCGAGTACTGTTGTAAGACCTATATCCATACTCCTTTTTGGCGAGACGGTTACCACTCAAACAAAACACTGACGGTTCTCATAGACGCCCTCACCTACGTACACCCAACTCCCGACACGCAGAGCGCAACGCATCGAGTCCCGCTTTGCTGCTGCCTATCTTCGGTTGGCCGGGCAAAATGGCAGAGACGCGCCGGGTGGACGGGTAAACTCCCATTGAGTGAAGAGTATAAGCCGCCTGCCGAATTTGCTCGCGGTTCTTATCCCTCATATCAGAGGCTACCTCCTTGAGATATATGGCCCGACGTTCAGCAACTTTATGGCATAGTTCAGGAAACAAGTTGTTGAGCAATGATTTATGACATTGGTGGTGCCGAGCAAAGTCCGTGATGCTCGGGGGCGGCTCTTCGGAATGAAGAGCGTCCGCGAGCTTACGCCCCAAGTCCTCCCATCTTTCTTTGATCTGACGTGCGTGGCGCGCGGCAATCTCGACGCACAATTCGGGAAAGTATTTCCTTATAGTGGCTGGCGTGCGCCCAATCCGGCGGGCGACCAAAACCAGCGTAGGGGCGGGTACCTCTTCCAACGCTGAAGTCAACGTCCGGCTCGTCTTATCAAGGTCAAGCCGCCTCCATCCTCGGCGAGTAATGTGCTCTTGCAGCGGAGTGGCCGCACAAAGTCCAGTCAAGCCGTCACCGTTTGCTCCGGTTAAAAATCTCAAGAGAGAGATCCCAACAGAGTGACATACCCGAAGAAGCTTTGGTAATTGAGGCACGACCCTTCCCGTCCGCCAACGCCTTACCGTTGCTTTATCTATCTGAAGCGCGCGAGCGAATTTGCCCTCATCCCCGGCAGCGACTGTCTTAATGCAGACGGAGATGGCTTTCATGATCATTTCTCCGCTAGGAGGCGCAGGCAACTCCGGCGCGGCGGCAAGCAACTCTCCGACGTTATCCACCACCCAACGCTGCCAATTCAACTCTTCATCCGTCATCTCTCCTGCGTTGAGAGCTCCGCCGGAGGACCGTCCGAGCCAACGAGAGCACTTCGAGCAATATCCGACCCGCGAGCGCGGCGCGAGTAACGGCAATTGTTTTGCGCAGTGAGGGCAGTGAAAGGCTAACCGGCGGTTGTGGTGATGACAGATTGTAATCCCATCAAGAGCCCATAAAAGTGGTTCGTAGATGTCCAGACTAGCTTCCCGCCGCTCTTCATAACAAATGGGACACCAAGCGCGGAATGGGCGGAGCAACCCATGAGATGAAAGGACGTTGCGCCACACAAGCATCGTGAGCGAGGTAAGATCATGACGAAGAGTTGCGGTCTCCAGAGCCTGCCGCCAGTCGGTTGCTACTACACCTATCCCGTTTACAGCTTTCGTAAGCTTTCGGAAAGAGTTCGCTAAAATGCCACCTCGCAAATCCGTTCTACTCCCTGTCCCTAGCAAATACTTCTTGTTCACCAGAGGGGCTAATTCCCACCCGAAGAGCACCCCCGTCGAGACGTTCTGCTCTCCGGCCAAGCGGGCAATGTAACCCGTCAAACTCTCGACGTCGGGTGTGCCTAGGCCGATTGGCTCCATACAGTAGAGGCGACTCCGGGGCGGCAAAACTGGTAGCCCGGCATCCATCACTTCACATATCCGGACTGCCTCATCCCGCGAGTTTTTGTAAACCGACGGCGTCTCTTTTCGTGTTACGGTCGCCCACATTTTTATTCTTCCTCTTACTTCCGGAACTCTTCTTTTCCACTTGAAGTTCTGAAGTTCGTTCGGGGATTTTTCCCTTTGCTTCACAAGCTACGAGACCCAATCGCTTGCGGTAAAGTTCTAGCGATTCTTCCGCCTCTATCCTGTCAACATTGACTTCCCCATCAATTATCTCGTCCAGCCTTTTTTGGCATGATGCTCTCTTCGGGGCTGTCTGTTTGAGGTGCTTTCGCGTCAATGACTCTTTCCCCTCTGTCAATGCGGCGTGAAGCGCCCGAAGCATCCAATCATTCAACACCCCCACGCAGCCGATTGTGTGCTCGTAGATGTACTCCCACTGGCCCACTAGATCCGGCTCATTAACCAACGGCATCTTAAACTGGTAGGTGTTCAGGACATCCTTGAACTCTTCCCTTTCAATCTTCACGTCGGCGCGGTAGCGCGGAAAATGAACTTCTATGGCGCGACGGCTCAACTGCCCGTTCAAGTTTCGGAAGGGAAGAAGTTCATAGGTTCCGGCTAAAACGAAAGGGCGTTTCGACCTGTTAGCCAGCGATTTCAAGCAGTTCATCTGATCCAGCAATTTCCGGCCTCCTGCTACCATGCCGAAGTGCTGTGCCTCATCGACTATGACGGTGGGCTTACGGTGTTTTAGTGTGCTGAGGGCCGCCTCGCGCAAGTCCGCTTTGGCGGCCTTTTCGCGAATGACAAGGTTCCCGCCGCCGTCGTAGTACATGCTTGTAGTTTGAAAGCTTATCTTCCGGTCAATTAACACTTCGTCGAGGGAGCGCAAAATGTCCTTGTAAAAATCCCTCCATTCAAAATTCCTGTCCGGCGACTGAACTTCGACATAAGCTGACGGAATGATGCCCGGGTCTTCTTGCAGGGTCGGCATTGCTTCGTTGATGATGTCTCTCTGAAGGAGCCGACAAAGCGTTGTTTTGCCGACGCCATTAGGACCGTAAAGGAGCACGATCAGGCCGGGCGTGTATACGTGCAGGGCCGCTTTAACCTCATCCAGTGCCCGATCCATCATCGGGTGTTTGAATGTCTTCGCCGCGAAATGATCGACTCTCGTCATCACCGGCTGGCCGATAAGATCCTCCGGGAATCTCTCCTCTTGTTCCTTTTTTGCCATTAGTATTCACCGTAGACTTTGAGCGCATGTTGCTCAGGAGCCGCGTCCACGTTCGCCTCTGAGGCGCTACGGTCGGTATCCGTGCTTTGACTGCGGCTCACCTCTACCAACGGTATCAGGTCTGCTACCCCCTTGGGCGCGCCGAAGCCGCCGTTGATCTTCGCGAGGATGCCCCGCGCCTCCCTGTCTTTAAGTCTTTGCGTCAGTATGCCCTCCTCCACTTCTACTGAGGTGAGGAAGTCGGCCAGCATCTTAGCCGTGAGGGTAAACCGGTATTGTGCGTTCAGCCGATTGCGCTTATGCAGTTCTTTGGTCGCGAGCATGATCTCCCGCTCAGAACGGCCTTCGAACGCGGCACGATGGTCGGAGACGCATTTAACCCACTGCCCCCTCACAACCGCGAAAGCTCTGGCGGCGTTATACGGGTCGTAGCGAACACTTACCTGCTTATTCTGGACATCAGGGTCGCGGAAGGCATCGGCGAAGTAATATTTGTTGTTGATCTTGACGCCCCCGCACGCCTGAACCTTGGCCGTTCCCTTGTCGGTCGAGGGCATGGTCCTCATGATGAAGTCTTCATCGTAGGGGATCCCCGCAGGCGCCCTCTTTCCGGTCATCTTCATCCCGGCGTCGAAGGCGTCTTTCGGTGTCTGCCCAAGGGCCGGATGGTCGATGTTGTCGTAGATCTCGTAAGCGTATTCGCACAATCGCTCGTATAGATTTTCGAGCGTCCATACCGCTTGGCTCTTCGGGTTAACGGATTTCGTCGCCTCGCGAGGATTGCGCATGATCTGCGTATTACCACGGAGGTTATGAATAAATTGCGTGTTGGTGGTACCGAACAGCCGCTCGCAGACTGAGCCAAAGCGGGGTTCCGCCTTTGGCCTGTATTTGATTGTCCGCTCGTAGGATGAGAGCAAGTGATGAAAATATACGCTCCTAAACTCCGGCCCGTTATCGACGATGACGAACTGTGGCAGCAGCCCGTATATGCGCACGCAATCTCGCAGTACCATCATGCATGTGCGGCGGCTCGGCGGGTCATAGGTGAGGTAGACAACCAGAATGCGCCGCGAGTTGGCATCCGTAAGCAGCGTCAGCCACGGGCGCCCGAGATTTCGACCCGTGTAGGAGCACACCAATTCCACGTCTAGTTCTGTGTGGTCGATGTGGCCTATTTCAAACGGGCGGTCGCCGTGCCGGGGGGTGTTCCGGTCCAAGCTCCAGTAGGCGATCTTGAACTTGTATGCGCCGCGGCGACCCTTTCGTTTCCCCGTCTGCTCGTAACGGGAACGGTGTTCGACCATATCGATGAAGGTCTTATAACTGCAAGCGATCAAGCTTTGCTCGTCGCACTTATTTTTGTACATGACCCAAGAATGATACTTACCTTTCTGCTTGTAAGTCTCGTAGTCGTTCTTAATGAAATCTAAAGCCAACGCGCGAGTGGCCTCCGATATTTTGGGTTGGTAGTTGCCCCGGCCACGCCCATCCTCGTCGCGGCTTGGCAGAAGTCCGACGTAGCCGCAGCCGTACAGCAACTCCGCGCTTCTATAGTCGGCGAAGTACCTGCGCCGGGTACGTTCCGACATTTGAGGTTCTTCGCCGCCGTCGGGCCTCATCTCCGGGAAAATGCATCCGTAACGGAAGTTCGCGATCTCCAAGTCCTTTGGCATAGCGGTCGCGAGCAGCTTTCTGACTTGTCCGTTTTGATCCTTGTCTTCGCTTGCAGTCCCAATGATCTCGCCTTTTTTCACCAGTTCGTCGAAGGTGGCGCACGGCAGTCCTACGTATTCTCCGTCGGTCGCCAATAGCCCGACTTTTGTTTCCCCTACGTTGATTATTTTCCAGTCGCGGTTATCCAACTTGACGATGCTGTTTACCCGGACATGCACTGTATGGACACTATTAACTGCTGTTACCGGTGACGTCCTCACAATCTGCGAGTAAGCCAGCGCGATCTCCGCGTTCGGGAAGATGTGGACGAGGTCAGGTTCGGCTAGCGGCGCGGCACTCCAATCGACATAAACCTCCTCCGTGGCGATCATCTTAAAAACGTCGTCGGCGCTCGCCGTCCCCTCTGTCCGGAGCAATAGATCTCTAAGCGTGATGTCACGCTCACGTTCGACGAGCGTCAGCACTGCTTCCTGCGCCTGCTCGGACACTAGGAAATTATCGAAGCGTAGAAAATCATCCAAAAACACCACGTTTCGTTGCAGCGTCCAGGAGATGGACCCCATCGATCTGATGCGGTAGTACAACCCGTACTTCGCCGCAAACTCCTCGCCGGGCGGGCAGCGCCACTCCCCGTCTTCACCTCGGACAAACCTGTTCGGGCTTTTTTCTGCGAGTTGAATCAGCTTTTCTTCCGGCTTACACTCCTCATACCCTGCGGAATCACTCCTAATTACGAAGAAGTCCGGGGTGTGTAAAACGCCGAGGTGACGATTATTTATGGATTGATAAAGGAGTTTGATCGGTGGGGGCTGGTCGTAGTATTCGAGGACTCCCTTACGGTCGTGCTCGTACTCGTATATAAGCGCCAACTCCCCTGTGTGACTTTCAAATTGAATAGTCAGACCCATCTTCCGGCTCGGGAAGCGCCCGATCACGTTCCCCGCGATGCTTCTCACATTGCGCGAAGGTTCCGACGACCGAACTTGATCGATTAAAGCTCGCGTCCTCTCCGGCAGGCCGAGTCTTTGATACCATCTGAGAAATTCCGTATCACTTAACATGACGATACAAACCTCACCGCGTGCCTGCACCCTGCATGGGAAGCGCATCCACTCTCGGTAATTCGGGAGTTAAACAAATAACTCATACTTGAAAAAGCTTTTAATTTCTCAGCGACTAAAATGAACAACGAATTCGTGCTATGGATAAGAATTTGTGTGGTCGCTGAAACACTTTGCTCAAGATACGGCCACAATCCTCCCTGCTGTTCATTTATAGAAGGGAGCAGATTTTTTAATCGACACGTACTCCGTCAATCGCTAAATGCGAGCCGGTTAATCGCTCGCTTGGTTCACCGGCGCTCATGACGCACTTCAGCCCTGCAAGTTCCTCTCAGCGGATCCCGTTTCGTCCGGCTCAGGTTCTTCCGGCTGTACCATCCTGTAGTAAATTGCGCGCGTCAGCCTCACATCGGCCATGCAATAGTTCGCGATTTCGGCATGTCTGCCCTCGCAGAAACAGTCATAGACGCGCGCCCCGTCTACTTGACCGTTTTTTGAGCTTTCGAAGCCGAGGATCCTTGCTAGTTCGTCCAAGCCCACGAATCGACGCATGTCCCACTTGTTCCACTCCATCATGGTGTCGAATAGGGGTTGGCTCCTGTAGCGCGCGAAACTCAGAGTCACGCTCGGTTGCACTCTATTGATGACCGAGCGCTTGTAGATGAAGTTCATGTCGAAGGCAAAGATGTTGTGACCGACGATGACGTCTCTGTGCGGATCGAACCCCTGCATCAACTTCCAGAACCCTTTTAAGGTCCGACGCTCTTCAAGGTGAAACAACGTAGTCTGTCGGTCTCGCCCTAAGCACCCGCTATGCGTGACCATACCGTCCCGCTCGACGATCACACCGATGGTGAGGACCCTCCCGTATTCGCCGCTCAGGGACAGTTTGCGGAATTCTTCTTCGTCGCAACCATGTAGTCTAGGGTAACGCGAGAGCATCGCTCGCTCGGGAGGGAGAGTTTCAATATCGATAAAGATGCGTGACATCTGGACACCCCGGCCTTCGGTAAGTAGACTCGCTTAAACCTTGGTAAAGGGTGTTTTACACCTAATACCTTGTTGCGAGGATGAAAACTCCAAGGTCGCGCATAATATACCGTAGCGGAATATTCCGCAAGAGAATAATCTGCTACGCAGTCTACAACTTGTGAGGACGCAATTTTAACTTGTGATGAGCAAAGCTCCCGACGAGCGCCGCGAGCGGTTTTGCGGATTGCTGGTTAAATTTCGGAAGGATGCCGGACTATCTCAGGAGGTAGTCGCGGAAAGGTTGAACCACCGTCAGGCATACATATCAAAGTGCGAAACGGGTATGCGCCAGATGAGTTTCTTCGAGTTTTTGCAAATGGCGGAGGCAGTAGGATACGACCCCTGTGATTTTATAGAAGAGTTAAATTCCTCAAAAAGCCTCAGTCTTCCTACTCGCAAGAAAGAGGCGCGAGGCGCTAAAAATAAGAAGGCCAAAAAGACTTAGCTATCAAAGCTTTGACCGATGAGCCTAAATTTCTAAGTACGCCAGTGACATGTTATTTCCATCATTACGTAATTCGGCAATAAGCTTATCAAAATCTTCTACGCCTATAGAGTTGAATGCGTCAGTAATCTCTTTCAATTTATAGCCGTACAAATCTGCCACGTTGCAAAGCTTCATCACCTTCCATGGCTCATCCATCATCCTTTTGAATGTCCCGGAAAGGTATGATTCAAAGTGCTCCCGGTATGGGTCTTACCTCAAAATCTCTGATCTGCGGATTGGCGGCACTCGGCAGGTGAAGTTGCATCCCGTGATGTTTCGTCAGCAGTTTGACACCAACCAGCATAGCGGATATTCCGCTGAGTAGATTTGTCGCGCCGTAATAAAGAAGCAGAGGGGAAATATCGAGCGGAGATGACTCGGAAGCTAAAAAATAAGCAGAACTTTGTTGGATACTACCGGCAATGTAGTTCGCGGTTTCAGTATCCGCCGTAGCACTGCGCTCATTTAGAAACCTCTGAATATTAGTGGGGTAGGCGTATTGACCCAACAGTTTCCACTGCTCTGCTTTAGGCTCGTCGGTCGCGACCTGTATGATGGTCATTAGTCTCTTGCCAATTGGGTAGGAACCTACATTGCTCCTTTATAAGTTCCTAGCGAAATATCTCATCCAAACGCCAGACCAATCGTAAGGCTTCAGCGGAGCCTGTCTTAGCAAAGATGTCCAGCAGACTCATTAAATCTTGAAGCGGTTGCCCGTCGTTAACCTCATACCTGAAATCTGCTAGCACGACTTCAACCAGTCTCACTACCTCTTTGACGGCCATCGGGTCGAGGTTATACCCCCTTGGCTCACTTGACTCGGCGACGCCCGTCGCTAAGTGCAACACCCCCCTCGGGTCGTACTGAAGAACGCCGTTCAAGAGTTTCATGAAATAGTGTGCAGTAGGCGCAAACATTAAGCCGTTCTCTTTACTACGTGTGAAGGCCAGCACCTGTTCAAGCAGTGGCTTAATAGTGAAGTAATATTTCCGCCGCTGCTCATGGGTCGTCGCCTCGTCATCGCTATGCAGTTGCATGTCGTCCTTAACCTTCCCGGCGAAGTAGAGGCGCATTACCACTTCATCAATAATCCCGTATACGTCACGCAACTTTTGCTGTGACGCCTCATCCCATCCACGCTCGCTGCCTTCTTCTAGTAGCTCCTTGATGCCCCACGTAGTCACATTTATAACCCGCGACAACCAAGCGACCGCATTCTCAGTAGTGGGGAGGTTCTTCGGATCATCGAGGCGCCCAGGAGTGATGAAAGTTAAGGCATTAAAGACACACCGTCTTAGTGTTTTTGCCCACACAACTGGGTTCCCTGAGAAAACGTCAAGCGTTTGAAATGCCCACTCATTCCGTCGCGCGAGCGCGAGGCCAACAACTGTTGGGATGGCGTTTTCCAACACTTTCAGGTCAGAATCCACAGCCATGTTGCGCTTGATGAACCTATCCAGCACCTGCACCGTTCTTTGCTCGTCCCTCATCGCAACGTAGCTCAATGTGCGGGACAGCGCATCAAGCACCACCTTGTTCTGCTCAATCTCTGCTATATGCTCGGCCAAGCGCCAGAAAATGTCCGGGGATTTCTCGATGAGTCGAAATAGTCCAGTGACAGTAAGAAACCTGACAGACGGTTTTGGGTCGTTGATGAGGCGTTCTATGGCAGCCAACAGGTCAGCGTCAGGAGCGCGAAGAGCCAGCCAAGACAGCCCCTGTGCGGCCTCGGTGCGCGGCGCTGGCGACCAACTCGGATGAGAGTAATTGGCGTCAACACTCGGGTCAGGTTGCGGGGATGGATGGTCTGCGCATGTAAGGAGCACCTCCCGGCAAAATTGAAACTCCGCGCTCCCCGGGTCCACAACACCCCGGCTCATTGAGTTAGCGCATGCCGCGATCTTCGTCAACGCCGTTTGGATAACAGCCTCATCGGCTCCAGACGGCTCACGTACGACGAGGTAAGCCTCTCGCGCCATCGGCAGAACTGCCCGCACCTCGTCTGCGCTAGGGACGCCGTTCTGCCACTTGGAGGTGAAAGCGTCTAGCGGGGCAGTGACGCTGAGTAGCGCCTGATTTTCATGGTGCTCTGGATTCACTCCTTGTTCCTTAAGCCACATGTCTTCAGTGTAGGAGCTCCATCCCATGTTGATGGTGAAGAGTGGCTCGTTCGTCGGTATATTTTGCGCTTCCTCCATCTGTTGACGGAGACTTATGGCCTGTTCTGTTTGCAGCAGTTCGGTCGGGATCCTTGCTATAAGCCGATTCCTACGACGTACCAAATATTCAGCGTCCTCATCACTACCGTCACCTGCTAAAGCCATAATCGTTTGTTCGATTTGCAGAAGCTGTTCATCTTCGAAGAAAGGAGCCGCCGCTTCAATAAAACTACCCACCTCTTGCAAAGTCTCGTTGCCTAACAATATAGGCCGCGCGATACACAATTCGAACAAACGCGGTGCGAAAACATCCGCGGTACGAGACCCTAATTCAAGTAACCGCTTCCAGAAGAAGGCCACGAGGACAGAATCTCGAAATTCATCAAGAATAAAGTCGAGTTTGTCGAGAGCAGCTTCCGTCACCGCTGCTTTATTGATGAAGCTGAAAAGGCTGTCCGCCATCTTGAGGGTCTCATCAATGTAGGACTGATCCCATGCGTAGCTTCCATCTGGCAAATAACGGGCCACCCCACCGCGGAACGAAAACTGTTCCGCAAGCTCTTCGGCATCAACTCCTTTTTCGCTATATTTTCTGACGTGTTCATCAATAACGACCCGATTCAGGCAATGTATGCCTGTATAACTAGCGACCAATGGCTCCGCCTCAAGAAAATTCGGGTATTTTGTAATGAGTATATAGCGGCACATGTCGAAATCTTGCCGCCTCGTGCTGGTCAGGGGCAGAATGATCCCCCCCATGTGAGTGCGCGCTTCACTAACCTCTTGATGACCAAAGACGATCTGGTACACAGAAGATACGAACTCGGGGCTGTAGGGCCAGATCTCATCTACTTCGTCTGCTAGTCGGTAAAAGTAATTGATCGGGTAGTCCGGTTCCTGTAAAAGCTCAAATACTTTGCTAAGCAGAAGCTCAGACTCGTTCGGAGATGTGCCAAACGTCTTAGCAACTAGCGGTACGGCCCATACGGATCCGAGGTTCTCAAACCATGGCTCTTGGTAGGTAGCTCTCTGCTGCCAAACCCATTGGAGTAAGTTTCGGGCGATAAACCCGCACGCCTTCTCTAGATCTTCAATCTTCTGCTTTCTAGCTAGTTCGAGAACGTTGTTCGTCGCAGCAGCCACATCCCCAACAAATTCCCTTTGAAGATGCGACGAAATCTTCATCAGGAAATGCGTCCAAGTCACGAGCACCAAAGTGACGATGCGTCCATTGTCCAACATGCTGTGAGCTTGGAGCACGCGCAGTACAGCCTCTTTCGCAACAGCTTCCCCGTTCATCAGTCCATCCATCAGTGGGTCTAATTCTTCGATCTTGCGCACCTCGTTAACGACTACTGTTGGCGGCAATAGTCTGGCGAACAAGCGCACGTGGAGATCCGTGTTCAGCAACATGCGCCAGAAAATCCGCCAGAAGAGTGCGGGTGCCCCGTGCCACAGCCTAGTAAAATAAAAATTGAGACTAGGACGTAAGAACAGGGGCCTCGAAGGATCTTCGGAGAGGAAATCGATGAGCCTATCTGCGTCATCCTCGATCAGCAGGACGCTGACTGCGTAATCGAACAGTATGTTGTGACGAAATGTGACACGCTGCTCAGTTTCCGAGGTGTAAACGAGCACTTCGGCATTCATCACAGAATCCCACGTGTCACCAGCACCAATGGTGTAGACCTCATCTCTGCGAACAGACAGCGCACGTACGGCGACCATTTCCCTCGTGACCTTTGAGAGAAGAGCCCGCCGATCCTCACTGGAGCGCCCGCCCGCTACACGGTACTTCCAAAACAGACCTAAAAGCTGAATCTCCGAAACGACTGCGCTCAATTCGGGTAGTTCGGGGTTCAACGACAAGAGTCTTTCTACCAGCCACAGATTAAAGGGGATGCGTAATAATTCCTGAAAATCTTGGGAACTATTCGCATAAATTTCGGGAAGATGTGCAACACTGCTAACAGCTTGCGCTCTTTCCTCATCAGAAAGCGGCGGGATTGCAAAATGTCTGCAATAGATGCCGGACATCTGATATTCGTAAGGGACGTTCGTACCAGTCCTTTGTGGAAAGATGTCCTGTAACTCTAAGGACTTCATCGCGTCGTAAGTGCGCACACTTACGACGACGTTCCATTGCCCTTTGAAGTTATTTACTACACGTCGAATGAGACCCAAGAAGAATCTTTGCGCGTCCTCCGAGCGCGCGGCGTCGAAAGCATCAACGACCAAGATTCCGGGACCTAAACTGCTACCGGTTTGCCGGTGAAGGTATTCAATAAAGTCGCTTTTGATCCCGAGTGCGGCTTCAAGATCAGACTCGTTTTCGACGCCCAATTTATCTATCGGAAGATACAAGCACAAGGCAGGGCGCTCGGTACGATTCTCACTAAATTGTTTCAGGTGAAATGTCTTGCCTACACCGGGCGCACCGACAATGATGCCACTTGCGGTCTCGGGGAACGCAGTAAATGCTTCTCTCAGCTTGTCGCGTTGAATACGCATCACAATTCCAGCATTCTTCGGGTGATGTCGGTCACCCCACTTGAAACGGATGGGGCACCCAACTGCACCCCTAACTCATTGATTAGTCGCTTTAGATCGCTATGATCTTGCTCCTGCCCCGTAGGTGCCTCCGGTACATGGTAAAAGATGGGCATCGTGTTATGCCGCCGCAGGTAGTCCCAAATGCGCTTTTTATCCTCTTCAGTCGTGTATCCCATGAGCGCGTAGTGTGTCAGGTCAAAACCAAGTTCAAAATCTTCCCTAACCACTTGCAGCATGTGAACAAAAAAACCATCTTGCAAGCTAAAGCCTAAGAAAACAAGGGGGTGCGTGGCGAACAGCGTCCACAAAACTTTACGGTGCAAAGAGTTCAAAATTACGTTCTGCGCCCTGCCAGCCTCGTCGTAAGTCGGATGTTCGCCATACCTCCTTCGGTAATCTTCTTCAGTCAAAATAATCCCGTGTGGATTTCTGTAGTAACCGTGAAGGTGGAGAACCCAACGGGGGGGCTCGCCAGTCGCTAGGCTGCGGAAGAAATCAAATACCCGGTAAACTCTATCCTGACATAAGTCTATATAATCGCAGCGAAATGGTCCCACGTCGCTCGCGAACGCCTCAGCAACAGCCGATTCTATGACTGGCTCATAGTTAGTGGTAACCAAGCCGCAGAAGCCGAGCTGCACCAAGGTAACGTGTAAATCGTCATGAAGCCTCGCCCTGTCAGGCCGAGGCTCGAAGGTCCTTTCCAGAAAATTATAGTAGGCTGGTAACTCTTTCGTCCTCCTGATTTCAGCGACGATTTCGTTAGCGAAGGTCATAGGGGCCATGTCATCTGACACCACCAGATGCGGGGCGAACATTCGCCTCATATCCTTAACTAACTCGCCCCACCGCGGGTAGCCGACAAACTTACTACTGCCGGCCCCCGCCAGCAATACAGCCCGCCTACTCTTCAGCGTACTTACAAGCTGTCGCTTTGCTGTTTCGTTATCGACCATCATGTACACCGATGACAAGGTTTGTTTCAGTCTTACGCGCCTCAGAAATTAGTAAATACATTGACGAAACATTGGAGGTCATACTTTACTAACTCTTGTACTACCACCATTCTAAGGAACCTTAACTCAATCGTTACTAGCTAAAACGTCTCCTCATAAGTCGCACTCATCGTGATAATTCTCTACATTGACTAAGTCGAGAAAAATACTGCCTCCACGGGAAAATGTCCGTATCGTGGTTAAAACAGCGTGGGGCAGACTGATGGTTATAGGCCAAGCCAAGATTACGGGCGACATCATCCACCACCCCGCGTGAAGATGCCTCACTTAGGGTGCTGAGGGCGAACTTATACTCAAGCTGAAGATGTGCATTAGGGCATTTCAGCTTAAGCAGTCTGGATTTGCTATTTGAGTGATGCGGATTCTCCCACATGCTCCCTTGCCCCGACTCCTTCGAGAAATCTCCAAGAATAGTGTCCCGCGTGCCGACCAGATTGACGAGGTATCGGACGCCTCCGGTATATCCGCTATTTGCGAGCACGCTTTGTGCGAAGAACATAAATTGCCAGACCATACCTACAATACTGACGTACTCAAATTGCCTTACCCCGGCATAAATAGTGAAGGCGCAGTTCGAGTCCACGTACTCAATATTTCCAGCTTTCTCAATGCGGAGGTAATTACCCCAATAGCGTTCGTCGGCGAGGCACACACCATAGAAGCCAGCAGAATCTATCGTCGTGTAAGGCTTGAAGGGCCTCGGGAATTTTTTGTAAGGTGGCAAATCGTCGGGA
Organism: Pyrinomonadaceae bacterium; assembly: GCA_035645855.1. GTDB lineage: Bacteria > Acidobacteriota > Blastocatellia > Pyrinomonadales > Pyrinomonadaceae > JAIVJZ01. The sequence continues at coordinate 44,595 of DASQLU010000003.1, forward strand.
GTTCTGATGAATTGCAGGCGCTCGACTTCTTCAGCGATGTTGATTGAGATTGGTTGATTGGTGAGTGGCTCGATAATCAGCGACATCCATGAGTTCGCTTTGGCGATGGTGCGTATGTAAGCGTCCTTTTCGTATTCGGCTTCTCCCAATTTCTCAGTCCATTCATTTTGCCCGAAGCTCGGGTCGTTCGGATCCACATAACGGTTCCTCACGGCATAAGTTGGCTTGATAATTGTCTCCTCTTGACCAGCCTGTACCTCTGGCACCTCCATGACTGCCTGCATCAGAGCGTCTTGTAAGCCGCCGGGGCTCAAGTGCGAATCATCCGGGGTGATCAAAATGAAATCGCCCTCACCGTCAATGTGGCCGTAGTGCGGCGTTTGCTGCGAGCGGTTGTCCTGCCCCACCTTTCGGTATACATAGTGCATAAGCAGGTTCGCCGTCAGAACTCCATTGGCGTCCTTTGCAGCGCCTTGTAATCCCTCAATGAGGTAGCCCGTAAAGATCGAATTAGTCCCCGCCGGGCCGCCACCGTAATCTGCCACTGTCTCATCCGCCTTTCCGGCGGTGAGCACCTGTCTGGAAGGCCGTTGCAGCATGTCGCTGAGAAACCGTCCCGTACCGAGAGGGAGCGCCCTCATCATCATCAGCCCGCTGTAGCAGGCATCCATGACGAAGAGAATGTGCTTGGCCGGGATCAGTTCCGCATCTCTTGTCAGCTCATCCCATCGGATGAGAGAACTCAGCCTGCGGGGGTCGCCGTCAACCGGAACGAGATAGCCGACCGCTCCCTTCGAACTTTTGATGGTCGTTCCGTGCCCGGCGAAGAAGACAAAGACTCTGTCGTTGGGGTCTGCCGCTTCCTCGACAAGGCCAAGATAGGCATCCATGATGGCCTGCCTAGTCGCGTCCCCGTCTTTCAGGACGATCAATTGGCTTTTAGGGAAATGTAGTTCGTCAACAAGGACGGATGCCACGGCGTCTGCATCATTACAGGCATAAGAGAGTCGCGGCGCGTGCTGGTAGTCGTTAATACCAATCACAAGCGCCCAACTGTCTGAATAATATGGCTGATACATAGTGAGGTTCATCTCCAACTCAGAATCAAGTAAATAACTTTTTGTCCCAATAAGTGTCGTCAAGAGCGGTCGCTTGAGGATCTGAGAGTATGTTAATGGCTCTGAAGATGGCGTTGTGTACGTCATCCCCGACTGCACCTATAAGCTTATCATTCTCAGTAATCTCGCCCTTCAAGCGACGTAAGAATGGGGTACTCCCGCCATGCACTAGCAAACTCCGGAGATCGTATGCTTTCCTCATCCGGTCGTAGATCTCCTTCTGTTTATCCGGATCCGTAGAGAGAAAACGTCCGGCCCTGAATGCCAGACGAAAACGCTTTTCGCCCTCTTTCGTGCCCCGTAGGAAGAGGGATTCAGCGGCAATCATCAAATCAACAATTTTGTCTTCGTTCTGGTGCCGCACACACGAATAGCTGAATCGGCGGATTGCCGTGCCAAGTTCTTTCTTTACTTTCTTGTTTTCTAGCTTGTTCCAGAACAGTGGGAACGCTCGGGTGTCGTTCTCGGAGCCGAATTCGTAGCTAAAAAATCCCTCGCCTAAAACCCTATTGGCGACGCTGTGTGAGCCGATGAAAAACCACTTCGGCGCTAGATGAATAATGCCTGAGTGAAAAGTACCGATCTTACCGTATAGTCTGAGGGCGTTCACCACATCTTCAATGCGGTCATTAGCTTCATCTTCGACAGCGCGCTCCTTCTGTATTTCTTCGTATGGCTGCTCATTCTTGGCGCCTATAATCTTGGGGACTTTATACTTCGCACGCACGGCGCACCATCCCTCGTTCCAAGATGACCGGGGCGTGCGGTACGGCTCCATCTCATCCTGTTCGAGTCGCCTGATCTCAAGATTGTCCGAGAGGGTGACGACCGAATTCTTCATAACCAGACCTTGCAGGGGCGCGACTGCTACGCAGAGCAAGTGGTTGCTGTAAAAACTCTCTTCAAAGAAGCGGTATTCTTGGTCGAAGCGGTTGGGGTCAAACGCGTATTGTCCGTTAACCCTCCCCATGCTGATGATGCGTTTCATCATACTGGTCGGGGAAGGGGTGTGCGTCCCCCTGCTAGGCGACCCGACGTATGCGTCAAGTTGCCTGCTTATGTCTGGATCATTGTTAAGCTCACGCAGACAGGCTTCGTACTCAGGGAGGTCGGAAAGATTTACCTTATTGCTACTATAGATCGCATCCACCCAAAGGGTGGCGAAATAGTCGGCCTCTTGAGTGATGGATAACGCTGCCGCTTCACGCTCTGCTTGCCGGGTGATGTATTCGATGGCCGCGGCAACGTAAGCCTTCATTGCGGCGTACAAGTCTTTATTTTTGAAGTCCGAGTTCATTTCAAATTCCTAATCTGTCAGACACCTCTTTTGAGAAGGCCGCACACATCTTCCACGTAAAGGAGGATGCCCTTTGCGTAATCAAGGGCTCATTTTTATCGATAAATTTCCAAGTAATGTTTAGTATCTAGCTCAACAAGGCAATTAACAACAAGGCGTGAAGGATGCAGAGGGCAAGCGCGGCCACTCCTTACTTGTTGCGTCTAGCTTTTTTAATCAATCAGGGCTATGTCTTCTCCGCCCCTTCCGAATAAAACTCTTTTTTCCCCATGGTTATGAATGAGAATAACCAATTCGGGCTTCATGCTAACGAATGGGTGGTCGGGGCTGGAGGCTTTGCGAGTGGTCGGAGATAAAGAGCAGCCATTCGTAACCGTACGCTTTGATTGCTGGCAAAGAGGAGTTCTTGCTTATGATATTTTATGAACTCACCCGGTGAGGAGTTCCCGCTTGGTTTTCCAGTTGTTGTGCATGGTCATGACCCTTGTGAGGTAATCGGGGCTGACTCTTGATCTTGAGACCGGCCAACCTAAGATCGCAAGGAGCATTCGTTCCACGCTCCACTTCAAGTTCTCCATAGCACAATAGAGCACCCCGTCCTGACGGTAATCGAAAGTGGCTCCGTGGACGAGTTTATTTCTTATCTCCGACAAGGGCCAATCTTCGGCCTTTCCCGTCACAGGCCAGAGGTCACTTAAATCCACCGAATAATGACCACAAAATCTCTTAAACGCGGCGGAGAAGGAGACCCGGTTTAGCTCCCGGATCTTCTCATATATCAGGCTCCTCTTATCGCCACTCTGTTGCAGTAGTGGATGCTGCTTCAGCCACTTCCTGAGATCACTCTCCAACTCGCGAAACTGTTCACTAGGTAGGATTACCAACTGTTCCTTTTCACTGAAGAACGAGAGTAGGGATTCCAAGGCTGCATACAAGGAGACGAAGCGGCTTTCGAGGGTTCTACCAGCGGAAGGTATCGTATGGTTGAGTGCCCGCCTGACACTCACCTTATGCTCGATCCGGCTGAAGCCGGTTTGAGCGACCTTCATGAACTCTTCTATGTCGGCGAGGTCAATGAGTTCGTTAGGCCAGCCCCGCCCCTCTTCAACGGAAGGGATGGCAATATCCCTCCGGTAAAAGCTCTTGTAGTTCAGTTCCTCTCGCACATCCCAACCGACGCACATGCAGCGCTGTCTCGCGGCAAATGAGATGAGCACCAAGAAGTCCTCAACTAAGCTATGCAGGTCGTCCTGCTTAGCGATGTCGGTCGCGTCACCCTCAAGCTCAAACTCCAGTACAGGTTCTGAGAAAGTCACTCTCTCTTTGCCTTCGTAAGTGTAAAAATGATACCTCTCCTTAAAAACCAGTGGCGTCCCATCGGGTAAGGTGAAGGTGGGTTGATAAATCGTCCTCACACTAAAGCCTCCGTTTTCAAGAGGCTCATCCATTCTGGCGTGAGACAATAAGCTACTCGGCGTGAGCCAGAAACTGCCCTCGGCCTTATCAGTAGGAATAGATGGGTCAGAACGCAGAAAGTGCGTGATCATTAAATCCCTAGGCTCACCGACCATCACCCATTCCGAGAGGTCGGGCTCCCATTGGGTAGACTCGTGCTCCCCGCTGCTCCAATGGGCTTTACCGGCCCGCATACTCGTCCATACTTTCCCGGCATCGTCTTTGATATCTCCTTCAACTGAGAACTCCCACATGTTTTCGATGACGCTTTTCTGGTCAGCAGAGGGGTAGAATTTGAAGCGGAGCAGACCTGTGGATTTTTTAGGAAGGAATAGCTTACATCGGACGTTTTCTACCCGCCCCCTGTTACCGCCGTCGACGCTCGCGTAAAAGACAAGAACTTCTTCAGTCATTTCATCAAAAGTTATCGACCCCAATGTTAACGCCTTTCAGCACACAGCCACCTCGTACTCAAAGCCAGCGCGCAAAAGTCACGTTACCGCGCCCCTCCTTATTTCGACCACTTCACATAAGGTAGCTTATACGTCTGCATCACGCTGTCCCCGATGAATGTCACGTAAATCCGCATCCACTACAGGACATTCCTGCTTTTGCGCCGAGTAGCTTTGGACTGCTCAGGATTCTCACGCGGGACGCCCGTGCTCCGGGTTCGGGCGGGTATCTCGCTCGGCAGATTGAAGTCCGGGCGGGCGAGAGCGTCGATGTACACATTCGCGACTTCGGCGTAAGCGCAGAGAACTGATAAAGGCGGCTCCAAGACAGCGCGTTCGTACTTGCTTACCCGCTCCTGATCGAACTCCTCCTCAAGCCCGAGGCGGCGGACCATCTCGTTCTGGCTCAACCCTAACTTCTGCCGGATTTCGAGCAATTTCTCGGCGAGGCGCGGCGTCTTTGGTCTTCTGCTACCCATCGAGATTTCCTCCTCGATGGGTAAATGACACACATCTCGTCTTGCAATTGAGTGGGAGGACGGCTATCCTTGCCGCCGTAAGGATAGCCGTCCTTGCCTGTGTCAAGGGATGGTGGGAGGCCGGACAACTCAGGAGTTGGGTTCGTCGGCCTCCGTTCACATTACTCCCGTGGTCGAACCGCCTTTTTATCCAAGAGCTTATGCTCCCCGGTTTTCAAAAAACATTCAGGGCCGAAGCCTACTCTGTCTCGTGACGTAGTGTCTTTCATTTTCGACAGTCTCGCCCCGTTTGTAAAGGATTACCCGGCCTCGACCACCTCTCGTCTGCTTCGACCGAAGCGACAGTTTGAGTGACCTCGATGAAAGCTAGAAATACCTCACTGCAATTGCTGCTCCTCTCGTTGGCCTGCCTGTGCTTCTCGAAACCGGCCTCTGGGCAGCAAACCTACCCGCCTTCCGAGACAATCACCTATCAGTCGTTCGACAACGGCACACTCACCCTGCGTGCGTTCTCTGGCCGCCATGTCAAATACGCACTCCCCAATTCATGGCTGGAAGGCGGTGGTACTCAGGGACTCACCCCGGCGGAACTCGTCTCCCTGATTGAGAGGTCGGATGCCGTTTACGAGAAGATGGCCGACATCGTCGGCGGCGAGCCGAAAGGCACGGGGCTGATGCTCATTCCCGTCACGCCGCTCAGCAGCGCGGAGGAGGGCTTGGCGGTTGCCGGGACGAAGCGGCTGGAGATCGCCGAACGCATCCGCGACCGGGTCAAGGTCGCTCTGGCCGAAGGGCGCCTCCACTATGTGATCACGCACGAAATAGCCCACTGTTTCGCCATCTATACTCCTTACTTTCACTACTACTTGGACGCTGGTCATGCGTGGACAGACTTCTGGATTGACTACAGCGAGTACCTGCTACACACGGGCCCGTACAAGACCGCGCCGGAGTTGAAGCTCCGAACGACCGTCGCCAACTTCACCCGCAAGTGGGACTCGCTTCGCACCAGCGCGACGTGGGCGCGCTGCGTCAAGCCGGGGACGGGCTGTGAGGCGGAGGGGATTATCGCGAACCGCGTCTACGCTGGACTGCTCTTGAGGTACGCGAGTCTGCACGGGCGGGAGGCGGTGAAACGCGCATTTGAATTTTATAGAAACTATAACGCGACACACGACCCCCTTGAGGTCTTCAACTTCACTGCCGAACAGAAGAACGACCTGCTGGCCGAGGCGCTCTCTTTCGGAATTAGCGCTGACATCAGCGGCGAGTTGGACGCATGGTTCTGGCCGCTCTCGCAGGCCACTCGCGAGAAGCTCCGCCTGACGTACTCACAGCCGAATCCCTTCGCGCAGGACGCGGACGGCGACGGATGGTCGCCCGCGCGGGGCGATCTCGACGACCACGACCCGCACGTCCACCCCGGGGCGACGGAGATAGTCAACGGACGCGACGATGACTGTAACGGGCTGGTGGATGACGTGCGGCGGACGGCTGGCCCGACGCTCTTCACGCTGCCAGCACGCCTCACCGGGCGACTGGCTCCCGAACAGATTGACACCTACCGGTTTGAGGGGGCGGGCACGCTCCTGATCCGCACCTACTCCGATGGTTGGTATGGGCACGTTGGCATCAAGCGAGAGGGCGAAGCCGCCATCTCTCACTTCATTGGCTTCACGCCGGGTGTCTCGACACTCAGCGAAATCCGGCTTGAAGGCGCGGGCCCGTGGGAACTCATTGTAATTGCCACGATTGGCTCGACCAGCGATTACGAAGTCTTACTGGCGCCGTCACCACTAGGAGAAACGGGCGCGGGCGCGGTCTTTGCGCTTCCGCTCAGGGCACCGAACTCACCGCAGGAGCACGCGCTGGCGTCGAACGGGCTGGCGAGAGCGGTCGGTACGCTTCCCGGCGCGAACGCCGCAGCAGCCCACGCTCGTCCCGACGGGCAGGGACGCTGGCCGACCGTGCTCTCCGGCATCGAGGTGCGTGTGGCCGGGCAGGCGGCGACGGTGCTCGCCGTGAGGCCCGGTGGGGGAGGTTCTTATTCAGTAGATTTCGTTGTCCCGGCAGGCGTCACGCCCGCTGCCTTTGGCGCACGCATACCCCTAGTCGTGCGGCACACGCCTTCAGGCGCTCAGTGGCGGCTAGACGGCGCGGAGTTATTGGATAGCGCGCCCGCGTTGTGGGGGCGCGAGGCTGGCGGGCAGTCCGTCCCGTCGGCGCTCGCTCTCAACTCCCCGACACTGGTCGCTTTCGACGAAATCAATCGAGTGCCACCGGACGGCAATACGCGCATCATGCTGTTCGCAAGCGGCTTAGGGTTGGGGCGCACCTCCGGTAACACACGCCTCGTTGCACAACTCGCCGACGGCAGTCGCATGCAGCTTCCAGTTGAGCACGTCGGGGACACCAGCCTGCCGGGGATCCAGCAAATCATTTTCAAAGTTGATGCCGCCCTATTCGGTCAACCGCGCGTGCTGGTCTCGGTCGAAGGCCAAGAGCAGGCGTGGGTAGCTTTGTACGTGCGTTGAAGGAAAGAGTGATGAAAAGAAAACTACAAACCCTGTGTGCGTTGACTGTTGTTTGCTTTGTCGTGCTGCTTTCGGGCTGCGCCGCTCTTAATTCAAAGGAACTCACACGCTCACGCGCTCTTGACCTATTGCGCGCACATAAGGAGTTCAAGGCGCCGAAGGTATTGCCGTTGCGCGACGTTGGCAAATTTAATATTCCGGCCATGTCCGAGGACGAAGAACCAGTGCCCTATGATCGCGCTATCGCGACCTTTTTCGATAACTATCCCGACATGGGGGTGTTACGAGAACTCGGATTAGTCGAGGCGGAGGCGACCCTCACCGACAGGCCGCAGGCGCAGCCGAGGACGGGCATAGTGCTGGGCTGGCGATTTTCTGTTGACGTTCGGCTGACCGGGAAAGGCAGACAGGCGGTCGAAGCCGCAGGGGGAAAGGGTGAGGATTCCTTCCCTCTGCTCAGGAAAGAGGCACTGGAGGTATCTGGCGTCACCAAGCTGTCGAACACCAGTGCCCAAGCCGATTTCACTTGGAAGTCTGTACCCACGCCAATCGGCGAGGCGTTCGATCCGACCAGCGAGGCTTTCAGGCGTCTGCCGGAGAAGTTGCAGAAGAAGATTAGCCAGCCGACGATTTACGGGGATTCGCTGAAATTGGAGTTTGGTAAGACGTGGAAGACCGTGAGTCATTTTCAGCTTTACGACGATGGCTGGCGGGTTGATTACATCCAGTAGTGAGCGTGTAGCCTCATTAAATCATAATAGGTTTCATACGCTGTAGAACTGGCTGAATATCATGCTCACGTTTCAGAATTTGTCCAAGTCAACCCACTTGTTATTCTTCCACACCTCGATCTTCGTGATCGGGTGAATTTCCCACATACTCTGCCGATACTTCCCCATGTGATTGCGGTGCTCCGGGTCGAACAGCAACCATCCGCTGATGCGTACCGGGTTGTCTGAGTCGAGCCACTCCGCGAGGTTAGCTTCTGTCCAATTCTTGTGCTTACGCCTGATCCGGGGCGTGGGTTCGATCACAACGGCGAGCCTCTCACCCTGCCCCGGCTCCTCGACCAGTGCCATGTGCCAATCAACCTCCGAATATGCCTTCCACTTACAGTTAGTAGTCTCGCCGCTCCCGCCCGTCTGCGGCTTTATCGCCACGAGGTAACCGATGAGGGAAAGAGGAACACCTTCACGCTTAACGATCTCATCACGCTCATCTGGATGCTGATCCCACTTAGCCCGATCTTTGGGGATATGTACATCAGGGAGTTTGAGGAAGGCGTCGAAACTTATAGGGTGGTAGCTGGTGGGCACATCAACGCGATTCTTCCTCCGATTTGTCTCATTACCGGGGGTAGAACCAGTAGGCCCGCATGTCTTATCTCCGCTCTTAAAGGTGCCGACCTTCAGAGTAGGCTTTCCCCAATTTTCTGAAATTTCCGACGCTAGAGCAGGCGTCGAGAGACTCAGTAAATTAGTGGAGCCGTCTAGTGCGAGTGCGGCAGGGAGGCGGACGTTTTTAGCCCATACCCAACCTTCTTCCTCACCCTCAACCGTGCGGACATGATAGAAGCCGTTGACTTCTGTCGTGTCGATTAGTTCAAGTTCATCGGGCGGAAGGAGCTTGCGAATCGGTATGTTGGAAGTGGAGGGGGTGGGGCGGAGATAGACGTTTCTAGTGACTGTCGCGTCTTGGGCGAATACTGACGAGGCTGCGAAGGCGACGAATAAGGCGAGTAACCGTGTGAGACGTAACAATCTTAAATGGGGGCGCATTAGGGTAAGCCTCCGTCACAAGCTTAAGGTAGGGATTTCCGCTTGTCAGTAATTGGTTAGTGAAGCCGACGCTCAAAATGGTTCATCGACATGGTTCAGCACGCGCACATTATTCCCATCGACCAACTATGTCAATCATCTTTTTGAAGGCAGTAAATATCTAAATCCGATGAGAGTAGCAGGCTCTATTTATGAGGTTATTTTTGTTGACAAACACTGTTGTGCAGACTTAGTCTGACCGATGGTGTGAGCCTACTCTCGCGGGAATGGCCTGCATCAAGTTTCACCTGCTGCCCCACAAGGTGTGTCCTCATTGTCCTCAATACACTAAGGAGACTTATCTATGACCCGTTGGCACAAACGTATACTCATCTTCGTCATCGCATTGACCCTGCTCTCAAACGTTACTCTGTTTATCGTCGCTAACGCTTCGTCGCTGCCGCCCGCACTAAGGAGGCCGGTCTGGAACTTCGCGTATAATCATCTAAGCCTTGCGCCCCGAAGCGGTGAACCCTACGCCGTTTACCCCAACAAGGATTTCGGCTCCGAGGAGGAGCTCGCCGTAGCCTTCTATGACGGGCACGAGAATAATGTCCTCGTCACGCACCCCGGCGGTGACGACCATCGGCACGCGGCGATGCTAAAGAACTATCACCTCCGCGTTAGCGCGCCTAACGACCAAGAAGCAGCCCGTCTCCTACGCGAATACCTCATGGCTAGAGGATTCAAAGGCACCATCAGAGTAGCCATTACGTTCGCTCATGGCTCTCAGGCGCGCCCGATGTTGGGGCGCACGCGATTGGGGAACGACATCTTCCGCCTTCTCTCTGAATACCGCCCGTATGACGACTATGCCGACGTAGTGTTCGTCAGTTGTGACATAGCGCGAGGCGAGGTTGGCAAGAAATTCATCCAGAGGATCGCTGACGAATACGGTGTCCGCGTGAGCGCAAGCGATAGGAGTGTGGGTTGGGACTTCGCTGCCAAGTGGTTTAAGGCTGACGAAGGCAAGCGCAACTTTGAGATAGAAAAGCAGGACTGGTGGACTGCGACCCCGCAGGGAGACGCACCGAGGAAATATTCGGAGGTCTTCTCCGAATAGTCCGCGAGATGTCCGCGAGGAGTGCTGTAATCGCACTTCTCGTGGACTCATATAAGGGCTTATTTGCCTCGCGGAGAATTGTATGCGGTGGAGGATAAGCGCGCTCCAAAGCGAGAGTTCTAAGAATTCTGTGTAAGTGAGGTTGAAGTGAGTCCGCCTATCAGGACTCTTCCGTTAATGAGACTGCTCTTTCCGGTGTGCAATAAACTTTCTCAGCCTGAAGCAGTGGGCATCAACCCACCCCTCTTGCTTTTCCCGCGCGTCAGGTATTTTCCCTATCGACAATTCATTGCTGTAATAGTCATTCACCGTCTTATTGTCAAAACATTTATGAAGCGCGCCATTGATGCACGCGTCCAAGTACATGAGCTGATCTTTAGGCGCTTGCTCGCCGTGTCTGTACAGTTCATAGATGCTATATGCCATGCCGAGTACGAGGGTCAGAGCTTCGACCGCATCGGCGCGCTGCTGCCGGAGTTCTATTTCCGATTCATATTGCGATTTCAGAGCCTCTAACTGAATAACCTTATTCTCAAACTCGACGTTCTGCATCCCGCGCGCCAGATCAAGTTGCGCCATGTCCACATCCGGAAACCTGTCGCCCCCTCTGACATGGACAATTGCTTTGGAAAAGTCGAATAAGTTGCCAGTTGTCTTTAATGTTTCGGATATGTCCGCTGCTTCACTGGCACTGACCCACTGGCGAACTGTGAAATAGTATGTGCCGCAAGGCCCCACTTCTTTGACCTTATTCTCAACGAGTTTAGCCACTCCACTAAGCAGATCACCCCTGAAGAGGATCGAGCCTTCTATCACGGCATCTACAGGTGCCGGAATGGATATGTAAAACATCGAGTAATTGGTGACGTAAAAGGTGAACTCGATATAAAGTTTACCTCCTGAAAGGGGAGAAGAACTGACATCACACTTCTCTACCACCACGTACTTGCGCAACCCCTTTCGCTGATATTCAGCGATTTTCTTTAAATGAACGTCGTGAGGCTCCTCTTTCACCACTGGAAGGTCGCGCCTGCCTTTTACTAGCAAATACAGGATAGCGGTCAACATCACGAAGGCAATAAGCGTCGTGATCCAATAAAGCGAAAAACCAAGACCAAGAGTGTTCATTTTCTTGGCTAAGAACGGGAAAAACGGCTCGGAAGAAAATAGCGCCCAAACAGACGAGCCCCATTGAGGAAGTGTTATGAAAATAAAAGAGGTAACCGTAATGAGGGAAGTAATGACCGGGTGCTTTCGCATCCATTGTCGAAGTCTGCCGGTCGGCGTCGAGGACGGTTTGGAGTGATTCATAGCATAGATACAAAACGGGTTGTCATGATCGGATTATCTCCGTTCCGGATTTAATGTTCGGTGAATTATTCCTATCTAGATGGGCCACCCCTGTCCCTGCTGCGCTCACGTTCAATTACACGCTCTTGACTAATTACCCGGTCAAGTTTATCGATTTCTCTTTGAAGTGTTCCAACATCATCAAAAGCAACACATGTTATCCCCCCCTGCTCATTTAGATTTACAATTAAACCTGACAATTCCTTGCCACCTGATTGAGCAGACTGTCCCACTGGTCGTAACGCCTCTAAGTATGCGGCAAACTCAATCCCATCGCTTCCAAGTTGTTGGTCTAAATACTTCTCTATGAAAGCACCCATGGGTTCTATGTTGATAGTTCCGGCACCAAGCAGATACGCATAAGGGAAGAAATAAAGTTGGCGCTCATTACCTGTAAATTCGTATGGTGAAGCTAGGAAGTGTGTTTTGAGAGATAAAGCATGCAGGTGTCCTTCTTGGCCTAGCTCAGCAAGCAACTTAGCTTTGGACGGCTTTTTGTGTTCTGTATTCACTTCCGCCCAGTCCTTCTTAAATTCTATTAGAAGATTACGCCCTCCGATGGTGCAAAAGAAATCTCCAAGAGTTGTATCTCCGGGCGTCTGTTGATAGAGATTTATCGCGCTACTTAGACTATTCACCTTTTCGTTCTTAGCAACTGAAAAGCCCAAAGAGTAAATGAAAACCCCTATATATATGTTCTCGTAAATTGTGTTCATACTGAGTTTGATCCTCAAAAAGTTAAGCGCAGAAATTCAGGCAACCCGCTCCAGAAATATTCGAACGACTTCACTGCTCAACACGTAATTTAAGAACAATCGTAACATCGCTTCTCAGTGGCTACTGTCATTGAATGCCATTCAATGATTCTACAACGGGGTGGGTTTATCAATTATCCCAACATCACTCTATCATTCCCTTTACTACTAAGAGGGGCAAACTTTTCATGGCTTCTTTACCGCTCCTAAAGACGACGAACACCTTGTTATAATTTAATCATTCGTGGGATGAAGTAGAGATTCAGATTGGCATTTCGCACGTAGGCTGAAATCTCACACCCTTCCCCTTTGCGAGGTTTGTATTTTGTTATGGCAATTTTTTCACGCAGAACAATTCAACGACTCATAAACGAAAACGCTTCTTTCTTAACAGGAAAGCAGATCAAAACTCATGTTGATAAACTTAACAAAGGGGATCTAGGTGCTGAGTGGGAGGTCGTTTTACTCAACGTATTTAGCAAGTTAGGTAAAGTTGAGCACGAGAGAACCTTTAACGGTAAGAACCCCGATTTATATTTTACTTCCGCGGACCATACTTTAGATTTTCTCGCCGATATAAAAACCGTCTCGGATGAAGGAGTTGAACTGAAGAATCCACAAAAGCAGTTAAATGCCAGATTGCACAAGGAGATTGCTGAAAGGGATATTAAGGGCGCTTGGAGATGTGAGATTGGAGGAAATTATGAGGAGGCGAGAAAGACTGGTGGGATGATTCAGCTAAAACTTCCTGCTCTTGCGAGATTTGACAAAGAAATCTTTAATGAATCTTGGGAAGAGTTCACCTCCCAAATAAAGAAAGAGCCTGATAAAGAAAGAAAGTATGCAATAAAAACAGAATCGGTTGATCTTCTAATCGCCTACAAACCGAGCAAAGAGTGGACAGGATCGGGCGGTTATCCAAGTTATAAAAGTATAACCTCTAGAGAACATTTAATTCAAAATTCTGTTTGGAATGGACTAGTATCAAAAAGTGAACAGCTAGAAGGCACAGGCTATGAAGGTGTTTTAGGAATTATACTATGCGATGGAGGGAGTGATTATCTCAGAAAAAGCGGAAGTATTATTCAAGAATTCTTCCGTGTTCATCCTCGGATTAGCTTTATTCTGGTATTTGAAGCGGTACAAAACTTCGGCTTTAACAGTTCCAATCAAGTGTTGATTTATTTTGAAAAGGGAAAAGAAATAAATGCGGAACTAGAAGATTTTTTATCTAATCTCCACAAACACATCTTAGAGATTTTTCCTTACCCTATTAGAAGCGCTCTTAACGCAGTTAATGCGTTGGAGTCAACTAAAAAACATTTGGGGAATAGTTTCATTGGAGGATGCACAATGAGCGGGTACGAAATAAAACTTTCGTCTAGGACAATTCTTGATCTATTAGCAGGACGGATAACTTATGATGAGTTTCCCGATGATTATAAAGACTTTTTTAAGAGAAGGTTAAGCGAAGGTAGATTGTTTGAAGCAGTCGAAATTGAAAAAGATACCAATGAAAAGGATGATGATTGGTTAATTTTCAAATTTGGTAAACCTGACCCTGCTATTACTCCTTATACTGTCCCTAAAGAAAAAAAGCCCTAGTTGGTACTTTTCTTATAGAGCCGCTTGCAGGATTCTGAGTCACCAAACATTGTCACATCATACAAGATGCAAAACAAAGGCGGTGTCGAGGCCAGTAGGTCAGAAAAACTATAAGCACGAGGCATTAGTGATTCCTGCTAATGCCTTCCCTTGCTTCTGTAATTGAACTCCTGTCGCATCGCGTGCTTAGTAGTTATTTTACCAACGCAATAAGGTGAATACCTTAGAGATTAAGATGTGACTAGATAGATCAATAAAAAATCCTATAGAAAATGCCGAAAGCGCGTGTTCCCATTTCGGCTGTTTAACTTTCTTGCTAATCCATCTCATGACCGGCGGTAAAAGTGCTAAACCGATGATGAACGACGCTGCCAAGACGGGAGCTCTCACATTGGCGATATTGATGTCCACTTTTGGAAAGGCTGTGATCTGTCGCGAGAAGATGCCGAGGGACAAAAGTATGTAGACGACTAATGTCCAAGCCTTACGTTTCTTTTGAAGACTTGCTCCATAAGTGCGCCGGTCCCAATAAAACTCGAAGTTCGTGAAGTAAGTTAAGAACCGACTCATACTCTACTTTTCCTCGTATAAATTTTAATCTGCGCGAATTTTCGCCACCCTCTGGACGAGCGTATAGCAGATAATGGCCGCCCCTGAAGAATGGCCGCGAGTGCTCTAATACCATCATCTACAGAAATCTCATGATCGGGCGCTATTACAGCCTCAACGAACCTTTTCTCAACCAGAACTTCAGCAAACGCTTTCGTTTCTTTCCCATTAAGCCAATTGCGCTTTCCCGAGATACCCGTATTGCAACTTATCAGCACCGCCAGCCTTTCTCTGAATCTGAAATGTTGGCGCGCAGGAAGCGCTTTCAACTCAGCTACGGAAACCCTCTCCCCGCGAAAATAAATACTCACCCCGTCGCTATGCGCCACAATGAGGATGACGTCATTGTCACCATATTGAAGCTCCTGCAAAAGCTCCTGTTTGTTTTCGATCCTGCGGTGGTACTTATCTTGGGTTGTGCGCTCTACACGTTCTTTATCTTCTATCCAACCCTCAAGGCCATACAGGGGAGAACCAATTGATATTAACTCTTCGCGGGAGCTAGGAGTGCCATTCAGCAGTACGGTCGTCTCTTTTTTGAATTCTCTGTTCTCAATGGTATTGAGTTGGCTTTCAGTTATGGCGAAATTCTTGATCGTGTCGGGGCTTCTGCGGATTAGGTCTACGCCAAAGCCATCCGCTAATTCCTCAATGTTCAGGTTCTTGATTTCGTCGCCATATAGATAAACTCGTCCTCCTCGCCCGAGGGACTGTAGCTCTCGTGTCAGAGCTTCTTCCGCCTTCGGATTACCAACGCCTGTTATGTATGCATGACCGACCAAGTGATGCTGATGATCATTGCCCTTGATAAATTGTCTCTCATAGATAGTTATCACCTCTGCACCATTCTTCTCTTTTGCGGAAGTTATAAACAGTACTCTTTCAAAAGATAAACCTTTTCGGCTCTTCGCAGGAAGACTTTCATCGAATTGCTCATTTATCTTCTTGAATCGGTCATAATCTCGAAGCCCGATAAATGAGGGGTCGGTGAAAATGATATTGGCCGGTGCTATATCAGCAGGCGGGATAGCATCACCTGAATGTACAGCTAAAAGGAACTTTTTAGCGGCAATGTCTTTCCTGACTGCCTCAAAGTTTGAGTAGCTTTTTAGCTCTTCGAACTTTGAGTAATCGACGAGCGGCTTTTTCACATCACCGTATTGATGTGCCAACAAAGAGTAGTGGAAGCGGGACTTATGATTCGTCGCATACGTAATAAAATAAGCATCGAGCGGGTGGTTAGGGTCAGAGGCACCATCGGCTCTCAGGCCGTTGATCTTTTGCCCGGTAAGTCTGGCGACACCCCAATTTCCGCTTCCGAAATTCTTGAACAGTGCTGGCCCTATTTGCTCTACTTCAGCGGAACTCTCCTTGACAAACTTTTCCAGTTTCGTCGAAGCATCACAAGTGCAGGCATTTTCATATATGCTTTGAGAGAAGGATGATTGGGCGAAGAAAAGGACAATTAACAGGGCAGCGATAATTCGTGTTGTAATTCTCATCTTGTCCCTCCGATGTGGGAGTGAGGCAGTTTAGGGTGCGTGTGAGTTAAAGCAGATAACGTGAGGCTAGCGAGCGGTAGATTCTCGCCAGCAGGCAACTATCATGAACACGCACACAATATTCCTCTGCAAGTTTACTGTCAATGGTGAGGAACCATTGACATATAGCTCAAAGGGGAACATACATTTGGAAGGGAGAAGTTGGCGAGGGTTATCAAGAAGGCATAGCGGATCGAAAATTCCTCAGAAAAACCGCCGTTAATGAACGTAGTCCATCTTACTTCAAATTAGGTTCACGAGGAGATCGAGCACCCTAATGATGCCTTAACAGTAGTCCATGCGCAGGGGCGTCCAACACTTGCATCTGTCCCATAAATAAATAGTTGCTTCGGTCACTCAGTAAAGCTTGAAATATCAACATCCAACTCTTCTATACTCTTTATCTCACCTTCTAAATCAAGTAACAATTTGAACGTCATCGGGAACGCCTCTTTCGCTACCATTCCCATGCCTTTCTCTACATCCCCATCAGAACCGTACTGCATGTTTACCTCTAGAAAGCCAGTTCCCGTAACTTCAGTAACAGACTTTCGTATTGTAATGTCATCAATCTCAAAGTCGCTGATGCCATCGACTGTAACCCATGAAGCCAGATGCATCACATCGTCATAGGCCATTCCAGCCGCTTGTGACCCGAATTTATCTTCCTCTATAAGAGCTTCGACTAACTTTCGGTCGAGGTCTTCAATTTCGATTGATTTCTTTCTAGGCGGCCCTATGAAGTAGAGCTTAAATTCCCCATGTGGTAGTTTTGAGACATATTCCCTAAGCTGTGCAACCGCCCTCCTTTTGTCCTCGTTCCACGGACCGGATTTAATTTCATAGATAACCATTTTATCGCCCTTTACCGCAACAAAGTCAGCTATGTGGCCTTCAATAAGATGATCCCGGTACACTTCAAAACCTTGGCTCTTATAGTCAGCCGTCATGTTCTCTAAGGTTGAATTAACGAGGCTTTGCATTAACACGTTATGCTCAATATTCATAAATCCCTCCCCGCCTCACAACCGAATTTATACATTTCATAATTTATTCTCCCACACTCAACATATACAGTGTGCTCTTCGTTATCAATCATTCCGAAAAACTCTTCTAACCGGTTTGGGGGAAAGCTAGACAAGTCTAGTAAACCGCCCAAGCCTCTACTTTCGAGCATGAATGTACCCGCATACCTAATTTTAACGCTGCGATCATCATCGAAGAGCTGCCTAGTCAGGGCATCCCATACAGGCTTACTCAAATTATCGGCATCGAGGCCGGTAGGTTTCCTGTGAAAATAGTACACGACCCCATACAAGTCTCCATATTGGCGGATAGGATCAGGATAGTAATGTTTGAATGCCTTCACGATGTCTTCATAGTATTTGTCCATCTGGTGCTTAGTCCTGTTGTTGAACGAGAGGGGCTGCCTGTTGTAGAGGAAACTGATCATATAGCTATTGCTGTGCCCTCATGGGTTAATGTCATTACATAACCGCACATTTATGTTACCCATAAATTTAGCCGTTGTCAGATCATACAAGATGCAAAAGAGAAGCGGCGGCGAGGCAGATCAGAAAAACGATAAGCAAGGGATATAAGAGTCATGAAATAAGCGTCCTTGAAAGTCTTTACGCTGAAAGCGTTACGAGTGCATATCTCTAGTCTCGACTATGCATTACGTCGATCTGTAAACCACTGTAAGAAACAAAAGAAAACTTTCGGCCACGATATGCTTCCAATTTGTACTTCCGGCCACATTATCCTTCCAATAACTTAGACTTTAGTATCCCCCTCAAATCAAAATCCTTTTATTTGTTAACTCCTGCGGCCACAATTTGCTTCCAGTGACGGACAATTTATGCTTCAAGTCGCAGCGTCGGGTGCCATGCGCCGACCGCGCGCAGGCGTTCGATGAGCGGCCAGCCGAGCGCGACGATGCCGAGCACCGACAGGAACGTCAATTGAAACGACGGATCGAAAAGCTGCGCCGGACGCCACGCGAGCAACGCGAGCGCCGCGCCGCCGAGCGCGTTCAGAGTCGCGCCGCGCCGCCCGAGGACGGGGGCGAGCGCGACCAACGTAAACATCAGCGCCGCGCGCACCACCGACGCTTCCGCGCCCACCGCCAGCGTATAAAGCCACAGGACGATGCACGGCACGGCGAACTGCAAGGCGCGCCGCCCCGTCACGCGCCGCATCAGCAGCAGCACGAGGCCGCCCACGAAACTGATGTGCAAACCGCTGATGACGAGCACGTGAAACGTGCCGCCCGCGCGAAAACGCTCCGCGCTCGCGCGCGACAGCCCGTGGCGATTTCCCAGGAGCGCGGCTTGCAGCACGCCGGCCGTCTCCGCCGAAAAAAGTTGCGCCATGCGCCCGCGCAAACTCTCGCGCCACGCTTCGAGCCACACGAGTGGCAGCGCGACGCGCACGTCGTCCAGCCGCTCCACGAGCAGCGGACTTTTGATCGTGCCTCTCGCATCCATCCCGCGCCGCTCCAGAAATTCCGTCAACGACGAGCCGCCCGGATTACGAAACTTCTCCGCGCGTTCGAGGGCGACGAGCACGCGCACGCGCGCCCCGCGCCGCAACTCCAACTCCTCGTATCTGCCGCGCGTCTTTTCGTCGCCGACGGGCGCGAACAATTCCACCGCGCCCGTCACACTCTGCTCCGCCCCGTGCGCCCGCAAACGCTCCACGCCGAGCGCGAGATAAAAACCGTCCGGCGCAATCTCCGGCGCGCGTTCGACAACGCCCGTCAACTCCACCGGGTCGCCCGAAGCGACGCGCCCCTCTTCATACAGGCTGCGCACGCTCGCCACGCTCGCATCGCGCCGCTCCGACACGCGGCCGAGCGACGCGCCTACCGACGCGAACGCCAGCACGACGAACACGGTCGCGGTCACGGCACGTCTTCGCCTGAACGCAACGAGCGCGGCGAGCATTGCCAGCGCGCTCAAAAGTAGCGTGATGAAAAGCGGCGGCGAGGCCAGGCGGGCGAGCAGTATGCCGGCGGCGAACGAGGCCGACAGGAGCGCGAGCGGGTGCGGATTGAAAGACGGCCTGTGAGGAGCCGTCTGCGTGTTCGGCAAGTTGTTACAGCCTCTTTTTCTACCGGGGCAGTCCGAATGATCCTAATGTCAAGTCGTAAATCAAGCCACCTGATCGTATCTCTTTCGCCGTTGGAAATTCTCCGAACCCGGATACTCCATCAACATCCGTTAAGAGCCGATTTGCGGCGAGGCAAAGATTCGCGAGTTTACCCCAAGACAGTCTTCCCATCGCATACTATCCACGCCCCGAACGTTTATGTCATGGTTCCGCGAACGATCTCAAATGCCACTCAAACTCTATGGCGAAACCTGACCCAAAGCCCTCTTGCGCCAGCGGCGCACGCTCATCACATCTAATCGCTCTCCTTCGAAGATGATTTGCTTCACAGGTTTCTTGCCGTTGTCGCTCGCGCGCTTCAGCCAGTCGCGCACTTCCATCCAGCGCACCTCGCCCTCCGAGTTGCGGATGACGAGCAGTACGGGAAACGCCTGCGCCATCCAGTAGCGGGCGTGGCGCGGGTCTTTGATGGTGAAGATTTCCGCGCCGTCGCTCTTGCGTTGTTTGAGATAGGAGTCGCCGGACTTGAGTTGCAGGTACAGCTTCTTTCCGGTCGCCTCGCCCGCGTCCGACTTGAACTCGATCTCCATATCAATGCCGTTGTCGCTCACGGTGAGTTCCCGGCAGATTTGTCCCGCGAGGGAGGCGGTAGAGATCACTTCTCCGACCAGCGTGCGTTCCTTGTCCGCGTTGTCGAGCTTGATCTGCGACTGCTCATCCAACTCCAGCACGCGCTGGTGGACTTCCGGCGCGGCGAAGCGTTCTTCGAGATCGTCCCAGAGCGGCACGCGCTTTTCGCACTTCACACACAGAATGCTCGCCTGCTTTCCGTTCTCCGCCAGACGCTCCATCGCCGTCTCGCGATCACGCACCGGCGTCTTGCAATGCGGGCAGACGTAATGCCGCAGGCGCACGACCTCGTTACCCTTTTTCAGCAGGTGCTCATGTACGTAGCGGCTGAAAATCATCTTCTCGGCCACGGCGATGTCAGGGTCAAAATAGACTTCCAACTCGCCCGCGCCTTCACCTCGGCGCGTGAGTTTCACGCCCAGACGCCGCTGCTGCGAGAGCGACTTGAAATCGGCGGCGTAACGCCACAGTTCATCGGCTTCGAAGGATTCCGTGTGGTGAAGGCGCACCACCAGCGTGGCGTAGATGTCGTCGAGGAAGCCGTTGAAGCGGTAACTCACGAGCACCGCCGGATGCCCCACCAGTTCCGGCCGTTCGCGCCGGTAATAACTCGGGAAGATCAGGAGCGGCCCCTTCTCCGTCTGTTCGCGCAGGCAGAGGCCGCGCTTCACCAGCGTCTGGTGCATCGCCAGCAGGATGAACCGTTCCTCGTCGTCTACGAGACGTTCGATGGAGGAGTGATACTTGAGGTCGCCGTTCAAGACCCGCTCCTCCATGAGACAGCCGCGTTCGTCCCTATCCTCACGCATCGTCTGGATGACGGCCTGCGCGTAGGCGTTGATGCGCTCCGGCTGGAGCAGCACCCAACTGCCGAATTCCAACTCCCACACCACTCCGGGGCCGGCCAACAGACTTACCACCGCCTTCAACTCTTCGTCCGTGAAGCGCGCGACCTCGCCCGACAGGCGCAGTTGCAGCGTCTCGCGCAACTCGTTGAAGCGCATCAGCACCCGTCCCTCGTCCTTGAGACGAATGATCTCTTCCTTCAGCCGCTTGAACAGGAGCGGCGAGGAACGCCACGGGATGTTCTCCCAACGGATACCGTCAAGGATGGCCTGCTTGAGTTCCTCGCAATTGAGCTTCGTCTTCGCGCTCGTTTCCAGCAATTGCAGATAGCCGCGCTCTTTCTTGAACGCCTCTATCTGCGTCCGGCTGACGCGCAAGCCCCCCGCGTCCACGCGCCCCGCCACCAGCAGCTTGGTAAACGAGCTGCGCGACGCGCGCGTCAGATCGCGATCCCACTGGCCGAGCGTCTCAAACAAATCTTCCTTCTGCCCGTCGAAGACCAGCACCGCCAGCGCGGTCTCGTCCATGTAAAGCTGGTGAATCAAACGCTGATCCGCCTGCCCCCCGAAATCCCACAACCAGATTTCCCGCTCCACGCCGTCCGCGGAATCCACCGGCAGTTTCCACTGCGTCGCCCACGCACCGACCGTCGAATCACTCGGCTGCCATTCCTCACCAGCCAGCACCTTCGACAACCCCGTCTTCCCCGCCCCGCTCTCGCCAACGAGTAAAACTTTAGCGTTCGTGTATTGCACCTGCTCCGGCGCGGTGGGCAAGGCTGATGGGATAGCTTCCGGTACTTCCCGCTCGGTGATAAATTCTGATAGATCCCACACTAGAATGCTGCCGTTCCAGCTGCCGGACAAGGCACGGCGTTGATCGACACTCCACGTTACGTTCCTGACTGAATTTATGTGGCCTTCGAGGACACGTAGGCAGCGCCCCGTCTCCACGTCCCATAGCCGCACGGTATTGTCATGGGAGCCGGAAAGAGCGTAACGTTGATCGGCGCTCCACGCTACTGTCCAGATGCCCTCCGTGTGGCCTTCGAGGACACGTAGACAGCGCCCCGTCTCCACGTCCCATAGCCGCACGGTATTGTCCTCAGAGCCGGAAAGAGCGTAACGTTGATCGGCGCTCCACGCCACGACTAAGACACCCGTCAGGTGGCCTTCGAGGACACGTAGGCAGCGCCCCGTCTCCACGTCCCATAGCCGCACAGCATCATCACCATTTGATCCGCTGGAGAGTGCGTAACGATCATCAGCGCTCCACTCCACGCACCAAGCAGCGCCTGTATGGCCTTTGAGGACACGTAGGCAGCGCCCCGTCTCCACGTCCCATAGCCGCACGGTATTGTCCCTAGCACCAGAGAGCGCATACATTTGATTGGTGCTCCACGCCACCCAATCGACGCTCAGCCTGTGGCCTTCGAGGACACGTAGGCAGCGCCCCGTCTCCACGTCCCATAGCCGCACGGTATTGTCCACAGAGCCGGAAAGAGCGTAACGTTGATCGGCGCTCCACGCCACGACTAAGACACCCATCAGGTGGCCTTTGAGGACACGTAGGCAGCGCCCCGTCTCCACGTCCCATAGCCGCACGGTTTTGTCTTCAGCGGCAGTGAGGGTGCGCTTTCTATCTAGACTAAACGCGTAGTTATTGATCTTCGCTTTGTAATCAAGTTGGATAGACTTTTCTGGAACCTGCGTGCTCGCAGTCTCCGCTTCCACCATAGGCGACTTTGCCGGCAGGAGACAGGCTTCGAGAAGTTTTGCGTATTCTTTCTTGTGACCTTTGGATAGCCAGTTAATATAACTGAATTGCGCGAGTGAGCCTTTGATGGGGGCGTCGTCGAGGCGCAGGGGGATGAAGCGACGTTCCTTGTTGAGCGGGTCGCGGAAACGGAAGGTGTAGCTTTCCAACTGCGCCCAGTCGGAGCCGAAGGCGCGCGCGGACATGCAGAGGACGAGGACGCGTGAGTGCTCCAGGCCTTCTTCGATCTTGGAGGGGATGTTGTCGCCGGGTTTGAGTTCCCACTCGTCGAACCAGACGCGCAGGCCGTCGGCGCGCAGGCGTTCCGCGAGGGGACGCACGACCGCCTTGTCCTTCGAACTGTGGCTAAGGAACACGTCGTAATTGAAAGTGTCGGGCATGCTTTACCCCTTTGCCGCAATATTTCTTTAGCCGGGACGTTTAGGTCTTAACAGCTGCCGCCGTGAGGTGGACGACCGTTTCGACGTGGTGTGTCTGGGGGAACATATCAAATGCGCGGAGGGAGTCAAGAGTGTAGCCCGCCGCGAAGAGGGCGCGGAGGTCGCGCGCGAGCGTGGCCGGGTCGCAGGAGACGTAGCTGATGCGGCGCGGCCGGAGGGCGATGATGCCGGCGAGGGCTTCGGGTTCCGCGCCCGCGCGTGGCGGGTCGAGGAGCATGAAATCCGTGGGCGCGAGATCGTGTGCGTGCGCGTTGAGCCAGTCGCCGACGCGCGCGGTGTGGACGGCGGCGTTAGAGAGCCCGGCGTCGGCGAGGTTGAGGCGGGCGAAGCGTGTGGCCGCCGCGTTGCCTTCGATGGCCGTGACGCGCGTGAAGCGGCGTGCGAGCGGCAGTGTGAACAGGCCGACGCCGCAGTAGAGGTCAACGGCCGCGTCGCCCGCGCCGTCTCCGAGGGCTTCGGCGAGGAGCGGTTCGAGGAGCGCGTGGTTGATCTGGAAGAAGCACTCGGCGTCGAAGCGATAACGCTCGCCCGCGAGGTGGCGCGAGCGTTCGCGCGCGTCGTCTTCCGCAAGCGGCGGCAGGAGTGAGACGCCGTCGTCGCCGGCCACGGCCTGAAACTCTTCCGTCTCGTCGAACTCGCCGCGGCCGAGCGCGGTGCGCAGGTGCGAGAGTTTGTCCTGCACTTCGGGGAGGACGACGGGGCATTCGGCCACGTCGCAGACGCGGTGCGAGGCCAGTTCGTAGTAGCCGAGATATTGCCGCACGGGGTCGTGCTGCCAGCGTGCGCGCGAGCGGTAGCGCCAGGCGACGGGCGAGGGCGTGATGGGGATTTCGGCGGGAGGTTCGACGCGCGCGATGCGCCGCAGGCAGTCGCGTATGATCTCGACTTTGGATTGAAGTTGCGCCTCGTAGTTCAACTGCTGGAAGTCGCAGCCGCCGCAACGACCGAAGTATGGACAGGGCGGTTCGACGCGCGCGGGCGAGGGCGTGATGATTTCCACGACGGACGCGAAGGCCACCTTGCCGCGCAGGCGTTCGACGCGCACGCGCACGCGGTCGCCGGGCGCGGCCAGCGTCACGAAAAGCGTGTAGCCGTCAGCGTGCGCCAGCCCCGCGCCGCCCGGTACGATGCGCTCGATCTCGACCTCGTAGACGGAGCCGTCCCGTGGCCCATCCTGCACGCGCGGAGAATTATCCGCCCTCCGCTTTCGTTTCCGCTCGTTCATAGCTCGACAAAGCGCCCTCGGCCGGGCGACCGATCAGACACTACTGTTGGGCGTCCAGGAATCGGGCTGCGGCGGAGGCGGGGACGATTGGAATCCTACCTCAGTGTTTTCGAGTTCGAGTTCGACGCCGCCGATGCTGCGCGCCGCGATATTGTAAATGAAGGCCGAGAGCGCGCCGATGCCGAACCCGAGCACGGCGTAAAAGATCGGCATGAGGATCATCATCGCCAGCCCCCCGACCACGCCGCCCGCCGCCGACGCCCCCGAGCCGCGCCCGCCGGAAGACATGATCACCGCACTGAAGATCATAAAGAAGATGCCGTAGATCAAGCCGATAATCAGCCCGATCACCGCCATCACCACGCCCTGCATTTTCGCCAGCGACAACACACCGATGCGTTTCACCGTCATCAAAGCCATAAATGTATCTCCTCTCTACAGACCACAGGTTAAAGGTAGAACAGACTCAGACGCGGCAGCCCGCAATCTTCGCGCAGGAGTTTGGCGAGCAGGCTGTCGAGCGTCTGTTCATAGGTGGCGCGCTCCATGCGCTTGCGATAAGGTTCGAGTTGGGCGGCGGCCTCGGCGCGGCGCGCTTCGATTTGTGCGGGCTTGAGCGAGGCGCGCACGGCGCGATCCAGCAAATTGTCCAGATCGTTCAAAGAGCCTTCGAGTTGTTCCGCGTCGGGGCGCGCGGCGGCCGCGAAATCCTTCTCCATCTCGGCGAGCCGCGCGACGACGCGCGCGAGCGCCTCGGACAATTCGCCCGCGCCGCGCGTCGTCTGCTCCGTGCCGGCGCGCTCCACGCGCGCGCGCGCCTCCGACAGGTGTCCCGCGATCACTTCGCGCGGGAACGGCAACGCGCCGTTGCCCGTGGCCGCCTGCTCATCCTTCGCCGCCGTCTCTTCAGTGGCCGTTCCCGTCGGGGTCGTCGCGCCCAACTGCGATTCGAGCCATTCGGCATACTGCGCCTCGACCTCTTCCTGGCAATAAAAGAGCGACTTCACGCTGCGCCTTCTCGGCTTCGCCTCGTATGAATCGAACGACTGCTCGATGCCCCGCAGCGCGATGTGCAGAGGGATGCCCCTGGCCTTCCAGGCCTCCATCAACGACCAATCCAACGGGCTGACGAACAGGTGCTTACCCCTGCGACGACTGAAGGCTTCTTCGATCTCGGTGAAATAGTTAAAGTAGTTCAAGTCTCGAATCTTGGTTTAAAGTTTCAGGTTTCAAGTTTCAGGTTTCAAGTTTCAAATTTCGAGTTTCAAATTTCGAGTTTTCAGGTGTGACGGTTTGCAGGTTCCTGAACTTGAGACCTTAAACCTGCGACCCGCAACTCATTTCGTCATTTCGTAAATCAGTCTCAATCCTTCGAGCGTGAGCGTGTCGTCGACGGTTTCGATCAGTTCGGAGCCGGTGGCGATGAGCGGTGCGAGGCCGCCCGTGGCGACGACGCGCACATCGCCGCCGAGTTCCTCGCGCATGCGCCGGAGGATGCCGTCGACGAGGCCGACGTAGCCGTAATAGAGACCCGATTGAATCGCGCCGTTCGTCGTCGCGCCGATGACGGCCTGCGGCCTTTTGATCTCGACGCGGGGCAGGCGCGCGGCGCGCGCAAACAGCGCGTCGGACGAGATTTGGATGCCGGGCGTGATGACGCCGCCGAGATACTGCCCTGCCGGATTGACGGCATTGAACGTGGTCGCCGTGCCGAAGTCCACGACGATGACCGGCGCGCCGTACTTGTGGCGCGCGGCGACGGCGTCCACGATCCTGTCTGCGCCCACGTCCGAAGGCGGCTGGTAGAGAATCTCCATGCCGGTCGGCGTGGTGTGGTCTATGAAGAGCGGCGAGAGGTGAAAGTATTCCTCCGCCATGCGCTTGACCGTGAAGTTCAACTGCGGCACGACCGAAGCGGCGGCGACCGCGTCGATCTCTTTGAAGTCCAGTCCCGCCAGCGCGAACAGGTTGCGCGAGAGCACGCCGTACTCGTCCACAGTGCGCCCGCGCTCGGTCGTCAGACGCCAGTGCGTGACGAGCCGCTCGCCGTCGTACACGCCGAGAGAAGTGTTCGTGTTGCCAACGTCTATCACCAGCAGCATAGATTGACGCCCGTGCCCTATCCTCTCTTCTTTAAAACTTCCTCGATGGCATCGCAGGCGGCGCGCGTGCCGTCTTCGTCCCGGACGCGGCGGCCGATCTCCGTCGCGTTAATCTTATAACTTTCGCCGGTCAAGATAGCACGCAATTCGCGTGTCGCGCTCGCGGCATTGTACCGGGGGCGCGCGAGCGTGCGGCCGCAGCCGAGGCGCGCGACCCGCGCGGCGTTATCGAATTGATCGTGGCTGAAGGGGACGACGAGCATGGGACGGCCTGAGCGCAGAGTTTGACCCGTCGTGCCGACGCCGCCCTGATGCACGACGACGGAGGCGCGCGGCAACACTTCGCCGTAAGGCGCGTACTCGAAAGCGGCGATGCCTTCGGGCAGAGGTTCGGCCGGGCGGTTCTGTTCGTGGCCGGTGAGCAGGAGCGCGCGGCGGCCGAGCGCGCGCGCCGCCGCGATTGACTCGCGGTAGAAATCCTTCGCCACCCAGATGGCAGACGAGCCGAGCGTGAAGATGATGGGCGGCTCGCCCGCGCCGAGAAAGTCCCTGAGCGCGGGCGCGAGGCCGTTCCCCTCTTCGTCGTCGCGCCCGGCGAGGTCGCGCCGGTCGTAGAAGGGGAAGCCCGTGACGAGCGTGCGGGGCGGCCAGTCGGGTTGCGGTTCGGCCAGCACGCGCGAGAAGAGCACGAGCACGAGCGCGGGCGAGTGCTGCGCCTCGAAGAGGGGGTGCGCGCTTGTCCGCGGCAGCCCCACTTCGACGCGCAGCCCGTTGACGGCGGCGGAGACCGAATTGAGCTTCCACCTGGCGAGCCGGAGCAGCGCGCGGCCGATTGCCGGGTGCAGTTTCAACAGGTGATACAGAGCGGGCGCCTGCGGCGGCACGGAAGGATCGTAGGCGGAGAACAGAGAGATCGGGGCGAGCACGCTCGACACCCAGGCGACGCCTGTCCGCTCCACGACGAGCGGCCCCGGAAGCGAGAGCGGGTGCGTCAACAGCAGGTCGGCGCCGGCGACCGCCGCGCTCAAATCGTCGTAGATGTCCCGCAGGTGCGGGATGATCATGGTCTTGAAGACTTCCTCCGTCCCCGTGCGCGCGTCCATCAGCCGTTCGATCAGGCGGCTGATCTTCTCCGGCTCGTCGTAAGAGGGCATGGAGGGGCGCAGGGGATGAAATTCGAGGCCGAGCGCATCGGTCTTCTCGCGGTAAATCTCGGACGTGGCGATGACCGGACTGTGCCCGCGCGCCTTCAGCTCAAGCGCCAGCGCGATGTAAGGATGCACGTCGCCGAACGAGCCGAACGTGGAGAGCACGATTTTCATATTGATGATTGCGGATTGCGGAATGCGGATTGAAGGACGGAAGCGTCGCTATCGTTTCCTCGCTTTCTCAATCCGCATTCCGCAATCCGCATTCCGCATTCTTCCAGAGTCCTTGCGACGGCACGCGTAGGGCGCGTTTGAATTTGCTGGAAGCATTCTCACAGGCAATGACGGCGGTCAGTTCGACGAGCGCGTCGTCGTCGTAAAGCCTTGCACAAATATTCGCGTGGAATGGATAAAAGTAAGTGGATCATGCAACCTTCGCCGCATATTTGTGCAAGGCCGCGCGACGCGAACGAAGGCAGGCCGCCCACTCACGGAACGAGATAAGGCGGCCTTGCGCCTCTTCAATCAGGCCTTTCAGTTTACGGCTGGCCGAAACGGAGTTTGTACTCGGTGGAGTTGAGGAATCCATTGACCATCGTGCGCACATCGCCCGAGCGCAACACGTTCAGCCACGCCTGAAACCCGGGCGGGTCGGGTTTCCTGCGCAGGTAACCGTAATACTGCATCCCGACGAATGCGTTATCAAACTCGCGTGAGGCGACCTCGTCAGAGTCAGCCACGGCGCGGAACACCTGCGCGCGCGTCAGTGCGCTGGTGTCGAGCAGGTTGACTAAGGTCGCTTGTGAGAGTGTCACCTTTGCCGCCCCGTCGGGCTGCGCCGGGTCGGGCGTGCTGATCTGAGCGATTTGATACCTGCCGAGGAGCGCGGCGACAAAATCGTTATTTGACTTCAACTCGTAAGCGTTCCAGAACTCATCTCGCATGGTAAAGAGGCGGGACAATTGCGCCTTGCGGGCGTAGACCTCGGCCTCGGTCGCTCCGGCCACATAACTCATGTCCGAGACGATCTCCGTGTACTCGGGCAGGCGACCGAATGCCACCCGGTAGAAGCGGAAGACGTAGAAGCCTTTGAGCTGAAACTCCTGCGAGCGGAAGAACCCCTCGCCTGACACGTAGATGCGGTCGCACCCGGAAGGCTTGTTCGCCCCCGCGAACGGTTCGGGGCAGTTGTTCAGCACGCCGAGCCACGCGTTGAACCCCCCGGCATCCGGCTCCCTTGAGAGAAAGTCCAGGTACTGCTGCCGCACGAAGAAAGGGTGTGTGAGGATTGGGTTCTGGGCACCCGCCGGGTCGTTGTCCTGAATAGTGACGGTCGCCACGCCCCTCACGCCGAGGCTCGGGCGTGTCGTGTTCGACAAGCGGATGTTGAAAGTCTCCGCCCCTTCGACGTGCCCGTCGTCAACGATGGGGATCGTGAACGTCTTCTGCAATTCGCCCGCGGCGAAGTCGATCCGGCCGACTGCGGTCGCGAAGTCGCAGCGGGCATACGCGCCGCCTCTGTTATTAGTGGTGTCAGAACAACCGACGGTGAAGGTGTCGTTGTCGGCCGTACGATAATCGACGGAGCCGACGCCGGACGCATCGCTCGTGCGCGTAACGGTCAGGGTGGCGCGCCCATCACCCTCCCCCACGGACACGTTGCTGACCGTGTAGGTCAGTGTGGGGTCATCGTCAAAAATACGCACCGGCACTTGAAACAGTCCGCCTAACACGGCCGCCCCCGTTGGGTTGCTCAGCGTGAGGAGGAACACCTCCGTTTCCTCGTCGAGCGTGTCATTGACGAGTTCGATGGTGAAGGTCTTGCTCGCCTCGCCCGCGGCGAAAGTGAGCGTGCCGGCCGTCGCCTTGTAGTCGGCCGGGCTTTCGGCCGGGTAGATGTGCTCATCGCTTCCGGCAGTGGCGTAGTTGACCGTCAGCGAGCCGGCCAGCGAACCGCTGCGGATGACCGTGACCGTCACGGCGTTCGCACCTTCCGAGGCCGAGTACGCCGCCGCGTTGAAACTCAGGCTCGCGGTCGTCGCCCCGCAGCCGTTGAACAGCACCGAGAGCGTCCTCGCTTCTTCGTGCCCCACCACCAGATCGGCTGCGCCGTCGCCGTTCAGGTCTGGCGTAATAATGAGGCCCGGCGAGGTTGACCCTGTGACGGGACTGGCGGACAAGCTGAAGTTGCCCGCGCCGTCGCCTAACAATATCGCGACATTGCCCTGATGCTGATTCACCACGGCAAGATCGGTTTTGCCGTCGCCGTTGAAGTCAGTGGCTGCCAGACCGGCGGCCGGCTGCCCCCCGGAGGAGATGAAGGACGGCGCGGCGAAAGCCCCCGCTCCATCTCCGAGCAGGATCGAGACATTTTGCGCGCCGCTATTAGCCACCACGGCCAGGTCGATTTTATTGTCGGAGTTGAAGTCGCCGGGGGCGATGAAAGAGGGAGACCCGCCCGCCGCGTAGGGGGTCGCCGCGCCGAAATTGCCCGCGCCGTTGCCGAGGAGGATTGAGACGTTGTTGCCGCCGCCGGTCGAGTTCGCCACGGCGAGATCGGGTTTGCCGTCGCCGTTGAAGTCTCGCACTACGACGTGCGACGGGGACAACCCGCCGGAGCTAAAGGTCTTGAAGTCCGAGAAGTTTCCACCCACGCCGCCGAGGGCCACGAGCACCGCATTGGTATCGGTGCTCGTCACTACCACGTCCTGCTTACCATCGGCGTTTAAATCTGCCGTCACTACCGAGGACGAAACGCTGCCCGATCCCGGACTCGTCCAAAGCAGCGGAATTTCCCGTTTGAAAAAAATGCTGTCGGTCAGGTACACCGTCGCGTTCCCTCGCCCCGCCCTTTCGTTGGCGACCACAAAGTCGTCGCTCCCGTCGCCGTCGAAATCTCCCACGGCGAATGACCGGGGGGAGTTTCCCACCGGTTCGCCGAGCGTGAATCTGTTCTGAAACGCGCCCGTGCCGTTGCCATAAAACACCGTTATGTGGTG
Source organism: Pyrinomonadaceae bacterium (assembly GCA_035645855.1). Lineage (GTDB taxonomy): Bacteria > Acidobacteriota > Blastocatellia > Pyrinomonadales > Pyrinomonadaceae > JAIVJZ01. Next base: position 74,950 of record DASQLU010000003.1, read on the forward strand.
GGAGTTGGCGAGGGGACTAAGAAGGTACAGGTCAGTGTGGCCGTCGTCATTGAAATCGCCGGCTGCTAAGGAGCGTAGGAGTCCCGCGCCGTAGAAGGTCGGGGGGCCGAAGTTGGGCGTCGTGCAGGCGACGGCAGCGGCAGCGTCGTCGAGTCGCCACGCCATGACCACACACAGGCTAAGGACGAGAATTGCGAAGAAGCGCGCCCGCTGTGTCCGCCTATAGATGCTGTGAGCGAACGCGGCGCGAGGATGCGCATTTGAGGTGTGTCGCATAAGTAAATCTCCCGGCGAGGAAGTAGTGAAGCTACTCGGTTCGATTCGAAATTATGCTTTGGCGGGGACTGCGAAAACGGGCAGAAACCGGCAAAACGGTAACGGAACGAGCGCCCAGAATAGCACACTCATAACTTATTTTGGCAGTGAAATACTGATAGGGTCGATGGTAGTTAAGCACATTTCGTGCGGTGCTAAACTACTGGCCTGGCGATACACGGTCACATGATCAATGTTGGATTTTTGCACAAATATTCAGCACAGATTGCATAACCCACTTACCTTTATTCATTCCACTTGAATATTTGTGCAAGGCTGCCGCGCACCCCACTTCTTCGCCTGCACCTCCAGCACCCGCCCGATGAAGCTTCCGGCCACAGCCCCCTCCGGTTCGGCTCCTCTGCTTCTCGTCATGACAACCTCCGGTCTGTGAAGCGTTGAATGATGAATAAAAGCCTGCCCGCCCACGGTTGCCGTTTGTGCAGGACAATCTTCGGCAACTCATGCGATGAACACAGTTGACGCACAACAGTTGACGCGCAAAGAACAGTTCCGCGTTCATCATTCCGCGTTCATCATTCCGCGTTCATCAATTCGCTTTAACGTTTCCGCGCGCAACGCCTGCACGTCGCCGGCGCGCACGCGCCTGATCTCGCCCGTCGCAGTTTCGACGCGCAACGCGCCGTCCGGCTCAAGGCCGCACGTCGTGCCCGTGAAAATTTCCGTCGGGGTGTGGACGCGCACGCGCCTGCCCGACGCGTATGAAGAGTTGGCCGACCAGTCGCGTATGATTTCCGCCCCGCCGCCGGGCGCTTGAAGTTGCGCGTAGCGGGCGGCGAGACGACCGACGAGCGCATCGAGCACGAATTCGACTTCGGCGCGCGTCCCCGTCGCGCCTTCGATTGAAGTGGCCTGCGCGCGCAACTCCAACGGGTAAGCGCGCTCCGTCAGGTTGATGCCGATGCCGAGGATGCAGGCGCGCCCGCTCGCGGTCTCGACAGTTTCGGCGAGGATGCCGCAGAGTTTGCGCTCCCCTGCGAGGATGTCGTTCGGCCACTTGATGTCTGTCCGGAGCGCGCAGGCTTCGGCGAGCGCGTCGCCCACGGCGAGCGCGGCCGCGAGCGTCAGGAGCGGCCACGTCTCGGGACGCAGGCGCGGGCGCAGGACGATGCTGAAATAGAGACCCGCGCCGGGCGGCGAAATCCACACGCGTTCCTGCCGGCCGCGGCCGCGCGTCTGCTCGCGCGCCACGACGCAGACGCCTTCCGGTGCGCCGCGCGCCGCCTGGCTCGCCGCCTCCGTGTTGGTCGAAGGCAGCGCGTCGTAGCGCAGAATCGTCGGTTGGAAGGTATCGGCCACGTCAATCTCAAATTCATCTTATGCGAGCCGGGATTGACGGACAATGCGCGGACGTGAAAAATTGTCGCGCCTTATAGGGAGCTTGACGGGAGCGCGGGGCGCGTCGCATGAAGATCGAAGACATCGACTTTGAACCGCACAGGGGCGTTGCCGTTTTCTCCATCGGCTTCTCCCTGGTCTACACACTCGTCTTCGGCACAATCGTCCTGGTGAACCTCTACCGGCAGTTGCGCGCGCCGACACTCAGCACGGACTTCTTCGGGTGGCTCTTCACGTTTCTCGTCACCTTCGCGTGCGTCGCGTTCATGCTCCATTTCACCACGGTCGTCTATCGCATCCGCTTCTACGAGGCGGGCATCGTGATCATCGGCCTCGGCGGGCGTCGCTTCATCCCCTGGAGCACGGTGCGTGATGCGCGCATCCACCACTTCAAAGGCAACCTCGAACTCATACTCCGCGCAGATGGGCGGCGACTCCCGATCAGCGTCCCCCTCAACTCTTACAAAAAACAGTCCATGCTCCTCGCAGAGCTACGCCGCCGCCTGCCCGTGCCGATCAACGATGCGGGCAACCTCACCGCGCGGCTGACCGACAACTGAGACGCGCCCGCCCGCGTCCGCCGTCGAAATCCTCACGCCGCGCGAAACCCGCCGCGCGCTTTTACGTATTAACTTGCCGCAGACGCTCGGAAGTTCCGCACTTGTGTCGAACCGAAAGAATGGAGAAGTCGATCCGTGAAAATGAACTTTCTCTCGAAGTGTGTCGCGCTCGTCGCGCTCGTCGTGGCGGCGACGGTCGCCGCGCTCTCGGTCTCTCGAACGGCCGGCGCGCAGACGGCGCAAATTCCTGCGACGACGGCGACGAAGACGGCGAGCGAGCCCGCCGCCGCTGCCGGCGCGGCCGTGTTGCTCGTGCTCAACAAGGCTGACAACACGCTCGCCATCGTTGACCCTGTGGCGTTGAAGGTTGTGGCGCGCGTGGCCGTAGGAGAAGGGCCGCACGAGGTCGTCGCGTCGAGCGACGGGCGCACGGCTTACGTCGCCAACTACGGTACGCAGCAGGTCTCCGGCAGTTCGCTCTCGATCATAGACATCGCCGCGCGCCGCGAGAAGAAGCGCGTAGACCTCGGCGCGCTCCGACGGCCGCACGGCATCGTCGAGGCGGGCGGCAAAATCTATTTCACGGCCGAGGCCAATCGCGCCGTGGCGCGCTACGACCCGGCGACGGACAGGGTGGACTGGCTGATGGGCACGGGCGAGAGCGTTTCGCACATGCTCGTCATCACGCCGGACGCGAAGCGGATTTACACCGCCAACATGCTCTCGAACACCGTCACCGCGCTCAACGTGGGCGCGGGGCCGACGCCGCAGAACATCACGCAGATCGCCGTCGGCAAGACGCCCGAAGGCATCGGCATCTCGCCCGACGGCCGCGAGGTGTGGGCGGCCAACCGCGCGGACGGCACGATCTCCGTCATCGACACGACGACGAACAAAGTGTTGGAGACGATAGCGAAATTTTCTCAGTTTCCCTTCCGCGTCGCCTTCACGCCCGACGGCCGGCGCGTGCTCATCCCAGACCCCATGGGCGGCGAACTCATCGTCTTCGACGCGGCGACGCGCAAAGAGACGGGGCGCATCAAGATCGCTGGCGGCACGGTCGGCGTCGCCGTCTCGGCCGACGGCCGACGCGCTTACGTCTGCCTGCAGGAACTCGACAGCGTGGCCGCCGTCGATCTGGAAAAAATGGAAGTGGTCGGCAGGGTCGAGACGGGCAAGGGGCCGGACGGCATCGCCTGGGCGCAAGGGCGGGCGAAGAGTTAAGAGACACATGCGCCGCGCAGCCGACGCGGAGAAAATAGCCCCGAAGGGGCGGCAGTTAATAGCCCCGAAGGGGCGGCGGTTAATAGCCCCGAAGGGGCGGCGGTTAATAGCCCCGAAGGGGCGGCGGTTAATAGCCCCGAAGGGGCGGCGGTTAATAGCCCCGAAGGGGCGGCGGTTAATAGCCCCGAAGGGGCGGCGGTTAATAGC
>DASQLU010000004.1:0-169415 GCA_035645855.1 Pyrinomonadaceae bacterium
TTGAGCCGCCGAGCGCTTCGATGGCTTCGGCGATCTGCGGCGCGGTGCGCGCCTGCGTTCCCTTCGTCAGGAGCGAGGCGGTCATGTCGGCGAGTCCGGCCAATTGCGACGGGTCAACTTCGCCGCCGTTCCTGATCAGCAGAGAGGCCGAGACGAGCGGCATGTTGCTGCGCTCGACGACGACCACGCGCAACCCGTTCGGGAGCGTGCGCTCGACGGGTTTCGGAATGGGGACGTTGCGCGGCGCGGCGGGCGGCGGCGGCGTCGCCTGCGCGGCGGGCATTTGCGCGGGCGTTGTTTGCGCCGCCGGCAATTGCGCGAGCGCCGGGAAAGATGCGGCGGCGAGCAGCGCGACGACGGCGAGCGATTGCCGTGTGCGGCGCGAAAGTTCCTTAACGATGCTCATCTTATTTCCCTCCCCCGACTTCGCGCGCGTCGCCGCGGCCGACACTTTGCCCGGTCTTCTCCGCGGCCGGTTTCGCCGGGCGCAGTGATTCGGGCAGATAGTAGATCACGAGACGATTCGTGTCCGTCAGATACTTCCGCATCACGCGCTGCACGTCGGCGGCCGTCACTTTGGAGAGGCGTTCGATGTCCGTATTGGCGCGATTCGGGTCGCCCAGGAGAACGGCCGCGTCGCCGAGGGCGAGCGCCTTGCCGTTGTTGGTTTCGCGCTCGCGCAGTTGATTGGTGATGATCTGATTCTTGGCCTTCTCAAGTTCGGCGGCCGTGACGGGCGCATCCTGCATCCGCTTGATCTCGGCCATCAGCGCGCGTTCGAGGTCGTCGGGTTTCTTGCCGCTCGCGAGGATGCCGAGGAAACTGAAGAGGCTCAAATCTTCGCGCAAGTCCGCCCCGGCATTGACGCTCTGCGCCACCTGTTGCTCGTAGACGAGCGCCCGGTAGAGGCGCGACGATTCGCCGGACGAGAAAATGGATTCGGCGATCCGCAGCGCGTCGGAATCCACGCTCGCCTTCGGCGGCGCGAGGTATGTGAAGGCCACGGCGGGCAGCGGCACGTTCTGCCCGAATTCGACCACGCGCATCTCGCCCGTGCGCTCGGGTTCTTTGACGTTCACGCGCGGAAGCGGCTTGTCGGGCTTCGGGATGCCCGCGAAATACTTGTCCACCCACGCGTCGAGTTGTTTCTGATCGAAGTCGCCGACGACCACGAGCGTCGCGTTGTCGGGGCGGTAGAAGGTCGCATGGAAGGCGCGCACGTCTTCGGTCGAAGCGGCGTCGAGGTCTTCGATGCTGCCGATGCCGGGGCGGCGATACGGGTGCTTGGAGAACGATTTCTGTTCGAGCAGGTAAAAGAGTTTGCCGTAGGGCGGCGCGAGCACGCGCTCGCGAAATTCTTCTTTCACCACGTCGCGCTCGCTCTTGTAGTTCGCGTCGTCCACGGTGAGCGTGGAGAGGCGGTCGGCCTACATTCAATTACTGGAGCCAACAATTTATGCCCCGATTTTTACGGAGAGTACTGCAAATATCCCTCCTCGCGCTGACCGTTTCCGTCATCGCCCCGCCGCCGGCCGCACAAGCGCAAACCAAAGTGCCGCGCCTCGATTATCGCGAGCGCACGCTCTCGAACGGCCTGAGGGTGCTGAGCGCGGTGGACAAGGCCAGCCCGACCGTGGCGATTCAGGTTTGGTACAAAGTCGGCTCGAAAGACGACCCGGAAGGCCGCAGCGGTTTCGCACATCTCTTCGAGCACATCATGTTCAAGAGCACGAAGAACATGAAATCCGAAATGATGGATCGCCTGACGGAAGACGTGGGCGGCATGAACAACGCCTTCACGGCCGACGACGTGACGGTCTATTACGAGATCGTGCCCTCGAATTATCTGGAGACGCTGCTCTGGGCGGAGGCCGACCGCCTCTCGACGCTCACCGTCGATGACGCGAACTACAAGAGCGAGCGCGACGTGGTGAAAGAGGAGTTTCGCGAGCGCGTGCTCGCGCCGCCCTACGGCAAACTTTTCTACCTGCTCGAACAGAAATCTTTCTCCGTACACCCGTATCGCCGCCCCGGCATCGGCAGCATCGAAGACCTCGACGCCGCCTCGACCGAAGACGTGCGCGCCTTCCACTCGACTTTCTACCGTCCCGACAACGCGACGCTGGTCGTCGTCGGCGACTTCGAACAGAAGCAACTCGACACGTGGATCGATAAATATTTCGCGGGCATCCCGAAGCCCAACCGGCCGCTGCCGCGCGTGAGCGTCAAAGAGCCTGAGCGCACGGGCGAGATGCGCTTCGTCGAGTTCGGGCAGAACGTGCCGCTGCCCGCCGTGGCCTTCACGTTCCTCGCGCCCCCGAAGGCCAGCGCGGATGCGGACGCGCTGCGCATCGCCGAATCGATATTGTCTTCGGGCGAATCGTCGCGGCTCTATCGCGCGCTCGTCTACGAGCAGCAGGTGGCGCAGAGCATCAATGCCGGTGCGGACTTGCGCGAGGATTTAAGTCTCTTCAGTTTCCTCGGCATACTCGCCAGCGGCAAGAAAGCCGACGACCTCGAACGCGCCATGCTCGCAGAGATCAAGCGGATACAGGATGCGCCCGTCACGGCCGCCGAACTGGAGAAGGCCAAGAACCAGATCATCACGAACCAGTTGCGCGAGCGCGAGACCAACAACGGCAAAGCGCTCGCCCTCGGCGATGCGGCCGTCCTCCTGGGCGACCCGAACCGCGCCAACACGGACATCGAACGGCTCTCCAAAGTCACGGCCGTGGACGTGCAGCGCGTGATGCGTAAGTATTTGACGGACACGAACCGTCTCGTGATCTATTACCTGCCCGAATCACTGCGCCCGGCGAAACCGGCGGCGGAAAAGACAGGGCACGGCGGCGGGCAGCGCGACGCGCGCGAAATCGGGGGAGGGAAATAACGTGAACAACTTCAAAGCACTCTCGCGTCGCGGTCTACAAGCAATCGCGCCATCACTTGTGCGCTCACTCGCGTTGCTCGCGTTGTTCGCCGTCGCGTTCGTCATGCCGGCGACGGCGCAGGAGCCTACGGCACAGGCGACGCCGCCACCGCCCGCCGCGCCGCGAAGCGTCACCGTCCCGAAACCCGTCGAGCGCACGCTCGCCAACGGACTGCGCGTCGTCGTCGTCGAGCGCAGCAACATGCCACTCGTCTCGGCCGCGTTGATGATCAGGAACGGCGGCGAAGTTGACCCGCAGCAATTGGCCGGCCTGGCCGACATGACCGCCTCGCTCCTGACGAAGGGCACCGAGACGCGCACCGCGCCGCAGATCGCCGAAGCCGTCGAAGCGCTCGGCGGCTCCATCGAATCGGGGGCGCGCTGGGACGCCTCGTCCGCGAGCGTCGGCGTCATGTCTTCGCGCTTCGGCAACGCGTTGGAGATACTCGCCGATGTCGTGCGCCGCCCGACGTTCAAGGACGAAGAGATCGAACGCCTGCGCGCGCAGTATATCGACGACCTGACGGTCGCACTCGGCCAGCCCGGTTCCATCGCCCGCTACGTCGCTTCGCGCGTCGTCTTCGGCGACACGCCTTACGGCCACCCGCTGTCAGGCACGCTCGAATCCATCGCGAAAATCAAGCGCGACGACATCGTGCGGATGCACTCGACCTATTACCGGCCGGACAACGCCATCCTCGTCATCGGCGGAGACATCGCCGCGGCCGACGCCTTCAAGACCGCCGAACGCTTCTTCGGCGACTGGCGGAAACCCCCCGTACCGCTGCCTGTCGCGAGCGCGAAAGCGTCCGCCCCGACCGGCGCGAGCGCGCCGCAGCCGCGCATCGTCGTCATTGATAAACCCGACGCGGGGCAGGCCGCTGTACTCGTCGCGCGCACGGGCATCCGCCGCACCGACCCCGAATTTTTCCGTGGCATCGTCGCCAACTCGGTCTTGAGCGGTTATTCCGGCCGTCTCAATCAGGAAATTCGCATCAAGCGCGGCCTGAGCTACGGGGCGCGCAGCGCGCTCGAAACACGGCGCGAGGCGGGGCCTTTCACGGCCGAGGCGCAGACGAAAAATGAATCGGGCGCGGTCGTGGCCTCGCTCCTGCTCGGCGAACTCGGTCGGCTCGCCAGCGGCGAACTCCCCGAAGCAGAACTGACGCCCCGCAAGGCGGTGCTCATCGGCGGCTTCGCACGCAATCTGGAGACGGCCGGCGGACTGGTGGCGCAGGTCGCAAACCTCGCCCTCTACGGCCTCAGTTTCGACGAGATCAACAGCTACATCAACCGCGTGCAGGCCATCACGGCCAAAGACGTTCAGGGCTTCGCCGGTTCGCGCCTCGATGCCAAGGCGGCCAACGTGATCATCGTCGGCGATGCCAGGAAGTTCCTTCCCGAACTGCAGAAGCAATACAAGAACGTGGAAGTGATCCCCGTCGCCGATCTCGACCTCAACCTTGCGCAACTGCGCAGGACGAAATAACACGCACGCATGGCCGCGCGCGTGCTCCGCTCTTGATACGATTTCAACGGCGGAGCACGCGCCCCGGCGGGGCTTCCCGGTCAGGCTCATCCCCTCCTCGATTCGACCGGCGCTTGCGCGCATCTCTCCCGTTGGTAAAAGCCAAGAGAGGAATTTCGACATGCCCGATAAATTCGACATGCACAATAAATCAGCCCCCGGAGAACACGCCCTTTTACGCTTGTCCTTCGCCGCACTATTAACTTTGACCTCCGGCGTCGCACCCGCGCTCTCGCAGCAGGATAAGCCAAGCGGCCGCGACAAGGTGAACGTGCAAAAAGCCGCGACCAACCGCGACGCGCCCGCCAGCGACGACGCACGCGCGGACGTCAATGCACTGATGCGACAATTGACGAATCGAGACGCGCTGACGCGTCAGCGCGCGGCCGAAGACCTCGCGCGCCTCGCGCGCCCCGCGCAGCGCAAACTCGTGGAGGGCTACCGGCTGCAGGAGAAGAACGCGCGCGTGCGACTCGCGCTCGACTGGGCGCTCTACCGCATGGGCAAGACGCCCGCGCTCTTCGCCGTCGTGCGCGATCTCGATTCTAATCGCTGGAATCAGTCGGAAGCCTATCTCGCCGAACTCGAAACGCCAGACCCGCTCTACCCGTTGCTCGCGCAAGTCAACGGCAACACGCAGATCAAACTGCTCGAAGCGCTCGCGCGCGCGGGCAATGCCGGGACGCTTCCCGTCGTCGAGCCATACGCCGCTTCCATCGACCCACGGATTGCCGACGCCGCGCGCTTCGCCACGCGCGAAATCACGCGCCGCCTCAACGCGCCCGCGCACCCCGACGCCAAAACACGCACGCGACAAGTTGGCAAAACCACGTCCACCCTTCCCTGAAACCGCGCGCACATTCATTCATCCCAACGGGGGCGAGACGCACATCTCGCCCCTTTTCGCTTTTATGTGGTATTAACATTTGAACGCCGAAAAATTGTTGACGACTGACGACGATTGACAACAACCGACGATCATTGACCTTTAACGGACGAACCGCTAACGGCCGAACCACCGCCGATTTTCTATGCACCGAAACCTTCGCTCTTTTCTCGATCAACTGAAACGCGAACGCGACCTCACGGTCGTCGAGGCGGAAGTTGATCCTTATCTCGAACTGGCGGAAATACACCGCCGCGTGATCGCCGTGGGCGGCGCGGCGCTCCTCTTCACGCGTGTGAAGGGCAGCCGCTATCCCGTAGTGACCAACCTTTTCGGCACGGCGCGGCGCATCGAACTGGCGTTCGGCCAAAAGCCCGAAGCGCTGGTCAAAGAGGTCGTGCACGTCGTCGAGTCGCTGCTGCCGCCGCGCCCGGCCGAACTCTGGCGGCACCGCTCGCTCGCGCGCGAAGCCCTGAATCTGGGGACGCGGCGCGTGCGTCGCGCGCCTGTCCTCGAAGTGGTGGATCGCCCGGCGCGGCTCGACGAGTTGCCCCTTTTGACGACGTGGCAGGAGGACGGCGGCGCGTTCGTCACGCTCCCGCTCGTCTACACGGAGCACCCGCAGACGCGCAAGCACAATCTCGGCATGTATCGAATCCAGCGACACGACGCCCAAACGACCGGCATCCACTGGCAAATCCACAAGGGCGGCGGCTTCCACTATCACGAGGCCGAGGCGGCGAACGAACCTTTGCCCGTCACGATCTTCATCGGCGGGCCGCCCGCCCTGATGCTCGCGGCCATCGCCCCTTTGCCCGAAGACGTGCCCGAACTCGTGCTCGCTTCCGTGCTCGCGGGCGAGAAGATCAGGATGACGCGCGAACCTTTCACGCACGGCCACCGGCTCGTGGCCGAGGCGGAATTCGCCATCGTCGGCCGCGTCCCCCCGCACGAGCGGCGACCCGAAGGCCCCTTCGGCGATCACTACGGCTACTACTCGCTGCAACACGACTACCCGGTCTTTCACGCGGAGGCCGTCTGCCATCGACGTGATGCGATCTATCCGGCCACGGTCGTCGGCAAGCCGCGACAGGAAGACTTCTTCATCGGCGATTACTTGCAGCAACTCCTCTCGCCGCTCTTTCCGCTCGTCATGCCGAGCGTGCGCGATCTGTGGTCGTATGGCGAGACGGGATTTCATTCGCTCGCGGCGGCCGTCGTGCGCGAACGCTACGCGCGCGAGGCGCTCGTCTCCGGCTTCCGCATCCTCGGCGAAGGCCAGCTCTCCCTGACGAAGTTCCTGCTGCTCACGGACACGCCGCAGGACTTACGCGACTTTCCGCGCCTCTTCGAGCACATCCTCGCGCGCGCGCGCTTTGAAAGCGATCTCTTCATCTTCTCCAACGTCTCGATGGACACGCTTGATTACACGAGCGGCAAGATCAACCGGGGCAGCAAGGCTATCCTGCTCGGCCTCGGCGACGCCGTGCGCGAACTGCCGCGTGAATTTCAGGGGCAACTGCCGCAAGGCATCACGCGCGCCGAAGTTTTCTGCGGGGGATGTCTCGTCGTCGAAGGCGCGGCATACGAAGCGGACGCGGGACAGGCCGCGCGCCTTGCGACTGAGGAAGCCTTCGCCGGATGGCCGCTCGTCGTCCTGCACGACGACGCGCGCGTTGCACGTTCGTCCGTCGATTTCCTCTGGGCGACATGGACGCGCTTCGAGCCGGCCGCGGACATCTACGCGAGCAAGACGAGCGTTGACCGACACCACCTGTCATACACACCGCCCATCGTTATCGACGCGCGCATGAAACCCACTTACCCGGATGAACTGATCGTGCGCCCGGACATCGCTGGACTCGTGGACAGGCGTTGGCGCGAGTATTTCCCTTCGAGTTAAAAAAAACTTACGGGCGAACCGTAGATTTACGCCGGGATGTCGTAGTTACGCGCGATCACTTCGTCGAGGTGGGCGACATTTCGTCAATTGTACGGGCGGGCATACACTCTTCTGTGGGGGAGGCGGGGCGCGCACACGTTCTTAGCGCGCTCAGAGCTGTGTAGCTTCCAACGGCAGCCGGAGCGTGAAGATTGCGCCGCCCGTGGGGGCGTTCGCGGCCGAGAGCGTGCCGCCGTGTTCGGTGATGACGCGGTGAGCGAGGGCGAGACCGATGCCGTGGCCTTTGGTCTTGGTGGTGAAGAAGGGAATGAAGATGCGTTGCAACTCGGAAGGCGAAAGCCCCGTGCCCGTGTCGGCGATGGCGAGGACGAGGCGTCCGGCGTCGTTGTCGCCCGCCTCGATGCTGCCGTGCGCGCCGACGCGCCGCTCTGCGCGCCCCTCGTCAATCGCCTCCGCGGCGTTGCGCAGCAGATTGAGCAACGCCTGCCGGAGCATCAACTCGTCGGCGCGCACGACGGGGAATACGCCGGAGACATCGAAGGAGACGCGCCGCTCGTCGTAGAGCGGTTGTAGCTCGGCGGCGCAATCGGCGAGGAGTTCGGGGATGGAGACTTCGGAGAGTTGGAGCGGCTGCGGGCGTGCGAAGTTGAGAAAAGCCGTGACCATCTGCGTCAGGTTGCGCACTTCCTGCAAGAGCGCGGAGGCCGCGCCGCGACCGCGTTCATCGAGTTCGAGATTCTGTAAAAGCTGCGCGTAGCCGTGGAGCGTGGCGAGCGCGTTTTTGAATTCGTGCGCCAGCCCCGCCGACATCTCGCCGAGACTTTCGAGATTCCTTTTGAGCGCGACCGCCTCGCGCAACTGTGCCACCTCCGTAATGTCCGTGAGCAGGCAGAGCGCGCCGCGCGCCGCGCCGCCGTCTCTGTCGCCGCCGTCCGAGGGCTGTGGATCGACCGGCGCGACCGTGACGCCGAGTTGCCGCACGCGCCCGTCGCCCGTCGTCGCCGTGACTTCCGCGCGGCGATATAGTTCGCCGGTTTGCAGGCAACGCTCGACTATCCCGGAGAGTTCGGGCGAAAGGCGCAGGAGCGTCGTCAGGTGTTGCCCGTCGGCTCCGGGGTCGATTTCGAGGAGGGCGCGCGCCGGGGGATTGATGATCGTGGCGATGCCGCGCGCATCGAAGGCGACGAGGCCGGAGGGCACGCTCGCCACCACGCGCTCGTTGAACATCTCGGCCGACGCGGCGCGCGCGCTCGCCTGCGCGCTCAACAGCTCCAACTCGCGTTGCTGCGCACGCAACTGCGCCACCACCGCCTGAAACGTCTCCAGCACGAACTCCGTCTCATCGCGCGCGCCTTCGGGACGGGCGGCGACGGGCGCACGCTCGGCCTCGCCGACGAGTTGCCGGTAGGGACGCGCCAGCCAGCGCGGCAACAGGAAGATGCCGGGCAAACTCACCAGCAGTGTGACGGTGAAGACCGCGAACAGGACGGTCGGGCGCACGCTCCGCTCCGGCGGCGTCAGGGCGACCAGCGTCAATGTGAACAAATTCGCGACGAGCAGCATCCCGACGACCAGCGCCAACACCAACTGCACGCGATTTTCGTAACGAGGCAACATAAGAACAGAGGTCAGAGGTCAGAGGTTAGAGGTTAGTAAGAAGCAGGTTTAGTTTTAACTGATCTCTAACCTCTGACCTCTAACCTCTGCTTTCAGGGGATGAAGTGCCCGATGTACCACGCGATGATATGTTGGCCGACGAGGAGGCTGATAATCGCGCCGATGCCGAGAAAGATGCCGAAGGGAAGAAGCATCTGCATGTCGCGCTCGCGCCGCCAGAGCATGAGGCCGACGCCGACGACCGAGCCGCCGACGACGCCGAGAAAGATCGTCAATATCGTCAAAGGCCAGCCGAGATATGCGCCCACCATGAAGAGCATCTTCACGTCGCCGAGTCCCATCGCTTCGACGCCGCGCAGGCGTTCCCAGAGCCAGCCCATCAGCCAGAGCGATCCGCCGCCGACGGCCGCCCCGAAAAGCGCGCCCGCGACGGACACAGCCCAGACCGGCCAGCCCTCAAGCAGCCCTTCGCTTAAAAACGCGAGGCCGTAAACGTTCGGCACGAGCGCGCGCGCGACGAGGGCGAAAGCGAAGCCGGGAAGCGTGATCACGTCGGGCAGGATCATGTGCTCGGCGTCGATGAAGACGAGCGAGACGAGCGCGGCGACGAAGATGAGATCGAAGGGAAGCGCGAGCGTCAGCCCGTCGTGTAGAAAGACGAGTCCGAAGAGCAGGGCGGTCAGGGCTTCGATGGCCGGGTAGCGGCGCGAGATCGAGACGCCGCAGGCGCGGCAGCGCCCGCGCAGGAAGAGAAAACTGAGGATGGGGATGTTGTCGTAAGGGCGTATCGCCGTCTCGCACGAAGGGCAACGCGAATTGGGGAAGGCGATTGACTCTTCGCGCGGCACGCGATGAATGACCACGTTGAGAAAGCTGCCGATGAGCGCGCCCATAGCGGAAACGAAAATGAGCGCGACGGGGAAGGGCACGAGCGAGGGGTCGGCGTAAGAAGTTGGGTTTTGCAGTTGAAGCATCCTGTCAAGTTAATTCGCGGGGATAATGAAGTCGAAAAGTTTATGTCGGGGCGGGCATAGGCATGCTTGACGCCCGCATCGAACTTTAAGCATATTAAAGCTTTGAAGGGGTTTGCGAAAGAACTAAAATTTTAACGGCCGAGGGGAACCGATGGGAAAGGAGCAAGCATGAATTCGCGCAGACCTATCATCGCGCTCGCCTGCATCGGCGCGATCATCATCGCCATCCTCACTTTCGTACCCTATTCGCTCACGATGGTCAGGCAGGCGGGCAACACCATGGCGGCGGCCGTGCAAACCTCGCTTCGCCCGGAGCAGGCTTCGCCCGCCTTCGAGGCCGAATTGCGCCGGCCAATCGTGCCGCAGTACGACGTAGCGACATGGTACGGCTCGCGCGGCGAAGAACCGGAAAAGCACGGCGTCCTGATCCAGACGCTCGGCGGCAAGCGCGTCTTCGCCTCGCACAATGCCGACACGACCTTCAACCCCGCCTCGCTCGCCAAATTGACCGTGACGCTCGTCGCGCTCAAACGACTCGGCCCCGATTATCGGTTCAGTACGCGCGTCTCGACGGACGGTGAAGTTGACGGCGCGGGCGTGCTCGACGGCAATCTCTACCTCGCGGGCAACGATCCGTCTTTCGGCGACGCCTCTGCGAACCTCATCGCGAAGGAGCTGCGTGCGCGCGGCATCACGCGCATCAAGGGCAAGTTGCTCGCCGGGCCGGGCTTCTCTTTCAACTACAACGAGCAGGCGGAAAAGTCCGCCGAGTTCGCCGCGCGCGTGATGCAGCTCAAGCAGTCCGCGACGGGCATGGAAGAGCCGCGGGGCGATCCATTGTTTGTGCTCCATTCCAACCCACTGCGCGAAATTCTGCTCTACATGAACGCGCACTCGAACAACTTCGTCGCCGACCGGCTCGGCGCGTTCCTCGGCGGCCCGCAGGCCATCGTGCACCTGCTTGTGGAAGAGTTGAAGCTGTCGCCGGAACAGGTCACGCTCGAAACGGCGTCGGGTTTGTATAACAACCGCATGACGCCGCGCGGCGTGCTCGTCGTCATCAAAGCCCTGCTCGAAGAAGCCGCACGGCACGGACTCAAATCGGAAGATTTGCTGCCCGTCGTCGGCTGCGACTGGGGGACGGTGCGGCGACGCATGGAGGGCACGGGCTTCGAGTGTTCGCTCGTCGGCAAAACGGGCACGCTGACGACGACCGACGGCGGCATGTCGAACCTCGCGGGCGTCGTGTTCACCAGAGACGGCGAGCCGATCCTCTTCGCCATTCTCGCGCAGGGCAACCGCATCTGGGAGCACAAGCAGATGGCCGACCAACTCCTCTCCGAAACAATCAACGGCCACCAGCCCGCGCCCCTGTTGGAGGCCGGAACGCGTCGCCAGTTGTTGCCGCCGAACAGTTTAAGAGTAAGCAGTAAGCAGTGAGCAGAGAGCAGCGGGCAGTGAGCGGTGAAGGGTAGGCGGTGAGCGGTGACGGGTAGGAGCCGCGAAGCGGTGACGAGTAAGAGCCGCGAAGCGGCGACAGTTAATAGCCCCATGCGTGAGCGTGGGGTTTAAACGAGTATTCAAACGTAAGAAGCCCCGAAGGGGCGACACAATTTCGCGTGATCTTGTGTCGCCCCTTCGGGGCTTCCTGCCTTTGTCTTGAAACCGCATCCCCGCCCTCACGGACGGGGCTATTAACTGCCGCCGCTTCGCGGCTATTAATAACCGCCACGCCGCGGCTCTTAACTGCTGCCGCTTCGCGACTATTAACGGTCGCCGCTTCGCGGCACTTAATATTTCGCTGCTCACTGCTCACTGCCTACTCTTCCACATTTCCCACAACAATAAATTTTTGAGGAAGGCATGATGCGCGGCGAAGCGCGCGATGCAGTAGCCGGGGAAGCCGTCGCGGAAACCGCCTTTGAGAAGGTAGCTGCGTGCGAAGGCGGCGGGGGCGGAGAGGGCTACGCCGAGGGGCGTGGTGCGCTTGCCCGCCTCGAACATTTGTCGTGCGGCGAGCGGGGCGTAGCGTTCGCCGATCATGCGATGGTGATAGGCGGCGTCGCGCCCGGTGTAATGGAGCAGGTCGCCGCCGCGAATCGTCTCGACGCGCGCGCCCGTTTCCATCCGCACGGACTCGTGGACGTGTGCGCCGAACCAGCGGCCGCGCGCGCGCCGGTAAAAGCGCAACTGGTGATCGGGATACCAGCCGCCGCCGCGTATCCAGCGCCCCATGTAGAAGGAGCGACGCGCGATGCGGTAGCCGTCGGCGAGTTGTTCATCGGCGGTGTAGAGCAGGTCTTCGATACGAGCGCGCAGTTCTGGCGACACGCGCTCGTCCGCGTCGAGACTGAAAATCCAATCGTGGCTGGCGGACTCGGCGGCAAATTGCTTCTGCGCGGCGAAACCCGGCCACGCGCGCCGGATGACGCGCGCGCCGCACTCGGCGGCAATCTCGCGCGTCGCGTCCGTGGAATCGGCGTCGACGACGAGAACCTCGTCAGCCCAGTTGACGGATTCACACGCCTCGCGGATGTGCCGGGCTTCGTTGAAAGTGATGATCGTGGCTGTGGTCTTCAAGTTAATGAACGAAGGCGCGGGGGTAATAGAGACGTGCGTCTGTCTTGTTCGTTGTGGAGGATACGAAGCGGGGCGTGCGAGCGTCAACCTCAAGGGCGTTTGGGAGCGGCCGCTTGGAGAAAATGAATGGCCGGGTAACGCTGGAACAGCACCGTTCTCAAGCGTCACACGGCCATGTGCGTTCGGGTTTTTGTGTGCGGCGAAAGTATCGCTACATCGTCGGCGTTTCGACGATCACGTTGTTGGCGCGCAGCGTCGTGGAGGTGGCGCGTTGCAGTTCGGCGAGAGCCTTGTTGTAGTCGGTCTCGGCGCGCAGTTCCTGATTGCGCGCGTTGACGAGTTGGTTCTCGCGTTGGAAGAGGAGAAAGGTGGTCGAACGCCCGACCTGGTAGAGGCGTTGCTCGCCGTTGAGTTGGAGCTGTGCGTTCTCACGCGCCTGTCGCGCCGAGAGGACGCGCCGCCGCGCCGTCTCGACGCCCTGCGCGGCGTTGCGCACTTCGACTTCCACGCTCTGTTCCTGCGAACGCATCGAGGCGTCGATTTGATCTTTCTGGATGCGCGCGCCCGCCAGATTCGCCTCCGCCGTGCGGTTGCGCAGAGGAAGTTGAATCGTCACGCCGGCCACGATGTTGCGGGTTTTGAAGCCGAACAAATTTTGCAATGTCTGCCCGTAGCCGCCGACGAGAAACTGGGGCGGGGCGGCCTGCTGCGTCGTGATGACGGGAATCGACTCGACGGCCAGATTGTTGAGTCGTAGTTGACGCAACAGAAAGGCGTCGGCGCTCGTGTTGGCATCGCCGGAGATGAGCTGGCGGGGCGTGTTCGCAACCTGCTGCGTTTGCTGCGAGCCGGCGAGGCCGGTGGTGGAGAACGTGCCTGTCAGGTCAACGACGGGCTTCGTCTGATTCCTGAAAAACTGGATGTCGATATTGTTAATCTCTTCCTGCAGTTTCAGGCGACGCAACTCCGGTCGGTTGGTGCGCGCTTCCGTCAGGGCGTCGTTGAGATTGACGGGCGTTTCGTCGAACGTGGGTTCGTCGGTCGGCACGAGCGCGGCCGACCATTCGGGCGCGAGCGGGTCGCGCAGGATAAGTTGCTTGAGATTGTTCTCGGCGATGGAGACGCCCTGCGAAGCGATCAGGAGCGAGGCTTCGCGGTTCGAGAGTTCGGTCTGCACCTCGGCGCGTTCGAGCGGGGCGGATGCGCCGGCCGCGACGCTCGCCTCGGTGCGGCGGAAATTCTCACGCGCCAAATTCAGGTTCGCGATCTGGTTCTGCTCGTCGCGCAGAGCGAAGACCAAGTCCCAGTAGACGCGCTGCACGTTCGAGATGACGCCGATGGTGCGGATGCGGAAGTCCGCGTCCGACTGTTCGACGCGCTTGCGCTGGACGCGAATCTGCTGCCGGTTGCGATCAATGGAGCGGTTGCGAAACAGCGGCTGCGTGAACTGGATGCCCTGGCTCGCCGAGTAGAACGGGTTGAGCGTCGTGTTGCTCGCGCTCGTCTTCTCGCGCGTGTTGTTGAAAAAGTAAGAGTAGTTGCCGCCGCCTTTGACGAATTGCTTCGAGACGAGCAGGTTGCCGTTATAGTCCGTGGTGGAGACCGTGCCGGATTGATCCGCGCCGCCGAAGATGTTGATCACGGGACGGACGGAGTTGTCGATTTCGGGTCGGAACTGAAGCACCGGATCGTAAATGCCTTCAAGTCCACGCAGAATTGATTCGGCGTAGCGCACGTCGTTGCGCGCCACTTCGATCTCGTTGTTGTTGGCGAGCGCGCGGCGGATCGCTTCGTTGAGCGTGAGCGCGATGGTGTTGCTGCTCTGGACGCCGAGGCGGACGAGCGAAGGCATCGGCGGCACGGGGCGACGCTCCGCCGACGGGAATATGGGTTCGCCCGGCATCGCATCGGAAGAGAGCGGCGAGGCTTCGGGGCGGGGCGACGCCGGGGACGCCAAGACGTTCGGCGTCTGGGGCTCGACGGGTGTGACGGACGGGTTCGCTGGCCGGCGCGCCGGCTCGGTAGTGCCCGGCGGCGTCTGTGGCGAAGTGCGTTGTGTGCCCGGAGGCGCGGTCGGGTCGGAGGGGCGAGGGCGCGATTGATCGGGGATGGTCTGGCGCTGCCCCGCGCCGGGCGGCCGCGTGGCGTCGCGCTGCGCCGGGCTGGGTTGCGACGGGGGGGGCGTCTGCGCCAGAGTGACGGCGCAGGTTGCCAGCCAGATCATGGCGGTCTGCAAGGTTGAACGCATGCGAGTGCTGAACATCAAACCGGAAACTCCTCAACTGAAACTTGGCCGAACTTCACATTGCGGCGGGGTCTACTCTCGCGAACCTTTAAACTCAACACTTCAGGTCAGTTCACTACTACGACACCTATCAGTGGGGAGTTTCAAAATTACGTAATACCAAGGCAACTCGAAGGCCACGCGGCACATGCTCTTTTCGCGGTTGCCGCGTCGCCCGAATGGTCGGCCGCGCCGCGCGATTCGCAAAAACGTTAAACCACCATCCCAATATCGAAACGCCTTCGCACACCGCCCCTCCGCGCGCGCCTTGTTGAAAAACGCGCGGCCGCCAGGCGGCCTTCCTTGACAGTCGCCGCGCGCGCGCATTATCTTCCCAATCTTATATTGCAACATCATTTTCACGTCTAAGAGTACGAGTCGGAATACGAGTCGGAGCACGAGCCGGACGAGCGCGCCGCGTGGCCTGTCGCACGCTCTCGGGCACACCCTGCGCGGCAAGAAAATAACCGCTCGCTCTTAACTTTAACGATGGTGAGGAGGCTGGATTAACATGGCAGTGAAAGTCGGCATCAACGGTTTCGGCCGGATCGGACGCAACATCCTGCGCACCGCGCTCGGAGATAAAGAGATAGACTTCGTGGCCGTCAACGACATCACGGACACGAAGACGCTCGCGCACCTCCTGAAATACGACTCGGTGCTCGGCAATCTCGAACAGGAGATCACTTCCACCGACAACAGCATCACGGTGGACGGCGACGAAGTGCGCGTCTTTTCCGAGCGCGACCCGGCGTTGATCGACTGGGAATCGGTCGGCGCGGAGATCGTCATCGAGTCCACAGGCCGTTTCACCAATGCCGAAGACGCGCGCAAACACCTGCGCGGCACGGTCAAAAAAGTGATCATCAGCGCGCCCGCCAAAAACGAGGATATCACCATCGTCCTCGGCGTCAACGGCGACAACTACGATGCGGCGGCGCATCACGTCATCTCGAATGCCTCCTGCACGACGAACTGCCTCGCGCCCGTCGCCAAAGTGATCCACGAAAATTTCGGCATCAAGTCGGCGCAGATGACGACCATCCACTCTTACACGAACGACCAGCAACTGCTCGACCTGCCGCACAAGGATTTGCGCCGCGCACGCGCCGCCGGCCTCTCCATGATTCCGACTTCCACGGGGGCGGCCAAAGCCGTCGCGCTCGTGTTGCCCGAACTCAAGGGCAAGTTCGACGGCATCAGCGTGCGCGTCCCGACGCCGAACGTCTCACTCGTCGATGTGGTGATGGAAGTGGAGCGCGAGACTACGACCGAAGAGGTCAACAACGCGCTCAAGAACGCGGCGGGCGAAGAACTACAGGGTATTCTCGCATTCTCGGAAGAACCGCTCGTCTCCATAGATTTTCGCGGCAACCCGTATTCGTCCATCGTGGACGCCGAGTATACCAAAGTCATCGGCGGCAAACTCGTCAAAGTGCTTTCGTGGTACGACAACGAGTGGGGCTATTCCTGCCGCGTCCGCGACCTCGTCAAGTTCATCGCGCAAAAAGGATTCTAAGAGTTTCAGGTTTCAAGTTTCAGGTTTCAGGACTGAGGTCGCCCGGTCTTTAACTTGAAACTTGAAACCTGAAACTTGAAACTCTTCCCGTATGAAGTTATCAATCAAAGACCTCGAACTGAAGGGGCGGCGCGTCTTTATCCGCGTGGATTTCAACGTGCCTTTGAAGGACGGCGTGGTGGAAGACGACACGCGCATTCGCGGAGCATTGCCCACGATTCAGTATGCGCTGGAGCAGGGCGCGCGCGTCATCCTCGCCTCGCACCTCGGCAGGCCGAAGGGCGAGCGCGTGGAGAAGTACAGCCTGCGCCCGGTGGTCGCACACCTCTCGAATTTACTCGGCAGGGAAGTTGCGTTCGCGGAAGATTGTGTAGGACATACGGCGCGCGAGAAAGTCGATGCGTTGAACGACGGCGACGTGCTGCTGCTCGAAAACCTGCGCTTCTACGCCGGAGAGGAAGAGAACGACGAGGCGTTCTCAAAGGAATTGGCAAGTTTATGCGACGGCATCTACGTTAACGACGCCTTCGGCGCGGCGCATCGCGCGCACGCCTCAACGGCCGGGATAACGAAACACGTCGGGCAGGCCGCCGCCGGCCTGTTGATGCAAAAGGAACTCGATTACCTGGGGCGCGTCATCAATGACCCGGAACACCCTTTCGTCGCTATCCTCGGCGGCGCGAAAGTGTCGGATAAGATCGCCGTCATCGAGGCGCTCATCGAGCGGCGCGTGGACAAGTTGCTCATCGGCGGCGCGATGGCTTACACGTTCTTCAAAGCCGAAGGCTTCACGGTCGGCAAGTCGCTCGTCGAAGACGACAAGTTGCAGACGGCGCGTGAGATCAAGGAGCGCGCGGAAGCCGCCGGGGTCGAACTGTTGCTGCCGACCGATCATCAGGTGGTTGACAGCTACGAACCGCTCAAGAGCAAAAAGACGATTCCCATCGAATTCACAAACGCCGGCCTCGTCGGCCTGGACATCGGCGTCGAAACGGTCGCTCATTTCACGCGCGCTCTCGCCGACGCGCGGACGATTATCTGGAACGGCCCGATGGGCGTCTTCGAGGAGAAAGCCCTCGGTTTCGACCAGGGCACGATTGGCGTCGCTCTGGCCGTGGCCGAGGCGGCGGACAGGGGCGCGACGGTCATCGTCGGCGGTGGTGATTCAGTGGCCGCCATTACGCAGGCCGGGGTGGCCGAACGCATTACGCACATCTCGACCGGCGGCGGGGCGACCCTCGAATTTCTCGCGGGCGACGAATTGCCCGGCGTGGCCGCACTCAACGATATATGAAGAGGTCAGAGGCCAGAGGTCAGAGGTCAGTTAAAACAAAGACTGCCTTTACTAACCTCTGACCTCTGACCTCTGACCTCTGACTTTATGAGAAAACCCGTCATTGCCGGAAATTGGAAGATGTACAAACTGGTCGCCGAGTCGGTTGCGACGGCGATCAGTTTGCGCCCGCTCGTGGCGAACGTGAATCACTGCGAGGTGATCATCGCGCCGCCCTTCACGTCGCTGAAGACCGTCGCGGATCGCCTGGAGGGGTCGAATATACGTATCAGCGGGCAGGACTGTTCGACCGAGAGCAAACACAGCGCGCACACGGGCGAGATCGCGGCCGACATGTTGAAGGACGTGGGCGCGACGCATGTCATCGTCGGCCATTCCGAGCGGCGGCAGTATTATTTCGAGACCGATTCACTCGTCAATCGGAAGACGCAGGCGGCGCTCGCGTCCGGTTTGACGGTGATCGTATGCGTCGGCGAGACTTTGGCGCAGCGCGAGTCGGGGAATGCCGAATCGGTAGTGCGCGGGCAGGTCGAGGGCGGCTTGCGCGGTTTGACATCCTCCGACCTCGCCCGTATCATCATCGCCTATGAGCCGGTCTGGGCTATCGGCACCGGACACACCGCGACGCCGGAACAAGCGCAGGAAATGCATGCGTTTATCCGGCGCGTTTTCGCGGAGAGGCATTCGCCGGAGTTAGCCGACGCGCTGCGCGTCCTCTACGGCGGGTCGGTCAAGCCGGATAACATCGCCGGGCTGATGATACAGCCGGACGTTGACGGCGCGCTCGTCGGCGGCGCAAGTCTGGAAGCCGAGACGTTCGCGCAGATCGTGAATTACAATATGTAAGTTTCAGGTTTCAAGTTTCAGGACTGTATGTTGCTCATTACTTTAACTTGAAAGCTGAAACTCCCTGAACTGAGGATCGTGTTTTGTTGACTTATCTTTTATACGGGCTGTTCATCCTGTCGTGCCTCGTGTTGATCGTGGCGGTGCTGTTACAGCCGGGCAAGGCCGACGCGGGCGCGCTCTTCACCAGTTCCGTGTCGAGCACGGCCTTCGGGCCGCGCGGCACGCAGACCATTCTCGCGAAGGTCACGATTGTCGCCGCCGCGCTCTTTATGCTCGTCGCGCTGACGCTCTCGCTGCCCATCGTTACAGGTTCACGCTCGGTCGTAGACGATGAGTCCGAGGCGACGCCGGCGCAGACGACCGCCCCCGCGCCCGCCCCCAACACGAACGTTCCCGCCACCGACACGACCCAAAGCGGAACGGAAGCCACGAGCGCGCCCGCCGCGAACACAAACGCCGCGCCGCCGCAGGAAGGCAACGCCAACAGCAACAACAACGGGCAGCCGCAGGCGTCGCCGCAGCAGAACAAGTAACGGCCGCGAGCCTTCTTTCTCGCCTCCGGAGGTTGAGAACCTGGCCGTGTGCGACTTTGACAATTTCATCAGCCGAAGTGGCGGAACTGGTAGACGCGCACGTTTGAGGGGCGTGTGAGGTAACTCGTGGGGGTTCGAGTCCCCCCTTCGGCATCAACACCCTGCTCCAGATGTTGCAATGTAATGTCTTACGGGCAGGGTGTTTTTTTTGTCCGTCCGAAGTCCAAACTACGCAGGTAAATGCAGTTCCCGGGGCATTTCTACACATCGCGCCGTCGCTGTTTTTCTTCACACATGCGCGATGATATGCTCGAACACGATTTGCCACATCAAGAGCCACCGCGAGTTTTATCTCGCTCAAATTGTCGAATTTATTCAAGTGAGACGTAACATGCGAACCTATGATGCTCATGAAACCGAACGTATGCACCAGGTTCACGGAGCGCAACTGGCCTCTTTCAAAGCCCGCGCGGGCGCATTCGTCTTCGACTTTGTGCTCGCCTTTATTTTGTTCGCGGTCGTGTTTATTCTGGGCGTACGTCTGGCCTCAAGTTTAGGGCTGCTGAAACTGAAGACAGATGTAACTCTGAAGTTCGACCTGCATCATTGGTACAGCCTCATCGTCGTTGTTCTCTATTTCGGACTTTCCACTTACTGGGGCAACGGTCGCACACTCGGTAAACGGCTCGCAGGCATTCGTGTCGTTTCGCTCGCGCATGAGAGGATGACGCTGTGGCAATCCTTCGAGCGCGCGCTGGGATACGGGGCATCGGCACTGGAATTTGGTTTTGGTTTCATACAGTTCTTCATACATCCAAACAGGCGCACGGTGCATGACCGCATTGCCGAAACGATTGTGGTGAAGGATGAAAGTAAGGTCAGCACCCCGCCACATGACCGGCGACGTAACCGGCCACTAGAAGCGACGGCCGGTGAGGACGCTTCTCAACAATCTTCCTGAAGTACAGGCTATGCGCCCTTTGCCCGCCGCTCCACGACACCGGCCTCAGAAGTCTTCCGGCTCTCCGTGAGCACCACCTGAATTTATAATCCAGGCCGGACGGCATCCATCTCCCCACGCTCACGATGGATGCGGCTCAAGCCCGCAGGTGCGCCGCCAGTCTCAGGGGGCTGGTTGCAACGCCTAACGCGTATCGTTTTTGATTCCAACGTCCTGCGCGCACATTGGCTTTGTTAGCAAACGGGGAGACTGTTAAACTCTGAGACGTTCAGTTTCCACTTGCGATACACCGATGCTTTTTACCGTTTTCAAACTCCGCACCACAGCGCGACGACTCATCCCGGCGGCAACTCTCGCCCTGCTCCTCGTCGCATCTGCCCGCGCACAATCGATTGATCCCAACTCGCCGACGCCCGTCGTGTCGAACGAGATCGCCGGGAGCATCGCCCCGCTCGACATCGGCGACGCACGCTCGACGCGCTTCTTCTATACCTTCAGCGGGCTGCAAGGCGATCTTGAATTGACGGTGGAGAGCTTCAACCTGGAGGGCGACGTGGACATCTTCGTCGCCAACAACATGCGCCCGTTAACCAAGGTGACGCTCTACGCGGGGACGAGCGCAAACCGCAGCGCGAAGACTGTCTATTTGCGCCGTGACGAACCGCTCATCCTGCGCGTGCAGGCGCGCACGCCGAACGACGCGGAAGGCACTTATCGCATCCGTCTCGGCGGCGCGTTCAGACCGGCCTCGCCTCTTGCCACGGAGGGCGGCGTGCCGGGCGACACCACGGCCGCGAACACGGGGGCGACGGGCACGGCGCCGACGGGCGCAAACCGGAAAGTCAGGCGCGTCTCTTCGGTCGGAGCGCGCATCGAGGAACCCGTCGTGGAGGTCGCCAGGGAAGAACCGGCGCGGCCGGAACCCGCGCCCGCGCCGCCCGCCGCCGCCGGGAGGACGTCCCCGAATCCCAAACCCGCGCGTTCGCGCTCCGGTGCGCGCAGAACTTCACGCGCGGAGACGGCGCGCCGGAACTCGCCGAACCGGGAAGCCGTAGACGGCGACGCGCAGAAGGCCGGGGCGTCGAAGGACGAGACGGCGAACGCAGCCAAGGCGAGCGACGCGCCGAACGGCAACGAAGCGACGGAGTCTGTCCCGAGGCCGAAGGCGGAGCGTGCGCGCCCTGTGCGCGTGCCGCGCGCGCGCGGTAACAGAAACACAACCACGGCGAGAAGAACCGGCGCGACGCCCGCCGAGCCTGTCCCGTCGTCGCCGGAAGCGGCGGCGGCGACGCCCGCCCCGGCCAGTGCGCGACTCGTTCTCGTCATGCGCGACGGCGAAACGTTCGAGCGCGACATGTCGAGCATCCGCCGCGTGACGGTTGAGAACGGCGTGCTCGTCATCGTCTCGAAGACGGGAAAGACCGAGCGGCAACCGATGACGGCCGTGCTGCGGATGTCTATCGAACCTTGAAGAGAGACGCCCAAATTTGCGCGGCCGAAAACTTTGAGCGAGCGAATGGCAGAGCGAGAAACCACAGGCGAGGAATTTCAGCTTGAGCGGCGTCGCGGGCGTGCGTGGCGCATGGCGCTCGCATTGCCGGCCTTCATGTTCGCGTTCATATTGTACCGGCGCGGCGGTAACTGGTCTTCGCCGGAGCAGTGGCAGGCGGGCGGTGCGAGTCTCTTCACGGCGTTCATCATCGTCCTCATCATGGCCGCGAGTTTGACGTGTTGCCTGACGGCCTCTTATTTCCTGATTCTCACGCCGCTCCTGTTTCCGCCACACCTCTCAACCTTGATTACGACAGCGGGCTGCGTGGCCGGCGCGGCGGGAGGCTACCTGCTGGCGCGCTTCGTGGGCGGTTCCTGGGCTGAGCGTTTTCGCGACGGGCGCGTGCAGCGTTTTCTGTCAACTCATTCCAGTTTTCTTACCCTCTTCGGTTTGCGGCTCGCGCCCACGCCGCACGGCGTAGTCAATTACGCGGCGGGGCTGGCGCGCATCTCGCCCGTGCGTTTCCTGCTCGCTACGCTCGCGGCCATGGGTCTCAAGTCTTACGTCTACGCGACCGCCGTGCGGACGGCCGTCGAGGCGGGTTCGGCGGCCAACGCCGTCAGCGCGCCCGTGGTGCTTTCGCTGCTGGCGGTAGCCGCGCTCTCGCTCGTCGGCCACGTTGTGATGAGACGCTACACGGCCTTGCGCGTCGCCCCGGCTCCGGCCTCCAACCGTCTCGGATAAGAGCGCGCGCCCGGCGCGTTTCCTTTGAGAACCGAAATCACTTTTTCGGCGGATGCGGAAGACACGCGCTTTCGTATAACACGAAACCCACGGGAATCTCCTGAGCGCGGCGACGCGCACCGGCACGAACAGATGACGCCACGGACTGCCACCAACACAAAACTCACCACATCCCGCCTGCCACGGCGACACGTCTATCCGTTCGCGGCCATCGTCGGGCAGGAAGAGTTGAAACTCGCTTTGCTGCTCAACGTCATCGCGCCCGCCATCGGCGGCGTGCTCGTCATGGGGCATCGAGGCACGGGCAAGTCGACGGCCGTGCGCGCATTGGCTGAATTGCTGCCGCCGCTCTCGAAAGTGCGCGGCTGTCTCTACGGCTGCGACCCGCGACGGGAAGAGAACCTATGCTCCGATTGCCGTGCGCGCCTCGCCGAGTCGGGCGTATTGCCCGAGGAGCGCGCGCACGTCGCGGTTGTCGAACTGCCGCTGAACGCGACGGAAGACCGCGTCGTGGGCGCGATCAATCTCGAACGCGCGATCAGGGAGGGCGTCAAGACCTACGAGCCGGGGCTGCTCGCACGCGCGCATCGCGGCTTTCTCTACATTGACGAGGTGAATTTGCTCGAAGATCACCTCGTCGATTTGCTGCTCGACGTGGCCGCTTCGGGGCGCAACCGCGTGGAACGAGAGGGGGTGTCGATTGAGCACCCGTCGGAGTTTGTGCTGGCCGGTTCGGGCAACCCGGAAGAGGGCGAACTGCGGCCGCAATTACTCGACCGTTTCGGCCTCTACACAGAGATTCGCACCGCCACAGACATCGAAGAACGGATCGAGATCATCAACCGCCGCGAAGCGTTCGATCAAGACCCCGCCGCCTTCTGCGCCGGGTGGGAGCGCGAGCAGATCAGGCTCCGCCGCCGACTCGTGCGCGCGCGCGAAGCGTTTAAAGTTTTGCGGCTTCGGCCTGAACTCGTGCGCGGCATCGCGGAGTTGTGCGTGCGTCTCGGTGTGGACGGCCATCGTGGCGAGTTGACCATCGCGCGTGCGGCGCGCGCCCTGTGCGCGTTCGAGAATCGGAAAGAGGTTGCGCCGGAGGACGTGCGCCGCGTGGCTGCTTTGGCGCTCGGCCATCGCCTGCGCCGCGACCCCCTCGAACCGTCCGGTGGCGGCGGTTCCCAGATCGAACAGGCCGCGCGGGAACTGTTCGGCGCGGGCGACACCTCAAAGCCGGACACGAAAGACGCGGGCGAAGCGGCGCGCGATACGGCTGATGCGGCGCGCAGCGCGGCCGAACCGGCTACAACAGGGGAGCGTCGCAGCCGTCCGAAAAAAACTTCTCCGGATGAGCCGTGCGGAAATCACGAGGGCGCGGGCGGCGAGCCGCGTGAATCACGCCGTGCGGACGCCGACGCCGCATCTCAGGCACATGCGGAGCCGCGTCCTGCGCCCACGCTCGACGCGAGTTTGCCGCCTGCTCCCAACGAGAAACCGAATGTGAAGACGCCGCACGCTAAGACCGGCTTGAACGCGCGCCGCCGCAGCCACGCCGCGCGCGCCGCTTCCGATCAAGCGCGCGGGCGTTACACACGAGCCGTCGCGCGCCGCGAGCATGATCCGAACGATTTGAAGATCGCGCTCGATGCGACGCTGCGAGTTGCCGCCGCCGCGCAGTTGGTGCGTCGCCCCCACGCCGGAGCGACAAGCAGCGCGGTCGTAACGGCAAGCGACGAGGCCGGAATGGCAAGCGGCGCGGGCGTCACGACAGGACGTATGATTGAATTGGGCACTGGTGACCTGCGCTACAAACATTTCAGCCGGCGCACGGGCACGCTCTTTATCTTCGCCGTGGACACATCGGGCAGCATGGCGCTCAATCGTATCAGGCAGGCGAAGGGCGCGCTGGTGCGTCTGCTCCGGGAGTCTTACGTCAAACGCGACCGCGTCGCACTGATCGCGTTTCGCGAACGCGCCGCGCGCGTGCTCCTCCAACCGAGCCAGTCGAGCGCCCGCGCCCGCCGCCTGCTCGATGCGCTGCCCGTCGGCGGAGCAACGCCGCTCACCTCCGGCCTGTTGCGCGCCCTTGAAATGAGCGAGCGCGCCGTGCGCCGGGGGGGCGAGCGCATCGTCCTCCTCCTCTTCACGGACGGTCGCGCGAACGTGGCGCGCGACGGGCGTCTGGACGGAGACCGTGCGCTCGTGCAGAGACAAATCAAGAAAGAGGTGGAACTCGTCGGCGTCGCCCTGCAACGCGCCGGCGTCGCCTCAATCGTCGTGGACACACAGAACCGTTTCACACGCGGCGGCGAAGGAGAGGCTCTCTCGCGCGCCCTCGGCGGGCGTTACGTGTACCTGCCCGCGTCCGCGGAGATCGGCGACGCGCTGGCGGAAAACTGAGACACCATCCCTACACCGCCTCAAATTGTTTTCCGCGTTCTCATTTACAAAGCGATTGAAACATAGTTATTTTATGCGCGCCCTTCAGGTCTCTCCAGCACGCGGCTTCAAACGGTTCACACATGAGCGAGAAACGCGACCACAGACAACTCGGCCGGGATGAACGCGACCGGCGCGTGCTCGAATTGTGCGAGCAGGTGTCGGAGATCGAGGAGCGTTTGATCCAGACGGGGCTGCACGTCTTCGGGCGCGCGTCGGACGACGGCGAACGCGCCGATTTGTTGCGCATGGTCGCCTCGTTCGACCGGCCGGAGATGGGCGCGCGCTCACTCCCGCAACTCATCGAAGAAAATTTGGCCGCCGGTACAACTTCGCACGCGGACGTGGAGGCCGGGTTGAACGAGCAAAGCCTGCGCGCGCGTGAACAAATTGAAGCAACAACGCGCGCGGCCATCAAACGTTTCCTCTCGGACGGAACAGAAGCGGCGTGCGCGTGGTTGGAGGCAACCGCCCGCGTGCCAACGGAAGAGTCGCGCCGCGTCTTCGCGCTGCTGGACAAGATCGCGAAGCAGTTGGAGCACAATCAGGAGTTGGACGCTTTCGCGCGCGCTCTGCGCGGCGAGTACATCGAGCCGGGGCCGGGCGCGGACATCGTGCAGAATCCCTCGATCCTGCCGACGGGCAGAAACACACACGCCGTCAATCCTTACGTCGTGCCCTCCGATCTGGCATACGCGCGCGCCGAGCGCGTCGTCAAACTTCTGCTCGAACGCCACCGTGCGGAGCATGGCCGCTACCCGGCCGCACTGGCGCTCGTCCTCTGGGGACTCGACAACATCAAGACGCAGGGCGAGGGCGTGGCGCAGGCGCTCTGGCTGCTCGGCGTGCGCCCCGTGCGCGACGGGATGAACCGCGTGACGGACGTGGAAGCGATCCCGCTCGCGCAATTAGGCCGCCCGCGCATCGACGTGGTGATGACCGTCTCGGGCATCTTCCGCGATCTTTTCGGGGCGACGATGGGCTTACTTGACCGCGCCGTGCATTGCGTCGCCGCGCTCGACGAACCGCCCGAAGCGAACTACGTGCGGCGCAACATTCGCGCCCGGATGGAGGCGGAAGCGTGCCCTTTTGAAGAGGCCGTGCTGCGTGTCTTTTCGAACGCGGCGGGCAACTACGGCACGAACGTCAACTTCATGGTCATGGAGTCGCAGTGGGAAGGAGACGATACTCTGGCCGACCTCTTCGTCACGCGCAAGTGTTTCGCCTACGGACGCGACCGTGAGGGGCGCGCACTCGAAGGACGCGAAGCGCGCTCCGCTTTAAACGGCGCGCTCGCGCGCGTGGAAGCGACTTATCAAAACATCGACTCGTTCGAGATCGGCATCACGGACGTCGATCATTATTTCGAGTACCTCGGCGGCGTCTCGAAGGCGGTCGAGAAACAGTCCGCCTCGCGCCCGGCCATTTATCTCTCGGACACGCTCTCGCGCGAGGCGAAGGTGCGTTCGGTGGAAGAGACCATTCGCCTTGAGACGCGCACGAAGACGCTCAACCCGAAGTGGTATGAAGGGATGATCAAACACGGTTTTCGTGGCGTGGCCGAGATCGAGAGCCACGTCGCCAACACGTTCGGTTGGAGCGCAACGGCCGACGCGGTTGAAGATTGGGTCTACCGGGAAGTGGCCGAAACTTTCGTGCTCGACGAACAAATGCTCGAACGCCTGCGCGAACTCAATCCGCACTCGGCGCGCTCGCTCGTCGCGCGACTGCTCGAAGCCGAGGGGCGCGGTTTCTGGCAGGCCGAAGCCGGTGTGATCGAACAATTGCGCGAAATCTTCACCGGGCTGGAAGACCGCATCGAGGGCATTGCCTGAACTGAGTCGCCTAAATCTAAACAGACGAAGGGAAATACGAGATGTCGGCACGCAAGTTAGCGGCGTTAATGTTCTATGTGGTTGTTATCTTCGGCGGCACGGCACTGGGGCAGAGCGGCGGTGTGGCTGCCGGCGGCCGCCGTGCGCCGGTCACTCTCGGCGCTGAGCGGCGCGCGGATATACTCCGTCTGCTGGATGCGATGAGAGTCGTCGAGGAAGAAGTGAAATTGCTCGAACCGGCGTTCAATAATTTCAAGCTCTCCTTCCCACATGTTCCCGCGAAGGTCTGGGAAGAGTTGCGGAAAGAATTTGATGCGGAGTTCAACGCGGAGATGATTCGGGACACCTACGTACCCATTTTCGCGCGCCATTTCAGCGCGGCCGAAGTTAAAGCTTTGATTAAATTTTATGAGTCGCCGGCGGGCAGGAAGTTGTTGGAAACGATGCCGCGCGTGAAAGAGGAGGGGTACATTGTCGGTTATGAACGAGGACAGAGTCTCGGCCGGCGGATGCAGGAACGCCTGAAGGCCAGGGGCTATGACCCGCCCGAAACTTAAAAACGTAAGGAAGCCGACGGCCGTGCGTGCCGTCGCCGCCACCCGACATCGACACCGGAAGGTTGAATGTGAAGATCACAGTTCTCTACGTCGGCTCAAGCCTGCTCGCTCCGCTCAAACAAGCCGAGCGCGAGATCGGGCACGCGTATGCGCCGGGCTTGCGCGTGGCGGGCTATAATTTCGGCGCGCCGCTCGATGAACCACAGTGGCGCGAGATCGAGCGAGACCTGCGCGAGTCGCCGCTGGTCTTCGTGCTCCACGTCACGGACGGCGAGAATGCGGGACGTCTTATCCCGCTGCTGGAAAAATACAGGGAGATGCACCGAGCCGTCGTCGTCATCAATTGTATGCCGGACTTGATGCGTCGCACGCGCATGGGGCGTTTGCGGTTCGGGCGCGAGGAGACCGGGGAGAGCGGCGCGGACGAGGGGGGGCGCGAAGAGGCGAATGCGGGAATGGCGCGCCGCCTGGTGGGGCGCGTCGGGGCCTGGATGGGCGAGCAGGCGCGTGCGCGGCGCGGGCGCACGAAGAAGCGTGCGAGCCACACACAATACCTGCGTTACATCGAACGCCTGCCCGCGCTGTTGCGCGTCGTGCCGAACGCGGGTCGCCTCGGCGACGCGAAGAATTATCTCTCCCTCTTTTGCTACTTCCTGCAACCCACGCCCGCCAACATCCGCACGATGCTGCTCCTCGCACTCAAGCATTACGCGGCCGATGAACGCTTCAAACAAATCGAACTCCCGCCGCCGGAATCAATGCCCGCCGTCGCGGTCTATCATCCGGACGCGCCCGCGCTGTTCGAGTCGTTCGAGGCCTATCGCTCGTGGTACGAACGGCGCGCGAGCACGTCCAGCCCTTTGAAACTCGATCCGCAAAAGACCATCGGCCTGTTGTTGATGCGGCCGCAGATCGTGAGCGGCGCGCACGCGCACTACGACGCGCTCATCCGCGCCATTGAAGCCGAAGGACTGGCGACCGTGCCCGCGATCTCTACTTTCATGGACAACCGCGAGGCGTGCGAGATGTTCTTCGTCGATAAGCATCCGTCGCCCGTCGCCCGTCGGCCATCGCGCATGAGCGGGCTGCGAACGGCCTCAAAGAAAAGGAGCGCGCCGGGAAAAACGAAAACAACCGGCGACCGGCTACCGGCAACTGATGACGGACGACAAACAAGTGACGATAGTGAAGGGACGGAGCGCCGCCCTCGTGTGAGCCAGATCGTGTCGCTGACGGGTTTTAGCTTCGTGGGCGGCCCGGCGATGAACGACAGCGAGGCGGCCGTGGAGTTTTTGCGCGAGTTGAACGTGCCTTTCCGTTCGGCCGTGAGTTTGGACGTGCAGACAATCGAGGCGTGGCGCGATTCGTGGACGGGGCTGAACCCGGTGCAGGCGGGGATGCAGATCGCCATCCCCGAAATTGACGGCGCGACCGAGCCGTTCGTCTACGGCGGCATGTCTCAAGCGAGCGCGTCGCCGCTCCCGCTCGCAGACCGCTGCCGTCGCATCGCGCGCCGCCTGGCGAAATGGAATCATTTGCAAATTGCCCCGCGCTCCGAGATCAAACTCGCGCTCACAATTTTCTGCTTCCCGCCGAACAAAGGCAACACGGGGACGGCCGCCGACCTCGATGTGTTTCCGAGCCTCTACGAGATGCTTGGACGTTTGCAGTCGGAAGGCTACAAAGTTGAAATGCCGGCGAGTGCGGACGAGTTGCGCGAGCAATTGCTCGGCGGCAATTCCGAGCGTTTCGGCGCGACGGCCAACGTGGCTTACCGGATGACGGTCGAAGAATACAGGCGTCTTTGTCCGTTCGCGCCGGAGATTGAGGCGGAGTGGGGAACGGCTCCCGGCGCGATCAACTCTTTCGACGGGACGCTGGTCGTACAGGGTTTGCAACTCGGCAATGTCTTCATCGGCGTGCAGCCGACCTTCGGTTATGAGGGCGACCCGATGAAGATGCTGTTGGCGCGAAACGGCTCGCCGCACCATGGCTTCGCGGCCTTCTACGCTTTCATCGAAAAAGTTTTCTGCGCCGATGCGTTGGTACATGTCGGCACGCACGGCGCGCTGGAGTTTATGCCTGGGAAGCAGGTGGGATTATCCGAGCGTTGCTGGCCGGATCGTCTCATCGGCGAGCTGCCGAATCTCTACATCTACAGCGTCAACAATCCTTCGGAAGGCTCAATCGCGCGTAGGCGCTCCTATGCCGAGTTGATTTCCTACCTGACCCCGCCCGTCGAAGACGCGGGCGTCTATCGCGACCTCGCCGCGCTCAAGGAACTCCTGCTCGCTTACCGGCAGACCGCTGACGAGAGCGAGCGCGATCAATTGTTCCACACGATTGAAGAGAAGGCTGCGTCGCTTCATTTCGCCGCCGGATACAAGTAATAGTTATCAAAATATCAACGGCCTGCGGGAGCGTTTAAATCGGAGCTTCTAATGATCAGCTATGCGTTGAGCCCGTCTATTCTTCCCTGTCAAAAGTGAAAAGCGTTGAGAAATTTTTTATCTTGACATTTAAATATCTTAACTTTACATTTCCCCCTGTCCTGACTGTATAACTCTGCTAACAATACCCATATTTGTTAGCCTCACTGACAATCAACCCAAAAGTCATAGATAAGCTTTCTTATCGTTACCCGGAGGTTTATCTGCGCTCTCTCCGAAGATAGCGTTTCACTATCTTCTCTGAACTATATCTCTGTGATTTAGTTCTGACTTTTGAGTCCTCGCCGGCACAAATGTGTCGATTACACTGATTAGCAGGGTAACGCTAAATCTGTTCATCGGTTTGATGTTTAAGGAGACGAAATGAGCAAACTTTTCAGAGGTTTCTGTCTGGCAGTAACCTTACTGGCACTCATGCTGGCTGCTGTAGAAATAAGCGGTTCTCGCACGACCGTAGCTGTCGCCCAGTCTGGAACAAGGTACGATGACTTAGCGGATAATGCGGAATTTGTTCTCGATGGTAGGAAGTGGAATCACACCAATTTAACTTACTACTTTCAGAATGGTACGAATGATATAGCCGGCAATGATGAGCATCAAGCTGTGCGAGAGGCATTTACCTTATGGGCTAATGTAACTACTTTAACCTTTACGGAAGTATATAGCCCGTCCAGCGCTGACATTGTGATTATCTGGGCTGTTGGAAATCACGGCGACGGGTTTCCGTTTGATGGGACTAATGGCGTTCTAGCCCACGCCTTTTTTCCACCACCCAACGGCGGCTCTCTGGCAGGGGACGCTCACTTCGATGATGATGAAACGTGGTCTAACAACTTTTCTGCGATAGATATGGTAACAGTGGCGGCGCATGAAATTGGGCATTCACTTGGGCTCGGACATTCTCAGGTGCCGGGAGCATTGATGTATCCCTTCTATAACGGGCCACATCGTTACCTGGATCAGGACGATATTAACGGGATACGGACTTTGTATCCTAAAGCGCTGGGATACTCGTTAGCCTTAAATGGGTCGAGCGCATACTTTGACGTAGCGAATAGCAGTAGTCTCAATATCACGGGCGCTATCACTGTTGAGGCAGCAATTAAGCCCAACGTGGCCGGAGCGGATCAGGCCATCATCGAGCGTTACAACAACTTCGGCGGGGGAACTTCGGACGGCGGCTACGTGTTACGCCTCGTCGGCGGCAAACTCGCCTTCGTCACGCTGATGAACGGCGCAGTCTTTGACTATGTGATAGGCAGCCAGGATGTTAGTCCCGGTTACTGGCATCATGTGGCCGGGGTATTTGACGGCTCACAGTTGCGCGTCTATTTGGATGGGAATCTGGTGGGAGTTAAATCCAGCACGTTTGCTCCCGGCACAGGTACGGGTAACCTGAGAATCGGTGCGAAGGGCGACGATTTAGCCCTGAAGTTCAACGGTTTGATCGACGAAGCGCGCGTGTCGGCGGCTGCGCTGTATAATGCAAACTTCAATGTCGCAGGAGTGCATGAGCTAGTGCCGGTAGCGAGTACCAGAGGCTACTGGAAGTTCGACAATCAAACTGTTAAGGATTCGTCCGGGTACGCTAATCACGGATTCCTCGTTGGCGGAGCCGGCTACTCAACTGACGTGCCCTAACCACAACGGATTTCCTTCTCCATAAGTCGAGCCGGGCAGCCGCGTTCAAGAGAGTCTTTGTTCACACAATGCCTCTTTCATTCAACGCTTGCCCGGCTCGACTTGATTTATTGCTGACAAGGTGAATAGTCAGTGATTGTTATAAGCCCGGGAAAGATCGGTTCAAAAGACTGATAATGGCAACTGAACGAGTGAACCAATGAAAATTATATGATCCGAATCTATCGGAAACGGGCTTTTTTTAAGAGCCGCGCTTCGGCTAGCACGCAGAAAATCATTTGAGTTTCGTGCATCTCGGGTGCATAAGATTTTACTGCGATGCTCTTGATGAGACCGCTTTTAACAGCGGATGTCGTGGCAACTTAAGCTCACCACACGATTTGTAAGAGAGCGTCTGCTGCCACCACGACTTAGAGTATTTATGAGGCTGGCCGC
Source organism: Pyrinomonadaceae bacterium (assembly GCA_035645855.1). Lineage (GTDB taxonomy): Bacteria > Acidobacteriota > Blastocatellia > Pyrinomonadales > Pyrinomonadaceae > JAIVJZ01. The sequence goes on from DASQLU010000004.1 coordinate 31,445, forward strand.
TCCCCAAAAGTGATAAGCGGCCAGAAAAAATACATCTTGCCACAATGGCGCGAAAAGGGTATAAAATGCGAACACGCCGGAGCTATTTACTATAATTTCTTTGCCCCGGTGGCCTTCTAAGCAACGCATAGCATTCTAATACCCGACCCGGAGAGGTTCTTCCTCTTTTGTGGAGAGTCCTACCAACTCTCTCCGGTGTAGCCTACAAGGGGTTTGTCTATCTCCTGAACGTGTGATCGCGCTCGCTTCACAGTTCTTAACCCGGAGGTCGCGTTTGGACAGCGAAAACAACCCTGACCGGCCGGTCGAGAATGCGCGGGACGCATCGCCGGCTGACAATACAGCGGACAAAACACAGGGCGCGGCATCCGCGCCGGCAGAGGGCGGCGAAACCGCCGACGAGCGGCGCGCGCGCATGATGGCCGAAATTAAAGCCAAAGCCGCCGCCCGTATGGCCGCGAAGGGAGGCGCTACGACCACGAGCGACGCGCCGCCCGCGACATCAGACTTACCCGCCACAACTCCGCAATCCGCGCCTTCGCCATCCGCCACACCCACACCCGCGAACGTTGAGGCGACCGCCGCTGACGCGCCTATCGACGAAACGCCCGAACAGAAACGCGCGCGCATCATGGCGGAGACCAAGGCGAAGGCCGCCGCCCGTATGGCCGCTAAAGGCGTCGCCCCCTCAGCGAGCGACGCGACGCCCGCGACATCTATTGCCGCACAGTCCGCGCCCACGCAGGAAGTGCCCGCGGGCACAACGCCCGCTGCGCGCGTCGCGCCGGGTGCGGCGAAAGCGGCCACGACACCGACGGCGAGCGTCGCCGCCGGCATCCCGCAGGCCGTCGCCGCCAGACAACACCCGACCGTCGTGGACACCATCCCCGACCCGCCCATCAACAAGATGCGTCGCCGCATCATCTGGGCGAGCATCGTCGGCTTCATGGGCACGAGCTTGCTGATGTTCTTCCGCTTCTTCCTGCCGCGCACGATCTTCGAGCCGTCGAGCGTCTTCCGCGTCGGCTTTCCCGGCGATTACGGTATCGGGGTAGATACGAAGTATCAGCAATTGTACCGCGTCTGGGTGGTCAAAACTTCCGAACGCCTGTTTGTGATCAACGCCGTCTGCACGCACCTCGGTTGCACGCCCGACTGGAAGGCGAGCGAAAACAAATTCAAATGCCCCTGTCACGGCAGCGGCTACGACAGCGAGGGCATCAACTTTGAAGGCCCCGCACCACGCCCGATGGATCGGGCGCACATCGAACTCGACGCGGAAGGCCAGATCGTCGTCAACAAAGGCATCCTCTACGATTGGCCGAAGGGCGGCGAGAACAAGTTCGAGAAAGAGAACGCTTACATCCCCCTGTAAAATTTCATCAAGCAGGTTTCACTTCAAGGCAGGTTTTACTTCAAGCGGGTTTCACTTCAAGCAGGTTTCTCTACAAGTGCAAGGCTCTGCGGCCTCATAACCGTTCGAGTCGAGCGGTCTCCCGGCGAGTTCGACACTAGCGGTTTATTTGTCAGCCAGATTCGTGTTGATGCGAAGACAGGAGAGATGGGGATGGATTCTGAACGTCCTGACGAGAAGGAAGACCAGCCGAAGACCGGAAACGGCGCGGCGCAGAAGCCGAACGATGCGGACGATGTTAAGTCGATCTTGAGAGCCGCGTCCGGCGTGCCCGCCGGCAGCAGGAAGGCTGTGGCGAGCGAGACGACGGACGAGAGCCGCCGCGCGTCCACGGCCGGCCTGATCAGTAAAACGAGAGAACAGGGCGTTGCGCTCAAAGAACGCGCCGTCCGAGAAGCCGAGACCTACAAAGACCCGCAGCAGACGCAACTCTGGAAGTCCATCTTCCGCGTCTCGCACGACCGCTCAGACCCCCGCAACCGCTCTCTGGCGATTCTCTCGAACGTCTTCCTGCACCTTCACCCGGCGAAGATCAACCGCGACGCCGTGCGCTACGGGTTCACCTGGGGCATGGGCGGCATCACCTTCTACCTCTTCATCGTCCTCACCTTTACGGGCGTCCTCTTGATGTTCTATTACCACCCGACGAAGGAGCAGGCGTTTCGCGACATTCTCTATCTCGAACACGACGTGCCCTTCGGGAAGCTGCTGCGCAACATGCACCGCTGGGCGGCGCACCTGATGGTCATCACCACCTGGCTGCACATGTTCCGCGTTGTGCTCACGGGTTCTTACAAGCGGCCGCGCGAGTTCAACTGGTGCGTCGGCGTCGTGCTGCTCGTGTTGACGCTCCTGCTCTCGTTCACGGGGTATCTCCTGCCCGACGATCAACTCGGCTTCTGGGCGGTGACGGTGGGCACGAACATGGCGCGCGCCACGCCGATGTTCGGCAGCGAAGGCCCCTTCGGGCCGCAACTGGGCATGACGCCTTACAACGACGTGCGCTTCGGACTCCTCGGCGGCTCCATCGTGGACGCGAACGCGCTCCTGCGTTCCTACATCTGGCACTGCATCGGCATTCCGCTCGTCGCCTCGATCTTCATGGCCGTACACTTCTGGCGCATACGCAAAGACGGCGGCATCTCAGGCCCCGCGCCCGTGATGCTCGAAGCGGAAATGAAAGCGCCCAAAAAGTGAGTCTCAAGTTTCAGGTTTCAGGTTTCAAGTTAAAGAACTTCAAACCTCAGTCCTGAAACTTGAAACCTGAAACTTGAAACTACTCCTATGGACTGGCATCAACTCTGGAAAATCACATCTGCGCCGGACAACGTGCCGATTGTGGGCATGTTGTTCCTCGTCCCGTTCTTCACGTGGTATGGGCTGAAGCAAGCGCGTGAGAACGACAAGTTGATCGCCGAACTCGAAAGCGACCCGGCGAAGGCCAGGACGCATCACCGCAAAACGCTGCCGTGGCGTCCGGGTTGGGCGCGCGAGTTGCACGTCTGGCCGTATCTCGTGCGCGTGGAGTTTCTCGCCGCCGTCATTGTCACGGTCATCCTCTTCATCTGGTCGATCACGCTCGACGCGCCCCTCGAAGAACCGGCCAACCCGAACCTGACGATGAATCCATCGAAAGCGCCCTGGTACTTCCTCGGCCTGCAGGAGATGCTCGTCTATTTCGACCCGTGGATCGCGGGCGTCGTGATGCCGTCGCTGATGATGGTGGGCTTGATGGTCTTCCCCTACGTCGACTCGAACCCCCTCGGCAACGGTTACTACACGATTCGCCAGCGCAGGTTTGCCCTCGCCATGTTCGGCATCGGATGGATCACGTGGATCATCCTGATCGTGATCGGCACGTTTATACGCGGCCCCGGTTGGGTCTGGTTCTGGCCGGGACAGACCTGGGATCACAATGCCGTCGTCTTTGATAAGAATCAGGATTTGCACGACGTGTTCGGACTCACGCGCGCGAATTTCGGAGACGCCGCGATCTGGTTGCAGATCGTTTTCGGCGCGATGGTGGTCGGCCTGTTTTACCTGCTGGCCGGGTTGTTCCTGCACTGGCTGATGAAACGCGGCGAATTCAAGTTGAGATACTTAAAGTCGTGGCGGGAGCTTAAGCAGTGGGCGACGACGCCCGACCGTCTGGAGACCAGCCTGCTCGCGCGCACGAGCGTGCTGCAATACCTGACATTTCAGTTTTTCGCCATCTCGGTTTTGATCGCGCTGCCGGTCAAAATAATTCTGCGGCTGGCTTTCACGATCAAGTACGTGTGGGTAACGCCCTGGTTTAATGTCTGAACCCAAACTCCCGGAGGAGACGAAGGTGGCCGAGACTCCTAAGACCGACACGGACGCACTGGCTCGCCGCAGCGAGCCGGAAGCACCGGCGCGCGATCCGATCATTAGCCGTTCGACGAGCAACATCTTACTCGTTTGCGCGCTCCTGCTGATGGCCTCGCTCGCCTGGGCTTTATACGATGAAGCCTACGGCCAGCGTCCCTGGAAGGGGATGCAGCAGGAATTCGTCTCGCGCTATAACCGCTACCTCAAGCGTCTGAAGCGAACGGGCACGCAATCGGAGAAGGACGTGAAGGAGTCCGAGGCGTACAAGGAGTTAGCCCTCGCCGTGCAGGAGGCTGAACAGGCCATTGCGCCTCGCAAGAAGGAGATCAACGACGAGGTCAAGTTCATCGACAGCCAGCTCGCCGCCATCACCGACCCCTTCCAGAACAAGCGCGGCTATATCACCGTCGTCAACTACCGCATCGAATCCGCGGACGAGTCCGGAAAAAAAGACCTGCGCAGCGAAGTCGAGAAAGAGAAGCAGAAGAAGGTCACGGTCGAGATGCCGGTCGAGCGCAACTCAGATAAGACCGTGGAACAGAAGCTCAATTACATCGAACTGGAAGAGAAGTTTCTTTCCCTCAAAGATCAAAAAGCCAAACTGCTGACCGAGAGCGCTGAAGTCTCGAAAGAGGTCGACGAACTGAAGCGGAAGCGCGACACGTATCTGAAAGACAATGTGATCGGCCTCAGCGCAGAGCAGATCGACAAGTTGATCGAGCGCAACAATAAGTTCGATTACTCGCTGCGCCAGATCAACGTCAACGGCGATGAGATCGTGGATCGCTGCGAGACGTGCCACCTCGGCATCCGCGAACCGCTCGAACTGAAAGCCGTCAACTTCAAGCGTTCGGGCAAGAAGATCGATGCCAACGCGCGCGCCTTCGTCAGCCATCCGAGCAAGGAACTCCTACAGATTCACAACCCGGAACGCTTCGGCTGTTCGAGTTGTCACGGCGGCAACGGCCGCGCCACCACGAGCATCGTCAAAGGCCACGGCCGCCATCGCTTCTGGCTCCACCCGCTCTACGAGCGCGAGAACATGGAAGCGGGATGCCAGCAGTGCCACGCGCAGGATCGCGTCCTGCAAGGCGCGAACGTGTTGACGAAGGGCAAAGACCTCTTCCAAGAGCGCGGTTGCGTCGGCTGCCACCGCTACGAAGGTTTCGACCGCGAGACGGACGGGCTCGCCAATTCGCGCCAGACCATCAAGCAACTTGAAGAACAACTCGCCGCCAACGAACGCGAGGCGCGGCAGTTAGATGTAGAGGCGGGCACGGTGGCCGATGAAGCGGAAGCGCAGGCGAAACTCGCGCGCGCCGTCTCTCTGCGCGTGACGAACAGCCAGACCGAGGCACGCATTGAGCAGTTGAACGTACAAGCACGTTACCTCATGCAGGATCAGAAGAAGGTGGGGCCGAACCTCAAGGACGTGCGGCTGAAATTGCGCAGGGACTGGATACCGGCCTGGCTCAAAGACCCGCAGGGGTTCCGCCCGGGAACGAAGATGCCGACTTACTGGTATCTCAATCCCGATCATGAGTTGACTAAGAGCGCGCGGCTCAATGCCGACAGCGAGCGCGCGGCGATTGCGGCTTATCTCTGGCAATCGAGTTTCGAGGGACAGGCGCCGAAGCAGGAGCCGGGCGATGCAACGCACGGCAAAGAATTGTTCGAGACGAAGGGCTGCATGGCCTGCCATTCCATCGGTGAGGGCGTGGAGAATCAGATCGGCGGCACGTTCGCCGCAAATTTGACGCGCGTCGGCGATAAGGCCGATTTCAATTACATCGTCCGTTGGATTTATAACCCGCGCGAGCGCTGGGCGCCCTACTGCCCGAAGGAGAAGCGCGACCTGACGCGCGCCGATTACGAAAAGAACAACAAGCCTTACCGCTTCGACACGGAAGGCCACTCGAAATGCCCGAACGACGGCGCGGAACTGCAGGTGCAGAACATGACGGTAATGCCCAATTTCCGTCTCACCGAACAGGACTCGCGCGACATCGCCACCTATCTCTTCTCGCTCTCCAAGGGCGCGCAGTGGCCTGACGCTTCCTACATGGACGATCCGAAGCTGAAGGATCAGGGCGCGTACCTGATCAAACAGTACGGCTGCGCCAACTGCCACGAGATCAGGGGCTTCGAGGACGAGCAGCGCATCGGCAAAGAGTTGACCGCCGAAGGCGCGACGCCCATCGAACGGCTCGACTTCGCCATGCTCACCCACGACGCGGAGAAAAATATCAATCCCTTCACAGGTAAGAAATATGAGAAGAGGGAAGGGATGCAGGAGAGTTGGTATAACCGCAAAGGCTTCTTCGAGCACAAAATCGAAGAGCCGGGCATCTACGACAAGGGCAAGGAGAAAGAGCCGCGCGACCACCTGCGCATGCCCGATCCGTATCTGACGCCCGAGTGGAAAAACGCGCTGACCACGTTCCTGCTCGGCAGCGTCGATGCGGAAGGCGCAAACGTCCCGACTTCCTTCTTCTACGAGGCGACCGACCGGCGCAAGGACATACAGGACGGCTGGTGGGTCATCAAGAAATACAACTGCATGGGCTGCCACTCCATTCAGGTCGGCCAGAAATCCGTGCTCCAGGATTTGCCGCAATACCTGACGCCGGAGGGCAAAGACCAATTGCCGCCCGCGCTCATGACCGAGGGCGCGCGCGTCGACCCGAACTGGCTCCTGCGCTTCCTGTCCGACCCCTCGCTCAGCAACGGCAGCGACGACCCGACAGTGCGCGCGCATAGCGGGATGGCCGGGCGCAACAACAGCGGCCAATCGGGCGGAAACCAGAAAGGCAGCGGCCAATCGGGCGGAAACCAGCCGGGCGTCAGCCAATCTGGCGGCGGCCAGCCGGGTGGTAGCGTGACGAACAATCAAGCGCAGGGGAACGGTGGCGCGACGCCGGGCGGGAGCGGGTCGGGCGTGACGACGCCGAACAACGACAGCCAGGAATTGCCGCCGCAACCCGGCGAGAACAAAAACGGCGTGCGCCTCTACCTGAAGGCGCGCATGCCGACCTTCAATTTCTCGCCGAACGAGTTGCGCACGCTCGTCCGCTTCTTCCTCGCCGTCTCATCGCAGCAGGAGCCGTTCATCAAGGAGCCTGTCGAAGAATTAACGGATCAGGAAAGAACGTTGGCGCGGCAATTGTTCACCTCGCAGCAGGCGCCGTGCCTGAAGTGTCACTTGACGGGCAACCCTGAGCACGACAAAAACGCCTCCGCGCCTAACTTCCTGCAAGCGGGCGAACGACTCAAGCCCGGTTGGACTTTCCGCTGGCTGCTCGACCCGCAGAAAGTGATTCCGGGGACGGCCATGCCGTCCGAACTCTTCAAACGCGAGGGCGAACGTTGGGTATTCAACGGCGAACTGCCTGAAAGCTTCAACGAATACAAGGGCGACCACGCCGACCTGCTCGTCCGCTACATGCTGCAACTGACGCCGGCAGAGCAGGCGCGGCTCGCCGCCGGTTCACCCTCGGCCACGGGCGGCACGACGACGACGGGCGAGACCTCTAACGCCGCCGCGCAATCGAGCACGCACCACTCGCGCGCCCGCTCCAAAGCCCCGTCGACGCAGCGACAGAAGAAGTATCGCCAGCGCGCCGCCGCCAGCGGCCGGCGCACTACGTCTGCGAGGCGGCAAGTCGTCAGCGGGCGCAGGAGTCCGTCGCGGCGTGAGCCAATCGTGTTCGCGCGGCAATATGGGGTCGGGTATTCGCCTCCGAGCGGTCGTTCTTGGTAACATCTGGGAAATTTAATTTCAGGAGATATTGACTAATGCCTTTCAAGCAAGTTCGCAGGATTCTGGTTTTGATGCTCGCCGCCACGATGCTCTCTTTAACGCTCGCCTGTGGCGGCGGCGACGACGATGACGATGTGGCGGAGGAAGATGGCGCGGGCACAGGGACGGCGGCGGGCGTGCCTTACAAGTCGAGCGGCAATGAAGGCTCGATCATGGGCGCGATCAGCTTCACGGGCGAAGCCCCCGCGCCGAAACCGATCAGCATGGATGCAGACGCCGCCTGCGCGCAGAGCAACCCGAATCCGCAGACGGAAGACGTGATCGTCAAGGACGGAAAACTGGCGAACGTGCTTGTCTACATTAAAGACGGTAAGACCTCCGACGGGAAGAGCATTAGCGGTTTCGCCTTCGAGGTTCCCGCGACGGAAGTTTTGCTCGATCAAAAAGGTTGTCGCTACATTCCGCACGTGCTCGGCATGATGGCCGGGCAGAAGTTGAAGGTGACGAACAGCGACCCGACCGCGCACAACGTCCACCCGTCGCCAAAGAGCAATAAAGAGTGGAACCAATCGCAGCCGGCGAACGCCGCCCCGATCATCCAGACCTTCACGCGCGCCGAAGTGGTCGTGCCCGTGAAATGCAACCAACACCCCTGGATGAAGGCCAACATCGGAGTCATGAAGCACCCGTTCTACGCCGTCAGCGCTGAGAACGGCGCGTTCGAGATCAAGGGCGTGCCGCCGGGAACCTACACGGTCGCAACCTGGCACGAGCGTTACGGGGAGAAAACCCAGTCCGTCACAATCGGCGCGAAAGAGACCAAGACGCAGGACTTCACGGTCGACCCCGCCGCGGGGAAGACCGCTTCGCTCGGCCTGCTCGAAGTGATGCCGGCGATTGAATTTCCGGTGGCCGCGAAACATTAAAAAGGGTGCGGCCGCAAGCTAAGTTATTTCATGTTTCGGCGTAGGGAAGCGGCTTGCCACGCGGCAGCGCCGAATGCGACACTTGGATTTAAGTTCAGCCAGGAAAATTAAACTCTAAGTTTCGCTTCACAGGCATTTCATGGAAACAATCGCTGTCGAAGAGATCGAGCAATCCGTCGCGCCCGCTACGGCGGCCGTCGTGGCTCGCGCGCACGTCGAGACGCGCGAGAAGATGTCGGCCTATTATGAGTTGACGAAGCCACGCATCACATTTCTCGTCGCGCTCACGACCTCGGCGGGGTTCCTGCTGGGTTCCGTGCGCGGCGCTTTCGATTACCAGCTTTTCGCGCACACGCTCACGGGCGTCGCCCTGTTGTGCTCCGGCATCTCGACGCTCAATCAATGGATGGAGCGCGACCTGGATCGACTGATGCGCCGCACCGCGCGCCGCCCGCTCCCGCTCGGCACGCTGTCGGCGCGCGCCGCGCTCGTCTTCGGTCTGGCCTTGACCGTGGGCGCGGAGATTTATCTCGCGGCATTCGTCAACGTGCTGTCGGCTTTGTGCGGCGCGGCGGTCATCGTCGGCTACCTGCTCTGCTACACGCCGCTCAAGACGCGCACGTCGCTCTCGACGCTGGTCGGGGCTTTTCCGGGGGCGGTGCCGCCGCTTTTGGGCTGGGCGGCGGCAACCAACCACGTCGGCCTGGAGGCGTGGGTGCTGTTCGCCATCCTCTTTCTCTGGCAGTTTCCGCACTTCTTCGCCATCGCCTGGATGTACCGCGAAGACTATGCGCGCGCCGGGATTCTGATGCTGCCCGTGGTCGAACCCGAAGGGCGTCTGACGAAGCAGCAGATCGTCCTGTGGACGCTCATGCTCGTGCCCGTCAGTCTCGCGCCGGCCGCGCTCGGCATCTCCGGCGCTTACTATTTCTTCGGCGCGCTCGTGCTCGGCGCGCTCTTTCTGTGGAGCAGCATCGCCGCCGCCGTCACGCTCTCACGCCGCAATGCGCGCCGCGTGCTCCTGGCTTCCGTTCTGTACTTGCCGGTTCTGTTTGTCCTGATGGTCATAAATCAGTAAGCAGTGAGCGATAAGCAGTAGGCGATAAGAAAAAGTTTTAACTGTTCACTGCTTTCTGCTTACCGCTCATTTCCGAAGGAGAACTTCATGGGTCGTGCGCTCGGAGTATTGATCTGGTTGCTGACGTTCGGATCGGTGTGGCTGTTCGTGAATGGCCGCTGGTGGCTGCCGCCTTACATTTCCGAACACGGCCCGGCTTACGACCGGCAGTTTATGATCACGATCATCGTCGTGGGCGTCTCTTTCGTGGCGGCGCAGGTCGGATTGGGTTGGGCGGTCTGGCGCTACGGAGCGAAGGGCGACCGGCGCGAGCGCGCCGTCTATTCACACGGCAACAACCGTCTGGAGATCGTCTGGACGGCTATCACCGCGCTCATCTTCATCACGCTCGGCTTGATGGGGCAGCGCGTGTGGGCGCAGTTGCACCTGAACAAAGCCCCCGCGGATGCGACCAGAGTTCACGTCGTCGCGCAGCAGTTCCAGTGGAACTTTCATTATCCGGGGGCGGACAAAACTTTCGGGCGCACAGACCCGACGCTCGTCAAAGACTCGGAGTTGAACTTCGTCGGTTTGGACGAGCAGCACCCGAACGCGAAAGACGATCAGGTCGTGACGACGCTGGCCGTGCCCGTCGGCCGCCCCGTCGAACTCACGCTCGAATCGAAGGATGTGACGCACGATCTGTTCGTGCCGGAACTACGCTACAAGCAGGACGTCGTGCCCGGCATGGCGATCAAGATGCACTTCACCTTGACGGAGGAAGGGCGTTTTGAACTCGCCTGCGCGGAACTCTGCGGCCAGCTTCATTACAAGATGAAGAGTTATCTCATCGCGCTGCCGGCGACGGTCTACGACGAGTTGATGACCTTGCCGCAGGCGCAGTTTCAGGGACGCATCACGCAGCTCATCAAGGAATACCCGCTCGGTATCAAGAACCGTGCAACCGCCGGTCAACAAGGGGCAACCGCTACCGCATCGAGATAATAGTCCGAACCTGACTCATCCGAAGGAAGAGGAATTCTAAGATGGAAGAGGCCACGACCCCGATTGAGCCTTCCGCCCCCGCCTCCACCACGTCGGAGGCCGTAGCGGCGGACGAGGCCGCGTCCCACGCGGCAGCGGCGCACGAAACGCACGGCCACCACGGGCCGCCGACGGGTTTCATACGCAAGTATATTTTCAGCATCGATCATAAAGTGATCGGCATACAGTATTTGCTGCTCGCCATCTTCGCGGCCTTTGTCGGGATGTTCATGTCGGTCTTGATGCGCCTGAACCTGACGTGGCCGGGGCGCAAGTGGACGATCCTCGAAACGCTCTTTCCGCTCGGCGCGCCGGGCGGTGTGATGACGCCGGAGTTCTATCTCTCGCTCGTCACGATGCACGGCACGATCATGGTCTTCTTCGTGTTGACCACCGCGCCGCAGGGCGGCTTCGGCAACTACTTTCTCCCCATCCAGGTCGGCGCGGAGGACATGGCCTTTCCCGTCCTCAACATGCTCTCCTTCTGGGTGACGCTCGTCGGCCTCGTGGTGCTCATCGCGGCGATCTTCGTCGAGGGCAGCACGATCCTCGGCAACACCGACTTCGTCAACAACTTCCTCGGCGGCGGCGGCACGGGCACGCTCGGCCCCATCGGTGGCTGGACGGGCTATCCGCCTTTAAGCGCGCTCGGAAAAATGGCCGGGCCTGGACAGGGAGCGGGCGCGACCCTCTGGATCACGAGCATCGCCATCTTTTGCGTCGCCTCGCTCCTGGGTGCGCTCAATTTCATCACGACGCTCCTGAACATGCGCACGCGCGGCATGACACTGATGCGTATGCCGCTCACCTGCTGGTCTTGGTTTACGACGGCCATCCTTGCGCTCCTGGCTTTCCCGGTGCTGCTCGCAGCGGGCATCCTGCTTTTGCTCGACAGGCACGCGGGGACGAGTTTCTTCATTCCCGGCGGGCTGGTCTTCAGCGATGCCGTGCTGCCGAACAAGGGCGGCTCGCCCATCCTCTGGCAACACCTGTTCTGGTTCTTCGGTCACCCGGAAGTCTACATCGCGATTTTGCCCGGCATGGGCGCGACCTCGCACATTCTCTCGACCTTCGCGCGCAAGCCCGTCTTCGGTTATCGCGCGATGGTCTTCGCGATGTTTGCCATCGGCCTGCTCGGCTTCTTCGTGTGGGGACATCACATGTTCATCAGCGGCATGGACCCGCGCACGAGCATCGCTTTCTCCGTCCTGACGCTTTCCATCGGCGTACCCTCGGCCATCAAAACTTTCAACTGGCTGGGCACGCTCTGGGGCGCGAAGATACGTTTCACCGTCCCGATGATGTTCGCCATCGGCTTCGTCTCGCTGTTCGTCGCGGGCGGCATCACCGGCCTCGTCCTCGGCCAGACCTCACTCGACCTCTTCATCCACGACGGCTATTTCGTGCTCGCGCATTTCCACCTCGTGATGGGCGTGGCGGCCATCTTCGGCATGTTCGCGGGCGTCTATTTCTGGTTCCCGAAAATGTTCGGGCGGATGATGAGCGAGCGGCTCGGGCAGTTGCACTTCTGGCCGACCTTCATCGGCGTCTACGGCATCTTCGTGCCGATGCACATCATGGGCATCGTCGGCATGCCGCGCCGTTACGCGTCGTTCGAGGAATACGACTTTCTGCGCCCGCTCGACCCGCTCGTCATGTTCGTCACGATTGCGGCCATCGTGACGGCGGCCGCGCAGTTCATCTTCCTTTACAATTTCATCTGGAGCATCTTCAAAGGCGAGCGCGCGAGCGGCAATCCCTGGGAGGCGACAACGCTCGAATGGGTGACGCCGACCACGCCGCCGCCGCATGACAATTTCGGCGGCCAAATCCCGACCGTCTATCGCGGCCCGTATGAGTTCGCCGTGCCCGACGCGCCGGAGGATTACATCTTGCAGACGACGCCGGACGCGAGCGAAGGAAACTCGACGACGACCGGCGCGGGGCAGTCAACGACTCAAGGAGTACGGGGGAGTTCAGGTAATGGTCACAACGGTCAGCACTAAACCGGGGGGCGCTGTCTCCACGGGGACGAAGAGCATCCAGATCGGCGGCACGGGGCGACGCCCGACGGGCGGAAACGGCTCGCGCGGCGGGGCGCAACCGCCGGGCGGCGGAGGCGACGGCCGGCAGCGCGCCTTCCGCGATGTCGCGCCGCAGCAGTATCGCATCGGGATGTGGCTGGCGCTGTCGGCGATTTTGATGATGTTCGCCGCGCTGTCGAGCGCCTATGTTTTTCGCTCGACGCGCGCGCAACAAAACTGGCAAGCCTTCTCCGTGCCCGCGCTTCTCTGGGTGAGCACGGCGTTGATACTGGCAAGCAGCGCGACCTTCGAAGTGGCGCGGCGCGCTCTCAGGCGAGGCGCACAGACAGTTTACCGGCGCTGGCTGCTCACCTCGTTTGGCCTCGGGTTCGGCTTTCTCGTCGCGCAACTTCTGGCTTGGCGCAGCCTGGTCGGGCAGGGAATTTACCTGGCGACGAACCCGCACAGTTCTTTCTTCTACCTGTTGACCGGGCTGCACGCGCTCCACCTCGTCGGCGGCATCATCGGCCTGGGTTATTTGATGCTGCGCGCGCGGCGCGACGCGGCAGCGGCGGCGGGCACGCGCGACGCGGCGGCCGACCAACGCGCTCGCGTAGACGCTATCGGCTTGTACTGGCATTTCATGGACGGGTTGTGGGTCTACCTGTTCGCACTCCTTTTCCTGTGGAGGTAAGCATTGAGTACACACGCGCACACAGCTGAGCCTCTGACCGCTGACGATTGGAGCGGCGGAACTTTCCCCTACCGCATCGGCCACAAGAAACTAGGCATGTGGCTCTTCATCGTCTCCGACGCGCTGACCTTCTCGGCCTTGCTCATCGGCTATTGCTACGTGCGCGTGTCGAGCGATGCGTGGCCGACGCCCTTCGCGTTTTACCCGAGCATCATCTTCTCGACCGTGATGACGCTCTGCCTGCTGGCTTCGAGCTTTACAATGGTCATGGCCGTTGCCGCCTCCGCCCGGCGCGACCGCCGCAAGGCGCGCCGCTGGATCGGCGCGACGATGCTCGGCGGCCTCACCTTCCTCGCCCTCCACATCTACGAGTGGATTCACCTAATCCAAGACTACGGCCTCAAACCCTTCACGCTCCCGGCCGCGTGGCTCGAACGCTGGCCGCAGGCCTCGCCCCTGTTCGGCGCGACCTTCTTCGCCATCACCGGGTTGCACATGTTCCACGTACTCACGGGCGTCATCTACCTCGGCTACATCGCGCTGCGCATCCGCCGCAAGACGCACGAGGACGTGGAGATCAGCGGCCTCTACTGGCACTTCGTCGATCTCGTCTGGATGTTCGTCTTCCCGTTGATCTATTTGCTCTCGGTGGACTTTCACCCCACCGGACATTGAATGAGCGCGTTCGGTTGCGGCAGTCTAACTTCGTAAAAGAGAGGCGGACTTAAGAGGCATGAGCACACGTTTCGGGTCGTTCGGCAATTTGATGAAGAAACAGGACTTGATCCTGAACGCGATCTGCGTGCTTTTCGCCACGGGTTTCGTCGTGTTGGCCTTGTCGAACGTGCGCTGGGCGGGAAACTTTTTCTCCATCGACAGTCTCTTCTTCACGCTCGTTAGCCTCCTGCTCGCCGGGATATTTATGGTCATCCCGCTGATGTGGGCTTACGAGAACGGTATGTTGAGAAATCTCTTCGCCGCGGAGGGAGACGACGTGCCGGTCGAGCCGGTCGCCGTCCACTTCGAGGGCACGATGAAACTCTTCCTCGTCGTCCTCGGCGCGCTGCTTGTCCTGACGGTGGTGGAGGTGCTGCTGGCTTATATCCAGGTACCGCTCGTCCTGATGTTGATCATCCTCGTAGGCCTCTCGCTCATCAAGGCCGCGCTCATCCTCGCCTACTTCATGCACCTGCGCTACGAGCGCATGAGCCTGGTTTACACGCTGATTCCGATGCTCGTCATCTGCATCTGCCTGCTCTTCATCTTCTTCCCCGACAGTTTCAGGATATTCAATCTGCGCGTTTACAGATAAGTTTTATGGCGGAAAAAAAACAGGGGGCGGTCAACCATATTCTTTTACTCGCGCTCTTCGTGGCGGGATTAATACTGCTCGCGCCGGACGCCCACGCGCAATGCGCGATGTGCAAGGCGACGGCCGCCAATCTCGATAGCGTGTCGGCGCGGACTCTCAATATCTCGACGTTGATTCTGCTCTGCCCGCCCGTCGCCATCTTCTGCGCGATCTTCGTCATCGCCTACAGGCACCGCAACTCGCCCGCAGACGGCGATGATTCTTAACCTCCGGGTGAAACTAAACATGGCAAACGATCAGGCGCTCGCACTCAACACAGACCAGCAGAGCATGCGCGGGCGGGCGTGCCCGCAGTGCGGCGGCAAAATCATCCCGTCAGACCGCGCCGTCTACGAGAGCAAGGCCGATCCGTCCGCCGTCTTCCCGCTCTGGCAGTGCGAACGTTGCGGCTACGAACAGATGAGCGAGCGTCCGCCCTCGCAGAAGAAAGCTGCGCCACACGGTGCCAAAAAGATGGAAGAGTAACGGCGGTCGGAACAACCCGCGAGGCACGCGAATCAAGCATGCTTCGCGGCGCATATGTCATCGAACAACTTTTGCCTGTGGCGGTCTCTTATCCCTCTCGCTCACATTCCTTTTTCCTCTTCGATGTATACTTCCGGCGCGGGTGTTATAATCCGCGTATCTCCGGACGCTCCGAACATTAATGGATTATTCGATACTGCCGCACGTCAACGCCCTGCTCAACACCACGAGCGGGCTGCTCCTGCTCGCCGGTTTTTATTTCATCAGCCGTCGTCGCGTCACAGCGCACCTGCGCTGCATGACGGCGGCGTTCGTGGTCTCCTGCATCTTTCTCGTTTCTTATCTGGTTTATCACTATCAGCACGGCGACACAAAGTTTACCGGCGAAGGCTTCATCCGGCCTGTCTATTTGACCATTTTAGCGACACATGTAATTTTGGCTATTGTGATTGTGCCGCTCATTCTCGTCACGCTTTGGCGCGCCTGGCGCGGCGACTTCGGGCGACACCGGCGCATCGCGCGCTGGACGTTCCCGCTCTGGCTGTACGTCTCCGCAACGGGCGTCGTCGTCTATCTCATGCTCTATCACCTTTACCCTGCGCGTTAGCCTGCGCGCGACAATCAGGCCGAACTCGATGGACGGCGATAATTCAAACGGCAATCGACAGGGCGGAGCGCAGGAGGCCGCTTCGCGGGCGAGCCTCGCCGCTCGGCAAGCGGGCGTCGGTTCGCCGCAAACGGGCATCGACTCTGCGCAGATGAACGTAGCACGTCGCCGCTCGCCGTGGCCGCTCGCCGTCGTCGCCGCGCTTTTCATCATCCTCCCGTTTCTCTCCTGGTACAGCACGACCTTCTGGCGCGAACTCGACGACGAAGAGATCGAAAAATATCTGAACGACGACCAGAAACCGCGCCACGTGCAGCACGCGCTCGAAGAGATTGACCGGCGCATCGTCAAGGGCGACCAGAGCGTCAGGCGTTGGTATCCACAGGTGTTGCGCGTGGCGGGAAATCCCCTGCCGGACATACGCATGGCCGCCGCCTGGATGATGGGCGACGACAACAAGTCCGTTGAGTTCCACGCCGCGCTCAAACAACTCGTCCGCGACGAAGACCCGGCCGTGCGCCGCATGGCCGCGCTCTCGCTCTCGCGCTTCAACGACGCGGACGCACGCGCCGAGTTGCTGGCGATGCTCAGGCCTTACAGTCTCAGGCCGCAGTTCGGGCGAACTGTGATCACGACCCTGCCGTCGGGGTCTGCGGTGTCGAGGGGGGCGCTGGTGGCGCGCGTGCGGGACGAGAAAAATTTGATCCACGAGGTTAGAGCGCCGGTGGCCGGGAAGATCGAGCGAGCGTCCGCCGTTGACGGAGCATTTCAACATACAGGCGAAGAATTACTCGTGCTCGCCCCGGACGGCAAAAACGTGTGGGAGGCGTTGCGTGCTTTATCCCTGGTGGGGACGGCGGAAGACTTGCCCGACATCGAGCGTTACGCGCGGGGGGAAGTGGGCGGTATGTCTGAAGAGATCAAACAACTGGCGGCACTGACGGCGGAAATTATCAGGAGCCGAGCCGTGGGCAAGTGAACCTGTACATCGATGAACCCTGGCAGTGAAACTTATCGGTCGTTAAATTTTTCAGCGCGTAGGGGGAGCATCGGAGAGTGTGATGCCGTGCGCGGCTTCCCAGTCCTCGGTCGGAACCATCTCGATAGCGTCCCACGGGCAACCGTCGAGGAACGTGCCCTCGGGCCCCTTGCTGATGCATTTCTGACAGCCGATGCAGAGTTGCGGGTCAACTTCGATGCGGCCGAACGGCGGGTGATCCTCGTCCGGAATCCAGAACATGCACGCCTCAATCGGGCAATACTCGATGCACGCGGGCGAACCCGCGCAACCTGTGCAGCAGTCCGTGGTGATGGCGAGAATGCGCGGTTTCTTTTTGCGCGTGGCTTTCCCGTCGCCCACAGACATCGGCCAGTGTTTTTCGATGATCTCGATCATGAGCGTGCGTTCTCCCGTGCGGCGTTTGGAGGTCGGACGTGCGAGACACACTTTAACACGACCACCGGGGTGGCTCAATCAACTTTTTAGCGCGGCGAAAGATCGCTTGAATGTATTCGCGTAAAGAGATAAAACTAAACGCACACCTAATCCGATAAGGAGACTCTACAGCGATGAACACAGTCGCCGGAATATTCCAGACGCGCGAAGACGCAGACCGCGCCCTCGCGAGCCTGCGCGGCCTCGGTCTGTCGGACGAGAACCTGAGCGTCCTTGCGCCGGGCACAACCCCTCCGCAGGTCGAAGCAGACGTTGAGACGAGCGACACGGAGCAACCCGGTATGGGTAACGCGCTCGGTGGCCTCGTCGGCGGCGCGATGGGCGCGGCGGGCGGCATGACGCTCGGCGCGGCTGCGGCGAGTTTGCTCGTTCCCGGCGTCGGGCCGATTATGGCGGCGGGTATCGTCGGCGCTGCGCTGTTCGGCGCGGGCGGCGCGGCGGCGGGCATGGCTGCGGGCGGCGCGCTCGAAGATTCAATCGCACACGGCCTGCCGCACGATGAACTTTTCATCTATGAAGACGCCTTGCGGCAGGGGCGCACAGTTATCATCGCGCAATTGGAAAACGACGGTCAGGTCTATGACGTGCGCGCGGCGTTGGACGCGGCCGGCGCGGAGAGCGTGGACGCGGCGCGCGAAAGCTGGTGGGTCGGCCTGCGCGATGCGGAAGACGAGGATTACACGGGGCAGGGGCGCGACTTCAAGAACGACGAGTCGATCTACCGGCGCGGCTTCGAGGCGGCTCTGCATCCGCAGTTGCGTGGCGCATCATATGAAGAGTCGGCCGAACGCCTGCGCGAAAGACACGGCGAAGCCTACGAGCAGGACGCCTTCCGGCGCGGCTATGAGCGCGGCCAGCATTATCAACAAACTTTACGGGAGCGTTATCGAAGTTGAAAGACACTTTGCTGAGCGTCGCCGTGTTCGCCGGCATTCTCATCGTGAGCGCGCTCATCACCAACTGGTTCGCGCGCACGATGTATAACCGTTGCCCTTCGTGCGCCACGCTCAACGCGAAGCGGCGCGCCGAGTGTCGCTCCTGCGGCCACGCTTTGAAATAAAGTTGCGCGCGCGCGTGTGTCGCCGGATACGAACAAGGTCTTGCATGTGGAGTTCTCGGATGCACCGTTTTAGAGTCCTGTGTGCCCTGCTTTTTTTGCTGATTGCCATGACTGACGAATCAAACGCACAAAACCCCGTGCCGCCCGTCCCGCCGGACTGGCAGACGCACACTGAGCGAACCGATTACCGCGAAACGCCCCGCTACGAAGAGACGCTGGCTTACTGTCGCAAACTCGCCGCCGCCGCCCCCAAACAAATCCGGCTCACGGATTTCGGCCGGAGCGGCGAAGGCCGTGCGCTGCCGCTCCTCATCGCCGCCGCCGACGGGACGTTCACGCCCGAGGCGTCGCGGCGCGCGGGCAAAGTGGTCGTATTCGTGCAGGCGAACATCCATGCGGGCGAGACCGACGGCAAGGATGCGGGGTTGGCGCTCCTGCGCGACATCCTGATCCTGAAGACACATCCGCGCCTGCTCGAACACGTCACGCTCCTCTTCGTGCCCATCTACAACGTGGACGGCCACGAGCGGCGCAGCCCCTACAACCGCATCAACCAGAACGGCCCCGAAGAGATGGGCTGGCGCGCCAACGCGACCAACCTCAATCTCAATCGCGACTACATGAAAGCGGATGCGCCGGAGACGCGCGCGTGGATGCGCCTGTGGAACGAGTGGAGTCCGGAGTTGTTCATCGATTGCCACGTTACGGACGGCGCTGATTTTCGTTACAACGTGACGTACCAGTTCGAGGAGCACGAAAACATCCCGCAGCCTTTGCGTGGTTGGATGCGCGCGGCCTTTGAAGGGCGCATCGTCCCGGCAACCGAGGCGCTCGGCAATGTGCTCACGACCTACATGGAGTTTCGCGATAACCGCGACCCCGTCAATAAAGGCGTGGAGGGGTTTATCGGCACGCCGCGCTTCGCCACGGGCTACGTGCCTTTGCGCAATCGCCCGGCGCTGCTCATTGAGACGCACATGCTGAAAGACTATCGCACGCGCGTGCGCGCCACTTACGATCTGCTGCGCGTCGCTCTCGAAGACGTGAACCGCGACCCGGCGGGTTGGCTGCGCGTCGCGAAAGAGACTGATCGAGCGGTGGTCGAAGAGGGAAGCGCATATGACCCGGAGCGGAAGGTTGCGCTCAGGATCGCGTTCACCGATAAGTCCGTGCCGCGCGTGATCAAGGGCGTGGAGTTCCGGCGCGAGTTGAGCGATGTGTCGGGCGCGGTGCGCGTCGTCTATGGCTCGAAGCCCTACGATTACACAGTGCCTTTTTACAATGAGAGCCGGGCTACCGTCTCCGTCCCGACGCCGCTCTACTACATCATCCCGCCGCAGTGGACTGAGCCTATCGAGGTGCTGGTCGCGCACGGCGTCCGCCTCCAACGCCTGGCCGAGCCTTTGACCATTGAAGTCGAAAGTTATCGCTTCTCGGAAGTGAAATGGGCGAGCGCTTCATTTGAAAACCGCCTGCCCGTCTCGCAGAAGAACCAGCTCGTGCGCGAGCGGCGCACCTTTGCGGCGAACTCGGTCGTCGTGTCGCTGGCGCAGCCCGCCGGGCGTCTCGTCGTCAACCTGCTCGAACCGGATGCGCCGGATTCGCTCGTCTACTGGGGCTTCTTTAATTCGATTTTCGAGCAGAAGGAATACGGCGAAGGTTACGTGCTGGAAAAACTTGCGCGCGAGATGCTGGCGAAAGACGAAAAACTGCGTCAGGAATTCGAGCGGCGTGTGGCGAACGAACCGGCGTTTGCCGCGAGCGCGCGCGAACGCCTGCGTTTCTTCTACGAACGCTCGCCCTATTACGACCCGTTTATGAATCTCTACCCGGTAGGGCGCGTGACCACGCCGCTCAAGGCGCGGCTCGTAGATTTTCGTTGAGTCAAGGTCGATAAACGGGGAAGCGAAAATGAAAAGGGATGCGGTTCAATTAAGACCGCATCCCTTTTCCCAAGTTTTATGTACCGCTCGTGCCGGTTCAGACTAAACCGTGCGTCTGCCGGTCAACAGATTGACCACGAGCACGATGAGAGCCACGACTAAGAGCAGGTGAATGAGACTGCCGCCGATGCCGCCGAGCAGCCCGAGCAACCACAACACCAGAAGCACCACCAGAATTGTCCACAACATGTTCACACTCTCCTTAGCAAAAGTTTGATGTCAAATTCTCCCGGTTCATTGTGAACCCGCCTGCACTCTCTAGTGCAACGACCATGCCATCCTGCGCCACTATCTCTAAGTGTAAACTTAAAGCCTTACAAGTGAGAAGGTTGCCCGCTTACATCTAACTGCAGAGGCAAAATACCCGTCCCCGTTCACGCCTCGCTTGTATGGAAATGCGCCGCCTGCCGGCTACCCCCTGTGTTCTAAATCAGAGCAAAGACTCCAAATCTACTTTCCAACAGGGACGCGGCGGCAACCTCTCCGGTTTTTTTTATCATCGGAAAGGGGTGGAATTTGTATTTGTTTGCGTTGCGCTCAATTGAGATTTTTCCAACACCGCGTTCGACACAAATAAAAGACATTTGGCTGGACTTGGGGCGAGGGCGGATGCTAGAGTGGATATCAGGTTTGCGGCCGCTCCCGCCGCGTCCGCGTTCAAAAGCAGATAGGCTCCTACCGGAAATTCCGCGCGTTGGCCTTATTCAATCAATTTCGTTTCCTCAGTCAATAATTTCAGATTCTTGAAAGCTCAAAGCGGTGCTGCATCGTTTTTCCCGGAAATACGACGCGCGCCGTGACCGGAGAAATTCTAATGCCTTTTTCACGTCTGCTCCCCCGCACACAAAAGACGACCCTCACGCTCGTCGGCATCGGCGCGATCTCGCTTTTACTCGGGTTGGTCGTCTTCCAAACCTTCTACATCTCCCGTCAGCCCATCGTGCATGACGTCAACTACACGCAACTGCGCGCTTTGACGAGCGATGCGGCCATCAGGTCTTTGCTGGTCGAAGGCGAATTGATGATGATCGAGAAGATCGATGGCACGCGCACACAGGCTATCGTCACCAACCCCGTCGCGCAGCAGGAGATCATCAGCGTCTTCGAGCAAAAGAAACTTCCCGTCGTTTTCAATACCATGCAGCCCGGACGGCTCGCCTCCGCACTGAATTGGATCATCGCGCTGCTCACGCTCGGCGTGATCGCATTCGTCGGCTGGCGCATGTACGCCAGCATGGGCGGCGGTCAGGGCGATTTCGAATTGAGCGACGCGAGTAATTCACAGCAGGCCACCTTCGCCGATGTCGCGGGCGTTGACGAGGCGAAAAACGAGTTGGCCGAAACCATCGACTTTTTGCGCGACCCGCTCCGCTTCGGCCGCCTCGGCGGACGCGCGCCGCGCGGCATCCTGCTCTCCGGCCCGCCGGGAACGGGCAAGACCCTGCTCGCACGCGCCGCCGCCAACGAAGCGAACGTGCCTTTCCTTTCCGTTTCGGGTTCGAGCTTTCAGGAGAAATTCGCCGGCCTCGGCGCGGCGCGCGTCCGCCGTCTCTTCGCGCGCGCGCGCAAACTCGCGCCCTGCGTCATCTTCATCGACGAGATCGATGCCCTCGGCCGCAGCCGCGGACGAAGCGGCGATTCCGCCTCCGCCGATCAGGATCAGACGCTCAACCAGCTTCTCATCGAGATGGACGGCTTCAAACAACTCGAAGGCGTCGTCGTCATCGCCTCCACCAACCGCCCGGACATCCTCGACCAGGCTTTGACGCGCCCCGGCCGCTTCGACCGCGAGATCGCCGTGAACTTAGCGGACGCGCGCGGCCGTGAGGAAATCCTGCGCGTTCATGCGCGTAAGTTGACGCTCGCGCCCGAACTCGAACTCAACTGGATCGCGCGCGGCACGCCCGGCTTCTCCGGCGCAGACCTTGCCAACCTGCTCAACGAGGCGGCCATTGCCGCCACCCGCCATAACGCCGATTCCGTCTGCCGCGAGCACGTCGAATACGCGCGCGACAAGATTCTGATGGGCGCGGAAAGACGCGGCTTTATGATGGACGAAGAGGAACGCTACGTAACGGCCGTCCACGAGGCGGGGCACGTGGCCGTCGGCCTCGATGTGAAACACGGCGACCCGATTCACAAAGTCTCGATCCTTCCGCGTGGGCGTGCCCTCGGCGTCACGCAGTCTTTGCCCGAACGCGACCGCTTGATGAAGAAGCGCGAGTATCTCGAAGATCAGATCGCGCTGCTCCTCGGCGGGCGGGCGGCCGAGCAGATTCTCCTTGAGACGATGACGGCGGGCGCGTCGAACGACATCGAACGCGCGGTGGAAATCGCGCGCAAGATGGTTTCGGAGTTCGGCATGAGTCCGCTCGGCCCGATTCATCTCGGCAAACCGGAAGACCCGCATAGCCAATCTCTACTGGATCGCGTCGAACACGCGACGAACGTCATCATCAACGCGCAGATGGCGCGGGCGTGCGAGATCGTCGAAGCGCGCCGCGATGAGATCATGCGGCTCACTGAGGGGCTGATGGCGCGCGACACACTCGAAGCCGATGAGATTCAAGAGTGCTTCGGCATCCGGGCGGCGAGCCGGGCGGCTTAGAGGGTCAGACCGATAGATAACAGCGGAAGGCAGCCGGGAGACAGATAATTCCCGGCTGCCTTTTGCTTTTGTCGTAAAGACCGCGCGGCTTCCTCCGCCCGTCTGCGCGTCTCCGCCGAAGGTCTCGCGGCTTGCTTCGTTGCGGCTTCTCCTGTAATTTTTGCTTGCGTTGGCAAGTTGATTTCACCACCTGGCTCCGACTCCCGAACGTTCCTCCGACACGGCAATGACTTATCCCGGCGTCGCACGTCTGGAATTACCGATCCTGCAAGAACTCGTCGCCACCGGCGGCGTGGACGACGTGCGCTATCTCTACGAACGCCTCGTCGCCTACTTCCCGCAGATTGACGAAGCGGCGCACGTCGAGGCGAGAGAGAACGGCGACCTCCGGCAATGGCGGCGACACGTCCAGCGCGCCGGGCGCGAACTCGCAGACAAACGACAGATAGAACGACGCCGGGGGCTGTGGACGATCACGCCGCAGGGACGCAGGCGCATCGAAGACGAAGCGCCGAGTTTCTCTTTCAGCGTCGAGGCTGCGCCGCCGCCGCCCGGCGCATCCGCGCTCTCGCACGCCGACGTGCAACAGATGCTTCTGGACATAGGGCGCGTGCTCGGCCATCACGCGGAGCGGGAATTTGAGTATTACGATGTGGTGTGGCGCGCGAGCGAAACCAGCCCGCGCCTGAGCCACATCTTCGAGGTGCAGCGCAAAGGTAACGTCGATGCCGCGCTCGCCAAACTTAAACGCGCTTATGAATCGCAACGCTCGCAGCCTTTCCTCGTCGTGGCGAGCGAGCGCGATACGAACCGTGCCAACCTCCAGATGAACATGGCGCGCACGGGCGCGTTTCATGAGATCGGGCGGGTGACAAAGATTCTGAGTTTTGAACAACTGCACAGGCTTCATCGCGCGCTCACATCCGTCGAAGACCTGCTCGCGGAACTCATCGAGCGATGATGATCGGCACACCCCTGCGCCAGCAATATCTGGACATCAAGCGTCGCCACCCTGACGCCATACTCCTCTTTCGCATCGGCGATTTTTACGAAGCCTTCGATGACGACGCGCGTCTCATCGCACGCGAACTCGGCATCGTGCTTACCTCGAAATTGATGGGGCGGGGCGTACGCATCCCGCTCGCGGGCGTGCCCTATCACAGCCTCGAACGCCACCTTGCCACGCTCATCGCTCACGGCCACCGCGTCGCCATCTGCGAACAACTCACGGCCGCGCCGGTTAAGGGCGAAGCGGCCGGGCGCGGCCTGATCGAGCGCGACGTGGTGCGCGTCGTCACGCCCGGCACGGTCATCGAACCCGGCCTGCTGCACAGTAAAGTCAACAACTATCTCGCAGCCTTCTGCACAGACGGTCGCCGCGCCGGCGTCGCTTACGCCGACGTGACGACGGGCGAGTTCGCCGCGACGG
This sequence comes from Pyrinomonadaceae bacterium, assembly GCA_035645855.1. Taxonomy (GTDB): domain Bacteria; phylum Acidobacteriota; class Blastocatellia; order Pyrinomonadales; family Pyrinomonadaceae; genus JAIVJZ01. Next base: position 55,653 of record DASQLU010000004.1, read on the forward strand.
AACTTGAAGCGGCCGCCGCCATTCCCGAACTACAACGCCTCGCGCCTTCCGAAATACTCGTCCCGCGTGGCATGGAAACTTCGGATGCCGACTTGCCCGGATTCATCACGCGCTGCAAGGACGATTACTTCGCCACGCAGCTTGCGCGCGCCGCGCTCCTGCAGCATTTCGAGGCGCGTTCGCTCGCCGCTTTTGGACTCTCCCGCACGCCGCTCGCCGCCGCGGCCGCGGGGGCGATCATCGCCTACCTGCGCGACACGCAAGCCGCTTCGGCCGGGCAGTTGACGCGGCTCACGAGCTACCACACCGGCAACTTCATGCTGCTCGACGCGCAGACGCTTCGCGCGCTGGAAATCTTCGAGAGCCACGGCGGCGCGTCGACCCTGCTTGCGACGCTTGATGTGACGCGCACGGCGATGGGCGGCCGCCGCCTGCGTCAATACCTGCGCCAACCCCTGCTCGACATGACCGAGATCATGCGCCGCCACGATCAGGTGGCGTGGTTCGTCGAGCACCCGAAGGCGCGCGCGGAACTGTTCGCCGCGCTCGAATTTGTGCATGACCTTGAACGTCTGTCGGGTCGCGCGCGTAGCGGCGTGGCGACGGCGCAGGAAGCGCTCGCGCTCGGCCAAAGCCTGGAGACGCTGCCGCGCGTGCGAGCGGTCTTGCAGCAGGATCAAAATAGATTCGGCACGCTGCTCGCCGCGCTCCCGGCGTGCGCCTCGGCCGCGCGCATCATCCGCGATTCTATCGCCGACGAGTTGCCGCGACGCGGCGAAGGGCGCGGCATCATCCGCGCGGGCTTTTCCGCAGAACTCGACAAGCTGCGCGAGCTGCTGCGCAACGGCAAAACCTATCTCGCCGAGATGGAGCAGCGCGAGCGAGCGCGCAGCGGCATCAAGAGCCTGCGTGTCGGCTATAACAAGGTGTTCGGCCACTACATCGAAATCACGCGCCCGAATTTGCATCTCGTGCCGGAAGGCTACACGCGCAAGCAGACCCTCGCGCAGGCCGAACGTTTCGTCACACTCGAACTCAAAGAGCACGAGTCGCTAGTCGTCAACGCACAGGAACGCATCGTCGAACTCGAAACCAATATCTTCCGGCAGGTCTGCGCCGAGATCGGGCGCAACCGCGAAGAGATACTCGCCGCCGCCGCCACGGTCGCGCATCTCGATGCCATCGCCTCCTTCGCGGAGGTCGCGGCACAGTTCAATTACACCCGCCCGCTCATCTCGGAGAAGCCCCTCCTGCGCATCACTGCGGGCAGGCATCCCGTCATTGAGCGGATGTTCGAGACAGGATCGTTCATCTCCAACGACGTGAAGCTCGGCGGCGATAATGCGCCGGAGATCGCTCTGATCACGGGGCCTAACATGTCCGGCAAGTCAACCTATTTGCGGCAGACAGCGCTCATCGTTTTGATGGCACAGGCCGGCAGTTTCGTTCCCGCGTCTCACGCCACGGTCGGACTCTGTGATCGCATCTTCACGCGCATCGGTTTGTACGACCGTCAGGGCAGCGGCGAGTCTACTTTCATGACCGAGATGGTCGAGACTGCTCAGATACTCCACCACGCCACGGAACGTTCGCTCGTCCTGCTCGACGAACTCGGTCGCGGCACTTCCACGTACGATGGGCTGGCCGTCGCCCGCGCCGTTGTCGAATTTCTCCACAACCACCCGCAGCTTCGCGCCCGCACACTCTTCGCCACTCATTACCATGAACTGACCGCGCTCGCCGCCCTCCTCCCACGCCTCGAAAATTTACACGTCGAGATTGCGGAGGAGGGAAGCGAACTTGTCTTTCTCTACAAGATTAGCCCCGGCAGCGCGGAGCGGAGCTACGGTGTCTATGCAGCCAAACTCGCCGGTCTGCCGCGCCCCGTCGTCCGCCGCGCCGAAGAGTTGCTCGGCGAATATGAAGCGCACGGAGGTAGCGGGCGTCCGACCTCCGGCGAGACCGCGAAGCCTCCCGCACAAATTCACCCGCGCGAACGCGAGGCCAAAGTCATACAGGCTTTGCTGCAATTAGACCCGGATGCGCTCGCGCCCGTCGAAGCCCTGATGAAACTCTTCGAGCTGCGGCGATTGGCGGAAGACCCGGAGGACGAGCAGGGTAGAGTGCGCGCGATTCGGACGGCATAGGAAAACGATGAAGCAGGAACGGGGAACGATGAACTGAAAACAATTTGTCTTTCAGTTCATCGTTCCCCGTTCCTGCTTCATCGTTTTTTTTAAACCGGGTCGGTGTGGATTTGCACCTTGGCGCGTGGGATTTCGGCCTCGATGGTGCGCAGGACGCGGACGGAGGTGGCGTGCGCCTCTTCCAGCGTTTGATCGCGTTGAACTTCAAGATGCAGGTCGATGAATTTCTGCGAGCCTGAACGGCGCGTGCGCAGGTCGTGAAAGCCGTGCACGCCCTCGCTGCGAAAGCGCGAAACGATCTCCGCGACCTGCGCGTCCACCTCCGGCGGCAGACGCCTGTCCATCAGCACGTCCACCGATTCGCGCCCGACGCTCAAAGCCGAAGCCAGAATGTAGATCGAGATGGCGATGGAGATGAGCGGATCGACGATAGTCCAGCCGGTGAAATAGATGAGAAGTAATCCGAGGAGCACGCCGCCGTTGGTCAACACGTCGGAGGCGAAATGCACCGCGTCCGCGCTGAGGGCGGGCGAGTCCGTGAGACCGGCGACGCGCCGCAGACGCGCCACCAGTGCGATGCTGACGAGGATTGCGATGAGCATCGTCGCCACGCCGATTGGTTCCAGGCTCGTCGGTTGCGGGCGGATCAAGCGCTGGATGCCTTCGTAAATGAGGAACAGCCCTGAGATGGTGATGACCGCCGCCTGGAAAAGCCCCGCGAGCGATTCAGCTTTGCCGTGTCCGTAATTGTGATCATGGTCAGGCGGTCGCGCGGCGGCGCGCACGGCGAAGTAGTTGATCGACGAGGCGAAAATGTCCATCGCCGAATCCAGGAGCGACGCCCACACCGCAATCGACCCCGTCAGCCAGCCCGTCCCCGTCTTGATGAGGATGAGGAACGCGGCGGCGATGATGGAGAGCCGCGCCGCCGCGTTCTTCAGCGCCGCCTCTTCCGCATGGGCGTCGGTCGCGATTCTTTCTGGCGTGGTTGGGACTGACATCGCTTCTCGGTTTACAAATTGTCTAAACCTTTGCGCGCACAACAATGTCCGAGCGTTTCCGAATTGTTTCAACGGCCGAGCGCATCCGGACGCTCGGAGGTCTCTTCGACGGCACGGCTGCGCGTGCGCAGGGTGACGGTGGCTACGCCCGCGAAGATGAGTGCGGCGGCGAGCCACGTCCGCGAGTTCAAACTCTCGCCGAGGATGAGCGGCGCGACGGCGAACGCGATGAGCGGTTGCAGGTAGATGTAGATGGCGACGACGCTCGGAGCGACGCGCCCGAGCGCCCACGCATTCAGATAATAGGCCGCGACCGTTGGGACAAGGATAATGTACAGCACCGCGAACCAGACGCCCCACGGAACGGCCGCCAGTGAATAATCCGACAGGTGATAAGCTCCGATGGGCAGCGTGAAGAGGCTGCCGAAGATGAAAATCCAGGTGATGACGTTGAGCGCGCCGTAGCGTTTGATCATGTCCTGCGAAATGGCTATGTATGCGCCGTAGGACATCGAGTTGAGGATGAGGATGAAGTTGCCGATATTCGTTTCGCGCGAGAAGTTGGCCTGCGCCGGGTTGATCAGGTAAACGACGCCGCCGGCCGCCAGCAGCAGCCCCGCGGCCATGCGCCACGAGATGCTCTCGTAGCCGAGCAGGACGCTGACGAGCAGCGCGAAGACAGGGATGGTCGTGCCGAGCAGCGCCGAGTTGATGACGGTCGAGAGTTCGAGACCTTTAACGAAGAGGAATTGATTGAGGACGACGCCGAGCAGGCTGTAGAGCATGAGCCGCGCGTAATCGCTCTTGCGCTCGATGCGCTTGCTTGTGGTCGCGCGGCGAATGAGAAGAAAGGCAATCGTTGCGCCGACGATGCGGAAGGAGACGAGACCCGTCGTGGGCAGAGCGCGCAACGCGAGTTTCCCGACAATCGGCCACGTGCCGAAGATGAGTTGCACGGCGACGAGCGCGCCGTGCGGTTTGAGACTCCCAGACTGTCGCGGCGCGTGTGTGGCGTTCATGTAAAGAGCGTTCGACCCCTTGCCTGTTGAATGCGGCGACTCCGGCGGCCACGACTTTCAGACCATCAGCAGCAACGGATTTTCCAGCAGCTTTTTGAAAGTTTGCAGGAACTTCGCGCCCGTCGCCCCGTCCACGATGCGGTGGTCGCAAGACATCGTGACGCGCATCAACTGGCGCACGACAATCGCGCCGTCGCGTACGACGGGCTTCGCGCCCATCGCGCCGACGGCCAGAATCGCCGCCTCCGGCGGATTGATGATCGCCGTGAACTCGTCTATGCCGAACATGCCGAGATTGCTGACGGAGAAAGTTGCGCCCATGTATTCCTCGGGCTGGAGCTTGCGCTCGCGGGCGCGTCCGGCCAGTTCGCGCACCTCGCGGCTGATCTGCCCGATGGATTTTCCGTCGGCCGCGCGCACGATGGGCGTAATCAGGCCATCTTCTATCGCGACGGCGACGCCGATGTCCGCACGCTCGTAATAACGTATGGTCTTATCCTGAAACGAGGCATTGACCTGCGGGTGCTGGACGAGGGCGGCGGCCGCCACCTTGATGATGATGTCATTGATGCTGACCTTGTTCTCCGGGTCGAGCGTGTTGAGCGAAGCGCGGAGTTCGGCCGTGCGATCCATCTCGATCTCGGTGGTCAGGAAGAAGTGCGGCACGGGGCCTGTGGACGAAGCGAGGCGGCGCGCAATCGTCGCGCGCATGGTGGAAACCGGCTCTTCGCGATAAGGCGACGCGCTCACGACGGCAGGTTGAGTAAGCGGCGCGCGCGCTTCAGACGTGCCGGTAGGAATTTGCCCCGGTTGCGTCGTGGGCGCTTGCTGTGTCGCGGCGGGCTGCGCTGCGGTCTGTTGCTGTCCGGCGTTGATGGCGGCTTCGATGTCGCGTTTGATGATGCGCCCGCCGGGGCCGCTGCCGTTGACGGACTTGATGTTGATGTTCGCTTCGGCCGCCATGCGCGCCGCGATGGGCGAGACGACGACACGGCCGCCCGCGCGCTGACCGTTGCCCGAAGTTTCATCGTCGCCCGCGTTTGCCACGGGCGCGGCGGCCGGCGGGACGGGTGGAGTTTTCACGCCGCCGGTCGCCGGCTGCCCGCCGATGTCGCCCTTGAGCGGTGCACCCTCGATGGTTGCGCGCGTGCGCTCGCCTTCAACGACGACCCCGGCCAACTCTCTCTGCGCGCCGTCATGCCCGGCCTCGACGTTCTCCTCGATGCTCTGCTTGTTGGCGGCCGCTGCCTCGCCCGATTCGGCCGCGGAGACGAGCGCGGAGATGTCTTCGTCGGCCTCCGCGATGATGGCGATCACCTGTCCGAGCGGCACGGTCGTCCCGGCCTGGACGAGTATCTTGCGCAGCACGCCCGTCGTTAGAGCCTGCGCCTCCATCGTCGCCTTGTCGGTGTCGATCTCGGCTATCGGTTCGCCGACGCTCACCTTGTCGCCCTCGTTCTTCAGCCAACGCGCCAGTTGACCCTCCTCCATCGTGGGAGAGAGTTTCGGCATGACCACCTGAGTTGCCATATTATTAGTCCTTCGTCAGTTGTCAGTCGTCAGTTGCTCAAGTCCATCTTTAGTAAATTGTGTGGTCGTCACGAAACAACGGACAACTGACCACGGACAATTGATAGCTTCTTACATGTACGAAACTTCGCGCACGGCGGCGACGATCTTCGCCACGTCCGGCAGGGCGAGTTGCTCCAGGTTTTTGGCGTAGGGCATGGGCGCGTCCGCGCTGGAGATGCGCTTGACGGGAGCGTCCAGATAGTCGAAGGCGCGCTCCATGATCTGCGCGCTGATCTCCGCGCCCACACCACAGAAGGCGTGCGACTCTTCGACGATGACGACGCGGTTCGTCTTCTGCACCGAGCGGATGATCGTGTCGATGTCGAGCGGGCGGATCGTGCGCGGGTCAACCACCTCGACGCTTACGCCGTCTTTCTCCAACTCTTCGGCCGCCTTCAGAGCGAGCGGCACGGTCAGCGAGCGCGCGACGATGGTCGCGTCCGTGCCCTCACGCTTGATGTCCGCGACGCCGAGCGGGATGGTGAAGTCTGGGTCGTCCGGCACTTCGCCCTTCATGCCGTACATGCGCTCCTGCTCCATGAAGATCACGGGGTCGTCGTCGCGAATCGCGCTCTTGAGCAAGCCTTTGGCGTCGGCGGCGGTCGAGGGCATCACGACTTTGAGGCCGGGGAAATGCGCATACCAGGATTCGAGCGCCTGCGAGTGTTGCGAAGAGACCTGATAGGCCGAGCCGTTCGGGCCGCGAAAGACGATGGGGATTTTGAATTGGCCGCCCGACATGTAGAGCATCTTGGCGGCCGAGTTGACGATCTGGTCGGTGGCGAGGATGGAGAAGTTGAACGTCATAAACTCGATGACGGGGCGCAAGCCCACCATCGCCGCGCCCACGCCGAGACCGGCGAAGCCGAGTTCCGTGATGGGCGAATCGATCACGCGCTTCTCGCCGAACTCTTCCAGCAAACCCTTCGAGACTTTATACGCGCCCTGATAAGCAGCCACTTCTTCGCCCAGCAGAAAGACGTTTTCGTCGCGGTGCATCTCTTCGCTGAGCGCCTGATTCAAAGCCTCTCGAATCGTGATAACGGCCATTCAACCAACCTCCGAAATGAAACTAAACTCAAACCCTGTTTCCCCTAATACTTGCGCGTCGGCGGATCATCCGGGTCAGGCGGCAGGACAAAATTGTAGATGAGCGTCCCGGTGACTTTGACGGGCTGACCTGAGATGCTTACCGTCGAAAATCGAGCCTTGTACGCGGCTTTCACGGCTGCCTGTTGTAATAACGGATGCCCGCTCACCGCTCGCGCCGAGACGACTTCACCTTCCTCATCGAAAGTTACCTGCACCACGACCGTCCCCGACGCGCGCGCCGCTTTGGCGATGGCCGGATATTCCGGCGCGGGTTTGCTGATCGCTTTTCCATTTAGCACGCCGCCGGAAATCGGCGCTCTCGGCGCGCCCGTGGGGCGGTCAATCGGCCAGGGGCCTTCCGGTGCAGGGGTTAGCGACGTGGGAGCGGGGGGAGGCGGTGGAACCATACCCATCAAGGCGCTCATATCATCTGCATTATCCCGCTTCAACGGTTCGGGTGCGCCCGTCTTCACTTTGAAGCTCTTGAGAAAACGATCAACTCTGGCGTCGCCATAGGTCGCGCCTAAAACTATGACGGCGTAGAAATGCCGGGGCGCTTCGTAGAGGCGCGCGACGCCCTTTTTGCCGTCAATCCGGACATGATACGGGCGAATCTTCATGCCTTTAAGGGTGAAGTCTTCTTCGACCTCGGCCGTGCTGCCATCCCTCCCGCGACTTTGCCGCACGGCGTGCTCGAAGCCTTTGGAAACGCCGTCGAAAGTTTTCAAGAGTACGGGCTGACCCTCACGCTCCCATTTGTTGAAAGAAACCACCATGAAGCGCAAGTCTTCAGCGGAAACTTCGTAGACCGGACACACTATCTTCAGTTCGTCCGTCACAGGCAGCACACGACGCATAGCCCACTCCTGCGCCGGCATGAGCACGGCAAACTCTTCGTTCGGCGGCGCGACTTCCCGCCACGTCGCCTGTTTCTGTGCCGATGCGGCTGTGGACATCAGCAAGAGCAGCGAGATGATCAGCGTCTTTCGCATCGTTTGCTACCTCCGCGGCGGGTTGGCGTAGATGTCCGTGTAGAGTTCTTCGGGCGCGGGCAGCGGGCTTTCCTCCGCGAACTTAACGGAGTGTTCCACCTCGGCGCGCACGCGATCTTCGAGTTCCTTGAGCGAGGCGTCGTCCATGACGCCTTTGTGTTTGAGGCTGTCGGAGAAAAGTTTGACGGGGTCGCGCTCCTGGTGCTTCTCGATCTCGGCGCGCGTGCGGTAGTTGCCGGGATCGGACATGGAGTGTCCCATAAAGCGATAGGTGCGCACCTCGATCAGGGTCGGCAGAGACTCGTCGCGCGCGCGCGCGACGGCGCGCTCGGTCGCCTCGCGCACGGCGAGCACGTCCATGCCATCCACGAACTCCGAGGCCATGCCGTAGGCGTGCGCTTTCTGCGACACGTCCTGCAGGGACATCGCGCGGGCGAGCGACGTGCCCATGCCGTACTGATTGTTTTCGCAGAAGTAGATGCAGGGCAGTTTCCACAGTTGCGCCATGTTGAAAGACTCGTGCAGCGCGCCCTGGTTGACGGCAGCCTCGCCGAAGAAGACGAGCGAGACCTGACCCGTGCCCTTATATTTAGCGGCGAAGGCGACGCCCGTGGCGAGCGGTATCTGGCCGCCGACGATGCCGTGACCGCCGAGAAAATGAGCGTCGCGGTCGAAGAGGTGCATCGAGCCGCCCTTGCCCGCCGAACAACCGCCCGCCTTCCCGTAGAGTTCGGCCATCACCTCGTCGGCCGAGGTGCCGCGCGCGAGCGCGTGGCCGTGATCGCGATAGCTCGTCATCACGTAATCGTCAGGCCGGATGGCGGAGAGAGCGCCGACGGCCACGGCCTCCTGCCCGATGTAGAGATGACAGAAGCCGCCGATCTTGCCGAGCGTGTAGGCTTCGGCCGCCTTCTCCTCGAAACGGCGAATGAGCACCATCTGGTAGAGGATGTTGAGCAGGGTCTCTTTATCGAGTTCTTCGATCTGCCGGTGCTGATGCTGCTGGCGCTGCTGATGCTCCTCGCGCAGCACCGCGGGGTTCATGGCATCCGTACTGTCAAAGTCCGCGATGCCGGCGATGGCTGTTTGATCGGTGGATTGGTCGCGTGGCTTCAACGGCGTCACTTTAAGTTCACTCATGAAGGTTTTCTCTCGATGCTGACGGGCGCGGTCGGCGGCGAAAACGTAACGGCGGAGACGTGCCGCCGATGGCCGCTCGCACGCCCGACCGGAAATCCACTGCTGTACGTTTGAAAGCAAAATGGGATTATACGCGAGATGCGCGCCGGTCTGCAAAAGCACTTAAAAACGTGGCGTTGAGAACTTAAAAACGTGGCGTTGAGCCGCAAAAGGGCGCACACTGAAATTAGTTTCAGTGTGCGCCATGTATGGGCGCGAACGCGCGTAGCGGCGGGGGCTTGCGCGTCCGCGTAACTTCGCCGCGTTATCTGAAAGAGTCTATCGAGAGTACGACGTTCTGTCCGGCTGAGGCGGGGTTGAGCTTACGCCCGTGTTTATCCTGCTGCATGTTGTGGCCGGCCTGCGAGAGCAGTTCTTCGGCGGTTTCGCCGTCGTCCGGGAAACAGGCGATGCCGATGCTGATGCCGATTTTGGTCGTGCGGCCGGTGCGGATGGTGAACTCGTGCGACTCGACGGCGTCGCGGATGCGCTCGGCCACCATCTGCGCCACGTCGCCCGAAGCCATCGGCATGATGGCGACAAACTCGTCGCCGGCATAGCGCGCCAGAATATCCATCTGTCGGAACTGCTGCTTGATGATCGCGGCCACGCTTGCGAGCACCCGGTCGCCGATGGCGTGGCCGTGGGTGTCGTTGATCTGTTTGAAGTCGTTCAAGTCCATGCTGAGCACGGAGAGAGGTTCGCGGTTGAGTCGCTGGCTCTCGGCGATCCGTTGTCCGAGAGCGAGGTGGAACGAGCGCGCGTTGGGCAAATCCGTGAGCGTGTCCGTCAGCGCGCTCTCTTTGGTCTTCTCGAAAGTCATGGCGTTGTTGAGCGCGATGGAAGCGTGCTGCGAGACGGATTCGAGCAGACGGACGTGCTCGGTGGTGTAGGAGACGCGCGTCTTCGAGTAGACGGTGATCGCGCCGAACGCGCCGTCCTCACGAATCAGCGGGGAGACCAGCACGCCGCGAATATTGCTCGAAATTTCTTCCGGGATGCCGATGAGATCGAGTTCGGGTGGCGTGTTGCACATCGAGCGCGCGTTGGCGATGACCCAGCCGGAGATGCCTTCGCCGATGGTGATGCGGCGACGCGCGAAGGCATCCGCGTTATCGCCCGATGCGTGAACCGCGACGGCTTTGCCGGAGCGGTCGTCGACGAGATAAATGATACAGGTGTCGAAGGGGACGATGGAGCGCAGCTTGCTGGAAACGAGCGTCACGGTGTCCTGCAAGTTGAGCGACGAGCCGATGGTCTGTGCGATCTCGTGCAGCGCATAAACCTCGCGTTGCGCCTCTGCGATGGAGCGGAAACCGGAGTCGCCGTCAGCGGACGAACCGAGGATGTCGGAGGCGAGACCGGCATCCGGGCGCGCGCCGTTGTCCGCGTCCTCCTCGGAGGCAACCTGCTCCTGTATGTCCTGCTCGGCGATGAGATTATCGAAATATTCGATGTTACCGACGAACTTATCGACCACGCGCGGGTCGAACGAACTGCTCGCCATTTTGCGCAGCAGCGCGAGCGAGTCTTCGCGTTTCATGCCGACGCGGTAGGGACGGTCGCAGCGCGTGGCATCGTAGAAATCGACCACGGAGATGATGCGCGCGACGAGTGGTATCTGTTCGGCGCGCAAGCCCTTCGGATAACCCGAACCGTCCCATTTCTCGTGATGAAATCGCACGATGTCTTCCACCGGGTAAGGGAAGTTAACGCGCTTGATGATGTCGCCGCCGACCACCGTGTGTATCTTCATCTTCTCAAACTCGGCGGCGGTCAGCTTGCCGGGCTTGTTCAGGATGTATTCGGGTACGGCCAATTTGCCCACGTCGTGCAGGAGCGCGCCCGCGCGCAGGGCGTGCAGTTCTTCTTCGGTGACGCCGAGTATGCGTCCCAGTTCCATCGCGTAAATCTGCGTGCGGCGGACGTGTCCGTGAGTCGTCTGATCCTTTGCGTCGATGGCAATGGCGAGCGACTCGATGGTGTTCATGTGGAGGTCTGCGATCTCCTGCATGTGCCGGAGTTTCTCCGCCTCGCCGCGACGGGCTTCGCACACGCGCTTCTCGTCAAAGTGGAGCAGCAGGTAAACCAGCGAGACGATCATGACTCCAACGACGAGGAGCGAGAAACCGCCGCCGTTGAGTGTGGAATAGAAGAGTGCCGCAGAGGCCGCACCCGCCAACTGCGTCATCGAAGTCCAGAAGAGGCTCTCGCGTGAGAACTGCAATTTGGTCGTCCCAGACTCGAAAGCGACGTAGAAGGCCGACGCCAGCGCGTTCAGCGTGAACTGCACGGCGGTGAGCGCGAAGAGTGGGAAGAGCAATTTTTCGAGGGGGGGGTTGACCGCGTTGGCCGAGCCCGCGCCGCCGACCGTGACGAGCGTCAGCAACTTGTAAGTGAAGACCGCGAGACAGGTCGAGATGATGGCCGTCACGGTGCGGAAGAAACGCACGCGCCGGTCTGCGACGTGCCTGGAGGAGATGAATCCGTCGACGGCCGCGAGAATCGCAGCGGGCGCTGTGCCGAACAACATGGCCGCTAAAAAGATGAGCGAGTCGGCCACGGATTTGCCGCCGTTACTCGTGCCGTCGGCGTTGAAGAGCGGGACAGTGAAACGCCCTGCGACAACTGTCAGAGCCACCAACACGATGCTCCAGATGTAACCGGCGGTCGAGAGCGACCACAGACTGTCGAGCGAAAAGACGAGCAACGATGCCGCCAGTGCAGCCGTCCCACATAAAAGCGCGAGGCTCTTCCAGTTTCCGTTGGGCATAAATAGATGGTGAGCGCGTAGGCTACGAAGTTTGAAGGCTTTGGGGTTCTTGGGAATTTGCTCGTGTCAGCGCACGAAGCGTGTGGGTTCACGGAGTGTATCTGTGCCAAACAATGTTGGCACAATCAAAATAGTAGGTTTTTCGCTTTTAGTCAAGATTTTTCACAAAATAACGCGGCGCGAGGGGCGGGGTGAATTCAGCGGGGTCGGGTTTGAATTTAACCGTGTAGCTCACACCGTCGCCGGCATGGAGAGAAGATGATGGCGCATGTCGAACGCGGAATGATGAACCCTTAACGTTGAAATAAAGAAGCTTACTGTCACTCCATCATTCAACATTCCGCGCCAACTCATTCCGCGCTTCACTCTGTGTCCTCCGCATCTGCGTTGGCAAAAGCCGTGGCGTTCGAATTTAAGAGTGGGGACGAGGCGCGTTAGGAGGGCGGCGCGCCTTTTTTGTTGGCTGTTTCAAGTTGTGCCGCGAGTTCGGCGGGCGTGGTCACGGGTTGGAGGCAACTGTAGTTTTCGCAGACGTAAGCCGTCGCGCGGCCGCCGAGCGCGGGACGTTCGCGCAGGAGCGGGACGGCGCTCGAAGCCTCCTCGTCGTTCTCCGCCGACTGGGCGACGACTTTATTCGGCACGTAGCGTTTCCAGACTTCGCGCAGCAGTGCGAGCGAGTCGTCCGCCCCGGGCTCGCCGATGACGACGATCTCTTTCGGCGTCGAGAGGTAAAAATCGAGCGCGCCGAGCAGGTAGCCGAAGGCCGATGGGTAGCGCGCCGTCTGGTCGCGCAGCAGCCGGAAAATGGTGACGGCTTTGCGGTTGTACTCCTGATTTTCCGTGAGGAGCGCGAGCCGCAGGAGCAGTTCGGCGGCCACGGAATTTCCTGACGGCGTGGCGTTGTCCATGAAATCTTTGTTACGCACGATGAGTTGTTCGCCCTTCGTGCTGGTGTAAAAAAATCCGCCCTCCGCTTCGTCCCAGAATTCCTCGCACATCTGTACGGTCAGAGAGAGACATTCGCGGAGCCAGCGGATCGTCCCCGTAGCTTCGTAGAGCGAAAGCAGGCCGGAGGCGACGCAGGCATAATCGTCAAGATAACCATGATGCTTCGCCTGCCCGTCTTTGTAGACGTGCAGGAGCGCGCCTTCGCGTCGGAGCGTGTCGAGCATAAATTCGGCGTTGCGTTCCGCGACGAGGCGATAATCGGCTCGTTCGAGGACGGACGAGGCTTCGGCGAAACTCGTGAGCATCATCCCGTTCCAGGCGGCGATGGCCTTCTCGTCGCGGCCGGGCTTGATTCTTTTTTCCCGCGCCGCGAACAGCACGGGCTTGCTGCGCTCAACAATTTCCAACAGGCGTTCAGGGGTGAGGTTCAACTCGGCAGCCACGGTCTCGGCCGGGCGCGGCACGTTCAGGATGTTCTTCTCTTCAAAGTTTCCCCCGGCGCTCGCGCCGTAATAGGCAGAGACGATCCGGCCATCCTCCGCGCCCAGCAATTCGTCGATCTCTTCCACCGTCCAGACGAAGAATTTGCCTTCGACACCTTCGGAATCCGCGTCCTGCGTAGAGTAGAAAGCGCCGTTGGCGTCCGTCATCTCGCGGACGACGTAATCGAAAGTCTCTTCGGCGATGCGGCGCAAAAATTGGTCGCCCGTCACTTGGTAGGCGTGCAGGTAGAGACGCGACAAGAGCGCGTTGTCATAGAGCATCTTCTCGAAGTGCGGGACGAGCCAGTGCGCGTCGGTCGAATAGCGATGGAAGCCGCCGCCGAGTTGATCGTAGAGGCCGCCTTCGGCCATTTTGCGACAGGTGTGCGTCACCATGCGGAGGGCTTCGGCGTCGCCGGTGCGCGCGTGCCGCCGCAGCAAAAATTCCAGAATCATCGACGCGGGAAACTTCGGCGCGCCACCGAAGCCGCCGTGTCTCTGATCGTAGGTGCGCACGAGCGCGCTGCGGGCGGCGTCGAGCAGTTGAGTGTCGAGCGGTGCGTCTGACTCGTGCGCGACGTTCATCCGGCGCAATTCGTTGAGAAAGCTCGTGGTCGTTTCAGCGATTTCGTCGGGGCGCGAGCGGTAGGCTTCGGCCACGCCGGTGACGACACGCGGGAAGCCGGGCAGGCGGAAACGATCTTCCGGCGGAAAGTATGTGCCGCCGTAGAAGGGTACGAGTTCGGGCGTGAGAAAGACCGTCAGCGGCCAACCGCCGTGGCCGAGCATCAACTGCACGGCGTTCATATAAATCTGGTCGAGGTCTGGCCGCTCCTCGCGGTCGACTTTGATGTTGATGAAATTTTCGTTCATCAACGCGGCGATCTCTTCGTTCTCGAACGACTCCCGCTCCATCACGTGACACCAGTGACAGGCCGAATAGCCGATGCTGAGCAGGATCGGTTTGTTCTCGGCGCGCGCACGCGCCAAAGCCTCTTCGCCCCACGGATACCATTCGACCGGGTTGTGCGCGTGCTGCAACAAATACGGGCTGGTCTCGTTTTGGAGACGATTTGTGTGCTTGTGTTCCGTCATGACCCCTTGACCTCACTTTTTGGATGCGTTCATTCTAACGCCCCCACGCGCCGGATGAACAGGCCGGCAGGAGAATTGTCACGCGAAAGTTATTCCCGGAGGTCTTCGCGCCCCGTCGTCCCAGCCGCGATTTCGGGCGCGCGCTTCCTTTTGTTATACTGTCGGAAATGAATAGCCATTCATTTTGTTTTCTATCATCGCGCCGCGTTCAAGCGCCTGACTTCGACCCCGCGCGATCTTTTGCCTTACTACTTTTTGCCAATTGATGTGGAGCGCAGAATGGAACGAGAGAGCTTGGAGATGGACGTGGTGTTCGTCGGCGCGGGGCCGGCGAATTTGAGCGGCGCGCTGCACTTGGCGCGTCTGGTGAAAGAACACAACGAGGCCGTCGCAAGCGGGCGGCGCGAGGGCAAGCCGCTCGGCGAATTGGATATCGGCGTGATCGAGAAGGGTGCGGCCGTCGGCGCGCACATTCTGTCGGGCGCGGTGATGGATCCGCGCGCGCTCGGCGAGTTGATCCCGGATTTTCTAGAGCAGGGCGCGCCCGTCGAGTCGCCGGTCAAAGAGGATGAATTTCTGTACCTCACGAAGACGCGCGCGATTCGCTCGCCCATCACGCCGCCGCCGCTCAAGAACCACGGCTACTACATCGTCTCTTTGAACAAACTCGTCGCGTGGCTCGGCGAAAAATGCGAGGAGGTGGGCGTCAACATCTTTCCGGAGTTTCCGGGCGCGGAGATGTTGTACGACGAGCGCGACCGTGTGGTCGGCGTGCGCACGGGCGACAAGGGCATCAACAGGGAAGGGCACCGGAAGGCGAACTTCGAGCCGGGCGTCGATTTGCTGGCGAAAGTTACGGTGCTCGGCGAGGGGCCGCGCGGCTCGCTCACCAAAAGTTTGTCGCAGCGTCTCAACTTGAACGACGGGCGCGAGCCGCAGGTCTACAGTCTCGGGGTCAAGGAACTCTGGGAGTTGCCGGACGACCGCTACCCGGCGGGGCGCGTCACGCACACGCTCGGCTACCCTTCCGACACGCACACCTACGGCGGCGGCTGGATGTACGGGATGCAAAATCGCATCCTCAACCTCGGCTACGTGACCGGACTCGACTACGAAGACCCCCTGCTCGACCCGCACGCCGAGTTTCAACGCTTCAAACAACACCCGGCCATCGCCAAAATACTCGAAGGCGGCAAGCTCCTGCGCTACGGCGCGAAGACCATCGCCGCCGGCGGCTTCTACGCGATGCCGCAACTCTACGCAGACGGCGTGCTGCTCGTCGGCGATTGCGCGGGCTTCCTCAATTCGCAACGGCTCAAAGGCATTCACACGGCCATCAAGAGCGGGATGCTCGCGGCCGAGACGATCTTCGATGCGCTCGTGGCGGGAGATTTTTCGGCGCGACAGTTGGCGCGCTACGAAACGCTCGTCAAGGAAAGCTGGATCATGCCGGAGCTGCGCAAGGTGAGAAATTTTCACGCGGGCTTTCGCCGCGGCCGCTGGCTCGGGATGGCAAACGCCGGTCTGCAATTTATCACGGGCGGTCGTTCGTGGGGTTTATTCGACCGCGCATCATCCGAGCCGGGGCACGTCGCGCTCAAAAAACTTTCCGCCTACGGCTACAAGGGCGACGCGATAGAGCAACGCTACGACGGCCTGCGCTTCGACAACAAAGTGACCTTCAACAAACTGACGGACGTGTATCACGCCGCCGTCGGCCACGATGAAGATCAACCCGCGCACCTGCACGTGCTCGACACGAACATTTGCGCCGACCGTTGCGCCGAAGAATATGGCAATCCCTGCCAGCGGTTCTGCCCGGCGGCCGTCTACGAGATGGTCGAAGACCCGGCGACGGCGGGCAAGCGGCGTCTGCAGATCAACTTCTCCAACTGCGTCCACTGCAAAACCTGCGACATCATGGACCCCTACCAGATCATCAACTGGGTGACGCCCGAAGGCGGCGGCGGCCCCGATTACAAGAACATGTAACAGCCTTGAATGGTCAAAGCGTGAATAGCTGAGAATATATTTCAGCCATTCACGCCTGACCGTTCACGATTCACTTCTCCCCTGCCATGCGACTCGCGGAAGAATCCCAGGCGCGGCTCGAAAGTTTTTTCCGCTCGTATGAGGGAGACGAGCGATTGCGGCTGCCCGTGATTTTCGTCCACGCAGGATTCTGGGCGGACATGTTGACGAGGCTCTTGCGTATCGCGGCGATCACCATCGGCCGACACGTTCTGGTCTCGCGGAAAGTTGTGGAGAAGAATGCGCCCGGGCGGCTGACGATGCCCGGATGGCTGCTGGCGCACGAGGCGGCGCACGTCAGGCAATTTCAACGGGCGGGCTTTGTACCGTTCGTCTACGATTACGCGCGCGAGTACGTGGCTTTTCTGGTGCGGGGCGGGAAGTTCGATGCGCGTGCGAGGACAGAGGCATACATGCGGCTCGCGCCGGAGAGGGAGGCGCGGGAGGTCGAGGCCGCTTATCTCAGGTGGCGCGCGAGCAGCGCGTCGCAGTCTCTCCGCTGAATTTTCTCATTAGGTAAAGCGAGGCGATAAAGCGTGGCCACTGCCGCCTTACTCTGCTTCTTTGATCGTGAAGTCGATCTTCCCCTGCTCGACTTCCATCAGGGCGACGCGCGTGTGCTTGTGTTGCTGTGCGTCCATCTCGACGCGCGGGCGCGCGCCGCGCTGTAGCTGTTTGCTGCGCTGCGCGGCAACGATGATCATGCGGTACTTGGAATCCAGAAAAGGATGCGCTCTTTCTTCAACCGGTTCGATAACTTCTTCTTTGGTCGCTTGAGTTGCTTTTGCCATCTTGGTTTTGATCCTCGCCGGATAAGCCGGTTCTCCTGATAAGATTTAAAATAAGTTCACACGTAAACGCATTCGGGTGACGCCATTCGCGCGGCTCAAGGGAAAGTGGCGAGCACGCTCTCGGCGAGTCGCTCCTGCCGCACGCGGCGCGCTCTCTCAGCATACACGATAGAGGCCAGTTGCGTCGCGGCGCGGTCAACATCGTCGTTGAGCACCACGTAGTCGAACGCGCGATAATGTTCCACCTCGCCGCGCGAATTTTGCAAGCGCAGCGCGAGCGAATCGGAGTTTTCCGACTGCCTTCCGGTCAGACGCCGCCGCATGATCTCGAACGACGGCGGCAGGATGAAGACGCTGACGGCCGCGATGCCGAGGCGGCGGATGCTGGCCGCGCCCTGCACGTCGATCTCCAGCACGATGTCTCGACCCGTAGCCAACTCTCGCTCGACCACCTTGAGCGACGTGCCGTAAAAGTTTCCGTGGACGCTCGCCCATTCGAGAAACTCGCCGCGCTCGCGCGCCGCCGCGAATTCTTCGAGGCTGACGAAATGATATTCGCGCCCGTTCACCTCACCCTGTCTGGGGGCGCGCGTCGTCCAGGAGACGGAGTAACCGAGGCGCGGCATGTGCGTCAGGATGCGGCGCACGAGCGTGCCCTTGCCGCCGCCCGATGGCGAACTGATGACGAAAAGTATGCCGCGCTCCGGCTCGGCCGGCGCGGGCGACCCCTGCGTTTCTGTTTTCAGCGTCTCATTCAACGTTCTGCACCTGCTCGCGCAACTTTTCCACTTCCGCCTTGATCGCCAGCGCGGCCTCTTTGATCGCCATGTCGGTTGATTTCGAGAGCACGGTGTTAGCCTCGCGGTTGAATTCCTGCAAGAGAAAATCGAGGCGTTTGCCCGTGTCGCCTTCGCTGTCTATGATCTCTCGAAACTGTTTGACGTGGCTGCGCAGCCGCGCGAGTTCTTCGCTGATGTCGCTGCGGTCGGCCAGATAGGCCACCTCCTGCGCGAGCCTGCCCTGATCGAGTTCGACGATCTCCAGCCCGTCGCGCGCCAGCAGTTCGCTGATGCGTCGCTGCAAACGTGCGCGGTAGGATTCCACCAGATCGCTCGCGACGGCTTCGATGACGGGCACCTGCCGCTCGATCTCGTCGAGCCTCGCGTGCATCTCGGCGGCCAACGCTTCGCCCTCGCTCAGACGCATCCGGTTCAACTCAACCAGCGCCTCCGAGACTGCGCGCTCCACGCCTTCCTTCATCGCCCCGGTCAGGTTGCCGTCGCGCACGGGCTGCAACGCGCCCGGCAGGCGCGCCAGCACATTGATATCCGGCTCGCCCGTCAAAGCGAATTCCTGCTGCACGGAGCGCATCGCCTCGATGAAGCCCGCGATGAGAGGACGGTTCATCTCGTAGGCCACTTCGCCCGTGCGGTCGATGACGATGGTTGCGTCCACGCGCCCGCGCGAGAGTTGTTCGCCGATGCGGCGGCGGATGCCGGTTTCGAGGCTCGACAATTCCGCGCCGGCGCGCATGTGGATGTCGAGAAATCGGTTGTTGACGGTCTTGAGATCGACTGCGATGTGAAAATTCTCGCCCGCCACCGTCCCGCGCCCGAAGCCGGTCATTGATTTCATAAGTATTGGTCAGTAGTCAGTAGTCATTATTCCGTTGTCAGTCGCCAATTGCTCACTCTTACGTTGCCACGACGATTGTTAAGCGCAAACAACTGACAACGGACTACTGACTACTGACAACCTCCTCCTCTTCATCGGCGAATTGCAGTTCGTAAAGTTTTTTGTACGTGCCGCTCTGCGTCAACAGTTCTTCGTGCCTGCCCATCTCTATGATGCGCCCACGCTCCATGACGACGATTGCGTCCGCTCGCCGGATGGTGGAGAGGCGGTGTGCGATCACGATGGTGGTGCGGTTGCGCGTCAGATTGGCGAGGGCTTTTTGCACGAGGCGTTCGGACTCGGCGTCGAGCGCGGAGGTGGCTTCGTCGAGCACGAGCACGGAGGCATCGGCCAGCACGGCGCGGGCGATGGCGAGACGCTGCCGCTGCCCGCCGGAGAGAAAGATGCCGCGCTCGCCGACGATGGTTTCGTAACCTTCAGGCAACTCCTCTATAAAATCGTGCGCGAAGGCCACGCGCGCCGCTTCCTTAATCTGCGCGTCGGTGGCATCGGGTCGGCTGTAGGAGATATTGTAGCGCACCGTATCGTTGAAGAGGACGGTCTCCTGCGTGACGAGGCCGACATGGCGGCGCAGACTGCGGAGGGTCGCATCGCGCAAGTCCGTGCCGTCCCAGAGGACTGCGCCGGAGACCGGGTCGTGAAAGCGCAGGATGAGCTTCGAGAGGGTGGATTTGCCGCCGCCCGATTCGCCGACGAGCGCGACCATCCGCCCGGCGGGGATGCGCAGGTTGACGCCCTGGAGCACCGTGCGCTCCTCGCTGTTCGCGTACTCGAAAGAAACGTCGCGCAGTTCGATAGAGTCGCGCAGCGGTTTCAACTCGACCGCATCGGCGCGTTCCACGGTCTCCGCGTTTTCGTCCAGCACCTCCCAGACGTGGCGTGCGGCGGCGAGCGCCACCTCCATCGCGTTTTGCAGGCGCGAGAGCTTGCGCATCGGGTCGTAGCTGGAGAAGAGGAAGAAGAGGAACGTGAGAAACTGCGCCGTGCTCATGTTGCCCGCCTCGATCTCGCGCCGGCCGAAGTAGAGCAGGATGGCGACGGCGATGACGCCGATCAGCTCGATCATCGGCGGGGCGAAACCGCTGATGCGCGCCGAGCGCACGTTCGCACCGACGATCTGACGCGCGACGCTTGTGAAACGCTGTCGCTCACGTTCTTCGCCGCGATAGGCTTTGACAATGTGGTGATTGGCGAGCGATTCCTGCGCCGTGTCCACGAGGCGCTGACTGCCTTCGTAAGTCTCGCGCGCGAGGTTGCGGAGTCTCTTGCCGAACTTCGCCGTCAGTACGCCGATGATGGGCGCGATGATGAGCGAGCCGAGCGTCAGACGCCAGGAGAAATAGAAAGAGGCCGACAAAAAAGCGATGAGCGTGAAACTCTCGCGCAGCATGTCGCGCAGCGTGCCTGTCACGGCCGCCTCGATGGCCGCCGCCGAAGAGACGAGGCGCGAGACGAGATAATTGGTGCGATGGCGTTCAAAAAAATCGGCCGATTGCGTCAGCAGGTGCGTGTATAAATCCTGCCTGAGTTTGAGGACGGATTCCTGCCCGATGCGCGCCATCAGGTAGGTCGAAAAATACTCGGCCACGCCCTTGGCGAGCGTGAAGACGATGAGCAGGATGGCGATGGCGCGCCAGGCGTCGAAACTCGATTCGGGGATGAAGTGTTGTAAATCAAAAAGCGTCTTGGTACGCTCGGGTTCGCCGCCGCGCTGCAAGGCCTGGTCGAAGATGGGCACGATGAGCGCGCCGATGGCGCTTTGTAAAAGCGCGCCCGCGAGCATCGCAATGGTCGCGAGGGTGAACTTTCCCCAGTGTGGCTTGAGGTAAGTTAGTAAACGGCGGAGATCGTGCATCGTTCGGGCGCGCGCGTCAATTGCGAATCGTTCGAGACAGCGGGGAAGGATTGTTAAAGTTTAACCGTAACGGAACGAAAACTATACGTACACACCCGCGCGAGCGTCAAGTTGTTGACCGTTTGCGGCGTGCCGCCGTGCGCCGCGCTAACACGCCGCGCGAAGAGGCGGGGCGCATTCGAGACTTTTTTCTTTGACCACACGCTTTTTGACTTATAATCGCCGCGTCTTAAAATAATCGAAATCAGAACCGGACTCAGTACGGGTCTGGTCTCCGCTGAGAGACCACAGGGGAACCGAGAACAAGTGAACCGAAAAATCCTGATCGTTGATGACGACACGAGCATGCGCCTGCTGCTGGCGGGCTACTTTCGCCGCCTCGGCTACGAGGTCGAAGAGAAAGAGAGCGCGGAAGATGCACTCCCGCCCGCGCTCGCCGGCGGCTACGATTGTTTCATCTTCGACGTGCAGATGCCCGGCATGAGCGGCCTCGAACTGCTGCGCAAACTGCGCGAACGTCATATTCACACGCCCACGCTTTTCCTGACGGCGCAGGATAAACTCGACGACAAGGTGGCCGGTTTTGAAGCCGGCGCGGACGATTATCTCGCCAAGCCCTTCGAGCCGCGCGAACTCGAACTCCGCGTGGAGGCTTTGCTCAGACGCCCGGCGCGCGAGGTTGAGCCGCAGGAGGGCGAGGCGCAGCAGCGCATCGAGATCGGGAGCCTCGTGATAGACAAGCGTCGCCACGAGGTGACGCTCGATGGCGCGCTCGTCGAACTCACGCCCCTGGAGTTTCAAATTCTCGAACGCCTCGCCAGCGAACCGGGTCGCGCCTGGTCGCGCAATGATCTGCTCGATGAGGTGTGGAGCACCGAGTACGAAGGCTATCAACGCAACGTCGATCCGCACATCAATCGCCTGCGCCAGAAGATTGAAATTGATCCGAAGAACCCACGCTACGTGCTGACCGTGCGCGGCGTCGGCTATAAACTCAACGACGCATTATGATGCTAAAAAGACGCCCCTTGCCGTTCCAACTCAAAACTCTCTGCCTCAGCCTGCTCGTCGCGTTCTCGCTTCCAATGTCCGCTCGCGCGCAACCGGCCGCCGCCACGCAAAAGTCGAACTCCGCCGAACAGGCCGCCGCTCCGCTCAAACTGAAGTGGGCGGCGAAGCCGCGCGTCAGGCGTTACCGTTTGCAGGTGGCTCTGGATGAGAAGTTCACAGACATCGTGTTCGACCGCGCCGTCGTCGGCCTCGAACAGGAAGTGGCCGGCCTCCAGCCGGGTAAGTATTACTGGCGCGTCGCGCCCGCCACACCCGAGACGGGTCGTTATACCGCGCCTGTCCTCGTCGAAGCGACGACGCCCGTGCCGGTTGTGCCGATTGCTCCCGTCGTGGCGGTGATGCGCCCGCCCGCAAACGTCGGCTGGCAGGCGGCCATCGGCGCATCGGCACGACCGTTCGCGGCAAGGCTGCGCGCGGGTAAAAATTTCGATCTCGTCGCCGTTAACTCGGCCGGCGCGGTTTTCGCGCTCGACGGCGGCGACGGTTCCGCCTTGTGGTCTGTGCGTCTGCCGCCGAAGCCGGCCGCCGATGCGACGGAGAAACCGGGCGGCGGCAACATCTTTACGCCGCTCGTTCTGCCCGCATCGGCCGAGAGCCGTTCCGTCGTCGCCATCCCTTACGCGGAGGGCGTTCGCGGCGTGGACGGTGAGACGGGGCGCGAGTTGTGGCGCACGGCCTTGCAGGGGCGTCTGGCGGGCGGCGCGGTCGCGCAGATGCAGGGCGACGCGGGCGCGGCCGAGTTCGCCCTCGCGACGACCGACCCGAACACGCTCTACGTGTTGGACGCACGGAGCGGCAAAATCGTCTCGCGCACGAAACTGGCGGGGACGATCATCGGCGCACCGATTCCTTTCCGGCACGGCGACATCCACGGCGTCGCTTACTCGCTCGACAGTCGCCAGTTAGACATCCGCCGCCGGGACGGTTCGGTCGTGCGCGCGATCAAGTTCGACGTGCCCTTCACGACACCGCCGCTCGTGCTGGCGATGCCGCAGAGCACGCTGGTCGTTATCGGCACGGAACACGGCCTGATCTTTTTTGAGGGCGCGGATTTGAAACCGCTGGGCCGCATCACCACGGAAAAAGACTCGCCGCGCGGGCGTCTGACCGCAGCCGACCTCGACCAGGACGGCACTTTTGAAATAGTGATGGTGACAAAGAGCGGGCGCGTCGCCGTCATCAGCGCGGCGGGCAAGGTCAACTGGGCTTCGGAAGGCGCGTCGGACGCTTACATGGCGACGTTCGCACACCTGAACAACGACGGCGTGCTCGACGTGATCGCTGCCGCCGGTTCGTCTTTCGCGCTCGGGTTCTCTGGCCGCGACGGCACGTTGCTCTGGCGCGCCGACGAAAACCCGAAAGCAGTCGCCGCGCCCGACGAAGGGACGCTGCGCACGCTGATCGGATTGTTTCCGAGCACGGGCGTGCCGCTGCTGGTCGGCGGCGACGCCAATCGTTCGGCCGTCCGCGCCGTCGGCTTGCCGAACGGGGCGGGCAACGCGGCGGTGAAATAGACTTGGATGGAACGTCGAGCCGTTTAACGCACGAGACTGTGAACACGAATTGATGATCTGGGGAATAGCTCTGACGCTGTTTGCGATCTGGCTGCTCGGCCTGTTGCTGGGGAGGGGCGGCTTTATCCACATCATGCTGCTGTGCGCCGTGACCGTCGCCGTCGTGCAGTGGATGCACGAGCATCGCGCGGGGCAACGCTAAGGAATGCGCGCGCCTCCGTGGCGCGAATCTGCGGAGCCCGCGCATCAAGTGTGATTTTTTAGAGGCGGGCGTGTCGTAAAAATTAGCCGGGGGCGCGGCGTTACGCTCGCGTCTATTCAGAGATGAGAGAGGGAGGCCGCCGGGAAGTTTTGGCGGCCTCTACGGCAAAGGGCGCGGCAACTCTCGCGGGCTGCGTGCGCATCCATTCACAGCGACAACTCGCGTTCTCCCGTGCCTGCATCAAGCAAGCGCACAACAATTTCAATAATTTCCGAGAGGCCAAGTCTATGAAGTATCCGCGCACACAGGAAAACCCACCCGTCCGCCCGTTCGCAATTTTGCCCGACAAACTGTTTCGGAGCCTGTTCCTGTCGCTGTTCCTGCTCGCGTCCGTCGCCCCTGCGGCCGTGGCGCAGAGCGACATGCAGCGCGAGACGGTCGCCATCACCTACCCGCTCGAACAAAACGTGTCCGTCCGCTTTCGCGGCACCACGCGGCTGCCTCGGCTTGCGGGCGAGGCCAAGGTTCGACGCACGGGACGACGCGGCACGCGCGTCGAACTCAGCGTTAAGAATCTGCCCCGCGCCATCGAGGTCGGCGGCGTCTATACGACCTTCGTGCTCTGGGCGATCACGCCCGAAGGACGCGTCGACAACCTCGGCGAGATCAAGCGCAGCGGCAGCTTCATCATCAACTCCAAGCTCGACGTGACCACGCCGCTGCAAACCTTCGCCATGATCGTGACGGCCGAACCGCACTTCCTCGTGCGCGGGCCGAGCCGCGCCGTGGTGCTGGAAAATTTGCCGCCGAACAATCCCGGCGAAGCCACCGTCGCCACCGCCAACGTGCGCTATCTGGGCAACGCCAGCGACTATTTGAACAGCAGTCGCGTGCCCGAAATCGCCGATGCGGATTTCATCCGCACCCCAGCTTCATTGCTTGGCGCGCGGCAGGCCGTCAATCTCGCGCGCTTCGCGGGGGCGGAGCGCGACGCCCCGGCCGAACTTAAGTCGTCCACCGATCAACTCGAAATCGCGGAGAGCAAGTGGCGTCTGAAACAGCCGGAAGAAGAAGTTGATGTCGAGGCGCGGCTGGCGACGCGGCTGGCGACGAACGCCGAAGAGATGGCCGAATCGCGCAAGGCCGCACGCCTGCGACGCGAAGAGATCGCGCGACGCGACGCGGCTGTGCGCGACGCCGAACGTTCAGCCGATTCCGCCACCGAGGAAGTAGCGAATCTGCGCGCCGCGCTCCGGCGCGAAGAACGCGCGCGCGAACTGTCCGACCGCGATTTGTCGAACGCCAACCAGCAGGTGCGCGAACTGCGGATGGAAGTGGCTCGCCTTCGCGACGAGTTGCAGAGCGTGCGCGCCGGCTCGGAAGAGGCGAAGTTGAAACTCGCGCGCATCGAAGGCGAGCGCAGCGCGGAGATTCAGAGACAGGAAGCGCAGCAACGCATCGCGCAACAGCAACAGGCGGCCGCCGCGCTCAAGCAGACGCTCGCGCGCTACGGCACGGTGCGCGATACCGGGCGCGGCATCACGCTCGTCCTCGCGGATAATTTGTGGACGGGAGCGCGCGCCGCCGAACTCGCCCCGGCGGCCTCATCCACGGTCGAGCCGCTCGCCGCCCTCTTCGCCAACAACCCAGACTTCCAGATTCTGATCGAGGTCTATTCCGATAGTCGCGGCGACGGCGCGCTCCTGCGCCAGTTGACGCAGGAGCGCGCCGATGCTCTGGCCGGTCGCTTCACGGCCGCCGGCATCGAGAACGGCCGCGTGCAGGCGACGGGCATGGGCACTGACAATCCGGTCGCCTCCAACAACACGCCCGCCGGTCGCCTGCGCAACCGGCGCACGGAGATCACGCTCGTGCCGATACAGGCCAGCGCCGCCTCCAACTGAAAAAGCCTTTAAACGCAAATCGCGGAAGATCGAAAATCGTAAATCGTGAATAGGGGAAGGCGGTTTCTTCTATTCACGATTTACGATTTCGAATTTACGGCTTCTTTCTATTCACGATTTACGATTCACGATTTACTATGTACCCATGTCGCTGCTCGAAGTTTTACAACTCGTCGGCTACAGCATGGGCGCTGTTCTGACGTTGTGGATGAGCGTGCTGCTGGCGCGCGGGCGGCGCGCGCTGGAGCGGGTCGAACGCGTTTTGCTCGCGCTCGCCATCGGCATCGGCATCTGGCACGCGAGCAACCTGCTGCTCACCTTGCGCGCCCTGCTCGGCCTCGACGCGCAAAACTGGTCGGGTGCGCTGCGCGTGGCCGACACGTTCGCCGTCATGAGCATCACCATCTCTTACTCACTGCTGCTCCACGTCCACCTGCATCTCTGGGCGCGCGCGCAGATGCGCAACTTCACGTGCTTTGAGCGGGCGCGCGTCTGGATGTCTTATATCCCGGCGCTCTTTCTCCTCGTCGCCATCCCGCGCATCTGGTCTGGCACGTATGCGCCGATGCTGGAGAAGCTGAACTTCTTCGTCCTGCCCTTCGGCGTCTGGGCGACCTACGTCCTCGCGCTCATCGCCGGGACGGATTTGTTGCTCGCGCGCGCCTCGCGTTCGCAAACGGAGCGGCGTCTGATGCGGACGCTGGCCGCCTCCTTCATCGGCATCGCGCTCCTGCTGCTCTCCGCCTACGCGCTCGGCGTCGGGCGCGGGACAAACGCCGGCCACTACCTGCAAACCATCGCCAATCTCGGCTCGCTGCTCCCGGCCGCGCTCATCGCCTATCACATCTATCGCTATCGTTATCTCGAACTCATCATCAGGGAGAGCCTCGTCGTCGCCTCGTTCGCGGCGGTCGTCCTCGTCGTCTATCTCTACGGCATCCGCGCGCTCGCGCTTTCGCTGACGGCGCGCTACAACCTGCGCGCGAGCGCAGTCGAATCGCTGCTCGTGCTCGCCTTCGCGCTCGGCGTCGTGCCCTTGCGCGCGTGGCTCGACAAACGCTTTCACAAACTCTTCGAGCGCGAAGCCTCGATCTACCGCGACGTGCTCGCGCGCATCGGTGCGCAGGCCGGAGGTTACAAACAGTTGCCCGAACTGCTGCGCTTCATAGAGGAGCGCACATCGCGTGAACTCGGCCTGCGCAACGTGCGTTTCTACGTGCGGCAGTCTCATCTCTCCACGCCCGACACGGATGAAGGCGCGGGCGAATCTCAGGAAGACGGTCGCGTCGCATGGGAAGAAACTTTGCTGGAACTTGCGACCGAACAGGCTGGAGAGGTGCTTGAAAACGTAAAGCCTCTGCGCGAGCACGGCTTCGAGATGGCATACCTTCTGCGCCGTGAGTCGAAGACGCTCGGCCTGATGCTCGTTGACGCCGCGCCCGACGCTTTGACGGCGGACGTGCGCGCCGTCCTCGAAGTGCTGGCCGGGCAGGTGACGCTCACGCTCGAAGATTATCGTCTGATCGAAGAGAACGTGCGGCTCGAACGACAGCTCGCGCAGGGCGAACGTCTCGCCGCGCTCGGACAGATGGCCGCCACCGTCGCGCACGAGGTGAAGAATCCGCTCTCCGCCATTAAATCCATCGCGCAAGTGATGCGCGAGGACGAACAACTCGCGGCCGAATATGCGCGTGATCTCGACCTCATCGTCGGCGAAACCGACCGCCTGAACCGCAGCGTCACGCAACTGCTCAACTTCGCGCGCCACGCGCCGCCCGCCGGTCAGCCCATGCGCGCCGATGAACTCGCGCGCGGAGTCGTGGAGCTATTTCGCGCCGAGGCCGAGAGTAAAAATATCCACCTCGAACTTCGGCCGGAAGCGCCTCAAACGCTCGACGGCGCGCAAACCTCGGCCGTGCGCGATGCGCTCTCCAATCTTCTATTGAACGCGCTGCAAGCGACGCCCGCCGGGGGACGCGTCTCGGTCGAAGTCTTGACGACGGCGGAGGACGGCGAACTGATCTTCGCCGTGACTGACGGCGGCGCGGGCGTGCCCGCCGAACTGCAGCGGCGCATCTGGGAACCTTTTTTCACCACGAAGCAGCGCGGAACAGGGCTCGGCCTCGCCATCGTGCGCAGGCGCATAGAGGACGCCGGTGGTCGTGCGCGCCTCGCACCGCGTTCAACGGGCGGCGCGCGTTTTGAACTGCGCCTGCCGCGCGTGGGCGCACGCGAGACGGCGGGCACATCGGCCGCACGAATTTATTAGAGGATACATCGGCAGCGCGAATTTATTAGCGTGAACTCTGACCGCGCGTGTTTATTAACAGAGAAGACGAGAAACCCTATGACGCAAAAGAGAACGGGCGAAGCACAAATCAAGGTGCTGATCGTGGACGACGAAGAGGCCGCGCGCTACGGTGTGCGTCGCGCGCTGGCGAATCTCGGCCACGAGATCGCGGAGGCGAGCAGCGTGGGCGAAGCACGCGTGCAATGTGAACGGGACGCCCCCGACCTGTTACTCCTCGACGTGAATTTGCCGGGTGAGAGCGGTCTTGAGTTCCTGCGCGAACTGCACGAAGGAGAAGACGCGCCGAAAGTTGCCCCGCTCGTCATACTCATCACCGCGCACGGCTCGGAGCGCATGGCCGTCGAAGCGATCAAGACGGGCGCGTATGACTATCTCTCGAAGCCCTTTGAAGTTGAAGATTTGCGTCTCGTCGTCAAGAACGCCGTCGAAACGATCCGCCTGCGGCGCGAGAATCAAATTTTGCGCGAACGCATCGAACTTGAAGGCGCGCAGCGCGGCACGCTTATCGGAACGTCAGAATCCATGCGGCGCGTGCGTGCTCTCATCGAGAAAGTTGCGGAGACGGATGCCACCGTGCTTGTACGCGGCGAGTCGGGAACGGGCAAGGAACTCGTCGCGCGCGAGATTCATGAGCGCAGCACGGCGCGGCGGCGCGGCGCGTTCATCGCCGTCAACTGCGCCGCGCTGCCTTCGGAGTTGATCGAATCGGAATTGTTCGGTCACGAGAAGGGAGCATTCACAGGGGCGACGGCGCGGCGGCAGGGAAAGTTTGAACAGGCCGACGGCGGCACGCTCTTTCTCGACGAGATTGGCGACATGAGCGCGAACGTGCAGGCCAAACTTTTGCGCGCGCTGGAGGAACGGCGCATCGAACGGCTCGGGGGCGGCGCGCAGTCCATTCCCGTCGATGTGCGCATCGTGAGCGCGACGCATCGCCCGCTCGAACAGGAGATCGAGCGTGGAAACTTCCGCGCCGACCTGTTTTATCGTCTCCGCGTCGTGACCGTGGAGATCGCCCCTCTGCGCGAACGCCGCGAAGACATCCCCGCGCTCGCCGAGTCGTTCATCAGGCTCGCCGCAGAAAGGTACAAGATGCCGCTGCGCACGATTGACCCTGCGGCCATGCGCCGGCTCATCGAATACGATTGGCCGGGCAACGTGCGCGAACTGCGCAACGCCGTCGAACGCGCGATGGTGCTCGCGGAGGGCGACAAGTTGACGGCGCGCGACCTGCCCGAAGAGATTCGCCCCGGCAGCCCGGATAAGGCCGACGCCGACGCGCCCCTGCAAACGCCCGTCGAGAGCGCGGGCGGCAACGATTTGCCCGTCCCGTTCACGGCCGATTTCCGCGCCGACCGGCGGGAGTTTGAACGACGCTACATCACGCGCTGCCTCGAAGAAACAGGCGGCAACGTCACGCGCGCCGCCACCATCCTCGGAATGCACCGCCAGTCTTTGCAACACAAACTGCGCGAACTCGGCCTCGCACGCCGCTACGTCACGCTCGACGGCGAAGCCCCCGCGCCGACGCCGGATAAATCCGACAACTGACGGGAAGCTGATACTCATGGTGTTGGAAATGATGAGTGATGAATGATGGAGTAAAGACACGCGGCGCGCACTTCAACATTCATCTAGCATCATTCACCGTTCATCATTCATCAGTCATCGGTTATCGAACACCGGATATCGTTCATCGTTCATCGTTCATCATTCAACAGTCAGCGTCCATCGCTTCACCTTCCTTGAGTCCGCGTTGGTGAGTTTCACAATTTTCGCCGCGCGCGGATGGAACGCCGCTTGCAATCAAGCCCTGCGAATATCCGCGCGATCAGTCGCGGGATGAAATTGCGAGGGACATGATGAAAAGAGTTTCGCTGAAGTTTCAAAAGGCCACATTATTCTTCTTCCTGCTAACACACCTGGCGGGGCTGCAACTTCCGGCGCGCGCGCTGGTCGCCGCAGAGACGAAGCAAGCGAGTGTGCGCCACCTGATCATCTGCGTGGACGGCGTGTCGTTCGAGACCATCGAGGAGATGCGCGCCGAGGGTCGTTTCAAACTTTTCCGCGCGCCCTCGCGGATGATCGCGCCGTTTCCCAGTCTCACCAATCTCGCGCTCGCGGAGATTTTGCACCCCGCAGGCGCGAGCGAGCCGCAGGGCTACGAGGACAACTACTTCGACATCGCGAAGAACAAGATGCGCGGCGGCCTGCTCGACCGTTTCCGCGGCGGCCGCTTCATCAAAGGCACGTTCCGTGAACTCTTCGACTACCATCCTTCGGCTATCAAGAGCGGTCTGGGCTACGCCGCACCTCCCGTTAGCACTTACCTCGAATCACTGACCGACATCCTGCGTCTGAAGCAAAAGTTTCGCGCCTCGCGCGAGCCGGTCTTCTTCGCCTACACGGGCGCGAGCGATTCTTTGGCGCACCTCGGCGGCGAACGCCTGCTCAAACGTTTTCTCGTGCGTCTCGACGAGACGATCAAGGACATCGTGCGCGAGAGCGGCGGCCGCGTCGATGTCACGATCTTTTCCGATCACGGCAACGACTTCAAAGGTTATCGCCGCGTCTCGCTAAAGTCGGCGATCAGGCGTGCGGATTTCAAATTGGAGAATAAGATCAGGAGCGAACGGAGCGTCGTGTTGCCGCAATTCGGGCTGGTCGGCTGCGCCGTGATGTGGACGCGGGAGAGCAACGAGGCGCGCCTGGCAGCCGCCGCCGCGCGCGTGAGCGGAGTTGACTTCACGGCCTACGAAAAAGACGGCGTGGTCTATCTCCTCAACGAGGGCGGAACAGCGACGCTGGAAAGGCGCGGCCGGCGTTATCGTTACCGCGCGACGGAGGCCGACCCGCTGGAATTATCGAACGTCGTGGAAACTTTGCGGCGACAGGGCAAAGTTGACGGAGACGATTTCATCGCCGACGAAGACTGGTTCGCGGCGACGCTTGACAATGCACGCCCGGACGCGGTGCGACGCGTCTTTGAAGGCGTGAGCGAGCGCGTGCATCATCGCGCCAACGTCATCGTCAATCTGGCGGACGGTTACTATACGGGCAGCGCGTCGCTCGACGCGTTCGCCTTCCTGCGGGCGACGCACGGCAATCTCGGCGCGCGTCAGAGTTTTGGTTTCGTCTTAAGCAGCGCGCGCGATCTCCCGACGCACCTGCGCGCACGCGACGTGTGGCGAGCGATTGATTCTCCCGTCCTCAGCAGGAACTTGGCTCGGGTTGAAGAAGGGCAGCATTAGAGACCGCCGCGCGTGTCCGCGTTCCTACATCGACCGAAAAACAAGGCGGCATCGTATCGGAGCGTGCGTTGCCGTCCCTCTCCCTTTAGTCCGTCCGATTGCGTCCGCACAAGCAATACCGTTAGACTTGCCGCGCTCTATCGAAGTTTTTTAACGATTGATTCCGAACAAATTATGAAAGCTAGGCTCGACGCCATACTCCAACGCGAACAGGCGCTCTATCTGGAGCAGTTGCACCCGGCGAGTGAAAGTCTGCTCGCGGAAATGGAGGAGTATGCCGCGCAGAACCGTGTGCCGATTGCAGACCGCGAGGTGGCGCTGTTTCTGGAGATCACGGCGCGATCCACGGGCGCGCGCAAAGTGCTGGAGATCGGCATGGCTATCGGTTACGCCGTCCTGCATCTGCTGCGCGGCATGGGCGCGGAAGGCCGTGTGGTGACGATTGAGCCGAGCGTTGAGATGATCGCACGCGCGGGCGAATACTTTCGCCGTGCGGGCATGTCGGAGCGCGTGCGCATCGAACGCGGCTATGCCCTCGAAGTGATACCGCGACTCGAAGGCGAGTTCGACATCGTTTACCTGGACGCGTTGAAAGAAGAGTACGAAGACTATCTCGAACTCTCTCTGCCCTTGCTGCGCACGGGCGGCATCGTCATCGCCGATAATTTGCTCTGGGACGGGCAGGTGGCAGGGGAAATACGTTCGCCCGAACAGCAGAAATCAACCGAAGCATTGCGCCGCTTCAATCAACATTTCGTGAACCATCGGAACCTGCGCGGCGTCGTCCTCCCCGTCGGCGACGGTCTCGGCTACGGCGTGAAAATCAATTAGAGGTGGGAGGGGAGCGCGGCCGCTCGCTCCCGTCCCCTTTGTTCCTGAAATTGCCCAAAGAGCTTTACTGCCTTGCACGCCATGCAAACAATGTCCGCCCCGGCAGTATCGCCTTCGAAAGTCGGCGTGCGGCCTGAAATAGAGTTGCTACTGTGCTGCGCACGGACTCGCATGGAGGCCGGCCACCTTGCGCGCCTGCATCAACTGCTTGACGGCGCGCTCGATTGGAATTTCATCCTCGACTTCGCCGAGAGCCACAGCCTGATCCCGCTGCTCTATACACACCTGCAGTCACGCGCGCCCGAAAAAGTTCCGCCCGCCATCCTTGAAAAACTGCGTGAACAATTTCGCGGCATCTCCGCACTCAACATGTACCTCGGCGGGGAACTGCGCCGCCTGCTGAAACACTTCGCCGCGCACGACATCGAAGCCATTCCCTACAAAGGCCCCGCGCTGGCGGCGAAAGCCTACGGCAACATCGCGCTCCGCCATTTCGGCGACCTCGACATACTCGTCCGCCAGCGCGATGTACTGCGCGTGATGAAGTTGCTCGTGGACGAAGGTTATGCGCTGCACCCGCCTCTGAACGGCGTGCAGCAGGCATTGATGCTGCGCACGCAATGCAACCTGCCTTTCACGCGCGATGCGCATCGCCTGATCGTGGAGATTCACTGGCGCGTGAGCGCGCGTCTTTTCTCGTCGCCGCTGGACGAAGATTCGCTGTGGGAGAATCTCCACATGGACACTTTCGCGGGTATGCAGATCAACGCGCTCCCGCCGGAAGACTTGCTGCTCTCGCTGTGCGTTCACGGCACGAAGCACCTGTGGGAACGGCTCAGTTGGATCGCCGACATCGCGCAGTTGCTCGAAGTTCATCCCGATTTGAATTGGCCGAGTTTGCTCGCACGCGCACATAGTACCGGCACGGAACGAATGCTGCTGCTCGGCCTGCACGTCGCACGCGAATTGCTCGGTGCACCTCTCCCCATGGAGGTTGAAGTTCGTCTGCGGGCTGATTCCGAAATAGTTCCGCTGGCACGACAGATTTATGCCGGTCTTTTTGCCGGAGAGGCGGACGGGGATGCGGGGAGTGATGCGAGCGGTATCTCCGGCTATTTTATTTTCCAGCTCAAGGCGCGTCGCCGCCTGCGCGACAAGTTCAATTATTGCCGCTACGTGATCAGCCCGACCGAGGAAGACCTCACGCTCTTATCGCTGCCCGCCCCGCTCTCTTTCGTCTACTACCTGCTGCGCCCGCTCCGTATGCTCTGGACGGGCGGGCCGAGCCACCTGCAGCATTGAACGGACGTTTCGGCCTGACGGATTGATGACCGCATTCAATTGTGTTACCTTCCGTCTACCCGACGCATGCTTCTTTGACTCATCTGTTGGCCGTTGTCGTCTACTAATCATAAAAGCCAGCCCTTTGACTCCACGCCTGAGAGTGCGACTTGCCGGGGCGCAACGCGACGACCGCCGCGTGCGATTTTGACCCGACCGTGTGAAATGTTTCTCCCCCACAGTTTGCTTGCAACTAATTTATCGCAACGACATCGAAGTATGAGCGTGTAAACCGGCTCGCGTTTGCTTCTTCAATCATCAATGGATTAGAAATCAGAGGTAGGTTAAAATGTTCGATATGATTTCACAGCGTTTTGTTCTGACTCTCGCGGGAGCATTGCTGTTAGCGTCGCCCGCAATTGTCGCAGCCCAGCAACCGAAGCCGCCCGCCGCCAGGCCGCCCGCCGAAACCCCCGCGCCGGCCAACAGGCAATCGCCCGCGCCGCGCCCGGCGGCAAGCGCGGCCAAGCCGCTGTGGAGCGTCAGGGTTTCGAAGAAGACGCCGATCACGATCAGCCTGTCGTCTAAGAACGGATCGCTTGCCGAGATCGCAGCCGAGGTCGGCAAGCGACTCAAAGTTCCCGTCATCCTGACGCCGCTCATGCAGAAGCAAAGGCTGACGCAGGAGTTTGAAGCCCTGCCGCTGGAAGGCGCGCTGCGCCTGCTTGCGCCCCAGGTTTACGTGGATTACGAAATCAGCGGCGACGCCGGAGGGCAACCAAAGCCCGTCGGCATCTATTTGCAGGGCATGAACGAACAGCCGCCCGCCGAAGCCTCTGTGGTGAAGGGTGATTCGGAAGCGATCCTGATCGAGGGCAACACGGAGGATGGTCTCGATGCGACGAACGTCAAGGATGAGGGCAGATCGCCTCTGCGCGTGACGGTCGAAAAAAATCAGATCAGCGTGAAAGCGCGCAAGCAGCCTTTGACAGCCGTGCTCTACGAAATCGCAAGTAAAGTTGACATTCCGTTCGAGATGAAATATGAATCTACAGAACTCGTGGATGTGGACTTCAATAATTTCACGATGGAACAGGTGGTGCGCACGCTTTCGCCGAACATCCGCCTTTATCAGCGCACCAATCTTACGAGCTACGAAGTTAGACCGCTGCGCCTTGTTTTAATGTCGCCGGCCAATAACCAGCAAACCACAAAAATGTGAGGAGACATCGAGCTTTGAGTACAAAAAACAGCAATTCCGTCAACGAGCAGTTGGAGCAGGTAGACAGCAACCAGAGCGCGCTGACGCAGCCTACGCAGGACAAGAAAACTTTCGTCGAGCCAATCGTCTCCGTGCCGGTTGACGTGTTGGAAGCAACCGCTTTCTTTCAAGGCCCGACCGTAGACACTGTCCAGACGATGACCACGTAATATCGTTTGTCGTTTGAATGAGGGTGTGCGGGAGACGATGTCTTTCCTTGCAGTGCAAAGCCATGCCTCAATCGAGATGTTTTACACGATTGGGGAGCGTCTCCTCGCTTTTCAATTTAGTGACGAAGCAGTCGCGCGGCTCGCCGGGGAATTTATCGGGGGGATGTATTTCACCCCCTGCCCGACCCGCGCGTCTCGCTTCGTTCATTGCACCGTTCAGATTTTCAACGGCGACCCTCCACCCCTGCCGCCCGGCTGCCAAACGTTTGAAGTTCCGCGCGGGCATTGCCACACGAACGGCGACGAGCACTTTCTCGATATTGACGAATCGCGCATCGCCGTCCATCCAACCGCTTCGAGGCTGGTCTCCGTTTGGCTCGGCACAACCGCTCACGCACGCCACCCCGTCGCTATCATCAACACGCTCTCCTACGCAGTGCAGGCCGCGTTGCGGCGTGCAGGGCTTTACGTGCTGCACGCGGCGGGCGTCGTTGAGCCCCGGACGGGGACGGGAATCGTCATTGTCGGCAATTCAAACAGCGGGAAGTCGAGCCTGACGATCCGGCTGGCGAGCGCCGGCTGGCGTTACTTGTCCGACGACATGCTGGTGCTGGCCGTAGCTGACGGCGCGGTAGTGGCCTCGGCGCTGCGCCGTATCTTCTCGGTTTCCGCTAAGTCTATTGCCGGCAGCAATTTGAGCCGGCTGGAGGCCGCTCTCGGCGCGCCCGTCAATTCCGATGCGAGCAAGCGCAAACTCGAACCGCGTGAGGCGTTCCCCGATGCCTTCGTTGAGAGTTGTCGCCCCGGTGTGTTACTGTTTCCCACCTTAACGGGAGAAGCCGGGAGCCGGGTTGTGCAACTCAGTAACGGCCAGGCTATGACGCAACTCATCAGGCAATGCCCCTGGGCGAGTTACGATGCCGGCTCAGCGCGCGAACACTTACACGTGCTCGGCCTGTTAGCGAAGCAAAGCACCGCTTACACACTCTCCGCCGGACTCGACCTGCTCGAAGATTCAACGCTCGCGCCGCGACTTCTGGCTTCATGCATCGGACATTAATTTATGGCAAGTCCTACAGCCGCGAGCGCCCAACAAACGGAAATCAGGCACATCAGCCTGGAACTAACGAATATCTGCAATTTGCATTGCAGTTATTGCGCGCGCGACGACGACGCGCTCTACCACACTCCCGCTAATTTCTTCTCCGTCGAACTCCTGCGCCGCATCATCCGCAGTGCGAAACAGTCATCCTGCGGCTTCAACGCGGTCTCTTTCACGGGCGGCGAGGTGACGATTCATCCGCGCTTCAAGGAGATTGTGGAAACGGTGAGGGAAGAGGGGTGGCAATTCGGCTTTGTCACGAACGGCTGGCACTTCGACCGCGTCTACCCGACATTGCTCGCCAACCGCGACGCGCTGCACATGGTCGCCTTCAGCCTCGACGGCCCGACGCGCGAGACGCACGACCATTGGCGCGGCGAGGGTTCGTTCGTGCGCGTCATGCGCGCCATCACGCGCTGCTACATGAAGGGTATCCCCTTTCTCATCAAGACGGGCATCCGGCGCGACACCATCCCGCTCCTCGAACAGTTCGCGCTGCTCGCCGCACGCCTCGGCGCTCGGGCACTACACTTTTCCCACCTCCTGCCGACCTCTTCCGGCGCGGAGATCGAATCGGGCTTGAGCCTTGAAGAGCGCGCGCACGTCGAACAGGAGATCGGCGTGCTCTCGAACATCTTCAAGATGAAGATCGGCGTCGCCACCGGCTATTACAACTTAGACCCCGCGCCGCCCTGCCAGGCTTTAGAGGGCGCGAACTGTAACATCGATTATCGCGGACGGCTGACGCTCTGCTGCAATCTCTCAGGCTATCGCGGCTCGTCGGGAGATACGGATGTTGTAGCCGACCTGACGAGGGAAGATTTCGCAGAAGGATTCACGCGCCTGCGACAGGTGGCCGCGGACCAATTGGAACGGCGCAGGCTCGCGCTCGCCGAGATCGCGCGGCAGGGAATCGAGCCTGATCTGTACACAGCCTCTCCATGTCTCCATTGCCTGCAAAGTTTCGGTAAAATCCCCTGGCACAATCCCGTTGTCGGTGCGAAATCACGCGCGCTGCCCGTGCTCGCCGTCTCCGGGACGCAGGCGGCGACCAGCGAAGTCTATCTCAAACAGGAATCCATTTAATGTCCGAAAGTATTCCCCGACCGCACGAGCACATCGTCTTCACCGAGTTTGACGACACCGAAGGCGTACTCGTCGACCTGAACTCCAAGCGTTACTACACGCTGAACGAGACGGCCATGATCATCTGGCGCGGACTCGAAGGAAAACGCACGCGCGAACAGATCATCAAAGACATTACGGACGCCTACGACGTGACCCCGGAACACGCCGCGCAGTCACTCGACAAGCTGGTCGCCGCGTTGCAGGCGCGCAAATTGCTCCCGACGGAAGAGGGGCAGTGATTGGATGGTGAATTAAATTACTGTTACAGGTGCTCTCAACAATTGCCGCCCCCGACCGGATGTGCTAACTTCGCTTCTCGAAGCGCAGAGGCCGGTGTAGGGATTGGATTAACTTCGTCGCCCACAAGCCCGCAGCCAACCATCCCGTTCCAACATTCATAGATACGGTGTCATGTGTGCGCGTGACATCAACCCAACCCATCTCAGGAGAATTTCAGACGTGATTTCACCGAAATTTATCGGGCGGACTTTTACCGCCCGCCGCCGTCGCTTGCTGTCGCTCGCAGCAGTCGCCCTGATCGTTTTTCAACCCGTCGCTTTTCTCGTCTCGCCTGTCTCCGCCGATACCGGCACGGGCACTGTCAGCCTGACCAATATCGGGACGGCAGTCACGCAAAACTTCGACACGCTCGCCACCTCCGGCACAACGAACACAGCTCTTCCAAACGGCTGGTATATCACCGAGACCGGCGGCGGCGCGCGCGACAACGAACAGTACGCGGCCGATAACGGCGGCAGCACCACGGGCGATACATACAGCTACGGCGCGACCGGCTCAACCGAACGCGCGCTCGGGGGCTTGCGGAGCGGCACGCTCGTCCCCGTCTTCGGCGCGCAGTTCACCAACAACACCGGCTCCACCATCACGTCTCTCGACATCTCTTACACCGGCGAGCAATGGCGTCTCGGCACTGCGGCGCGCACCGACCGCCTCGATTTCCAGATCAGTACGAACGCCACAGACCTCTCGACCGGCACTTACACCGACGTTGACGCGCTCGACTTCACCACCCCGAACACGGCGACGACCGGCGCGAAGGACGGCAACGCTGCCGGCAACCGCACAGCCCTCGCGAGTTCCATTACGAACCTGAGCATCGCCAACGGCGCGACCTTCTTCATCCGCTGGACTGACATCGACGCCTCCAGCGCGGACGACGGCCTCGCCGTCGATGATTTCAGCATCACGGCGCAGGGCGGCCCGGCCGTGGATAACCCGCCGACCGTCGCGAGCACAGTCCCGGCCGACAACGCGACCAACATCCCCGTCGATGCAAACATCAGCGTCACCTTCAGCGAACCCGTCAACGCGACGGAAAGTTCATTCCAGATCAACTGCGCAACGAGCGGCGCGCACGCCTTCACCCTGAGCGGCGGCGCGACGACTTACACGCTCAACCCGACGACCGATTTCACACAGGGCGAAGTCTGCACCGTCACCGTCGTGGCCGCGCAGGTCACGGATCAGGACGGCACGGCCGACCAGATGGCGGCCGACTACATTTTCGATTTCACCGTCATCAACACTGCGCCCGTCGCCATTCACGACATTCAGGGCAGCGGCGCGACCTCGCCCCTCGCCGGTCAGACCGTCACGACGAGCGGTATCGTCACACTGCTCAGGACGGGCACGAACAACGGTGGCGCGGCCAGCAGCTTCTTCCTGCAAGCGCCGGATGCGAGCGCCGATTCCGACCCGAACACGTCCGAGGGCATCCTGGTCTTCACGAGCAGCGTGCCGACCGTCGCCGTCGGCGACGCCGTGACCGTCACCGGCACGGCCATCGAGTTCAACGGCATGACGGAGATCAGCCCCGTGTCGAACGTCTCCGTGAGCAGCACGGGCAACGCTCTCCCGACCCCCGTCACGCTGACAACTTCTATTCTCGACCCGACCGCAGCGCCCACGAAGCCGCAACTCGAAAAGTACGAGGGCATGCGCCTCGCCTCCTCTTCGATGACGACCGTCACGCCGAACGATAATTTCTATGATGTCTATGCCGTCATCACGGGCGTGCCGCGCCCCGTGCGCGAGCCGGGCATTGAAATCTCCTCGCCCGTGCCGCCCGACCCGACGACGGGCACGCCCGACTGCTGCATCCCGCGCTGGGATGAAAACCCTGAACGCCTGTTGCTCGACACTAATGGCCGCGCCGGCGCGACGCTCAACCCCTACACGGCGAACGTGGTGTTCTCGAACGTCTCAGGCCCGCTCGATTTCGCTTTCGGTCAGTATCGCCTCGTCACCGACACGACGCCGGCCGCTTCCCCCAACATGAGCGCCGTGCCCGTGCCTGCGGCCACGGCTGGCGAATTCACCATCGGCCATTTCAACGTCGAGAACTTCAACAACAACGCGACCCAACGCCAGAAAGCGGCGCTCGCCATCCGCGACGTGATGCGCCTGCCGGACATTATCGGCGTGATCGAAATCTTCGAGTTGACCGGCCTACAGGCTCTCGCCGCCGAGGTCAACGCCATTTCGCCCGGCGTCACCTATCAGGCTTATCTCGTGGAAGCCGACGGCGCGAGCGGGGATGCGGATCAGGATGTCGGCTACCTCGTCAACTCCGCGCGCGTGCAGGTCAACAGCGTCACGCAACGCAACGCCACCGAGACTTATACCAATCCGAACAACGGCCAGCAGGAGATTCTCAACGACCGTCCGCCCCTCGTCCTGAGCGCGAACGTGCAGCCGTCGGGCGCGAACGTGCCCGTCTTCGTCATCGTCAATCACCTGCGCTCGTTCATCGACATCGATTCCGCGGTCGAAGGCCCGCGCGTTCGCGCCAAGCGCAAGGCGCAAGCCGAATCGCTCGCCGCTCTGCACCAGGAATTGCAGGCCAACAATCCGGGGACGAGCGTCGTTTCCGTCGGCGACTTCAACGCCTACCAGTTCAGCGACGGCTACACAGACCCCATCGCCACCCTCAAGGGCAACCCTACGCCCGACGAGCAGATCGTCGTTGACCAGAGTCCAGACCTCGTCAACCCCGATTTCTTGAACCTCGTTGACGAACTGCCCGTGCAGGAACGTTACAGCTTCATCTTCGAGGGCACGCCGCAGGCGCTCGACCACATCCTCGTCAACAACGTGGCGCACGCACGCAAGACACGCTTCGCCTTCGCGCGTAACAACGCGGACTTCCCGGAAGTTCCGGCATCGGCCTACGCCTCGAACGCCTCGCGCCCCGAACGCAACTCCGACCACGATATGCCGGTCGCGTACTTCTCCCTCGCGGGTGCAGTGACGCAGCCGGGGACGGTGTTGATCAGCGAATTTCGCTTCAACGGACCAAACGGCACGGCCGACGAGTTCATAGAGCTTTACAACAACTCCGACACGGCAGTGAACCTGAGCGGCTGGACAATCGTCGCGCCCGCGGGTACGGGTGGCGGAGGTGTGATTAGCGGCCTCACAGGCATCATCGGGGCGCGCGGTCATTACCTGGTCGCGCCGGCCGACTATTCAGTTTCGGGCTATCCGGCTCGTGCGGGAACTACCGCCGTGCCCGACATGGCTTACACCGGAGGCGCTTTCCTCGACGATGGCGGCGCGCGGCTCGTCGATTCAAACGGCGCGTTGATAGATGCGGTTGGTTTCAGTTCGACCAACGGCACAGGCTTCCGCGAAGGCGCGGGGCTGTCGCCTGCTACAGGCATCGCGCCCGGCGCGGGCGACCAGTACAGTTTCGTTCGCAAGTTGACGTCCGGACTGCCGCAAGACTCCAACGACAACGCCGCAGACTTCGTGCTCGTCTCGACGACGGGCGCGGCCGGGGCAACTGCGGCCATACTCGGCGCGCCGGGGCCGGAGAATACGCAAAGCCCCATCCAGAGCAATGCCGTCATCAAGGCGTCGCTCATAGACAATTGCGGCACCATCGGCACCCCCACCTCCGGTTGCCAGAACCGCGTGCGCGACGGTTCAGCCGGCGCGTCGAATCCGACCAGCGCGCAATTCGGGACGCTCTCTTTCCGTCGCAGGTTTACCAACACGACACAGCGAATCGTGACACGGCTGCGCTTCCGCGTGGTTGACATCACAACGCTGAACAGCCCCGGCTACGCTCCGAACAACGGTCAGGCGGACTTACGCCTGCTCAGTTCGACGGACACGACCGTCACGCCGTCCAATCCCTTCACCCCGGGCGACGTGGCGGTAAGGGGAACGACGCTTGAGGAACCGCCCGCGCAGACCCTCGGCGGTGGTCTCAATTCGTCCATTACGCTCAACCTTGAGCAGGCTCTCGCGCCAGGCGAGAGCGTGACGGTGCAAATGCTCGTCGGCGTACAACAGAATGGGAGCTATCGCTTCTTCGTCAACCTGGAAGCATTGTTCACTGATTCCGCGCCGGTTAAACCTTCGGGCGCATCGAAGGGCGGCCAAAAGTAGTACGGACGCACGCGGCCTAAACCGCATCGCCGGGGAACAAATGCTCCGACGCATAAACGGCTTCGCACCGAAGCCACAACCAGAAAGCCCCGAATCGTTTTCGACGATTCGGGGCTTTTGATTACTTGCGGCATGGCCGGCGGCCGTCCGTTCGCGCGTCGCATGCGTTTACCATGAACAGCGCGCGGACTTGTCAGACCGTGGCGTTCTGTTCGGGCTGCGTTATGAATTAAGTCATCAGGCAGGGAAAGAGTAAGTCCGTGTGTATCGTGGAGGAGTCGCTTCGAGCAGCGGGCGTCCGTCGGCTTCGAGCCATGCGTGCCCGGCGAGCGCGGCGTCGTTTTCCTTGCGCACGCCGAAGATGATGCGTGTCCGAATGCCCTGTAGGGCGAGGTAACGATGCAACACGGGGGCGCGTTTCCAGCAGGTCGGGGTAAAGCAAAGCACGTTCAGTCCGAGGAGCGCGTCAACCAGCAGTCCCAGACGCTGTTCAGTCATACGCGAACTACGCGCCTTTCGCTCGTGCGATGTGCCTGCGACAAGAGAGAGGACGCGCGGAAGCGGCAGGAGTTTAATCAGAAAAGAGAGAAGCGCGACCCACGCTGCCATACGCACGAGCAAGAGTGCCTCACCCGGCCTGCGCCCGATGAACCGCATGATGCGGCGCACATGCGACCCCTGGCGTGGACTGATGTGTGTGTGTTCGACGGGCATCAGGGCTTCATTGATAACTTCAAACGAGGCTGGCCTTGTGGTTGAAATTAAAGATGTTAAGCAAACCCGAGAAGTTAGGGGACTTCGTCTTTACAGAGATTCCGTCCGGAGATGCCGCGTGTCGCCAAATTCTGTCCCTCGGGCGACGCCTTTCGATTTTGCTTTCTTCATCAGGCGATAACCGCGTCGCGTGCGCGCTTTTACTTCCGGGCGATTCACCTTGACCTCAATGCTTCGCCAGCGGCCATCCTGCAAACGATTCGTGGGGCGATAGCCGATGGTGTATTGATTGCTCAATTCCTCAAGTATCTCGCCAAAAGCGTCGCGCAAAGCCTTTCCGCCCGGGGTGGGCACGAAACGACCGCCGCTCTTGGCCGCGTATTCGCGTAGAACACCGGCGGCCAGAGACAGGTTGTTTGTGCCTGTCCGTGTCTCCGCCATGTCTACTGTGTAGATCGTAGCGTTAACCGCGAGCGCAGCGGCGAGTGCTTTGTCCGAAGAGGCCGCGCTACGCGTGTCCGCCCCGTCGGAGAGCACCACGATGGCACGTCTTTTCTCCGGGCGGTTCGAGAGGTCGGTCGCTGCCTGCACGATGGCGTCGTGCAACGCTGTCTGTCCCTTCGCGTCGAGATTGTAAGCCAGGGGCGACAAATCGCGGCTCTGTGAAAAATCCTGCACCTGCTCGACTTTACTGTGGAAGCTATAAACCGCCGCCGTGTCTTCGGCGCGGAGGCCGTCGAGGAAACGAATCGCTGCCGAACGCGCCATTGAGATGCGTCCTTCCATGCTCCCTGAAACATCCAGCAACAGTGCGGCCGCGAACGGCGTCTCTTCACGGCTGAAGTTTGTGATCTGTTGCTCCTGCCCGTCCTCGTAAACTTTGAAATTCGTGCGCTCCAAACCATGTACGTATTGATTGTCCGCGCCGGTCGCTGTGACGTTGAGCACCACGAGATCGGTCGCTACGCGGACGATCTCGTCGTCCTGCGGCTCCTGCTGCGCCCGGGCATTGAAGTCGAACCCCTGGGAAATTAAGAACAACAGGAGAAACGCAGATAACGGCAACAGCGCGGGATGCGTGCGCGCGGGCCTGTGGCGGGAAGATGACTCCATCCGTTTCGATTTCATCAGCGATAAAGGGTGCGTATATGCCTGACCAGTTCGACGATTTCGTTGGCGCGTTTGATGACCGCGGCGGAAACCACCTGTCGGGGCGTGCTTTCGACTTTTTTCTGTAACTCGGCGGAGAGTTCAACCAGCCGTTCCAACGCCGCTTCCACCTGCGGCGGCGGCTCTTTCAATTCGTCTTTGTTCTCCTCGCCCCCCGCGTTACTGCGTATCTGCCGCGCTAGCTTCTCCATCCGGCTCAATTTCTTCAAGTCCGAATTTTGGAGCGCCTTTTGATTGGTGAACGCTTCGTGTACCTCTACGGCCAGTTGCGCGGTCTCTTTCGCGCGCGAGACATGTTCCTTGTAAACGTTCTCCTCGCGCTTGATCGCCATCGCCCTGAGCATCTCTTGCTGTGTTAAATCATGTTCGGCATTATCGGAGGCGTTGCCGGCGGGTTTATCCTTATGGATGCTATCCGGGAATTTTTGTGTAGTCTGCCCCTGTGCGGCGAGGCTGTAGCCGCCCGCGACAAGCAAGAGAGCAAATATTGAGACTCGTAAAGGCATCGTTTTCAGCAGACCTGAGAGATGTGGCGACGAGAAACTTATGGACTTAAATGTGACGTGAAAAGTGCACGCTACGGTTGTCCGCTCCGCCACCCGGTTGCCGCAAAATGGTCGGATGTTCCATGCCTGACCTTGTTTTCTTAATGTTTTACCTAAGATTGGTCGTCACGCCGACTCTTAAAGTTATGCTTGATGGGGCGGCGCGCTACGGGACGCGTATAGGATCGTCCGGGGTGTTGATGAACTCCTCGCCTTTCGGCCTTGGGCGAGGCACGACGATCACTTTCGGGCTACCCTGCGGGAGGCGTTCCGGCGGGCGGCGCGCACCGACCGCCGATTTGAAAGCTATCGCTTCCGCGCGCCCCACACTGTTGAGGTTCAATACGCGCGCACCGCTCCACTCGGAAGAGGGCAGGCTCAGCAAATAGCGACCTTCCTCACCCGGCGCAAGGTCGGCCGGCGCAACGTCGATTTTGCGTCGCTCGGCCGCCTGCGGATTATCCCGTCGCTTCAATTCCATTTCGAGGCTGAGGCCTTCGAGTCTGCGCTCCGAAATATTACGGATTGTGCCGCTGATGACCGCTAGAGAGCCTTTCAGACGCGCCTCGTCTTCAAAGATTTGCGCTTCGAGCGGGGCGGGCGCTTTAGAGACCTGTTCTGTCTGTTGCGCCGCGCGGACGCCCGCCAGTTGTCTCGCGCGCAGGAGCTTATAGCCGACCAGCAATGCCGCCGCAACGGCCAGAGCGCACGCGACGGCTCCGACCTTGACCCATTTTGAAGGTGCCTGTTCCGCGGTTTCCGTAAACAGGTGCGGCTCGGAAGGCGACTCTTGGATGCTTCGTCGAATACTCATGCTGACAAATCGCGGCCTCATTTACTACTTTAGGCGAGCGTAGCTAAATAACTGCAAGCGTTAAAACGCAGGTCAGTAAGTCTGACGGGTGACGTGCGGATAAAATTACTGCGGCTGCGGCGTGGGCGGCGCGCCGGTCAGTTTTTCGACAAGCGCGATAATGAACTCCTGCTCGGCCAGACCGGAACTGCGCAGGCTGACCCACTCCGCACCCGAAGCACCATCGCTCCGACCCTCAACCCGCGCGTTGACGG
The DNA here is from genome assembly GCA_035645855.1 of Pyrinomonadaceae bacterium. Classification (GTDB taxonomy): domain Bacteria; phylum Acidobacteriota; class Blastocatellia; order Pyrinomonadales; family Pyrinomonadaceae; genus JAIVJZ01. Next base: position 100,264 of record DASQLU010000004.1, read on the forward strand.
CGACGCTCGTCGTCACCCCGTCGAGCGGCTGCACTTCGACGATGAAGGTGTAGCGACCCTGCGTCCAGCCGCGCGAATTCTCCGCGGTCAACTCCGCATAGCGGTTCAATTCCGTCGCGGCGACGACCGCGCCTTTGACGAACCGCAAAGGCTGGCTGATCAGCACGCCCTCGTCTGTTTTGGAGACGTTGGCGTCCAGGATCAACTTCCGTTCAGCCATCAATTCCTCGACGGCGCGCAGCACTATGTCGCGGCGTATCGTGAAGCGATAAGGGTTCGGGATGGGTGGCGGCGTCGGCGTGCGGCCTTTCCCGAAGTCTATCCCGCGTCCGCTGCCCGTGTTCTGCTTGACGCCGTTGACGCCCGGCGCGCGGTCTGTGCCGGAATCGCGTATGCGGTCATTCTGTCGATCCACACCTTTCTCCTGTGCGGAGATGCCGCAGACGGACAGGAGCAGAAACATTGTAAGCGTTAAGACTTTCTTCATCGCTAACCTTTCGGTCTCACACATGTGTGAGCCTCTAGTGCAAAGTGTTTTAATTCGACGGGAGACGAGTTGAGGATAAAACAACGTCCCACTCTTTTCAAGACGGAGTTTCAAGAGGAGTAATACATGGGATGCGAAAACGCGTACAGATGCGCCCTATTTGTTTGTGTCGGCAGGCGCGGCGCGGGCATCACGCTCGCGTTCCCAGGCACGCAAAGCCTGCACGCCCCTCTGGAAATCAACTTCGTTGCTGTAAAAATTATGCGCGCCGTCGTTGCGCGCAGGCTCGCGCACGTAATAGAGATAATCCGTTTCGGCCGGGCGGAGGGCGGCTTCCAGGGAACGCGCGCCGAATGAAGCGACGGGGCCGGGCGGGAGGCCGCGCACTTTGCGCGTGTTATACGGGGAATCCAGGGCAAGGTCGCTCCGGTAAACTGTCCCGTCGTTCTTCCATTTGCCGGCGAGTTTGGAGGCATAGATAACGGACGAGTCGATGCCGAGCGCCATGCCGATCTTGAGGCGGTTATAAATGACGGATGCCACGAGCGGCCTCTCCTCCTTCAGTTTGGCTTCGGTCTCGATGAGCGATGCGACGGTGGCGATCTCTCTCGCGGTTCGATTCGACGGCGGAGCTTGATCGCCCAGTTGCTCACGCCAGACTTGTCGAAAGCGTTTGACCATGGCTGCGATCATCCCGCGCGCATCCGTTTCGGGTGGAAAACTGTAAGTGTCCGGGTAGAGGTAGCCTTCGAGGTTGGTGGCCTGCGGGTCAAGGTCGCGTATGTCGCTCGTGTCGTTCATCAGAGCGAGAGCCGCTTCCGCGCCGTTGAGTTTGAGTTCGGGGATGCGCGCCATCGCGGCGGCAATATCCCAGCGCGTCCAACCCTCTATGACGGTGAAGCGCGCCAGACGCTGTTCGCCCTCTTCCAGTTTTCGCAGGACGCCTAGCGGCGAAATGGGGGAGGGGAAACGATACTCGCCCGCTTTCAGACGCGATCCCCAACCGCTCATACGTATATAAAGCTGCAGCGGCCATGTGCGTCTGATAACGCCGGAAGATGAAAGGCGTGAAATTGTCTCATTGGGTGTCGAACCACGCGGGATTTCGATGTACTGAGTTGCGAGTGGATGGTCTACGGGATTGTGTAATTCGCGATAAAGCCAGAAGGAAAATCCTGCGGCGGCGCAGGCCAGAAGGATCGCGAGAACGGCTAAAAGGCGAGAAATTTTCATGAATAGATAGGTTAAGCGAGTCGCGGTAAACTGCTCATAATTATAAGTTTATGTTTAGCCACCTTTGTACGTCTGCGAAACGTACGCGAGTCTTTGGATCGGCAACTTTTGCGAAATTAAATTCGGGGGCTTTTAATTGATGCGTTTGCACGTGTCTACTGCTGCCTTTCCGATCTCGTGATGAAATCTCGCAAAATAAGGACGGCTGCCTCACTATCGAGCCGTGCGGTCAGTTCCGCGCCCTCCACGCCCGCCTCGCGCAGAGACTCTTCGGCCGCGTGCGAAGTAAGCCGCTCGTCCTGCAAATAGACGGGGATATTCAGCGAGAGGGTGAGATTACGCGCGATGCGGCGAGCCTCCAGCGCGGCTTCGCCCTCGGTTCCATCCAGATTGAGCGGCAAACCAATAACCACCCCCCGAGCGTCAAAGCTATGTCGCAAGTCCGAGATTTGGCGGAGTAGTTTCTTCCAACTGGTACGGCCGAGCGGCGCGAGCGGCTGCATGGTCAGTTGTAACTCGTCGCTGACGGCGACTCCGACGCGCTTCGTCCCCAAATCGAGCGCGAGCAGGCGGCCTTTGCTGCCGACCGGCTGTGCTTCCTGTACGATGTCGGGAAAGTCTGAATCCGGCAAAATCGGTTTTTACTTGGACGCTCGAAGTATAACGCAGCCATCCGGCGCAAGACCAACGGACGCGTCTGTCTTGCGACGCATCGAATGCCTACTGTATCATCGCTTCCTGCCTGGCGGGCAATGTGGCACGCGGGTTTGAGAGTGATCCGGCGCGGTCAAAGTTTTCTTGAGGTGAAAGATGTCATTTCGCAGTAAGTTTCTCGTAGTGGTTTTCTCCGCGACGCTGGCGCTGTACGCAGTGGTCGGCGGTCTGATTTTTACACGCGCGCAACAGCAGAACGACCCCGGCGCGCAGTTACGAATTTTCGAGAGCGTCCTACAGCATATTCACGACGATTACGTCGACGAGCCGGATTTGAACAAAGTGCGTGCCGGCGCGCTGCGTGGTCTGGCCTACGGGCTCGACCCTTATTCGACCTACCTGACGGTTGATCAGGTGCGCGATTACCGTGTCGGGCTCGATAAGGGACAGGCCGGAATCGGGGCGGAACTCTCGCAGGTGGCCTCTTACCTCTACGTGATCGCGCCTGTGAAGGGCGGGCCGGCTGAGCAGGCGGGCGTGCAGGCCGGCGACATCATCGAATACATAGACAACAAGGCGACGCGTGATATTTCGCTCTACGACGCGCGCCAGCTTCTCAACGGCGCATCGGGCACGGAAGTTAAAGTCCGCATACTGCGCGCCGGGTCGCGGCCGCTCTCAATGTCGATCAAACGCGCGCCGGTGCAGGCGCCGGGCGTCGAGTCGCGCGTGGAGGCCGCGAAGATCGGTGTGGTGCGTATCAATAGCCTGGCGGAAGGCGAGGCGGTCATCGTGCAGAAGCGGGTGCAGGAATTGCAGAAGCAGGGCGCGCAAAAGCTGGTGCTGGATTTGCGCGGCGTGGCGGGCGGATCGCTCTCGGAGGGCGTCCGTGTGGCGAACCTCTTTATCAAAGACGGCGCGCTGGCGCAGACCATCGGGCGCAGCAACAAGAGCCTCAAAACTTTCACGGCCGACCCCAAGCTCGCCATTTTCGACGGCCCCGCGGCGGTCTTGATTGATCGCGGCACGGCGGGCGCGGCCGAAGTCGTGGCCTCAGCTTTTATCGAACGCAAGCGCGGAGAAGTGGTCGGCGAAAAGAGCTTCGGCGCGGGCGCGGAGCAGCAGTTGTTCCCCTTGCGCAACGGCGACGGACTGTTGCTGACAATTGTCAAGTGGGCGTCGTCCGCGGGCAAGTCGTTTATCGGGGCGGGCGTCTCGCCGACGGTGGAAGTGAAGCGGCCTGAGCTGGCTGCGGCGATTGACCCGGACGACTTGACCGGCAACGACGACGACGCGATTGCGCAACCGGCGCAGCCCGCGGATCGCAGGGAAGTCGCGCCGGAGACGGCTGCACCGAAACAGCAACCGGAAGACCTGCAGTTGAAGAAGGCGCTCGAACTGCTCAGCAAACCCGCGCAGCAAAAAGCGGCGTAAGCGAATTTCAGCAATACCAACGGCGGAGGCCGGAGAGGGTTGAACCTTCTCCGGCCTCCGCCGTTTGACAACTGTCTCTGCGGTTATTCCGTCCTCTCAGCCAAACGTTGATCGCTTCGAGGTTTCGCCGAAGTTGCCCGGACGCGTTTACAGGGGAATGTTACCGTGCTTCTTGGGCGGATTGGTGTCGCGTTTGTTCTCCAGTAGGGCGAGGGCGCGTGCGAGTTTGAGGCGCGTCTCGGCCGGCTCGATAATTTCGTCTATGAAGCCGCGCTCGGCGGCGACGTAGGGGTTGGCAAACTTCTCTTCAAACTCCGCGATGCGCGCCTGTCTCGCGCTCTCCTGATCTTCCGCCTCGCTGATTTCGCGTCGATAGAGGACGCCCACCGCGCCGCCCGCTCCCATGACGGCGATCTCGGCGGTAGGCCACGCGAGATTGATGTCTGTGCGGATGTGTTTGGAGGCCATCACGCAATAAGCGCCGCCGTAAGCCTTGCGCGTGATGACTGTAATTTTGGGGACGGTGGCTTCGGCGAAAGCATAGAGCAACTTCGCGCCGTGACGGATGATGCCGCCATGTTCCTGCCGGATGCCGGGGAGGAAACCCGGCACGTCTTCAAAGACGACCAGGGGAATGTTGAAGCAATCGCAGAAGCGCACGAAGCGCGCGGCCTTGACCGAAGCATCGATGTCGAGCACGCCGGCCAGGTACGCCGGTTGATTGGCGACGATGCCGATGCTGCGGCCGTCTATGCGCGCGAAGCCGACGACAATATTCGGCGCGTAAAACTCGTGGACTTCAAAAAAATAGCCCTCGTCGATCACTGCGTGGATCACGTCGCGGATGTCGTAGGGCTGGTTTGAGGCTTCGGGCACGATGGAGTTCAGACGCTCGTCACGGCGGTCGGCGGGGTCTGAGGTCTGGACGCGCGGCGCTTCGTCCATGTTGTTGGAGGGAATGAAGGAGAGGAGTTCGCGCACGAGTTGGAGCGCGTGCTCGTCGGAGTCGGCGTCGAAATGCGCGACGCCGGAGATGCGGTTGTGCGTGTCCGCGCCGCCCAATTCTTCCTTCGAGACCTCTTCGTGCGTGACGGCTCGAATCACCTCGGGGCCGGTGATGAACATGTACGAAGTGTTCTTCACCATCACGTTGAAATCCGTGATGGCGGGACTGTAAACCGCGCCGCCCGCGCACGGCCCCATGATGCAACTGATCTGGGGGACGACGCCCGAAGCCAGGGTGTTCCGCAGGAAAATATCGGCGTAGCCGCCGAGACTGAGGACCCCTTCCTGTATGCGCGCGCCGCCCGAATCGTTGAGTCCGACGACGGGCGCACCGACACGCATCGCCATGTCCATCACCTTGCAAATCTTCTCCGCGTGCGTCTCGGAGAGCGAGCCGCCGAAGACCGTAAAGTCCTGCGCGAAGACGAAGACGCGGCGGCCGTCGATCAGGCCGTAGCCGGTGACGACTCCGTCGCCGGGATAGAGTTGTTCGTCCAGACCGAAGTCGCGCGAGCGGTGGACGACGTGCTTGTCGAACTCCTCGAACGTCCCCTCGTCGAGCAGGAAATTGATGCGCTCGCGCGCAGTCAATTTGCCGGCCGCGTGCTGGCGTTCGATGCGCTCCGCGCCCCCGCCCTCTTCGGCGCGGCGTTCGCGTTCCCGCAGGCGATCCATTTTCGAGGGCAATCGTTGCTGTTCCGTCCCGGTGCGTGTTGAAGCCATAAAATTCGCGTCGAACAATTTATCAGAAAGAGGTAGAGAGCGATGATTGTACACCATGCGCCCCGGCGAGCGAGGCTATGCGTTCCAATCGAACGGATAATCTCTGCGCTCGATGTGTGAAATTAATTCGGCCAGCGCGCGCGGCACCATTTCGCGCACGTGCGCGGGATAGCCGTAGCGCAAGGCGTTAGATGCGAACTCGTCTTCGTCCAGAATGCTCAGGGAGAAATCGGGCGCGACGAGCACGTCTATGTCCAGATCGACGAAGGTCAGGAGACGACCTTTAAGTTCCGCCGGGAGGTTGATGTTGCAATAGTAATTGCGCAACTCGCCCGTCGGCTCGCGGAAGCGAAAGACGCTGTAGGGGCGAGACGTCCAGTAATATTCAGTGCTGTGCGTGCCGGGCGCGATGTGGCCGAGTTGCGGATGGCGTATTTCTTCAGCGAAGACGCCTTCGACGATAATGATCTCATCATCCTGCGCGACGAGGCGAGCCTGCCACTCGCGGTGAAGTTGACCGTCGAACTTGAGCGCGCGCACCGTGACAGATTCACACGGCGCGTGCGCAGCGGTCTCTGTTTGATCAGCGCACACGCGACGTCACCTTCAAGCGCCCGCCGCGCGCACATAATTGCGGAGCGTGCCGACACTTTCGACTTCAACTTCGCACACGTCGCCGTCCGAGAGAGGCCCCACGCCCGCCGGCGTGCCGGTCGAGATCACGTCGCCCGCTTCGAGCGTCATGACGTGCGAGATGTAACGTATGAGATAGGCGACGGGGAAGGCCATCGCGGCGGTGCGGCCGCGCTGCCGCGTCTCGCCGTTGACACGCGTCTCGACTTGCAGGTCGAGCGGGTCGAGCCCGGTCACGATGTAGGGGCCGATGGGGCAGAAGGTGTCGAAAGATTTTGCGCGCGTGAACTGCACGTCGCGCCTTTGCAGGTCGCGTGCGGTGACATCGTTGACGCAGGTGTAGCCGAGCACGTAGTCGAGCGGATTCTCGCTATCGCCCACACGCCGGGCACGACGTCCGATAACGACTCCGAGTTCACCCTCGTACTCGACGCGCGAGGAGACGGCCGGCAGTTCGATGGCGTCTTCGTGGCCGGAGACGGCCGAGGGCGGTTTGAGAAAGAGCAGCGGCTCATCGGGCATGGGGTTGCCGAGTTCGGCGGCATGCTCCTTGTAGTTGCGGCCGACGCAGACGATCTTGGAAGGCGTGGCGGGGGAGAGCAGCGTCACTTCAGATAACGGCAGCCCCTCGACAGACCAGACGGCCTCGGATATCTCGCTGAAGACCTGCGCCGGTGCGACAGGGTAAACCAGGCCGTCCTTGACCAACCCGTAACTCGGTTGTCCGGGCGTCCGGGATAAAAAGCGGCAGATAATGTTGCTCATTCAGGGCACCGTTTCGGAGACGACTTCGGAAGGCCGGCTCGTGTTGCCGGCCGTGTCCACAGCCGTCAGGTAGTAAAAATATTTGACGCCCGCCTCGACCGCTTCGTCCTGAAAGGTCGTGCGTTCGAGCAGGGCGCGGTTGAGCTTCGTCCAGGAATCTTTCGGGACGTTCGGGTCGGTCGAGCGATAGATGTTGTAACCCGCCACGTCGCGTTCGGGGTTGGCGGGGAAGAAAAGCGAGACGCGGCGCGGCGCGCCCGTGGCGGCGGTGGAAATGTCCCGCGGCGCGGAGGGCGGGAACGCATCGCGCGGCGCGATACCCATCCCGTTTGAATTGAGGCTCTCGACCTGCGCGCCGCCCGTGCCGAGCGAGACGGCGCGCACGACGTAGACGTATTCCTCTCCGAATTTGAAAGTTTGATCGTTGAACTCGGTCGCGGTCAGCACCCCCGTATTGAGCGGCGTCTGCGCGGGTTCGTTCTGCGAACGATCCGTGCGGTAGACGTTGTAGCCGAGCAGGTTGACTGGAGTCGAATTGTCCACGTTGGCGGGCGGCGACTGCCAGCGAATTTTGATGATGTTCTCGCTTTCGTTCGCGACGCCGAGGAGCGTGGGTGGCTGGCTCACGCGCGTCGCCGGTTCGATGAGCAGGAAGTTGGAGAAAGAGGCGCGCTGGCCGGTGGCGTTGACGTAGCGCAAAGCGTAACGCAGCCGCACGGGTTCGTTCAAAGTGAGCGTGTCCACGTAAGTTAAATCCTCCTCGGCGCGCCCGATGGAAGAGTAGGGGACTGAGCCGATGAGCGTGGCGCGCGAGGCGAATTCTTCTTCCGTTAAGGGCAGCGGATCGTCCGTGCTCTCGGCGACGCGGTAGATGTCTATGCGGCGGATGCTCTGCACGCTGCCCTCGGGCGCGTTGCGGCGCGGCGCAGGCCAACTGAGGATGACCTGATTGCCGCGCTGCACGCCGGAGAGCAATTCGGTGCGCTGCGGCACGTTTTCCGTCGGCGGCAGCGGCGGGCGGCGTTTGCCGCAGGAGACTGACAGGCAGAGACAGAACGCGAAGTTGAGAAGCAGAAGACGGCGTGAAACGAACTGAGCGCGTGGGCTTGAGAATTTCATGCGTGGATGCTTCGCGTTGCTCACAGGACGTAGCGGCTGAGGTCTTGATCCTTGACGATGGCCTGGAGCGTGTTGGAGACGTAGGCGGCGTCTATCACCTGGCGTTTCGGTTCGAGGTCGGGGCCGGCGAAACTGATCTCATCCAAGACCTTCTCCATGATGGTGTGCAAGCGGCGCGCGCCGATGTTCTCCGTCGTCTCGTTAACGCGCCCTGCGAATTGCGCGATGGAATCGATGGCGTCGTCCGTGAACAGGAGGTCGATGCCTTCGGTTTCAAGCAGCGCGATGTACTGTTTGACGAGCGAATTTTTCGGTTCGGTGAGAATCCGCTTGAAGTCCTCTATGGTCAGCGATTCGAGTTCGACGCGGATCGGGAATCTGCCCTGCAGCTCCGGGATCAAGTCCGAGGGCTTCGAGACGTGGAAGGCTCCGGCGGCGATAAAGAGGATGTGATCCGTGCGCACCATGCCGTAGCGCGTGTTGACGGTCGTGCCCTCGACGATGGGGAGGATGTCGCGCTGCACGCCTTCGCGCGACACATCGGGGCCGCCCCCGCCCGACTCGCGACCGGCGATCTTGTCGATCTCGTCGAGGAAGATGATGCCGGACGACTCAATGCGTTCGAGCGCGGCGCGCGCCACCGTGTCCATATCTATGAGCCGCTCCTCCTCTTCCTGCAAGAGATACTCCATCGCCTCGTCCACGCGCATCCGGCGGCGTTTCGTGCGCCCCTGAAAGAGATTGCCGAGCATATCCTTCATGTTGATGCCCATCTCTTCCACGCCCTGCGGCCCGGCGACCTCGATGGTCGGGAAATTCTTCTCGCGCACCTCCATCTCGACCATACGGTTTTCGAGTTTCCCGGCGCGAAGCTGCTCGCGTAGTTTTTCACGCGTCCGCTGAAACCCGTCGTCGCGCGTCGACGCCTCGGTCGCGCCGGGGGCGGAGGCGTCTTCGCCGTCGTCGTCGAAGTTGTAGAAGGTCGGAGGGGATTTCTGCGGGAGGAGTAGATCGAGTATGCGTTCCTCGACGTTGAGTTCCGCCTTGTCCGCGATCTCTTCGGCCTTTTCGGCGCGCAGCATCTCGACGGCGATCTCCGTGAGATCGCGAATCATGCTCTCCACGTCGCGGCCGACGTAGCCGACCTCCGTGAATTTCGAGGCCTCGACTTTGAGGAACGGCGAGTTCGACATGCGCGCGAGACGGCGCGCGATCTCGGTCTTGCCGACGCCCGTCGTGCCGATCATGATGATGTTTTTCGGCATCACGTCGGCCGCCATTTCGGGCGCGAGTTTCTGCCGCCGGATGCGGTTGCGCAGGGCAATCGCCACGGCGCGCTTGGCCGCATGCTGCCCGACGACGTGTTTGTCCAACTGCGCCACGATCTGCCGCGGCGTCATGTCGTCGAGCCGCGCTTCTTCGTCCACTTCGCCTGAGAGATAAATAACCATAAGAGAGAGGCCAGAGGTCAGAGGTCAAAGATCAGAAAAGGCAGCCTTCCATTGAACCGGCCTCTAACCTCTGACCTCTGACCTCTATTGTTCATAATTCTTCGACCATGATGTTCTGGTTCGTGTAGATGCAAATTTCGCCCGCGATGTTGAGCGCTTCGTGTGCGATGTCGCGCGCGCTCATCTCCGTGTTCTTCAGGAGGGCGCGCGCGGCCGCGAGGGCGAAGGAGCCGCCGGAGCCGATGGCGAGCGCGCCGTTGATGTCGTCGGGGGCGATCACGTCGCCGTTGCCGGAGAGCAGGAACGAGCTTTTTTCGTCGGCGACGATGAGCAGGGCTTCGAGGTGCCGCAAAATTTTGTCCGTGCGCCATTCCTTGCTGAGTTCGATGGCGGCGCGTTCGAGGTTGCCTTGATACTGTTCGAGCTTGCTTTCAAAGCGCGTCAGGAGGGAGAAGGCGTCGGCGCTCGCGCCGGCAAAACCCACGAGGATGCGCTCGTTGTAGAGACGGCGCACCTTGCGCGCGCCGCTTTTCATCACGGTCTCGCCGAGACTGACCTGCCCGTCGCCCGCCATGGCGACCTTGCCGTCCCTGCGCACCAGAAGGATAGTCGTACTGCGCCAGCGTGGCTCTGAAGTTTCTCTGTTCATATTGGTAACGGGGAAATATAGGGAGTGGTTCAAAGGTAAGTCAAGGAAGGAAATTTGCCCCGCGCGTATTTATCGGCCGGCGCGGTCTGGAAAGATGCGGCATCGGACATCGAAGGATTTTGCGTTATGATAAACGCGGAGAGGGAAACGGACTCGGACATTGCGGCGTCTGAATCGTACGAGACGTTCGGACAAGCATAAGACAAGGGGAGCGGCGAAAGAGTTGTGAGACCTCTGATCGGTATAACGATGCGGCACGAGTTGGATTCGGAGCGTTTCTATCTCGCGCGCGCTTACAGCGAAGCTGTGGAAGCTGCGGGGGGCGCGCCCGTTCACCTGTCCTTGATCCCAAAGGCCGCGTATGTGAAAGCGATTCTGGACAAGCTGGACGGGGTGCTGTTGCCCGGCAGCGCGTCCGACGTTGACCCGCTGCGTTACGGGCGCGAGCCGCATCGCAAACTCGGAGCGGTGCATCCCTTGCGAGATGAGACCGACGCGCTGGTGTTGCGGGAAGTCGAACGACGCGCGATGCCGCTTTTGGCGATCTGCTTCGGGTTGCAGATTTGGAACGTCTGCAGGGGCGGGACATTGATACAGGACATCGAGAGCGAGTTGCCCGAAGCCATTCTGCACGAACAGGGCGCGCCGAGGGGACGCCGTTCGCACCGCGTGCGACTGCTGCCGGAGAGCGGACTGGCCGATTTGGCCGGCGGCGAAAGCGCGCTCGTCAACAGTCATCACCATCAAGCCATAGAGACCGTCGGCGAGGGGTTGCGCGCGACGGCCTGGACGGCCGATGGTTTGATCGAGGCGCTCGAAGATCAGAGAATTGACCGCTGGGCGCGTGGCGTCCAGTGGCATCCCGAAATCGAGTGGGAGCAGGACGCCTTTTCAGCAAATCTGTTCAAATCATTCATCGAAGCGGCGCGGCTTTTCAACACGGAGGGCGGGAAAGAAGCTCTGCTCGAAACGAAAGCGAGCTGACTTGCCGCTAATAATAGTAATTTGAGCCATATCGCGTCCGATAACGTCTAGTGAAAAAGAGTTTCCCTGAACTTAATAGAAGGTAAACAATGAGACAGGCAGCTATCGCGGGTTTGAATTTGAAGGGACGTGTGGCCGTCGTGACGGGCGGGTCGCGTGGAATCGGTAGAGCGGTCGCGGAGCGTCTGGCGGAAGCGGGAGCGGCGGTAATTATTAGTTATCAAAGTGACGAAGTCGCGGCGGAAGAGACCGTGGCTGTGATTAAACGTCAATACGGGGCGGAGGCTTCGGCCGTAGCTGGCGATGTACGCGACCTGTCAGGGGCGGAGCATTTAATTCATACCGCAATTGAGAAGCACGGGCGACTGGACATATTGGTGTGCAACGCAGGGGTGTGGGAGGGTGCGGCAGTCGAGGAAATTTCGGAAGAGCTCTGGGATCGTGTAATAGACGTGAATCTGAAAGGCACCTGGACGGTCTGCCGTGCAGCCGTGCCGTCTTTGAAACGACAGGGTTGGGGGCGCATCGTTATCATCAGTTCGACGGCGGGGCAGAGAGGCGAGGCGTATGTCTCCAATTACGCCGCGTCGAAGGGCGGGCAGATCGCTTTTACGAAATCACTGGCGGTGGAATTGGCACGGCACGGGGTGACGGTCAACGCGGTCGCTCCCGGCTGGGTCGAAACAGAGATGACTGCACGTGCGTTTACAGACGAGAGCTTTCGACAAAGCGTCGAATCTACGATCCCCATCGGCAGAATCGCTTCCACCGACGACGTGGCCTTGCCGGTAATCTTTCTATGCAGCGAATGGGCGCGACATATTACGGGCGAGGTGTTGAACGTCAACGGCGGCTCCGTGCTGTGTGGCTAGCCTTGTCTTTAGGGGGCGGCGCGATTGTGCGCCCCGGACGCATAACTTGTGTGTGGAGAGGAAAACTGTCTTGAGTCTAGTTGAAAAGCGAAAGATTCGTCTGGGCATCGAAGAATTGCTCTCGAAACGCGGCGATTTGCTGCGCGGCGCGCGCGTCGGCCTGGTTTGCAATCAGGCATCAATCGACCATGAACTGAGACATTCCGCGGACATCTGTCGCGCACAGGACGACTTTAAGTTGACGGCGCTGTTCGGGCCGCAGCACGGTATACGCGGCGAGGCGCAGGACAACATGATCGAGACGCCGCATACATTCGACGCGGAGACAGGCCTGCCGGTCTATTCGCTCTACAGCGAGACGCGCGAGCCGACCGAGGCGATGCTGGAAGAAATAGACGCCTTTGTCTTCGACATGCAGGATATAGGCTGTCGCATCTACACCTTTGTCTATACGCTGGCGAATTGCATGCGCGCGGCTGAGAAATACGGAAAGCGCGTGGTGGTGTGTGATCGGCCGAACCCAATTGGGGGCGAAAAGGTGGCCGGGAACGTGCTGGAGCCGGCCTACGCCTCCTTCGTGGGGCAATTTCCGCTCCCGACGCGCCACGGCATGACGGTCTGTGAGTTGGCGAAGATGTTCCGTGAGCATTGGGGCATCAAATGCGAGTTGGACCTGGTGCTGATGGACGGCTGGACGCGCGAGCTCTGGTTCGACGAGACTGACGCAGTGTGGGTCTTGCCTTCGCCTAATATTCCGGTGCTCGACAGCGCGACCGTGTTCCCCGGGACGGTTCACCTGGAGGGGACACAGATGTCCGAAGGGCGCGGCACGACGAAGCCTTTCGAGTTGATCGGCGCGCCCTACATTGATCCGGCCAAATATAAACGTGAACTCGATTCGCTGGGTTTGCCGGGGGTACATTTCCGTGCCTCTTCTTTCCAGCCGACTTTTCAGAAGCATGCGGGGCGCGCCTGCGGAGGCGTCCAGATACACGTTACGGACAGAGGGCAATTCGAGCCCGTGTCGACGGGCGTCGCGACGGTTAAAGTGGCGCATGATCTATATCCGAAGGAGTTTTTGTGGAAAGAGCCGCCTTACGAATATGTCTACGACAAAAATCCCTTCGACGTCATCGCCGGGACGGCGAGTTTGCGGGAAGCTCTGGAGCGAGGCGACACACTGGACGCCATCATAAATTCATGGGATGAAAATCTAAAGGCGTTCATGAACGAGCGAAGCGGATATTTGCTTTACTAGACCTATCCTGCAACATTTGCCACCGCTCTCCGCAAGTTTTAGATGAAGTGTCGTCGCGCCGACAGGTAAAGTATTGCTTTAACAAACAAGAGTTTTTATGTTGCCGCCACTGGAAATTTTATTGAGCGAATGTGAAGCCGTGCACGGGCATATCTGCCCGGGGCAAGTGCTCGGCGTGCGCATGGCCCTGACCGGTTGCAAATTGATCGGTCTTGAAGACCCACGTGGGACGGACAGGAAGAAACTGATAGTCTGGGTCGAGATTGACCGTTGCATGACGGATGCGCTGAGCGCAGTAACGGGCGTGCGGCTCGGACGCCGCAGTCTGAAATATTTTGATTATGGAAAGGTGGCCGCCACCTTCCTGAACACGGAGACGGGTCTGGCCGTACGCGTCGCTGCGCTGGATTCCTCCAGGGCACTGGCCGACGCGCGTTACGCCTCTCTCGAAAGCAAAAAAGAGCGGCAAATGGCTGCATATAGAGAGGCGTCCGAGGCGGAACTTTTTAAAGTGGAGACCGTCAGGGTGGATTTAAGAGAGACGGATGCCCCGGGTCGGCCAAAAACGCGTCGGACATGCGAGAGGTGTCTGGAAGGAGTCAACGATGGTCGTGAAATCGAAGTGGAGGGCGGGGAAGTCCTCTGTCGTCCCTGCGCCCGAGGGGGCTATTATGAGGCGGATGCTCGATATTAGAGTGCATCAGAGAGGCCGTCTGAATGCGTTTGAACCGTATTGTGTCTAGGAGGAGCGGATTTTGGAAGAGATAAGAACTTCGACGGAAAAACCCGGCGCAGAGGCCTGGCTGGCCGGCGCCCTGGCCTGGGTGATTCCCGGCGCGGGACACTTTTATCAAGGCCATTTTGTACGCGGCTTGTTGTTGGGCGGGACTGTCTTGACGATGTATGTTGTCGGCTGGCTGCTCGGCGGGCATTTATATGGTCTGCACAATGTATCGGAGACGGGATTCCTAGCTTATGTCTTCGGTTTTTGTGATCTGGGAAATGGGTTGTTATACCTCTTGAGTCTGCTCGCCAATTTCGCCGTCACAGACCATTCCCAACTGGCGACCGCAGAATATGGCGACCGGTTTATGATGATCGCCGGCCTGCTTAATTATTTGAGCATGCTGGATGCGTTCGATGTCGCCGCCGGGAGGAAGAAATGAGACATTTCCTGTTGATGGTTTTATTCGCGGCTTTAGTGGCGATAATTTTTGGCATCGTGGGACGTGAGAAACCTGTCGAGCGTTTTACTTACGGCACCAAGATATTTGTCGAATTCGTGGGCATCGGACTGGCGCTCGCATGGGTTTTATACTGGTTGCCCGTTTAGTAGTAATGCGTCCGATAACGTCTAAGACGTGCACGTTGACGCCGGCCGTGCGAACAGGGAAGGTATTTTTGTTGGCTGGACAGAGTAGTGCTGGAAGCTCTATAGGGTATCAATGGGAGTCTCTGAAACCGACGCGATTGTCTTGCGGACATATAAACTCGCGGAGGCGGATAAAATAACCGTGTTCCTTTCGCATGATGCGGGCGTCATGCGCGGTGTGGCACGCGGAGCCAGGCGTCTGAAGAGCAAGTTCGGTGCGGCGCTGGAACCTTTTACGCTGGTCAGTCTCTCTTATTTTGAGAAGGAAGGGCAGGAACTTGTAGCCATCCGGCAGGCGGACATACTCCGCTCATATTTCGAGTTCAGCAAGCATACGGAGATAGTCGTCGCGCTGGAATATATAGGCGGACTGATACTCGAATTCATCCCTCCGCACGAACCTAACGAGAAAACCTTCCGTATGATCAGGGCATGTCTCGAAGCCATCGCCGACGCGCCTGAAAACTTTCGGCATATAACGCGGTACTGTGAAGTATGGTTGTTAAAGCTGTCCGGATTCCTCCCAGACCTGCGCGCCTGTGTGAATTGTAAGAACTTCCTGGGAGCAAACGGGGAGAAGTCATATTTGGCGACGGACGGAGCGCTGCGCTGCGAAGCGTGCGCGCATAAGTTGGACTTGACGCTCTCCAGCGAGGCTACTGCGCAGCTACGTGCGACACAGCGGATTGCTCCGGGTGAATGGGCGCAGGCCACAGGACTCGTCCCGGAGACGGTGCACAGAGAACTCTCACAGGTGACTCAACGTCTGATTACGCGCGCGCTCGAAAGACTTCCGAGGGGACGCGCCGGGGTAGAGTAACCTTCCACGCCGGCGTGAGGCCGTACGGGTTCGTGGTTCCGGTATTCTCCTTGTAACATTAGAGACATGAAAATACTTGGCGGGCGTTTGGTGGAGCGTTACATCATTGGGGCGATTTTACCTTACCTCGGATTGTCGCTGCTGCTCCTGACCTTCGTTATATTGGCGCAACAGGCCGGCAAGTTCGTAGAAATCCTCGGCTCCGCAGACCCTTCCATCGACACAGTGGCGGACATCGCCCTGGGACTCATTCCCAATATATTGATCTTCACGCTGCCGATGTCCGTCCTGATCGGTACGGCCACGGGTCTGAGCAAGTTAGGTAGCGACAGCGAATTGATCGCGATGCGCGCGGCGGGCGTCGGCCCCTGGCGTTTCGTCTCGCCGGTGCTTTTGCTGGGTCTGGTCTTTACCTTGCTGACCCTGTACACCGGTTTTGAGATTGCGCCCGGAGCCTCATCCATGCTGCGCGATGCCGCGCTCAAAGTTGCTCTTTCCAAAATTGAATCGCCGATTCAGCCGCATACTTTTAATACTGAAATACCGGGCAAGGTCGTCTACGTACGCGATGGCGATAAAGCACGCGGACAATGGGGGAGGGTATTTATCCACTGGCAGGATGAAGCCCGGCAAGTGCGTCTGATAACGTCCAGAAGCGGGCGTCTCGATGTGACGGGTGAACAGACCGAATTGGTCTTAAATGACGCGGTCGTCACGACCCTGCCTTCCAAAAACGAAGGGCATTCCGCCAAGGGAGCGCAGCCTGCTTCCATGCAGCTTGTGACCGAAAGTTCCGCACAGTTTCGTCTGCGCCTGAATACCGGCCGGAATGCTCTGGTCAAAAGATTTCAGGAGAGGCGTATGGAAATAGACGAACTGGACTGGCGCGAACTCTTGGACAAAGCACACGTAGCGCAGGGGGTGGAGAAGAGCACGTTGCTGACCGCCTTCAACAAGAGGTTAGCGCTTTGTCTCGCTCCTTTAGCCTTCGCGCTGCTGGGTGCCGGATTCGGTGGACGCCTCAAGAGACTGGGCAGAGGTCAGGCGGTACTCGTCTCTATCGGAGCCATGCTCGTCTATTATCTGGTTTTATTGGGGGGAGAACAGTTGAGTCGAAGCGGTCTCCTCCCCCCGTATATCGGCAGTTGGCTGGCAACCGGGTTGGCGTTGATCATCGGGCTCATCTCACTCCTCATTAACGAGCGAAACGTGTCCGGCGGGATTCATAGACGCCTACTCACCTCCGCGAGGGTGTCCACGCACGCGCAGCCCGGGCGCGCGCGAAATTCCATCCTTCTGGGTCTCCTGGATAGAAGTTTGCTCCGGGCTGTGTCCATCAACTTTATACTGGCCTATGGTGCCCTGTTATTCATCTTTCTCATCTTCACCCTGTTTGAGTTGCTACGATTTATTTCCGGCTCGGAGTGGCGTCTGGTCTCTCTCTACCTGCTATATCTGGTGCCGCTGGCCAGCATGAGTCTGGTCCCCATCGGCTTACTGGTCGCGGTGCTGGTGACCTACGCAATTCTGGCGCGACGCAACGAGGTGGTCGTCTGGTGGGCAAGCGGCCAAAGTCTGTACCGCCTCTCCTTGCCCACCATGCTTTTCTCCATACTGGTGAGCGTCGGACTGGGACTCTTGCAAGAAAATGTCCTGCCGCAGGCTAACCGACGACAGGAGAGTTATCGGGCACAAATACGCGGAGGATTGAACAGAGCTATGACGCCGACGGGGGTGCAGTGGCTGGCTGTCCCCGATGTACGACGTCTCTATTCGTACAGTTACGTAGATGACGGCCAATCTCTGCTCTCCCCGGTTATTTACGAATTTGACACGGAAGGGATTCATCTGCAACGGTTGATCGTGGGCGAAGCGGGGAAGTGGAAGCGGAGCGGCGCGCTGGAGCTGCAGCGCGCGGAGGTTCTGGATATCGGCCGGGCGGGCACCGGGGGCATCAGGCGATTTGAAGAGTATGCCCTCGCCGAAAACACGCCCGCCCAATCTTTTAAGCCGCTGCTTAATAAACCCTCCGAGCTTAATTCCAAGGCCTTAAGCGAGTACATAAAAACCCTTAAGAACATCAGGCCCGACGAAATAACCGGCCTCCGCATCGCGCTCTACCGCAGGAGTGCAGACATTACCACTCCTATCATCTTGGCGCTGCTGGGCATTCCTTTCGGAGTCTTTTTCGGCAGGCGTTCAGCTTTCTGGGCGTTGGGCGCTGCAATTGTTATCGGACTCTTACTATGGGCTAGCGCCAGCGCTTTTCAGCAATTAGGGAACTACAAAATACTGCCCGTCGTCCTCGCAGCTTGGGCAACACCTCTCATCTTTACAGCACTAGGCTTGCTCCTATTTTCGCGGGCACGGACTTAAATTGTCCCAGCTCGACTGTTATAGTCACAAAGAAAGGCGGAACCCTCGCGGAATGATACGTTTGTCCGCAAGGGTTCCGCCTTTCTTTGTCAAGAGAGACCAAAGTTGTTCTAGGTGCCCGTCTCCCAGCTATTCATGTATTCAATCTGCTCCGGCGTCAAAGTGTCTATCGAGATGCCGAGCGCGCGCAGCTTAAGGCTGGCAATTTCAGCATCGACTTCGCGCGGCAGCAGGTGTACGCCGGGTTGGAGTTGCCCCTTATGTTTGACCAGATACTCGACCGAAAGCGCCTGATTGGCAAAACTCATGTCCATCACGCTCGCAGGGTGCCCCTCGGCGGCGGCCAAATTAATTAAGCGTCCCTCACCCAAAACTATAATCCGATGACCGTTTGCGCTGACCTGGTATTCCTGCACGAATGGCCGCAGGGTTGCAGGGTCGGCGCTGGATATTTCACGTAGCCCGACCAAATTCAGCTCCAGGTCGAAATGGCCGCTGTTGCAGACAATAGCGCCGTCCTTCATACGCTCGAAATGCGCCGTGTCAATAACGTGCCGGTTACCCGTCACCGTGACGAAGATGTCACCGACCGCGGCGGCCTCTTTGATCGGCATCACGCGGAACCCGTCCATGACCGCTTCCACGGCCTTGATCGGGTCGATCTCCGACACGACTACATTTGCACCCATTCCACGCGCGCGCAGAGCTACACCCTTTCCGCACCAACCGTAGCCTACGACGACCAGCGTGCGCCCGGCCAAGAGGATGTTCGTGGCACGGATAATCCCGTCCAGTGTGGATTGCCCCGTCCCGTAACGATTATCGAAGAGATGTTTCGTCTGCGCGTTATTGACGGCCATGGAAGGGAAGGTGAGCACGCCTGCATTCGCCATGGCCTGCAGACGCACGATTCCGGTGGTCGTCTCCTCCGTCGTCCCGATCACTTCCTTGACCTGTTCGCCGCGCTCTTTGATGAGCGTGGCGACCACGTCGGAACCATCATCGATAATGATTTCCGGATGAAAGTCCAAAGCGGTACGCACGTGGCGGTTATACGTCTCGGTCGACTCTCCTTTTATGGCATAGACGGGGATTCCCCAATCCGAAACCAGTGAGGCGGCCACGTCATCCTGCGTGGAAAGCGGGTTCGAAGCGATGAGAACCGCTTCCGCGCCGCCCGCCTGTAAAGCGCGCGCCAGATTGGCCGTCTCTGTGGTGATGTGCGCACAGGCGATCAGACGCACTCCCGCGAGAGGCTGCTCCGAAGCGAACCTCTCGCGTATGAGCCTCAGGACAGGCATTTCCCGCTCCGCCCACTCAATACGACGCTTTCCGTCGGCCGCTAATCCGATATCTCTGACATCATACTCAACTGCTGGTGTTGCAGACATTTATCTTTTCCTTTTTAATCTATTTTAAGAGCCCGTGCGATAAACACGGCATCATGTTTGAGGGAAGAATCGTTCAGACGCCGGCGGCTTCGCGCAATACTTCAGCTTTATCCGTCGCCTCCCATGTGAACCCATCGAGGCGACGTCCGAAATGGCCGTAAGCGGCTGTCTTCCTATAAATTGGGCTGCGCAGGTTAAGACTCTGGATGATTCCGTGAGGGGTCAATTCAAAGTGTTCGCGCACCAAGGTTGCCAGCGAATCTTCGCTCACACGCCCTGTCCCGCTCGTATCTACCAGCACGGACACAGGTTCGGAGACTCCGATGGCATATGCCAACTGCACCAGGCACCTATCCGCAAGTCCTGCGGCGACCACGTTTTTTGCGATATAGCGCGCCATGTATGCTGCGGAACGATCAACTTTGGTGGGGTCTTTGCCTGAGAATGCGCCGCCGCCGTGAGGCGCGTAACCGCCGTATGTATCCACAATAATTTTTCGACCTGTCAGTCCCGCGTCGCCCTGCGGCCCCCCTGTAACAAAGCGCCCCGTGGGGTTAATGTGATACTTCGTGTTTTTATCCATCAGTTCCGGAGAGATAGTGTGTTTAATGACCTGCTCCAGAACCTCTTCACGGAGTTGTTTGTTCTCCACTTTCGCATCATGCTGCGTGGAGATCACGACTGCATCCACGCGGAAAGGCCGTCCGTCCCTGTATTCAATCGTGACCTGAGACTTACCGTCAGGCCTCAGATAGGGAAGCTCGCCTGAACGACGCGTCTCTGCAAGACGCTCTGCAAGTTGATGGGCGAGCTGAATCGGCAGTGGCATCAATTCTTGCGTCTCGTTGCAAGCGAAACCGAACATCAGACCCTGATCGCCCGCGCCCCCGGTATCGACGCCCATCGCAATGTCGGGCGATTGTCGTCCGACGGCGTTCAGCACGCTGCAGGTATCGCAGTCGAAACCATACTTAGCCCTGGTGTAACCAATCTCTCTAATTGTTTCACGTGCCACTTGGGAAAAGTCAATTTGCGCCGCCGTAGTTATCTCACCGGCGATGACGACCAGACCGGTCGTTACCAAGGTTTCGCAAGCGACCCGACCTTTCGGGTCTTGACGCAAAACTTCGTCCAACACCGCGTCGGAAATTTGATCCGAGATTTTATCGGGATGACCCTCTGTGACGGATTCTGATGTAAAAAGGTAAGTACCTGTGTTGCTCAAAATTCAGTGCTCCTTAAAAGGATATTCAAACGTGTTTGGACAAAAGACCGCGTACTGTACCAGCGGTCATATCGTCTGTCAAGAATAGGCAGACACTGCAACGGACAATGCAGCCCGCATCCGCCCAATACTTAACCGGGACTTTAACAGCTTTTGTAGTAGATGACCGCCTGCATAGCCGAACTTCGTCTATAGTCTTTGCGTTGAATTGTATATATCAGCTATACACATAATATTCATTATCGGACGCAAGCTATATTACGATGGATACTCAAATGTCGTTCCCCTCGTCCTTGGCTCCTTTCGAAAAAGCAGCCCTCGGGTGAAAGTCATCGTAAGTTCGCCGCAAATGCTCCCTGGATAAATGAGTATATATCTGTGTTGTGCCTAAATCGCTGTGCCCCAATAGAGCTTGCACAGACCTCGTATCTGCCCCGTGTTGTATGAGATGCGTAGCGAAACTATGGCGCAGGGTGTGAGGCGATATATTCTCAAACCCTAAATCCGCACAATAACGCTTTAATATCTCAGTGAAATTGAACCGCGTTAGGGGCTTTCCGCCCATTCTCACAAAAAACGCTTTGACAGGTGCATCGCCCGACAATAAATGGCGCACACGTCTGTAAGCGTCCAGCCAGATAAGCGCGCTTCTCCCAATAGGGATATAACGCTGCTTGCTTCCTTTACCATGACACGACAGCAAGCCGCGCTCGAAGTTAATATCGGTTGCGATCAGACCGGTCAATTCCGAAACGCGCAATCCAGTAGCATATAAAAGCTCTAACATGGCTCGGTCCCGGAGACCCTCGTTGGTCTCTGTATCCGGAGCATTTAACAGTCGCTCAATATCTTCTTCGGTTAGAAAATGAGGCAGGTGCTTATCCGTTTGCGGTGCCAGAATATTTGCCAGCGGGTCTTCTTTGATAAAACCGTCTCGTAATAAAAATCTATAAAATCCACGCGCGCTTGAGATAATCCTTGCCATCGTGCGCGGCGACAGCCCGGTTCGAGTCAGCCTTCTGAAACACTCAGACAAGTCGTCTCTGCTCAACAACTGTGTAGATTTTCCAGCCCTCTGTGCGAATTCCTGCAACTTCTCCAAGTCGTGTGCATAATTTGTGAGAGTATTGGCTGACAATCCCCTCTCGACCCTCAGGTAAGCAAAATATTCTCTGACTAAATCACGCTCCATCAATAAACCTCTCGCCGTCTTCCGGTCAAAAAAGTCCTCGCGACAAACGCCAACAGACCGGAGACTTGACGATGATTCGCCTGCTGGCCTAGAGTTACAAAAAAGCGATGCCAATTAAAATTGAAAACGCCTCCACGGCGACATTACCGCGCGACACTATCGCGCAAATCGGAAAAATCATTGAGACCCTTCCACGTGAGCATCTGCGCGGTATTGACCGTCTGCGCCTTGTAGACACGATCAGCGACCCACGTCTGCGCCTGCCACAGAGCAGCCAGTTACCGGGACTCTACCATCCACGACAAGGAACACAGGCAGCCTGGCTGGAGGTTTCGATCTCTGTGCTGCTTCCCCGTTCCAGACCTTTCTTCAAACGCCTACTGCCGAGGCTCTCTTTCAAGGGCAACTTGGCTTCCGTAATATTTTCACTGGCGGGACAACACTACTACCTGACGCTGAGGCATTCCATCAAAAAGGGGCAGATAGAGCCCTCCGTTCGCGCTTATACAGAAAAGTATCTAAAACTCTGGTCGGAAAACCAACACAGCCTGAGGACGCGTCTCTTTAAACCCTTACAGCCTACTTTTGAACGCTGGGCAAAATCATTACAACGTCAGGCCGCCAAAGAAAGAAAGAAAAATCCGGGCACCTAAAGGTGCCTGAATTCTTTCCTGCGCGAACACTTTTCTTAAAGTATTGCTCGAACTCTTGACTTTCTTATTCAGATTCTGATGTCTCCGCGTTATTCTCAAGCGAAGTCAAAACGCTGCGCAATGCGGCAGCTACCTGTAGGGGTTGCGCTTCCGGGCCCTTGAACCGCAATTCCAGCGTAAACTCCCCGTCCTCCGCTGCGTATTTAAAGGCGTAGGGTTTCGTTCTATGCGCTTCAACCCGGGATTTCTTCACGTCCTGCTTTGAACGTCGGGCTGCGCGCGCACCGTCCCGGTTTAATCCCTGAGAAGTAATCTGACTCAAAATGTCATGCATAGCATCGACGTGAGGCTGGCGCACAACCTGCAGGAGCAAGGATTTCGCCCCTATGTCGGCGCGTCGACATTTCTCACGTATTACTTCAGGTAATGAGGCGATTGAGAGTGCTTCCGTCACAGTGCTGCGACTCTTCCCTACCTTGCGTGCTACATCTTCATGCGTATACCCGAAGCGCTCGCAGAGTGCGGCCAGACCATCGGCTTCTTCCCATGCCGTCAAGTCTTTCCGTTGCATGTTTTCAATGAGAGCAATCTCAGCCACAGCCCTGTCGTCCACTTCCATCTCGATGCAGGGCACCTCCCTCAGCCCCGCGGCCTTTGAAGCGCGCCAACGACGCTCACCCGCGATAATCATCCAACGACCGTTGATGCGCGAAGGTTTGACGAGCAGAGGCTCCAGCACCCCTTTCTCTTTGATGGAAGCCGTCAGGTCGTTTAAGTCGCCAATCTCCACACGCGGCTGCTCCGGGTTCGGATCGAGCTGTTCTACAGCTATCAAACGACCGATAGGAGTGGGATGGTGTGTAGCTAATTCTTCGACGTAATGCGCGTCGTGGCGCATTCTGACGCCTGAAGGCAGTCCTCTCTTAGACACGGCCAATCACCTCATCGCAAAGTTTGGCATACTCGCTCGCGCCCGAAGATTGCGGAGCGAACGTAAAAATCGACTCTTTGTAAGCGGGAGCTTCTTCCAGGCGTACGCTCTTGGTTATGACGGTCTCGAACATCTGCGCTCCGAAAACATTACGAATCTGTTCGTGGACTTCTCTCGCCAGGGTTGTGCGCCGATCATGGAGCGTGACAACAACCCCCAAGACGTGCAATTGCGGGTTAGGACGCGCTTTAACCTTTTCAATGGTTTCGAGCAGATCGTCCGTCCCTTCAAGTGCGAAATATGAGGACTGAATGGGAATTAATATGTGAGTCGCGGCGACGAGGGCGTTGACGGTGATCAAGCCGAGGGTTGGCGGAGTGTCGATGAGGATCACGTCGTAGCGGGAGCGCAGGGATTCAAGTCGGTCTTTCAGCCTGAACGGGGCATCGAAGTCCCCTACCAGCTTGGATTCCAGTTTTGCCAGACTTATACGCGCGGGGATGATGTCCAGACGCTCGACCGGGGTTTTATAAATGTATCCATTTTCGGCCTGATTGCTGTCGACCATCAATTCGTAGGCGGATAATTCCACCGTCGCAGGGTCGAGGAAAGAGATCGAGCTATTCCCTTGCGGATCCATGTCCAAGAGGAGGACACGTTGACCCCGACGTGCAAACGCCGCCGCCAGATTGATGGCGGTAGTGGTCTTACCCACCCCCCCCTTTTGATTTGCGATAGCGATGATTAAGTTCAGCTTAAGGCTCCTCCGTTACTGTTGCCCCTCGAACTCTATGACATATAAGGAGATACCTACATAGGCAAGTCGCCGGCCTCGCCGATGACATCCGGCCATTCATCATCTTCTGTGGAACCGGAGGCTTCGGTCTGCTCGCCTGCCAGGCTGTGCGAGGCCTGTATGACTTCTTCATTGACGTAAATCGGACAATCCGCGCGAAGCGCCAGTGCGATAGCGTCGGACGGCCTCGAATCAAGCATCATGAAATCACCGTTATTGCTTCTCATCTCAATCACGGCGAAAAATGTGTTGTCCCGAAGCTCAGTCACGACAACACGCTCGACTCGTGCGCCCATTTCAACAATCAAATTACGCAACAAGTCGTGTGTCATCGGGCGCTGCGTGGCGATTTTCTCGATTTCGAGAGCAATGGCATTCGCTTCATAAGCCCCGACCCAGATGGGCAAAAGCGTCTCGCTATTAACATCCTTAAGTATAACAATTGGTGTCCCGCTATTCGGATCCATCATTAAGCCTCTAATCTTTACTTCAATTTCCATGCGTTAACCTCGACTATCACTTTAACTCTAGATACTTCACTAACCGACCAATTCTCCATAGAGGCTATTCGCCTTGGCCTCAGTCACACGGACGGACACCACACGCCCCTTTAAAGCCTCTCCGCCCGGAAAATTTACGACCTTATTGCACGTTGTGTGGCCGCTCATATCCAATTCGGACTTCGCACTTTTTCGCTCGACCAGAACGGAAACTTCCCTACCCACATAGTCTTCATATATCTGCTTTTGAATACCCTTTTGCAACTGTTCAAGTTCGATAAAGCGAATCGTCTTTTCGTTATCAGACACATTGTTTTCTAGTCCGGCCGCGGGTGTACCCGGTCTCTCCGAGTACTTGAAAATATATATGGCATCATAACGGCAATATTCAACTAACTTCAACGTTGCCCCGAAATCCTCAGTGGTCTCTCCGGGAAATCCGACTATGATATCGCCTGTCAACGCATACCTGCGCCTGGCATTCTTAATTACGTCTACCCGCGACAGATAATCAGAAGCTTTATAACCTCTACGCATAGCACGCAGTATGCGGTCGCTGCCCGACTGAACCGGCAGATGCACCCAATCGCACAGGTTATCGTGCTCATCCATGGCCGAGACGATGTCCGGATGAAAATCTCGCGGGAAAGAAGTAGTAAATTTGATGCGTGGCATCTGCGTTGCCGCTGCTGCACGTAAGAGTCTCGAAAAAGGAGTGGCCCCGGCAAACCCTTCAAGTCCGGCTTCAACTTTTGGCCTGTAACTGTTGACGTTCTGGCCTATAAGCTGAACCTCCCGATAACCTATGTCACGTAATCTTTTGATTTCGTCGATGATGTCGGCGGCCGCCCGACTCTGCTCCCGTCCACGCGAAAAAGGGACGATGCAGTAAGTGCAGAACTTATTGCAACCTTCGACTATCGGGATGTATGCGACATAAGGAGAATGCCGCCCGACGACAGGCACATCCCATTGCTCTTCTTCCAGACGCTCATCCAGATCGAGCACCTGCTTCTCACCGTCCAATGCGCGCCCAATCAAATCCGGCAGTCGATCAGTGGCGCGTGTTCCGGCCACGATACGCACACCCGCCCCGCCCCCGAAGAGCGATTCCCCTTCCAACTGCGCGACGCATCCCATAATTCCGATTACGGGTTCGGTAGCGCCCGCGCCCTTTCTAATTTCGCCAATTCGATTGAAGACTTTTTGTTCCGCCCGGGCACGCACTGAGCAAGTGTTGAAGAGTATAACATCGGCGGTTTCAGCTTCGCTTGAAATTTCATAACCGGCGGCACGTAGGCGCGACGTGGCCCTCTCCGTATCGGCAACATTCATCTGGCAGCCAAAAGTTTCTATGTAGACATTGCCTTTAGACATCGCGCTAGCTCTCCCGGTAAACTGAGTGTATCAGAAATGAGAAATCGACGCCGCATTAGTTCTTTGTTAAGTGCGACCATCATTATCTTTCTTCTTCCGTCTGCTTCTGCCGTGGGCTTTCTCACTCCCAACTGTAGAATCTTCTCGCGCAGTTTTCAGCAGCCATTGTGCAGTTTCTCGCGCGGTCGCCACCTCCTGCGAGACGCCGAGCATCCTGGCGATTTCCGTCACGCGTTCTCTCTCGTCCAGCTCCGTTAGACGGGTTTGGGTACGACCCTCCTCTACATGCTTGGCGATGGCATAGTGGTGATCGGCGAAGCGTGCGATCTGGGGCTGATGCGTGACGCAGAGAACCTGTTGCGAGACGGCCAGAGATTTTAGTCTGCGCCCGACGGCCTCAGCCACATGCCCGCCGATGCCCGTGTCAATTTCGTCGAACACGAGTGTCGTCTCGGGTGAATGTTCCACCTGAGCTTTTATCCCGTTACGACTAACAGTTCTTAAAGTTAACATCAGGCGGGATAACTCCCCTCCTGAGGCGATGCGTTGCAGAGGGCGCGCCACCTCCCCTACATTAGCCGACAAATGAAACTCAACGCGATCAGCGCCGTTCGGGCTCCAATATGCCGGAAAAGCCGTCTGCCCCGAGTCTGCATACTCTTCAATGTCAGTTCCCGGCTGAATTTGTTCTCCCGGGATTGAATCTGATTCTTCCTTCGCTGTGTTAAAAATAACGCTAAAACGAGCACTCTCCAGAGCTACTTGGCGCAGGTCTTCCGACACCCGTCTCTCAAGATCAACGGTGACGGCCCGTCTGCAGGCAGTTAACTGTCCCGCTAAAATCCGATACTCCTTTCGGAGAACTTCCATATCAGCCAATAGCTCATCCTGGCGTTCTTCCCAATTCGTCAACTGGTCAAGTTGCCGGTATAAATCCGCTTTAATTTCGGTCAGCTCCTTATCTCCGCCTCCATACTTCCGCTTGAGCCTTTCAAATTCACTCAATCTTTCCTCTATCTCACTCAAACGCGCCGGAGAATATTCGAAACGCGCAGCATAGCTACGTAGGGTGTCGGCCACATCCGTCAGCAAAAGCGTAGTCTCCTGCACAACATTCACTAACGGGGAGAAGCGATTGTCAATCGCTTCTAAGGCTTGCAAAGTTCGACGGACAGAACCGAGCCTCGTCAACACGCTCTCCTCACTCTCATATAGATCATTGTATGCGCTTGCATTCAATTCGTTGAGATGCTCGGAATAGGTTAGCAACTTTCTCTCTTTAAGTAGTTGCACATCTTCTCCTGGCAGTGGATTGAGGAAATCAATCTCGGCAACCTGAAATTTCAACATATCCAGAAGTCTTGCTCGCTCCGTATTATCCCGCGTCATTGCGTTTAATTCTTCAACCATCTGCCGCCAACGGGCATATTTTACGGCAACCTGACGGCGCAAATCACTACAACCGGCAAAGTCATCCAGCAATAATAGGTGCGCCTGGGGTGAAAGAAGAGAACGCTGTTCCCCTTGACCGTGTATTTCCACGAGGAAGGGCTGGAGCTTCTTCAAAGTAGCCAGAGAAACACTTTTGTCATTAATAAAGATACGATTGCGCCCCCCGAGTTGCACTTCTCGCCGTATCGTTAAATATTCATCATCGGCAATATCAACGGCTACGTCGCCAAGCGTAGATTTAAGACGTTGCTCGCTGATTCCCTCAAGTTCAAAAATTCCTTCAACCAGAGCCACTTTTTCGCCAGTTCGCACCATGTCAGTAGATGCACGGGCACCAAGTAGAAGACCTAAAGCGTCTACGATGATAGACTTACCCGCCCCGGTCTCACCTGTTAGGACATTCAAACCTTGGTGAAACTCTATATTCAAGTAATGGATGATGGCAAAATTACTTATGTTAAGGGACTTCAACATAATTCAAAGCCTTTATTTACAAGTTACATTTAAAGTAAAACGTCAAATTAAATATGCCTTTAACCTTGACCGAACTTAACCGTCTAGGTAGTATATTCCGTAGATTACACATTTTGGCGCATAAGAGAGGGCACCTCAAATGTCTTTCAACAAAATCACCCTTGTCGGCAACCTCGGGCGCGACCCGGAGTTGCGTTATACCCCGCAAGGCACGCCGGTTTGCAGTTTTACCCTCGCTACCAACGAAAGGCGCAAAGACCGCGCCGGTGAAAATCAAGATGTTACAACATGGTTTCGCGTGACGCTATGGGGAAGACAGGCGGAGACGGCTTCGCAATATTTGTCCAAAGGGCGCCCGGTCTATATCGAAGGACGTTTGCGTGTTGAAGAATGGACGGATAAGGACGGGAAACAACGTCATACGCTTGAAGTTCATGCAACTGACATGCAATTTATCGGCGGGAGAGGTGACGAGGGTGGCGGGTCGGGAGTACGCACCGAGTCCTCTACCTCAACCCGAAGCGAACCGGCCGGGGGAGACGACATAAGCGACGATGACATCCCGTTCTGAGCGGGCAATGTCGGCGCGCCGACATTGCCCGTGAACTAGGCGATGGACAGAATTCAGGCCTAAAATACCGCAATTCATTGCCCGATTGCGCGTAGTTTCGAGTAACGCCGTGCCTGAAGCTGGCTTCGAGTAACGGTTTTTAACGACTCTAAATTTTTCCAAAGAGCTTCGTCCAAGAATCTGGCCGTTTCCTGATGTGAGGTGTGCGCGCCTGCACCCGGCTCCCTTACTACCTCATCCACAATTCCCAGGCGCTGTAAATTAAATGCGGTAAGACCTAATGCTTCGGCCGCAAGGGGCGATTGAGCTGCATCTTTCCACAAGATCGCCGCACAGCCCTCAGGCGATATCACAGAATAGATGGCGTTTTCTAGCATCAATATTCTATCGCCGACGCCAATACCCAACGCCCCCCCCGATCCACCTTCACCGATTATCGTCACAATCATGCGCACATCTAATTTCGCCATTTCCAATAAATTGTTGGCGATGGCCTCGGCCTGGCCTCTCTCCTCTGCATCAATGCCCGGATATGCGCCCGGTGTGTCTACGAAAGAGAAAACCGGCCGATTGAACTTTTCCGCCAGACTCATAACCCGCATAGCTTTGCGATAACCCTCCGGCTTAGGCATACCAAAATTTCGGTGGCGACGCTGTTTCGTGTCTCGCCCCTTTTGCTGGCCGATAACGCCGACCGATAATCCATGGAAACGCGCAAATCCACAAACCATTGCCGGGTCGTCCGCAAACCGCCGATCACCCTTCAGTTCAACAAAATCCTCAAATATCATTTCAATAAAATCGAGCGTATAGGGGCGGTCAGGATGGCGCGCCAGTTTTACTCTTTCAAATGCACTTATATCTTTGTCCTGCATTTATGTGCCTCCGAATCCATGTTTATATTCCAAGCAATTTGAACTTTTGAATACGGATATAAGCACTAGCTTATTGATTAAGCGTTTGCTTATAACGATAATATCAACTTATTCCCATTCGATAGTGCTGGGTGGTTTAGAGCTAATATCATATACCACCCGATTAATCCCGCGCACTTCCGAGACCAAGCGGGCAGAGATTCTCGACAGCAAATCGTGGGGTAAGCGTGCCCAATCAGCCGTCATCCCGTCTATACTGGTTACGGCACGGATGGCAACCACTTTCTCGTAGGTGCGATAATCGCCCATCACACCCACCGTCGAGATAGGCAGCAAAACCGGGAAGGCCTGCCAGACTGAATCATATAAAGAGGCTAAACGTAATTCCTCTTCGAGTATGCGGTCGGCTGCGCGCAAAACCTGAAGCCGTTCTTCAGTGATCTCTCCTATAATACGAACGGCCAGCCCGGGGCCGGGGAAAGGGTGTCGGCCTAAGATTTCCTGCGGTACCTGCAAACTTCTCCCTATTATCCTGACCTCATCCTTGAATAATTCACGCAGGGGCTCGATTAAACGCAGGCGCATATGATCGGGCAATCCACCTACATTATGATGGCTTTTGATGACTGCCGACGGGCCGAGAACTGATATCGATTCGATAACATCCGGGTACAGCGTGCCTTGCACCAGATAATCAACATGGCCTATACGCGCGGCTTCTTCGTCGAAAATCTCGATAAACAGGTGACCTATAATTCGGCGTTTTTCTTCCGGGTCTGTAATTCCTTCCAATGCTTTTAGAAATCTCTGACCAGCACGGACTCCCCGAACATTCAACTTCATTTGCTGCTCAAACAAGTTACATGTAGACTCGAATTCTCCTTCTCTCAAGAGACCCGTATCAACAAAAATACAGACCTGACGCTCACCGATTGCCTGATGCACGAGCGCCGCCGCCACGGTCGAATCAACCCCGCCCGACAGACCGCAGACCACTTTACCGCCCTTCACCTCTGCACGAATCTGTCGGACTTGTTCATCTATAATAGCCGTGGGCGACCAATTCGCGCTCGCTTGGCAGATTGCCAGCACGAAGTTACTGAGCACCTGCGCTCCTAAAGGCGTGTGCGCCACCTCGGGATGAAATTGAACTCCGTATATGCACCTGCTTAAGCTCTCAAAAGCATTAAGCGCGCCGCTGGTGACCCCTGTCTCACGGAAACCGGAAGGCATTTTTGTCACATAATCGCCGTGGCTGAGCCACACGTCCATTTCCGGGGGCAAACCGGCGAACAATGGA
Source organism: Pyrinomonadaceae bacterium (assembly GCA_035645855.1). GTDB lineage: Bacteria > Acidobacteriota > Blastocatellia > Pyrinomonadales > Pyrinomonadaceae > JAIVJZ01. The sequence goes on from DASQLU010000004.1 coordinate 130,836, forward strand.
CTTTCGGCTTCGGTTATTGACAGTCGGGCATATCCGTATTCTCTATTTAGAGAGGGATTGACCTCCCCGCCAAGTTCGACCGCTAGAAGTTGCAATCCATAGCAGATGCCCAGCAGAGGACAATTAACTTGTTCGATAAAACCTTCGGTCAACTTTGGCGCTTTTGCATCGTAGACCGATGAAGGGCCGCCGGAGAGAATAATTCCCCGGGGCTGTAGTTGTTGAATCTTTTCCAATGGCGCATTAAAGGGGAGAATTTCGCAATACACTCCGGCTTCGCGTATGCGGCGCGCGATCAGTTGAGTGTATTGCGAGCCGAAATCTAGTATAAGGATGAGATCATGCTTAGTCGGTTCCACTTTTCAGGCATCCTCCAGTTGGTTGGATACGTCGGAGACTTTGGGAGTTTCACGGTAATCAGGTATTAAAATAAAAGGTATCATAACAATAAACTCTGAAAATTCAGATGGCTTTTAACATTTGAGGCGACATGAGCGAGAACATCCAAACTTATATCCGTCAGAGTCTGTTGAGCACGCTCTTATTGTTTACCGCTTTAGCAACGTGTTCATCCTACATTCAAAGCAAACCTCGCGTCGATCAAGTCTCAGAAAAGGGATTAACGTTTTCCTCTCCCCTGATCGTTCGCTGGCAATTCGATTCTAAAAATACCACCAGTCTCTCCCCTACTTCTAATAACGGCCACCTATACTTGCCGCTCACGTCGGGGGAAATCGTCTCCTTAAATACTTCAAACGGCCAACTTCTGTGGAAGACTGAAACCGGCGGGAATTTTTCGGCTTCTCCAATTGCCGATGAGCGTGGCGTTTACCTGGCATCTGAAAATGACGCACCATCAAATTCCCGCCAAATGTTGCGCTCAACGGGGGCGATTCGGGCTTTGAGTCAAAGCACAGGAATTACCTTGTGGATGCGCACACTTCACTTCCCTCTCCGGGGCGGACTCGTTTCCTCCGCCACAAAACTGTTTGGAGGTGCGGCGGACGGGCGTGTTTATGCTTTCAATAAGGCAAATGGCGAAATAATATGGGCAATTCAGCATTCAGGCGCTTTCAACTCTTATCCCACGCTCCATGACAAGAGATTATATATCGGTAGCGAAGATGGCACACTCCTGGCTCTGGATGAGGCAACGGGGGCAATTGTCTGGCGTTATCGGACGCGTGGAGCCCTGCGGGGCACTGTGGCTATCGCCGAGAATATAATTTACTTTGGCTCTACAGACGGATACGTCTATGCCTATAGCAATCTCAGAGGCCGCCTACTGTGGCGGCGCAGGACGGGCGCAGCCGTGCAAGCCGTAACGCTGAGCGACAACGGAATCGTAGTCACTTCGCTGGACAATTTTGTATATCTGCTTTCGCCGCGGCGTGGTGAGCTTATCTGGAAAAGGCAGTTGGCTGGACGCATCGCTGCGCTCCCCCTGATAGATTCACGAAGCGCGCTGTTCGCACCTCTCGGGGGAGATGCCTGTGTCGTGCTCTCGTTGCGGGACGGTAAACAATTGAACACTTTGCCCGTGGGTGAAGAGGGCAATACGGGCGCCACGCCGCTGGTAGCAGGCGATCTCTTACTGATTCCGACCCGCCGTGGGCTGACGGCCTTCGCGCCTTCCACTGCAGAGGGCAATCCTTGAACCCCAAAAGCTCGAAGTTGTTACCCGCGCAAAAGTTTGTTATAGCAAGAGTATTTGAATCGGAGACCCTGCCGGAGGGCGCATTTAAGTTTGATTCACGCCGCGTTGACGGAACAGGCCTGCCAGACGTCCCAGCAATCCATACAAAATGTAAGCCCCAACGATGGAGACCAGGACATAACGGGAATATAACCATACCAGCATGCCGGACGCGGCGATGGCGAGGACTGCCAGGCGGGTGCTGCGCTTTCCGATGCCGACTGTTTTGAAACTCGTGTAGCGAACCGTGCTGACCATCAGAATCGAGAGCAGCGCAATCGCGCCCATCAATAGCCCGCTGAAAACAGCTCCGCGCTCGACTCCATGGAAAGACAGCGGAGACGGCGAGAAATGTACGAGCGCGGCGATGAAGCCTCCGGCCATGGGGATGGGCAGGCCGACGAAGTTTTTCTTGTCAACCTTGACCAGTCCCTCCGCGAGCACGCGCGGGCGCATTGCCTGTACGTTGAAGCGCGCCAGCCTGAAAGCCCCGCAGATCAGAAACATAAAGGAAATAAACCATCCCAGTTTATGCGCGCTGCTCCCTTCCGCGAAGGCGGAACCGTATCCCCAGGCATATGCGAGGACGGCGGGTGCGATGCCGAAAGTCACCACGTCTGCAATCGAATCGAGTTGTACCCCGATCTCTGTAGTGGTTTTCGTGAGCCGCGCGATGCGTCCGTCTAACGCATCAAAGACCACAGCCCAGCCGATAGCAAGAGAGGCATTATCGAAATGAGAAGTGGCCTGGATTAGTTCCGCCTCCGTCCCCCCTTCGAGCAATTGGAATCCGCGCAAGGCTCCCATCACGGCGAAATAACCCATGCCGATGTTCGCTGCCGTGAAGGCTGAAGGGATCAGGTATAGCCCTTTGCGTATGCCGCGTCGCTCCTTCGGCGGCGAGGCGTCGTAATCCGTTTCCTCAGGCCGTGTGCTCATCCTCGCAGCCTCCCGATCACGCTCACGCCGCCGCGCACGCGGTCTCCGACGCGCACGCCGACCTCAACCTCCGGCGGAAGCACCAGATCGGTACGCGAACTAAACTTGATCAGGCCGAAACGCTCACCCAGATTCAACTGCTCGCCCTTACGCTTCCAACACACGATGCGGCGGGCGAGTACGCCGGCGATCTGTTTGCAGACGACGGTCATCCGCTCGCCGCGAATCGTCAGGGCGTTCTGCTCGTTGACGACGCTCGCTTCCTCGCGCGTGGCGATCATGAATCGTCCCTTCGTATAAGCGACATCGGTGATCTCGCCGGCGATGGGGGCACGGTTGACGTGGACATCGAAGACGGACAGGAAGATGCTCACGACCTGCGGCGACTGCGGGTCGTCCGGGATGACACGTGCGACTCTCGTCACGCGCCCGTCAGCGGGCGCGACGATGATGTCCTGCTCTGAGAGAGGCGCGCGTTCCGGGTCGCGAAAGAAGTAGGCCATGAAGAGCGCGAGCAGCAGGAGCGGAACTGCGACGTACCAGTACCCGGTCAGCGCCGCGAGCAACGCCGCCGCCAGAGGGACTAAGACAAAAGGGATGCCGTCTCGTATCACGTTTTAATCCTGTTCTTCTCGATCATTGGGGTAAAGAGAAAAAGGGGACGCGCGTATTGCCACGCTATGGCGTCCCCTCTTCACATCTTTTGATAACTTGTCTGCGAATCTGCGGTATGACCGGGACTTCAGTGCGCGGATTCCGCGCTTTGCTGGTGGCGAAGCATGATCTCGTGCATCTGATCTTTAACGGCCAGCTTCTTCTTTTTCAGAGTGACCTCTTCCAACTGTTCCTCGTCGTTCGGATAGGCGAGTGAGTTCAGTTCGCTCAGGCGAGCCTCGTAGCGACCGTGTTCACGCGCCAATTCGCGAAACTCCGGGTCGTTCAAAATCAATTCTTCTCTCAAGCTGTCCGCATTGGTCAGTTCCATATCCAGGGAAGCCTCCTTTTGGCAGATGCGTTGCGGTGGTGTGAATCTGCTCGCGTTCGAGACAAGATGTCGATGCCCTTCCCGCGTTTATGAGTTCGTGGTGAAAATGGTAGCTAAAAACCGCGTCTGAATCAAGTGGGAGACTTCACAGCGAGGCGCGCATCAGGAGCGCGTCCTCCGGCGGTTCGCGGTAATACTGACGCCGCCTGCCGACGACTTCGAAACCGTATCGCCGGTAAAGCGACTGCGCCGCGACGTTGCCCGCACGCACTTCGAGTATGGCCGCCCGCGCCCCGCGCTCCCTAGCCGCAGCGACGGCCGTTCGCATGAGCGCGTGACCGATGCCGCGCCGGCGCGCCGTTTCGTGTACGCCGATGTTATTGATATGTAACTCCTGCGCGGAGATTCTCGCGCTGAGAAAACCGTAGAGGGCGTGGCCGGTTTGCTTATCGGCGCGGGCGCGTCGGGCGACGATCATGATCGCTTCCGGCCGCAACAGTTCCGCGTAATACGAATCCCAGCCCCAACGGCTCAAGTGGCACTCCTCTTCGATCTCGACCACCTCCAACAGGTCGTGCGCCGACATCGACTCGATGAGGTAATCGCTATGCTCCGTTTCGGTGGCGAGGTCTACGCTCGACATTTCTCGTTCAACTCCGCATCTGACAGACGCACATAAAGCGCCTGTAAATCCTCCGCCTCCAACGTAGCGCCGTCGAGATAATTCCTTAAACCGAGCGCGGCGATCTGCGCCGCATAAGCATCCACCTGCGGCGCGAGCGTCCAGGTCATTTTGTTCTGCGTCGTGGAATCAACTCCGCGTGCCTCCTCGTTGCGCCAGGCGATACCCCTCCCGGCCGCGAACTCGCAGAGCGCGGCGGCATGTGCGTGCGCCGCCGCTCCCGCCCAGTTCAAGTCGTCGCCCCACGTCAAGGCTTTCTCAAACAACGCCGCGGGGCTTAAGTGGAAAGGCTCGCTCAACTCGCTCACAGCCGCTTTCGCGCCTTCAACCGAAAGCAACTGCGCGAACACTTCCCCGCGCCCCGCCGGCAGGCAGGCCACCACGCGTCGCGCCGGGGCGACGGCATAGGCCACGGCATGGAGCGTGGGGATGCCCGCCACGCGCCGTCTCAAAGTCGAGGCGAAGGCCTTGATGGTCGCGAGTCCAGACCTCAGGCCGGTGAAACTGCCCGGCCCGGTTGCTGCCGCGAAAAGTTCGATGTCCGCGAGTTTGACGCCCGCCGCGTTCAACGCTGCTTCAACGTCGCGCAGCACGCTCGCGGAGTTCTCCCTCAATCCGCGCCCGCGCGCGCATGAGAGAACAAGCGTGCCGCGTGTTACGGCGACGCTGCTCACGCCGGTCGCCGTGTCGAGGCTCAGCATGAGCGGCGCGTCCGTGGATGCGTCTGCCTGGGCATCGCCGTGCGCGTCTCGCGGGCGCGGGGTCTTACTTTCGCTTCTCAAGTTTGACATGGACTGGTATGCCGCGCGATTATAGGCGCGACTTTAAATTCAAGCAAACAGACGGCTCCGGGTCGAGCTTTTTTTCACTCCGTTGTACTGATGAGTGTGCGCATAGGGATACTGACCGCGGGCGGCGACTGCCCCGGTCTCAACGCAGTTATTCGTGCCGTCGTGCGCCGCGCACTCGTCGAAGACTCACAGGTCTTCGGCATCAGGAACGGCTGGCGTGGACTCATCGAAGACGACATCATCCCGCTCACGCGCAGTTCGGTCTCCGGCATTCTCCCGCGCGGCGGCACGATCCTCGGCACGTCGCGCACCAATCCGTTCGACGAAGAGAACTTCATCGAGCGCATCCGTGTCAATTGGGAGAAGCACGAACTGGGCGCGCTCATCGTCGTCGGCGGCGACGGCACGCTGCGCACCGCGCGCGACATGTGGCGCGTGCATAATTATCCAATCGTCGGCGTCCCCAAAACCATCGATAACGATGTCGGCGGAACGGATTTCACTTTCGGGTTCGATACGGCCGTGAGCGTCGTGACGGACGCCATCGACCGCCTGCATTCCACGGCTGAATCGCATCATCGCGTGATGGTCGTCGAGGTGATGGGGCGACACACGGGTTGGATCGCGGCTTACGGCGGGATCGCCGGCGGGGCTGACGTGGTGCTCGTTCCCGAGCACCCTTTTCGTCTCTCGCGCGTCTGCGATTTCCTGCGCCAACGCGCCGCGCAGGGCAGCGCATTTTCGATCATCGTCGTCGCGGAAGATGCGCGCCCCGTGCCGGAAGAGAATTTCCTGAGCGAGGAAAATTGCGGGGAGATTTACCGGCGCGGGCGTCTCGGCGGAATCGGCATGCTCGTCGCGCGCGAGATCGAACGCATCTCCGGCATCGAGACGCGCTTTACGCAACTCGGCTACGTTCAGCGCGGCGGTTCACCGACCGCCTTCGACCGCGTGCTCGCCACTCGCTTCGGCATCAAGGCTTATGACATGGCGGCGGCCGGCGAGTGGGGACACATGGCCGCCCTGCACGGCTGGCGCGTCGTCAGTTTCCCGCTCGACGAAGCCGTCCGCGAGACCAAGAAATTGAGCGATGAGATTTATCACGTCGCCGAATTGTTTTTCGGTTAGTTCAACCGGCGCGCCCGGCTCAAGCTTCGCTTTACCGGCCGGTGCTGCCGGCGAAAACGTTTGGAGTGTTTTGGTCGGATGAAAATCTGCCGTACATGCAGGCGTTGTTACGAAGACACGGATGCGATCTGTGAAGTGGCGGAGCACGGGCAGTTGACGCATGCGCATCCCGGCCCGCGACTCATCGCCGAGAAGTATCGTCTCGACCGTTTGCTCGGACGCGGCGGCATGGGCGCGGTCTATTCCGGCACACACGTCGAACTCGAACGCGCGGTGGCCGTCAAGATGCTGCTGCCCGATTCCGTCTCCGACCCGCAGGCGCTCGAACGCTTTCGCCGCGAAGCGCGCGCCGCCGCCCGCCTCAATCACCCGAACGTCGCCAACACCTATGACTACGGCGCGCTCGCAGACGGCGAGGCTTACCTCGTCATGGAATTGCTCGACGGGCAGACGCTCCGCGAATACCTGAACGCGGAGGGGACGCTGCCCGTGAAGTGGGCTGTGGAGATCGCCTGCCAGGTCGGCGACGGCATCGGGGCGGCGCACCATTCCGAGATCGTCCACCGCGATTTGAAGCCCTCGAACATTATCCTCACACGCGATCATCGCGGCGAACTCCAAGCCAAAGTTCTGGACTTCGGCATCGCGCGCCTGATGGAACAGACCACCACGAGCGGCGACCCGCTGACGGCCGCCGGCGCGCTTATCGGAACGCCGCGCTACATGTCGCCCGAACAGTGCGCCGGGCACGATTCGGACGCGCGCTCGGACGTCTACAGTCTCGCAGTTATCCTCTTCGAGATGCTCGCCGGCCGCCCCCCCTTCGACGCGCCTTCGGCCACGGCCATCGCGCTCAAACACGTCCGCGAGACGCCGCCCGACATACGCGAACTCCGACCCGACGCGCCCCCCGCGCTCGCACAACTCGTCGCCGACTCGCTCGCCAAAGAGCCGGACGCGCGCCCCCAAACCGCCACCGAGTTTGCGTCGAGGCTGCAGGACATCAGCCGCGAGTTAGACCCCGAAGACACTCCTCCGCTCGTCCTGCATATCCCTTCGGATGAACGCGCGGCGACCACCGCGCAGATGAAAGCATCCGCGGAGACGGGCGAAGCGCCGGTCGAGTTTCAGACCTTCCCTTTAAATGGCGTCCCCTCGCCCACCGTCCTGCACCCGGACGAGAGGCACACCGAGCGCGTGGGTGAACCGACTAACGACGACCCGCTTTCGCTTGACGTAGAGGATGCCGCATCGCCTCACGTAGAAGATGCCGCGCCGCCCAACATCGCAACAGTCCCAACCGTCGAGTCGTTCGCGCCAGATGCGCCCGAGACGGAAACGTCCGCGAAATCCGACGAAAGCGTCGCACATTTTCCGCAGATGGATGCACCCGGCGCACAGCACATTGACGACGCGGACGATGCTACCACAGTGGTCAACCCGTCACCCTCCGTTTCTGCGGCTAACGCGTCTCAGTCCGCTTCTTTCACAACGGCGGGGGCGCGCGGCCGCCGTTTACCCTTCGCGCTCATTTTAGGCGCGCTCGCGCTCGCGGCTGTGCTCGGGCTTCTGCTTTATGCCTGGCGCAAGCCCTCAGACGATGTCGCGGCGGATGCGAACGTCAACGTCGCGCCCGCGCCCGTCGCCACGCCGTCCGTTCAAGCCGAAGCAACGCCTTCTCTGACGGCGAGTCCTTCACCGCAGCCGTCAGTCGCCATGCCGGCCGGAGCGGAGAAAGAGCGCGTCGCTCTGGTTGCGGCCATCGACAACTGGCTCGCCGCGCACAACGGGCGCAACCTGTCGCAGGTGACGAATTTCTACATGCCAAACGTTTCGGCCTTTTACCTCACACAAAACACCACGCGCGCCGCCGTGCGCGCAGAGAAGGCGCGCCTTTTTCAAGCGCCGAGCATGTCCATCCGGCGCAACGGCGACCCGCAAATCACCTTCGGGCAAGACGGCAGCACGGCCACCACCACCTTTCGCAAGACTTACACCCGCAACGGTTCGGAGCAGACGCAGAGCGGCGAGGTCTTACAGGAGATCGTCTGGCAAAAGACCAATCGCGGCTGGAAGATCATCAGCGAACGCGACCTGCGCGTGATACGGTAATTCGATTGCGGATTTCGGAATGCGGATTGCGGATTAAAGAAAGCATGCGTCTTTCACTTCGCATTTCGCATTCCGAAATCCGCAATCAGTTTTCCCGCTTGCCCGCCGTCTGCCGATCAAATACATTAGTCCCTTCGCGCACGATTCCTCTCTCTGGATGAAACATGGCTGAACCGACACTCACCCCGATGCTGCGTCAGTATCACGAACTGAAACAGCAACATCCCGGCACGATCCTCTTTTTCCGCCTCGGCGATTTCTACGAACTCTTTTTCGACGACGCCGTGACGGGCGCGCGCGAACTCGAAATCACGCTCACGGCCAGACATAAGGAGCGCGGCGGGGCGGGCATCCCCATGTGCGGCGTGCCGCACCACTCCGTGTCGGGTTACATCTCCAAATTAGTCCGCAAGGGATTTCGCGTCGCCATCTGCGAGCAGACGGAGGACGCTTCGAAGACTAAAAAACTCGTCCGGCGCGAAGTCGTGCGTGTCATTACGCCGGGGACGGCCATCGACCCGCAGTTGATGGAGACGCGCGAGTGCGTCTATCTCGCGGCCGTCTGCGGCGCGGGCGATTCTTACGGCGTCGCCTTCCTCGATCTCTCGACCGGAGAGTTTCGCGCCACCGAGGCGCGCGGCGCCGATGCCTGGCCGCGCATCCGCGCGGACATCGAATCCTACAGCCCGCGCGAACTGCTCTTTCCCGCTTCGCTCGCGCCGCTCATCAAAAATTCTTACACCGGCGGTGCGCGTACCGAACCGCTTCAGCACGCGCCAGCACGCGACACGAACGTCGTTCCCTTCGCGCGCCCCGCCGCCAGCGAGACGGCCAACTTCGGTGGCGGCTGCCTGTCGCTCTCGCCTCTCGACGATTGGTTGTGGGAACCCGTCTCGTGTGCCTCCCTGCTGCTCGAACAGTTCGGCGCGCGCACGCTCGAAGGCTACGGGCTGGAAGGCAAAATCGACGCTGTCACTGCAGCGGGAGCGTGCCTGCGCTACGCGCGCGAGACGCAACGCGACGCCGCCGCGCACGTCAACGACATCACCTACTACGAGTCGCAGGATCATCTCGTGCTCGACTCTGTGAGCGTGCGCAATCTCGAACTCGTCGAAGCGCAGAACAACGCCGGGCGTTCGCACACGCTGTTCGGAGTCATTGATTCCACCGTCACCGGGATGGGCGCACGCCTGCTGCGTGCGTGGCTCCTGCGCCCATCCGTGCGCCGGGGCGAAATTGAGGCGCGGCTCGCGGCGGTCGAAGACTTTCACGGCTCGCACATGAAGCGCGACCGTGTCCAGTCGTTGCTCAAAGATGTGGCCGACCTCGAACGCCTCATCGCACGCATCAGCATGAACACCGCCACGCCGCGCGACCTCGCCGCCCTGCGTCGCTCCCTCGAACAAGTGCCCACGATTCGCCGGACGTTATCGGACTCAGGTTCGTCGCTCCTGCAAGTCCTGCACGAGAACGCGGACGAATTGACGGACGTGCGCGACGTGATCGCACAGGCCATCAGCGACGACCCGCCCCTCAATCTCTCCGACGGCGGCACGATCCGCGCGGGCTTCTCCACCGAACTGGACGAACTGCGCGCCATCAGCGGCGATGCCAAGGGCGTGATCGCCGCGCTCGAAGCGCGCGAGCGCACGCGCTCCGGCATTAATTCCCTGCGCGTGCGCTTCAACAACGTCTTCGGCTACTTCATAGAGGTCTCCAAAGGTCAGTCCGCGCGCGTGCCCACGGATTACGAGCGGCGGCAGACGCTCGCCAACGCCGAACGCTACACGACCCCGGAACTCAAGGAACTTGAGCAGAAAGTGTTGGGCGCGGAGGGACGCATCGGGGAACTCGAAGCGACCATCTTCGCCGAGGTGCGCTCCCGCGTGGCGGCCGAAACGAAGCGCCTGCAAACGACGGCTCACGCGCTCGCCATGCTCGACGTGCTGGCCGCGCTCGCCACGACGGCCGTCCGCCAGCGCTACCAAAAGCCCACCCTCCACGACGGCGACGAGATCGAGATCGTGCAGGGTCGCCACCCCGTCATCGAGGCGACGAGCGAGACGCCCTTCATCCCGAACGATCTCTACATGAACAATTCGACGGATCGCCTGCTCATCGTTACCGGCCCCAACATGGGCGGCAAGTCTACGATCCTGCGTCAGGTCGCGCTCATCGCGCTGCTCGCCCAGGTCGGCTCGTTCGTCCCGGCCGAGCGCGCGCGCTTGCCGTTGTTCGACCGCATCTGGACGCGCGTCGGTGCGTCGGACGATCTCTCGCGCGGCCGCTCTACTTTCATGGTCGAGATGACTGAGACGGCCGCCATCATGCACAACGCCACGCCGCGCTCGCTCGTTCTGCTCGACGAGATCGGGCGCGGCACGTCAACCTTCGACGGGCTTTCTATCGCGTGGGCGGTGGCCGAATACCTGCACGACTCGGCGGAACACGCGGCCAAGACGCTTTTCGCCACCCACTATCACGAATTGACGGAACTCGCCGAACGCCTGCCCGGCGCGCAAAACTATCAAATCCGCGTGGCCGAGCGCGAGGACGAAGTCATCTTCCTCTACAAGCTCGAACGCGGTCGCGCCTCAAAGTCTTACGGCATCGAGGTGGCACGCCTCGCGGGTCTGCCACCGGCGGTGCTCGCGCGCGCCCGCGACGTGTTGCAACGCCTCGAACGCTACGAACTGGACGTGTTCGCCGAGTCCGCCACGAATGCCGCGCTCTCAAATTCCGAGGCCGCGCCGGCGGACGATGCTTCCACGGAAGAAAGCAGCCAAAATAACAACGGCGCGCTGGGGCGAGCGGCGCGGCGCGCCGGCAGGCGCTCGCTCGCAGCGCAGGCCACTCTCTTCGACACGGTTAACCAGAGCTTGCTTGACGAGCTGCGCGGCGTTGATGTAGAAAACCTCTCGTCGGAAGAAATCCGTACTCTCCTGAAAAACATACGCACGCGAATCGTTTGAACAGCTATTACGTCAGTTCTTTTTCTGCGCTCGGTCGCTGCCCCGGCGCGTCCCTTCTCGCGCCGTCTTTAAATTCCCGCGCCCATCGGCCATCTCTCTACTGTACATCCCGGATTCATCTTTCAAACACAGCCAATTTTCTTTCGCCATTTGAAATTCGATGACTGACAACTTTACTTCACTGACGCTGGAACAAAAGATCGGCCAACTGCTCTACATCGGCCTGCCGGGGATGGAGTTCGACGCGGAAGCGCGTGCGCTCGTCTCGGACGTGCAGCCGGGCGGCGTCATCATCTTCGGCCGCAACGTAGCCTCGGCGGAACAGTTGCGCGGCCTGCTCGACAGTGTGCGCGAAACGGTGCGCGTCGAACCTCTGCTCGGCATCGATCAAGAGGGCGGACTCGTCGACCGCCTGCGGAAAATCTGCACCCCGATGCCCGCCGCGCGCACCATCCGCCAGCACGGCGACCTGGCCGCGGCGCGCACGCTCGGCCGCCTGACCGGCGAGGCTCTTCGCTTGCTCGGCTTCAACATGAACTTCGCGCCCGTCCTTTCGATCATGACGGACGACCGCGACCTGCTCTCCAACGGTCTCTACTCGCGTTCCTATGGCCGCTCGCCCGGCGAGGTGCTCGGCTACACGATGGTCTACCTGCGCGGCTTGCAGGGCGAGGGCTGTTTGGGGTGCGCCAAGCATTTTCCGGGCATCGGCGCGGGCGAGGTCGATTCGCACGAAGAGATGCCGATCATCAATCTCACGCAAGACCAATTGATCGCGCAAGACCTCGCGCCTTACATCGAACTGTTCCAACGCGAGGACAACATTGTTCACGCCGTAATGGTCAGCCACGGTGGTTTCCCGCAAGTTGATCTCAGGAGTGGCACGGCCGGCGGGTGGCTCATCCCCGCTTCGATCAACCCGCAGATCGTCACCCGTCTGCTCCGCCAGGAACTCGGCTACACGGGTCTCGTCCTGACGGACGATCTGGAGATGGGCGCGATTGCGCGCCACTACGAAATCGAAGAGACCGTGCTGCGCGCCATCGAAGCGGGCGAGGACATGCTGCTCATCTGCGCGCGCCCGGACTTGATCCGGCGCGGCTTCGCCTCGCTGCTCGCCGCCGCGCGCTCCGGCACGCTCAGCGAAGAACGCATCGACGCTTCGCTCGCGCGCATCGCGCACTTCAAATCTCTCATCCAACCGCCACTCCCCTTCGACGCGACGCGTTTCAATGCGCTCTCCGGCGAGGTAACCGCGCTCAACCGCAAACTCAATTACAGCTATGGAGGCAAAATTTGATGCGAACCACGAATTCCGGATGCGGCGGGCGCCAGTCTCAGCGTGCGAATAAAATCCCCTTCAAATTTGTTCTGCTGCTCGTCGCGCTGCTTTGCCTGTCGCTCTCCGGCATGTCGTGCAGGCGCGCGGGCGGCACACCCTTCGTGATGGTGCTCGAATCCAGCCCGGAAACGCTCGACCCCCTGCGCGGCACGGACGCGGCGAGCGAGCGTTATCGCCAGTTGATGTTCAATCAACTGATGCGCAAGAATCAGGAGTTCGATTACGTCGGCGAGTTGGCTGCAAACGTCGTGACCGCGCCGGATAATCTCTCCGTCACGTTCACCCTCCAGGACAACGTGAAGTTTCACGACGGCAAACCGCTCACCTCTGCCGACGTGAAATACACGTTCGACAAATTCCTTGCCTCGGAATCGCCGAAGGCCGTGCCCTTCTTCGAAGGCACGGGCGCGAGCAAGCAGCCGCTCATCACCTCGGTCGAAGCGCCGGATGCGCGCACGGTCGTCTTTCGCCTGCGCCGGCAGTGGCTCGAATTGTTCGCCAATTTGATTCCCATCGCCATCATCCCCGAAGGCACATTCGAGTCGCAGGCGATCAGGCCGGTCGGCTCCGGCGCGTTCAAGTTCGTCAGCTTCGACGAATCGCAGAAGATCGTCGACCTTGAGGCTAACGACAATTACTGGGAGGGCGCGCCCAACATCAAACGCCTGCGCGTGAAAGTGATTCTCGATGCCAACACGCAGCAGGCGGAACTCGTCGCCGGACGCGTCGACCTCGCAGTCAACACCGCGCTTTCGCCAGATGCTTACGTCAACCTCGCGAAGAATAAGAATTTACAGGTAGTGCAGTCGCCCGGCGTCAACGTGCAGTATATCGGTTTCAACAACGAGAGCGCGCCGGTCAACAACGCGCGCGTGCGCCAGGCGATTGCTTATGCCATCGACCGCGAGAGCATCATTAAAAATCTCCTGCAAGGCCAGGCGCGCATCGCGCATTCGATTCTCCCGCAGGAATCGTGGGCTTATTCGCCGGCGCAAAAAACCTACAACTACGACCCGGCGCAGGCGAAAAAACTGCTCGACGAAGCGGGCTTCACAGACCCCGACGGCGACGGCCCCAAGCTCAGATTCGCCGAACCGCTCAGTTTCAAAATCTCCGCGAGCAACGCGGTCGTACGCCAGTTTTCGGGCGTGATACAGAACTCCCTGCGCGAAGTCGGCATCCCCGTCAACATCGAGACGCTCGAAGACAACACGCTCCGCGCATCGCAGCGCAACGGTCAATACCATCTCACGGCCGGGCGTTGGGTAGGCGGCAATCAAGACCCCATCTTCCTGCGCGACCTCTTCACTTACCTGACGGGCGGAAACTTCAACCGCGGCCGTTATCGCAACCCCGAATTGGACAAACTGTTGGGCGAGGCCGTGAACACCACCGACCGCGCCAAAGCCAGGTCGCTCTACGCTGCGTCGCAGGATTTGATCAGCCGCGAAGTGCCGATGCTGCCGCTCTGGTACACCAACAACATGGTCATCGCGCGCAAGACCGTCGGCAACATCAACGTCACAGCCGGCGCGGACTGGACTTTCGTCCGCACCCTGACCGTTGATAAGCAATGAATTGGGGTGTGAGCAGTGAGCACCGAACAGTGAGCAGTCAGCGGTGAGCAGTGAGATGTCAGTGGGTGCGCAGTCTGCGGTAGTCAGTTGTCCGTAGCAGGTTGTCCGCTGCGTATTGCGTATTGCGTATTGAGTGTTGCGTGTTGCAGCAACCACGCACGTTGCCGAAGAAGCGTTTGAACAACCGGCCAGCGCATACCGCCTACTGTTTACCGCCAGCCTTTTTATAATTCCACGCTTCTTATCGTCTCCTGCAACTCTCGCCAATTGACCGCGCCTTCGCGTATCAGCCGAGCCTCGCCGCCGCTGACATCGAGCACGGTCGAGGGTTCCTGCGAGCGCGCCGCGCCGCCGTCAATGATGAGCGCGAGACCTTTTGGGAAGGCGCGTGAGACCTCATCCGCCGTGTGCGCGGGCGGCTCTCCCGCACAATTCGCGCTCGTCGCCGTGAGCGCGCCGCCGCACACGCGCACCAGGTCGCGCACCTCAACATCCGCGGGCAGGCGCAGCCCGATAGTTCCAGTCCCCGCCGTTAATTCTTCCGGCAACTCCGGCCGCGCTCTGACCACCAGCGTCAACGCCCCCGGCCAATGGCGCGCGCTGATGCGGTCGAACAATTTCCCGCCACGCGCGTTGAAACGCGCCACCTCGGCCGCGTCGCTGATGACCAGAAGGATCGGTTTACCGTCTTCCCTGCCCTTCAAAGCGAGCAGGTTTTGCAGCGCGCCCCGATTGAAAGGGTCTGCGCCCAGACCGTAAAACGTGTCGGTGCGAAAGGCTATGAGGCCGCCCGCTCGAACGAGTGCGGCGGCGCGTGCGCGCGTCTGTGGGTTATCGGCGAAAATCATCTACTCATTTCACTCGCACATGTTCACATCCGGTAAAAATTCCGCCGCTGCTGTAAAATAACTTTATGGCAACAGCGCAGAAACGACACGATCCGGATTTCAGCGATTTTCCGCCCGGCACGGTCAATGCTTACACGAGGCTGGTGTGTCTCGCCTGCATCTTCGATCTCTTCACCAGGCAACTCGGTCTCGCGCCGCGCACGGCCTATTCCGAGATTAAACGCCACTCGCCGACAATCGAGGAATTGACCTCCGACACTCCGGCGCGGCCTTACTTCGACAGCGACGCGCGACATCCGCGCTGCCCCTACTGCAACGCCGCCAAACGCTGGCACGCGCGCCTCGACACGTTTCGTATCGAAAGCGGAAAGGCCACGGACGCCCCGCGCCGCGCCCTCTCCAAATCCCTTCCCAAAGCTGACGAACATTTCCTGATGCTCGAAGCTCGCTCCACGAAACGCGCCATCTTCTTCTCATGGCTCGACGCGCTCGGCCGCCAACTCGATTTCACGGACGACGCCTGGCTCATAAATGTCACGCGCCACCTGCTGGAGCGCAGGGAGCCGAAGACCGACTGGGCGGACATCTTCGCAAACGTGCGCGCAGTGCGCCGCTCGCAGCGTCTCGCGGAAGGGTGGGAACACGAAGGCTCGCGCCTCTATCTCTCCCCTCCGCTCTATGCCGACGCGCTCCTTATACAATATCTCGTCAGCCGTTCGCAGGCTCACGGCGGCATCACCTTCGAGGGGCGACTCACGCTCGTCGAACTCGTCCGTCGTCTGCGCTACTCCGGCCAACTCGAAGCGCAGGGCATCACCGGGCGCGACCAGTTCGAGGTGCTCGAACAACTCATCGAGAGACTGACCGGCGGCACGACCGCCGCAAAACTCTATTACCTCTTAGACCGCCGCGATTTCCTAGACAAGGTGGAAGCCGTGTATTCACACTACGCCTGACCCGTCCGTGCGCAGGGCTTCGCCCCGGAACCTGAAAGAACTTTCGGCTTCGCCGCCACGCCGGCGATCCACCTCCGGCCGGACTTGTTCATCGCACGGCAATGCCACTTTAACTTCGCTCTCATGCAACTGTTCTGCGCCGGCGGCTACCTCGCCTACGTCATGCGCTGCTACCGATAACACCTGCCGCTCATAGTCGCCGCGCAGTACGAATAGAACGGCGAGGTGACGCCGGAAGAGCAGGCGTGAGCAGGCGCGCCGCGAGTTGCGAGTCGGTTAGAAGGTTGGCGGGAAGGCGAAGGGACGGGAACGAAGCCCCGCCCCTTTATTTTGTTCGATGCGTAAAGGTAAAGACCCGGCCGCGCGCGAAAGTTGTCAGACACGGCTCAGGCCGTCAGGCTTTACGCCTCCGGCGCGCCTTTATCGCCACGCCCGCGAGTCCGGTCGTGAGCAGCAGGAGCGTGGCCGGCTCGGGGACGGCCGCGGCATTCGCCGTGATGTTCGTGGTGGTGCCTACCGCGAGGTTGATGTAGCCGTTGGGGGGCGTGTTGACCGAGAAAACGAGAGCGGAATAGTTGAAGCCTGGCGGGTTCGGCCCAAAGGGGGTGGCGAAAGAACCTTGACCGTGGAAGGCGAGAGAGTAACTACCCGGCGTGCCGTATAGAGTCCCATAGAGGAATCTCTGCGCGGAGGCGGGCGATGTCTGAGTAAAACGGATAGTGAAAAAGCCTAGAGGATGGGTCGGATGCAACGCATTGCCGAAACCGGCACCCGTCATCATGGTTTCGACTGATCCGAGTATGACCTGGGTTGATTCGTTCCCGATCAAGGTGTCGAGGGTGGAACCCGAGAACGTGAAAGTTGTCGTGTTGGCACCCGTGCCGAGGATGATTGAGTTCGCCGTTGTGGAGCAGGGGATATTAGGAGCACATTGCAAGGAAGACGCTTGAGACGAGGCGTTCACCTGGAAAGCCACCTCCCCGCCAAGGAGAATGACGAAAGAATCAGCGCGGGCGGCGGCCGGCAGCAGGCAGAGCGCGAGCGCGGCGAAGGCTAGTCGAATTCTCATTTTTTGTTTCCTCGTGGGGATGGGAGACTTCCGTCGGCTTCGTCTCCGGTAATCGGGCTAGTGGACAATTTAAGGCCTCACGATAGAGCAGGAGTACGGAAGATGTCAACGTTTCGCCGATTCGCCCGTCGTGGTCGAAACTTTCGAGCGCGCTAAGCGGACGGGACGCAGGGCAAGAAAAGGTGTAGGAACCAGGGCGGAGATTTTCGGCCGCACTGAGGGGCGCGCGGAATCCGCGCGGAGCATTCGCCCGCCCCTCGCGGCTCATACCCGCATCTCACAGGCTCGTCTGGTTGCGCGCTTTGTCTTTGTGTCGTTCGAGGGCGAGTTGGATGAGGCGGTCGATAACTTGTTTGAAGGGGAGGCCGGAGGCAGCCCAGAGTTTCGGGTAGCCGGAGACTTCGGTGAGGCCGGGGTTGGTGTTGAGTTCGTTGATGAGCAATTCGCCAGTGTCGCGCCGGAGGAAGAAATCGACGCGGGCGAGACCAGCCCCGTCAATCGCTTTGAAGGCTTCGACCGACATGCGGCGGATGCGCGCCGCCACGGACTTTGTGAGGGGAGCGGGCACGACGAATTCTACGTGGCCGGTGTTGCTGTATTTCTCCGTGTAGTCGAGAAACGCGCCCTGCTGATCGTGAACGATGTACTCGCCAGGGAGGCTCGCTACCGGCTCGTCGTTGCCGATCACTGCACACTCGATCTCGCGCGCATCCAGTCCCTCCTCGACGATTATTTTACGGTCGTAGCGCGCGGCGAGGTCTATCGCCTCGGCGAGCGTGCGGCGGTCGGTCGCCTTCGACACACCGACGGATGAACCCAGATTCGCCGGTTTGACGAAGCACGGAAAACCGAGTGCGCCTATCACTCGGCGCAGCACCGTGTCGCGTTGGCGCACGCGCCGCATCAATGTTTCGGGTTCCCGCTCCCACTCCGCACGCGTAAACCAGACGTGCTTGCAGATCGGAAGCCCGGCCTCGCGGAACAACATCTTCATCGTCACCTTGTCCATGCCGCACGAAGACGCGAGCACGCCGCAGCCGACGTAGGGCACGTTAGCCATCTCGAACAGACCCTGAATCGTGCCGTCCTCGCCGTATGTCCCGTGCAGCGCGGGAAAGATCACGTCTACCGGGAGCACCGCGCCCCCGCGCGCGCCGTCGTCTGTGAAAGCGACGAGACCTGACCGCGAAGGGTCGCCCACAATGGTCAACGAATCCCTATGCTCGCCCATCTCCCGCGATAACAGGCCGGCGACCGCACGCGGCAACAACTCCATCGACTCTGCCGGCGACAACCAGCGCCCTGTCTTCGTGATGGCAATCGGGATCACTTCATACTTCTTGTGGTCAATCGCCTCGATCACCGCCCGCCCGGAGCGCAGCGAAACCTCGTGCTCGCCCGAACGCCCACCGAAAACCACCCCGACCCTGATTTTTCTTTTCAATCCACACCCCAAAGCGGTGACAGGTAACAAGTGACGGGTGACAGGAGCAGAACCTGTCTTCATCCTGCCACCCGTCACTTGTTACCTGTCACTCAAAGTATTGTTTTCCCCATGGCCGAGAGTATGAGTTCCACGCCGAGTTCCGCCGTGCGATTGTTAAAGTCGAGGGCGGTGTTGATTTCGACCACCTCGAAGGCGATCATGCCGCCGGCCTCGGCGATCTTCTCCAATGCCAGGTGCGACTCGCGAAAAGTCAGCCCGCCACGCACGACCGTGCCCGACCCCGGCGCATCGCCCGGATCGAGCGCGTCCACGTCGAGCGTGACGAAGTAGCCGCCCGGCGCTTGCTTCGCAATGGCAATCGCGTCGTCGATGCACGCGCTCATGCCGCGCTCGTCTATCTCACGCATGGTGAAAAAGCGCATGTCGAGTTTGCGGATCAATTCGCGCTCGGCCGGGTCGAGGTCGCGCGCGCCGAGGTGCGCGCAGTATCGCGGGTCGAGTTTGGGGGCAAAGCCACCGATGTGCGTCAGTTCGGGCGCGCCGTATCCGAGCAGCGCGGCGAGCGGCATGCCGTGGATGTTGCCGGACATGGTCGTGTCCGGCGTGTTCATGTCCGCGTGCGCGTCGAACCAGATCAAGCCGATGGGCTGCTGCCGCTCGTGCGCGATAGCCGCCGCGCCCGCCACCGAGCCGGCGGCGATGGAATGGTCGCCCCCGAGAATGATGGGAAACTCGCCCGCGCGCATCACGCGCTGCACTTCGGCCGCCAGTTCCTCGCAAGCGTTGCTGATCTCGCGCAAATATTTCGCCCTGTCCTGCGCCGCCGCGATTGATTGCGGCCGTTCCAGACGCATGTCTCCGAGGTCTCGCACCTCAAAGCCGAGCAGGGCGAGCCGCTGGTTGAGACGCGCGACGCGCATCGCCGCCGGCCCCAGATCGACGCCCGCCGTGCCCGCCCCGAAACTGAGCGGCACGCCGATGATGCTCACGCGCCGCCCGTCGCCGGGAAGAATGTTGATGAGCGATGATTTCGCCTGATCGCCTAATGCTGACATAACTCTCCGAAGCGGCGGGCGCTTTTCGCGCTATCCGCCGAGATTGAAGCCGCTGCCGCCGCTGCTTCCCTGCGACGGGAAGAAGGGTTTCAACAGGCCGGCGAAGGCCGCGAGGTTGCGCGTCTGGATCAACAACTCGCCGGGGCCTGCGAACTCCGCGACGACTCCCTCACCGCTCACCATCGTGCGGAAGAAGCCGGACGCGGCCTTGCGCAGAGAGTATTGCAGCGACGCTTCCCACGCCACGAGGTGGCCTGTGTCCACCACGTAACGCTCGCCTGCGGCGAGGCGCTTGCGATGGATCGCGCCGAAGGAGGTGAGCAGCAGCAGTCCCGTGCCCGTCACCTGCATGACAAACAAGCCCTCGCCGCCGAAGAACGTCTTCGCGCCGCCCCACTTCGTGTCCACCGTCAGGCTGGCATCGCCCGCCAGGTATGAACTCGACTGTACCATGAACACCTGATTGCTCAGTTCGAGCGCGGCGATGTCGCCCGGCGCGCCCGGCGCGAAACTTACTTCGCCGGGGCCTCCGCGCGCAGTGAAAGTTGAGACGAAGGCCGACTCGCCGCCCACCGCACGCTTCAACGCGCCCATCAAACCGCCCTTCATCTGCGACTGCAACTCGACGTTGGCCGACATCGAAACCATCGCGCCCGCCTCCGCCAGTATGGACTGCTCCGCCTGCAACTGTATTACCGCGAGCGCGAATGACGGTTGGTGCAAAATCTCGAAACTGTAGCCGCGCCCCTGCCCGCGCGCGTCCTCGTCTATGTGTATGCCGTGACCGCCGCTGCCGCTTGCCGCAGACGTGCCGCCGCTTGAAAAGTTCGGCGCGGGCGGCTGTGGCTGTGATGGCTGGTGTGTTGGTTGCTGCGCCGCCGCAGGCGTCATGCGCGTCCCGCACGACCCGCAAAACTGCGCGCCGCTGATCAAACCCGCCCCGCAATTCGGGCAATTCATATTCTGACCCCTTTCGACTTTTTCAGTATGATGTTGACCGCCTCTTCCGGCGTGGCCGCCAGATCGAGTATCCGCACATCATCCTCGCTCACGACCAGGTGTTTCCGCCATGCCTCGACGATGGGCGGCCAGCAATCACCGAGTAACACGAGCGGGCGCGGCTCGATCACGCGCGTTTGAATCTTGTTCCAGACGAGCGAGAGTTCCGTCACGGTTCCCATCCCGCCGCGCAGAGCGACGAAGCCGACCGAGCGCGCGATCAGGTGTTGCAGGCGGTCGTAAAAATGCGGCGTCGCCACTTTGTCCGTCAGGAAACGGTTCGGCTCTTTCTTAAACTGGTTCATGACGATGCCGAGCACGCGCCCGCCACCCTCGCGCGCGCCCCGGCTCGCCGCCTCCATAACGCCCAGGTAGCCGCCTGTGCAGATCGTGAAACCCGCTTCCGCTAGTAGCTGCCCCACGCGCCGCGCCTCCGCATACTCGGCACAGTCTTCGCCGCACTTCGAGCCGCCGAAGATCGTCACGATGCGTTCCTGCGTGTCGTTAGTCATGGCTGATGCTTATCGTCGGTGTACCGGACGCATTGCCGCTGTAGGGGAAAACTTCCCTCCGCGTCTGCGTGAATTTCCTTCCGTCGAACGCGAACTCAAAGCGCGTGAACGCTCTGGCGGCGTATTTTCCTATTTCCAACTGGTCGGGCTTGCGGGCAAAAGCCTCGCCCCTGTAGCGACATTCTCTGAACACTTCCAGAGTGATAATTTTCCGCTCGATGACGAAAGATTTCAGCCCGCACCCGTAGGCCTGACTGCCCGTGTCGAGTTTCCAGAACAGTCTCGGTCTATTTCGCCGGGGCGAATAGAAATAGAAGAGGGCTGTGCCGCCGTCACTCGAAACGCCTGCGGCGATGCCATTCAGTCGAACTATCGCTTCTTTCTTCCCGTCGCCCGTCAAATCGGCGAAGTCCACATCCTCAAAGTCGAGGGTGTAAGAGCTTTTCTCTTCCCAGTTTTCGTATTCGTAATGCCCGTCTTTGAGGCGGACTGTGCCCAAACCCTCGCCTACCCGGTAGGAGAAATTCTTGAAATCAACGTCTCTAAACTCGGCGGGGACAATTTTTTCACGCTCCGTGTCTTTCGTGCCTGCGACGCCGACATTCGCAGACGCGGGCGTCGTCTTCCCCAACACGGCTGCCGGTGCGTTTTGTTCGGGGCGCGCGGAGGAAGCGTCGCCCGGCCGCAAGGTTGTACGGCTCGCGCAATTTGCCCACAGACACGCGGTTGAGATGATGAACAGAACGCGCTTCATAATCCGCGTTATGGTTTGAGACGATAGAGCATGCGCGGGAAAGGGATCGTCTCGCGCACGTGTTCGATGCCGCACATCCAGGCGGTGCAGCGTTCGATGCCCATGCCGAAACCCGCGTGCGGCACGCTGCCGTAGCGTCGCAAATCCAGATACCACTCGAAAGCCTCGCGCGGCAATTCGTGCGCCGTGATCTGTTCTTCGAGAAATTCGAGCGACGTGGCGCGCTCGCCGCCGCCGATCACTTCGCCGTAGCCTTCGGAAGCCAGCACGTCAACGCCGAGCGCGAGTTCCGGCCGCTCCGGGTCGCGCGCCATGTAGAAGGCTTTGATGGCCGCCGGGTAACGATGCACCATGACGGGCTTCTCGAATTGTTTCGAGATGTAGGTTTCGTCGGGCGCGCCGAAGTCGCCGCCCCACTCGAAGCGCGTTTCGAGGTCGCCGCGCGCGTGTCCTTCGTGGAGCAGACGCACGGCCTCATCGTAGTGCAGGCGCGGGAACGGCGGCACGATGAGTTCGAGTTTCGACGTGTCGCGTTCGAGCACCTTTAACTCTTCCTGTCGCTCGTCCAGCACGCGGCTGGCGATGTAGGAGACGAAACGCTCTGCCAGATTCATCACGTCGTCCAGGTGCGCGAAGGCCATCTCCGGCTCGACCATCCAGAACTCCGTGAGATGGCGGCGCGTCTTGGAACGTTCGGCGCGGAAGGTCGGGCCGAAGCAATAGACTTTACCGAAGGCCGCGGCCGTCGCCTCGTTGTAGAGCTGACCCGACTGCGTGAGATAAGCCTTCTCGTCGTTGAAATAATCGACCTCGAAGAGCGTCGTCGTGCCTTCGCAGGCGGCGGGTGTTAGAACGGGCGCGTCGGCAAGCGTGAAGTTGTCGTTGTCCAGAAAATCGCGCACGGCGCGCACCACCGTGTGGCGCACCTTCAGGATCGCGTGCTGGCGGCGCGAGCGCAGCCAGAGGTGGCGATGATCCATCAGGAATTCCGTGCCGTGTTCCTTCGGCGTAATCGGGTAGCCCTCGACCGCTTGCAATACTTCCGCGCCGACGACATCCACCTCGAAGCCGCCCGGCGCGCGTTCGTCTGCGCGCACCGTGCCGCGTATCGAGAGCGCGGCTTCCTGCCCCAGATTCTTGAGCGCGTCCCAGACCTCTTCCGCCACCGCTTTTTTGAAGACCACGCACTGCGCGATTCCCGTCCCGTCGCGCAGTTGCGGAAACAAAAGTTTGCCGCTCGAACGCATGTTGTAGAGCCACCCGCGCAGCGTCACCTCCTGGCCGATGTGCTGCGACAGTTGATTGATGTAAACCTGCGGCAAACTCTTCGCCGTCAATTCCCCTGGGTCTTTCTCTTCGATTGCCATTTCCACCTTCTACCACTTTCGCTTAACGTTTCGATGTCCTCTCGCTCACGCCCGTCTCATTTATCGCCGAGGCGCGCGCGCAGCGCTTCGCGCAGCACCGGAAACCGCGATAGCCATTCCAACGCCTGCAAGACTATGCCGAGCACCGGGTTGATAAAATGCGCGTAGACTTCGCCGCGCCCGCACACGCCGCTTTGATAAGAGAACGTCCCCACCGCTTTCAGGCAACGCTGCACGGTCATCAGGCGAAACTCGCGGCCGAAATCGTCCGGGTCGAGCGCGTCGAGACCGCGCTGCCGCCGCTCCTCCAAAAAATATAACCTTCTCTCGCGTATCTCCGCGAGCGATGGCACGCTGGTCTGGCGGTCGAGCAGCAGCGAGACGAGATCGTAACTGGCCGGCCCCATACGCGCGTCCTGGTGATCGATGACGCGGAGGCGGTTCTGCCCGTCGACGAGCAAATTCGAGGTGTGAAAGTCCCGATGGCAGAGCACGCGCGGGCGGGCGGCCAGATCGACTGCGAGATCGTTCAGTTCGGCGCGCAGTTCGGCCTCTTCGGCATGTTTCAAGGTCTCACCGCGATAGCTTTTGAAATAATGTTCGAGAAAATATTCCAGCTCCCAGGAGAGTTTCACTTCGTCGAAGGCGAGGCGCGAGGCGATGGAATTGCGTTCGAAGGCGAGCGGGGTCGCCGCCTGTATATCCGCGATCAGAGAGATGGCGCGTTCGAGATAAACTTCGCGTTCGTCTTCGCCGACCGTTTCGAAGACGCGTCGCAGTTGCCGGTCGCCCAAATCCTCCTGCACGATGATGCCGTGTGTGGCGTCAACGTCTAAAATTTCCGGCACGGGCAAGCGCGCGGCGACGAAGAGGCGTGTGACATCGAGGAATGGATGAATTTCCGGGTCGAACGGTTCTGGATAGACCGCTGCGATGGCCTTCACACGATGCTTCCAGGGGATGCGGAAATACTCGCGTGTGGAAGCGTCGGGCGTGAGCGCGAGTGTGCCGGCCGCGTCCAAACCGGCGCGTACGAGGTAATCGCTGAGACGTTCATGCGCTGTGGCTGTAAACGCATTCGCCGTGATGCCCGACGGGTGGCTCATGGATGTACGGGGCGCGGGGCTTCGAGACTCGGAGCGCGTCATCGACCGCTCACAAAGGGTAAGCCTCGTTTTTGCCCGCTATCTATGCTTTTTCGGAGCGCGTGAAATTGTATCACTGCGCGAGTGGGACGACAAAATTCTCGCCGCGTAGCTCACCGGGAAGCGCCTTCTCAGGTCGCTCCTCGCCGTTGACGAGCGCGGCGCGCACGACCGCTGCGTCCTCAATCACTTCGCCTCGCGCCACGCGCACGCCCGCGCCGAGCACAGCGCGGCGCACGCGCGCGCCCGCTTCGACGCGCGCTCCTTCCCACAGTATCGCCTCGCTCACCTGCGCCCCATGCTCGATCAAGGAGCCTCTGCCCTGTTCTACGTCGCGCCCTTCGAGACGCATGAGCGCAAGACTGATGTCGAGGTAACGCCGGATGGTTGAGAGTTCGTGCCACATTCCGCCGCCGACGTGCGCGGCGATGCGCTCGCCGCGTGCGATGGCCGGTACGTACACGTCCGTCACGGAATGTGAAAAGACGCCGCGCGGAATGTAATCAAAAATGCGCGGTTCGAGAATTTGAATGCCCGTGAACATCAGCGGCGCGCCGCCTTGAACGCTCGTGCCTGCGCCTTCTACGCTATCGCCTGCACCTTGACCATCAAAGCCTGCGCCTTGATCACCTGTACCTGCGATGCGCGACTCCAAAGCGCGACTCTCACCTCCGTCGTTATCGGACGCGAAGACGGGATAGCCGCCGAAACTTTTGACCAGACCACCTTCGACTTCGACGGTGCTGTAGCGTTCGCGCTCCACGTTGCGGCGCAGGACGAGCGTGGCGAGGGCGCGTTCGCGCCGGTGTGTGGCGAGCGCGTCGCCGAGGTCAATGTCGGTGGCGATCTTGCCGTTGACGACGATGAAGGTTTCCCCTTCGAGGTAGGCGCGCGCGTTGTCAATCGCGCCGCTCGTGCCGAGTATGACAGGCTCCTCGATGTAGCTGAGTTGCACGCCGAAGTCGCGGCCGTCGCCGAGCGCGGCGCGCACGGACTCCGGGCGGTGGTGCAAATTGACGATGATCTCGCCGCACCCGAAGCGCGAAAGGTATTCCGCGACGTAGCCGACGAGCGGGCGTCCCATGAATGGGAGCGCGGGCTTGGCGCGGTCGAGCGTCAAAGGCCAGAGGCGTGTGCCGTAACCGGCGGCGAGGATCATCGCACGCATAAGTTCAACCCGAGTATCCTTGTGTTCGTCGCGGCTAACGGCGCGTTTGCATTTATCAATGGCGCGTTCTCATTTATCGATGCTGGAGATGGCGAGCGGCATAAGTTCGAGAAAGTGCGCGGTAGCTTTGCCGCCACCCGCTGCCTCGCTTTTAGTGGCCGGGCGGATCGACACCACCTCTTCCACGCCCTCTTCGAAGCCGATACGCAGGCGCACGGCCAGTCCGAGCGCCTCGTCGAAATTGTGTGCGAAGTAGCGATTGTAATGCACGCCGCCGCCTTCGTGGTTCGTCCAGTTGATCGCCTCTACGATGTGCGGGGTCTCGGCCACCTGCGCCCTCCGCTCGGCGTCCGCGAGCGGCATGTGCTCGAAGTTGTAAGTTGCCCCGGCGTGTGGGTCGAACGTATAGCCCTGTTCAAGTTTTTTCACTTTAACTAACCTTTCTTAAAACCGACGAATATTGTTGCGACGAGTGTAACCGCTGGACGGCTTGAACACACATCCGCGAAGTTGAGCGAAACGAAACCGCTGATAATTTTAGACACTGGAGGCGTAACCGTCAGGAGACCTGCGCGGCATCGCGGATGGTGAGGTCGAACGTGCCGGGGGCGACTTTGCGGAAACGTCCGTTGCGGTTAAGGGAGACGGCGATGCTGATCGTGGGGTTGTGGCCGGTGAACTGAAACCCGCCTTCGAGCAGGCGGTTGTAAATCTCATTGACGTGTAAGGGCGCTCCCGCTTCACGCAGGAGCAGCGCGGTGGCCTGCGGGATGGTGCGGTCGAGAAAACGCTCGCTCGTCACCTCCACGTCCGCGCGCACGGGCGGCAGGGTCGAGCGCGGCACGGTTTGATAAGTCGGCTGGCGATTGCTGCCGCCGCTGTTGTTGTTACGCCCTTGAAAATCATCGCGCCGCAAAGCCACTTCGATCTCGGCGTCCGAAGGCGACTGCTGGTGTGAAGGCACGTTGTTCAGCACGGACGAAAGTATGCGGAACATCGCGGCTTCGGTCTGCGTGGCGATGGCGTCCATCTCGCCCAGTTCGGTGCGCAGTTTCTCGGCTTCGAGTTCGAGGTCGGCGAGCCGCGCGGCCAGACGGTTGCGCGTGGCGCGCGTCTGGCGCAGGCTCTGTTCGAGTGTGGCTAAGAGATTATCGTCAGGCATAATTACCAGGTTGAAAGATGAGGGACGAGAGACTGCGGCCGGAGATGTTCAAGACCCTTCGGTCGGACTTCTCGCGCGGCACGTTAATTTTCATCCTTCGACTTGACGCCATCAGCGTTTTTTAATGGTCGCGCTCAAGTATGAAAGTCGGGATCGAACTCAGGGCATCACGGTACTTTGTGTCGGGCAGCGCGTCAAGAGAATTTCTGGCGGCGGCGGCGAAATCGTTGGCGCGGCGGCGCGCGCGGTCTAATGCGCCCGACTGCTCCGCGGCTCTCGTGAGAGAAGCGCGCGTGATGGCCTCGTAAGTCCCTTCGCGCATCACGGTCTGGATGGGAGTGCGAAGTCCGCGCTCGGTCTCCAGTAGATAGATGAGCGGGAGCGTGAGCTTGCCTTCGATCAGGTCGACTCCCACGGCTTTGCCGAGCGCGTCGTCGGTGGCGGTGAAATCGAGCAAGTCGTCCACGAGTTGAAAGGCCGCGCCGAGATTCATGCCGTAATTGCGCAGCGCGAGTTGCGTCTCGACATCCTTGCTGCCGAGCATCGCGCCGATCTCGCCGCATGCGCTGAAGAGATAGGCGGTCTTGCGCATCAGGATGTCGAAATATTGTTCTTCGGTGACATCACTGCTGCCGAGCGTCGTCAGTTGCAATATTTCGCCCTCGGTCATACGGCGCGTGACGTTTGTGAGGATGTCGAGCACAGGCAGGGAGCGCTCGGAGAGACTCGCCTCGAAGGCGGACATGTAGAGCCAATCGCCCATCAGGACGGCCGTCTGGTTGCCGAAGCGTTGGTTGATCGAGGGGCGGTTGCGACGCGTCTCCGCGTTGTCGATGATGTCGTCGTGGACGAGCGTCGCCGTGTGGAGAAACTCCATGACGGTCGCCATGCGGATTACGTTTGGCTGCGCGCCGTCGCCGCCGGCCGCGTAGTTCGACAGAATCGTGAGCGCGGGGCGCACGCGCTTGCCGCCGGAAGCGCGCAGGTAGTCGCCGATGTATGAGATGACCTCGATGTTGGAACGCGCCTGTCGCTCGAACTCCTCTTCGACCGAGGCCAGTTCCGACGCGATCAAACTGAAGATGCGCGTCGCCGCGACTTGCGGCGCTTCGACGGCGGCGGGATGGCTGGAGAGGCTCATAAGTGACAGGTGACAGGTGACAGGTGACAGGTTAGAACAAGTTTTATCTTGTCACCTGTCACCCGTCACCTGTCACTAATTGCTTCGATAATTCGTGTACTGCATATTGATGTTGAAATCTTTGGCCTTGAGTTTGGCGATGATGTCCTGAAGCGTGTCGCGGTCTTTGCCCGTGACGCGAACGACATCGCCCTGAATCGAGGCCTGCACCTTGGCTTTCGAGTCCTTGATGAACCTGACGATCTCTTTCGCCTTGTCCGTAGGGATGCCCTGCTGGATGGCGACGTGCTGGCGCACCGTTCCGCCGGCGGCCGGTTCGACGCGCCCGTAATCGAAAGCCTTGAGCGGCACGCTGCGCCTGACGAGTTTCTGTTGCAGGATGTCGTTCATGTTGCGCAATTTCGTCTCATCCTCGGCGGTGAGGATCAGTTCGTTCTCTTCCAACACGACGGTGGCTGCGCTGCCCTTAAAGTCGAAACGCTGCCGCACCTCTTTCATCGTCTGGTCGAGGGCGTTGTTGATCTCGGCGCGGTCAACCTGCGAAACGATGTCGAATGAATTTTGTTGAGCCATAAGTTAGTGATGCGTGGCGGTGCGACGAGTTAGAACAACTTTTCACATCCTTCGCCTGAGCATTTATAACATTAACGCGCGCGCGTTAAAAGTTATCCTGACCGGGTGCTTGGGGTTCGCGGGCGGCGCGCAACGCGCGTCCGCTATTCCGTATGGGGCAGGTTGAAGAAACGCTCAAAGTTGCCGGTCGTGATCCGCCCGAACTCGGCGACTTCGATGCCGTGCAGCTCTGCGACGCAGCGCGCCGTTTCCACGACGCGCGCAGGCTCGTTGCGCCGCCCGCGAAAAGGGACGGGCGTCAGGAACGGGCAATCGGTCTCGACGAGCAGGCGTTCGACGGGAACGCGCCGCGCAACCTCGCGCAACGCCTCGGCCTTCTTGAAGGTGACGTTGCCCGCAAAGGAGATCATAAAACCGAGTTCAAGCACGCTCGCGGCCATCTCGTACCCGCCGCCGAAACAGTGCATGATGCCGCCTCGCGCCGCATCACCCAACTCCGCACGCAGGATTTCAACCGTCTCCGCATCTGCCTCGCGCGAGTGTATGACGACCGGCAGGTCGAGCGCGCGCGCCATGCGCAACTGCCGTGCGAACACTTCGCGCTGCACCTCGCGCGGCGAGTTGTCGTAGTGATAATCCAGCCCGATCTCGCCCCACGCGATGACGCGTTTGCTGCTCCGCGCCAATTCATACACGCGCTCGGCCGCCGCGTCGTCGAACAGGCGCGCATCGTGCGGATGCACGCCGACGGCCGCATACACACCTTCGTAACGTTCGGCCAGCGCGACCGCCCGCTCCAGGTCAACGCCGTGCGGGTCGCCCGTCCCGACATTCAGGATCGCCATGACCCCGGCCTCGCGCGCACGCGCCAACACCTCCTCGCGATCCGCGTCGAACTCCGCCCCATCAATGTGCGCGTGTGAATCGACAAACATCTTTCAAATGCGGAATGCGGATTTGGGATTGCGGATTAAAGACACCCGGCATATCGTCTGTTAAATCCGCATTCCGAAATCCGCATTCCGAAATCACTTCAGTCTTGCCCCGTTCGGCACGTCTTCGTTGAAGGTGGCGAGGACGGGTCGGCCTTCATCACCGACCGAGGCGGCCAGCACCATGCCCTGCGACTCGAACCCGCGCAGCTTGCGCGGTTTCAAATTTGAAACTACGGCGACTTTGCGACCGACGAGCGTTTCGGGTTCGTAATACTCGGCGATGCCTGCCAGAATCTGGCGCGGCGCGGCTTCGCCGAGGTCAATGGTGAAGCGCAGCAGCTTGTCCGACTTCGGGATGCGCTCGGCCGTCAGTATCTCGCCGACGCGCATCTCGACCTTGATGAAATCATCGATGTTGATAAACGTGGCGACGCCTTCGGGCGCGTCGTCGCCCGCTGCTGGTGCGCCGCCCTGTGCCGATTGCGGCACGGCGTCGGCTTCCGTCGCCCCGCGCTGCGGCGGCTCGGGTTTCGTCTCGGCGGCGTTGGCCGAACCGGGCACGGCGTCGGCCTCAGTCGCGTGCGTTCCCGAAGGTGTGGCGTGCGTCTCGGTTTTCGCGTCTTCTTTTGCGCTGTTCTCTTTATCTATCTCAGCCATAATTTTCACTTTATCAATGCGAGGGAAGACCGGCGCGACTTCGCCGATGCGCGTCCCCGCTTGCAAGCCTCCCCAACGAAGTTCCGCAGGATCATAATGTGTGATGTCGTCCGCCTGTCCGAGTTGCGTCCAGATGGCGCGCGTGGCGTCGGGCATGACGGGATGCAGCATGACGGCGAGCCAGCGCAACGTCTCGGCCGCGCGGTACAGGACGGCGTTCAAGGTCTGCCGCTGCGACTCGTCTTTCGCCAGTTCCCACGGCTTCGCGTCGGAAATCATCTTGTCGGCGCGCGCGATGACAGTCCACACAACTTCGAGCGCGCGGTTGAAAGCGTAGTCCTCGAAAAGTTGTGTAAAAGAATCGCGCGCGTGTTCGAGCGCCGTGGCGAGTTCCTGCCCGTCGGCATCCACGCCCGCGCGCTTGGCCTGCAAGCGTCTCTCCTCTTCGATGTCGGGCACGAGGCGGTCTGAGTAGCGCCCGATCATGGTCAAAGTGCGGCTCGACAAATTTCCGAGTCCGCTCGCCAGATCGCTGTTCGCGCGGTCTATCAAAGACTCATAACCAAACTTGCTGTCCTGGCCGAAGGCCATCTCTCGCAGACAGAAGTAGCGCACCGCGTCAGTCGAGAAATAGCGTCTCAAGAGGGGCAGTTCGATAGAGTTGCCGAGCGTCTTCGACATCTTACGGCCGGTCTGATCGAGCCACGTCCCGTGCGCGATAATGGCGGCCGGTTGCTCGATGCCGGCGGCCAGCAGGAACGCAGGCCAGTAGATCGCGTGCTGGCGCAGGATGTCTTTGCCGAGAAGGTGTGTGCCCGGCCAGAATTTATCGAAGCCGCCCGCGCCCGCCGCGCTGCCCCAGCCGAGCGCGGTGATGTAGTTCGAGAGCGCGTCGAGCCAGATGTAGATCGTGTGTTCCGGATCATCGGGCACGGGGATCGCCCAACTGACGGAACTCTTGAGACGGCTGATGGAGAGGTCTTGCAAACCGCCCTTCACGAAACTGACCACCTCGTTCCGACGCATGTCCGGGCGGATGAAGTCAGGCCGCGACTCGTAGAGCGCGAGCAGAGCTTCCCCGTAATCGGAGAGGCGAAAGAAATAACTCTCCTCGGCCACGCGGTCGAGCGGGGCTTCGTGTATCAGGCAGAGAGGCGCGTCGCCCTCGCGCTCCGGTTTGGCATACTCGTCCTCGGTCTTAAACGTCGCACACGGCGCGCAGAACCAGCCCTCGTAGCGTCCCTTGTAGATCGCCTCGCGCCCCTTCGGCGTTTTCGCCGCCGCGATGCGCCGCCAGAATTCGGCGACCGCCTCGTAGTGAAACGGCTCGGTCGTGCGCATGAAGATGTCGTAGCCGCCGTGCGCGCCGTCCAGTCCGAAGGCTGCGAAGCTTTCCTTCAACTCGCCGACGATGTAATCCACGTGCTCCTTCGGCGTGCGCCCGCCGCGCGCGGCTGCCCGCTGCACGTTGATGCCGTGCTCGTCCGTGCCCGTCAGGAAATAGGTTTCGTAGCCACGCTGCCGCCGGTATCGCGTCACCGAGTCCACCACGATGGTCGTGTAGAGATGCCCCAAGTGCGGCAAACTATTGGCGTAATAGATCGGCGTCGTGACGTAGAAAGTTTTCATAGGTAGTGAATCGTAAATCGTGCGGCGTAAATCGTAAATAGGGGAAGGAGGTTTTCTTTCTATTCACGATTGACGATTTACGACCTGTGTCCCTGAATCAGGGACATGGCTTCGGCGCGCGTGCGCGGGTCTTTGCGAAACGCGCCCCGAATGGCGGAGGTGATCGTGAGCGCGCCGGGTTTCTTCACACCGCGCAGCGTCATGCACGTGTGCTCGGCTTCGATGACGACCATTACGCCGAGCGGTTTGAGACCGTCGAAGATCGTGTCCGCGATCTCGGACGTGAGACGCTCCTGCACCTGCAGGCGGCGCGCGAACGTATCGGACAGACGCGCCAGCTTCGAGAGACCGAGGATGCGCCCGCCTTTCGGAATGTAAGCGATGTGGCAGCGGCCGACGAACGGCGCGAGGTGATGTTCACAGATCGAGGCGATGTGGATGTCTTTGACGATGACCAGTTCGTCGTGCGTATCGCCGGGCAGAGGCTCGACGTGGGCGTGCGGGTCTTCGCGCATGCCGGCCGTCAGTTCGGCGTACATCTCCGCGACGCGCTGCGGCGTGCGCTGCAAGCCCGCGCGCTCCGGGTCTTCGCCCATGCCTTCGAGCATCAATCTCACGCCCGCCGCGATCTTCCTGAGATCAACTTCGTTCGATTTCATCTTTTCCACTCGCACCCGTCCCCGCGTCAAAGGCCGCCCGCGCCGCCTCTTCAACCATGCGCAACGACACGCCCGCCCTCAAAGCCGCCGCGCGGCAATCTTCATACTCCGGCGCGATGTTGCTCACGCCGCCGTCGCCCCTGCGTGCAACCTTAACATTGATCGCGCCGAACACGGTCTCTACGCACACGAACTCACGCGGGAGCGCGCGCCGCTCCACTTCATAACTGCGCACACCGAGCGTCGTCGTCTCCGCAAACAACAACCTCGTCAAAGCCTCTCGTTCGGCCGCGCGGCACAATATCGAGAAGACGACGCCCGGACGGTTCTTCTTCATCTGGACGGGCGCGAGGAAACAATCGAGCGCGCCGAGCGCGAAGGCGCGCTCCAACGCATAGCCCACCGTCTGCGGCGGCGTGTCGTCGAGGTTCGTCTCGATCATGTAAAGTTTCTCGGCCGCTTCGCCCGCGGCCTCCGTCTCACCGATCATCACGCGCAGCACGTTCGGAAAATCTTTATACTCGCGCGTGCCCGCGCCGTACCCGCTTGCCTTGAGGCGCATCGCGGGCAGCGAGCCGTACTCCGCGCCGCAGACGGTCGAGATGATGGCCGCGCCCGTTGGCGTGACGAGTTCGCCCTTGATGTCCGTGGCATAGACGGGCGCATCGCGCAGCAATTCCACCACAGCAGGCGGGGGCACGGGGAAACGGCCGTGCGTCATTTCGACCATGCCGCTCCCCACGTGCAGCGGCGACGAGACGAAGGCCTCGATACCCAGCAGTTCAAACCCGATGCACGCGCCCACCACATCAACGATGGCATCCAGCGCGCCGACCTCGTGAAAATGAATTTGCTCCAAGGGCACGTTATGGACGCGCGCTTCGGCTTCCCCCAAACGCTCGAAGATGCGCGAGGCGCGCGCCTTGACTGCCTCGCTCAATCGCGAACCGGCGATGATTTCGAGGATCGCATTGAGGTGTCGATGCTGTTTCTCGTCCGTCGTGCGCACGCGTGCGTGCGTCGCGCTGATGCCGGAGCGGTCAACCGTCTCGAATGAGATTTCAAATCCCGCCACGTCGAGCAGCGCGAGTTGCGATTTGAGGTCGCGCGCGTCCACCCCTGCGGCGACGAGCGCGCCGAGAATCATGTCGCCGCTCGCCCCGGCGAAGCAATCGAAATAGAGTGTGCGCATCAGTATCCCAATTGCGGCAAGACCTCGCCGGCGCGTCCCTGAACGACTGCGTCGCAATGCGCCGAAAAGGGAGTCTCTTCCGGGTTGATCTCAACCGTGTACGCGCCCGCGGCCTGCGCGATCTCCGGCAGGCGCATCGCCGGATAAACGAGCGACGAAGTGCCGACGACGAAGCAGAGATCGCAGGCGGCCGCTTCATCCGCCGCTTGTTCAAAAACTCCGGCGGGCAACATCTCGCCGAACAACACCACGTCCGGGCGCATCGCGCCGGCGCAGGCGGGGCAGACGGGCGGACGCACGTGACCGGCGTCCGCTACAACTTCTGCGCCCTCTACGTCCTCTCCGCGAAGAGACGCGCGCGTTTCGCAAACAGTGCAACGCGCCGTCCAGATGTTGCCGTGAAGTTCGAGCACGTCGCGCGAACCGGCGGCGTGATGCAGGCCGTCCACGTTCTGCGTGGCGAGGCGAAAGCGTTCGTATTTGTCCTGCCAGGCGGCGAGCGTCAGGTGCGCGGGGTTCGGCTTCAGGTCGCGCATCAGTTCGCGTCTGTAATCGAACCACTCCCAGACGGCGTGCAGGTCGCGCGCCAGCATGCCGGCCGAAGAGATCACGTCGAAAGGCATACCCTTCCACACGGCCGTCTGGCCGCCGCCGCGAAACGTCGGCACGCCGCTCTCGGCCGAGACGCCCGCGCCGGTCAGGACGAAGACGCTCTGCGCCGCTCGCAGTCGCTCACGCAACTCTGACAGTATAGTTGTCTTTAACTGTACCGGCATCGAATTCAGGCGCGATGGTAGCAGAGCCGACCGACGAAGTGTCAAGGTGAGAGGTTTCGCGCGATTAGCCACCGCCTGGGCGCTGCGTTATACTCCTCTCTTTTTAGAGCGGCGCGCGTGCCCGTCGCGCGCTTCATGCCATCGCTTTGATCAACGCGAGATGAGGAAATCCCTGCATTGAACCTGCTTGAACTGCAACAACGACTGGCCGAGCGCGTGCGCCGCACGATTGAGGAGAAGTTCGTCTCCTTCCCGCTCGTGCAGGGCGAGATACCGCCGCGCACGGAACTCGGCGACGTGGCCTTCCCCGTTGCCTTTGAGGTGGCGAAGCGACTCAAACAGGAGAAGGGCGAGCGCGCCAACCCGCGTGCCATCGCGGAAGAGTTGAAGACGGCGTTGGAGGCGGAAGCGGGCGTGGCGCGCGTCGAAGTGGCGGGCGCGGGCTACCTCAACGTTTTTTATGATCGCGCGCAGGTGCTTCAAGGTCTCGTTGCGCTTGAGAATGTGCGCACGCTCATTACCTCAGTCGCCCCGCCATCAGCGGCTGCGGCCGCCATGCGGTCTGACGACGAAGCGGGCGAGAGCGCGAAAATCATCGTCGAGCACACGAACATCAACCCGAACAAGGCCGCGCACATCGGCCACCTGCGCAACGGCGTGCTCGGCGACACGTTCGTGCGCGTGCTGCGCGCGACGGGCGCGGCGGTCGAAGTGCAAAACTACATCGACAACACCGGCGTGCAGGTGGCGGACGTGGTGGTGGGCTTCATGCACATCGAGCGTTTGACGCTCGCGGACGTGCAACAACTCGACGAATCGCTGACCGAGGAGCGCCCGTTCGATTATTACTGTTGGGACTTGTATGCGCATGTCGGACTCTTCTACCGCCACGGTGACGCGGAGGCCAAGGAAGACCCGGAGTTGTTGAAGCTGCGGAGCGAGACGCTGCACGCCGTCGAGGCGGGTGATAACCCGACAGCCGAACTGGCCGATTACATCGCCACGCGCATCGTCGAGTGTCATCTGAAGACTATGGGTCGGCTCGGCATTCGCTACGATGTGCTGCCGCGCGAATCCGAAATACTCCACCTGCGTTTCTGGGATCGCGCCTTCACGCGCCTCAAAGAGACGGGCGCGATTCGCCTCGAAACCGAAGGACGCAACGCCGGTTGCTGGGTGATGCCTTCCGCTTCCGATTCGCACACGGGCACGGACGAGCACGACGCGGATAAGATCATCGTCCGCTCGAACAACACGGTCACTTACGCGGGCAAAGACATCGCCTATCAACTCTGGAAACTTGGCCAGCTCGGCCTCGATTTTTACTACAAGCCGTTTCAGCAATACGAGGACGGCCACGTCGTCTGGGTGACGACGAGCCAGCCCCCGACAGACGAGGCGCGGGTGGCCTATCAGCCGCCCAAGTTCGGCGGCGGGAGCATCGTCTATAACGTCATCGATTCCCGCCAATCGTACACCCAGGACATCGTGCAGCGCGGCGTACAGGCGGTCGTCCCCGGACTCGCGCGCGAGCCGAGCGTCCACCTCTCATACGAGATGGTCGCCCTTTCGCCCGCCGCTTCCGAAGAACTCGGCTTCGAGTTGAGCGCCGAAGATCGCGCGCGGCCGTTCATCGAGATGAGCGGGCGCAAAGGTCTGGGCGTGAAGGTTGACGACCTGATTGACCGCCTGGAAGCCAACGCCCTGAAGGAAGTGGACACGCGCCACGCCGAACTCTCGCCGGAAGAAAAATTCGAGACGGCGCGCACGATTGCCACCGGCGCGCTGCGCTACTTTCTGTTGAAATGGACGCGCAATTCGCTCATCGCCTTCGACTTCAAGGAAGCGCTCTCGTTCGAGGGCGAAACCGGCCCTTATTGCCAGTATGCGGCCGTGCGCGCCAACTCGATCTTCCGCAAACTGGACGAAGAGACGCTTGAGCGTGCGCGCAGTTTCGCCGCCGGTCTGGCCGCACATGAAGGCGACGCCGAACAGGTGCGCGGAGTTTTGACGGGCGAGGGCGGCGACGAACTCTGGTCGTTGCTGACACAGGCGGCGCGTCTCGAAGAGACCACGGCGCAGGCGGCCGCGCAGGCCGAACCCGCCTATCTGGCGAAGTACACGTTCCAACTGGCAAAGTCCTTCAACCTCTTCTATCATCGTCATCGCATCATCGCCGAAGAGAACGAGACGCGCCGCATCGTTCTCATCAACATCGCCGATCTCGTTCGACGCCAGTTAACCACCGCCCTCGCCACGCTCGGCATCGGCGTGCCCGCGAGGATGTAGAATTACTCGTGACAAGTGATATGTGACGGGTGACAAGTTTAAACTCAACCCTCGTCGTCAAGCGCTTGTCACCCATAATTGTCACCCTGTTTTATTGTCACTCTGGAGATTCATATGCTGATCGTCATGAAAGCCGACGCGACGGAGGATGATGTCGCCAATGTCATCCGCGTCGTCTCGGAACTCGGATACAAGGCGCACCCGCTGCCCGGAGCCAATCGCACCGCCATCGGCATCACGGGCAACCAGGGCGCGGTTGACGTGACGCGCTTCGAGACGCTGCCCGGCGTGGCCGAAGCGATTCGCGTCACCAAACCCTATAAATTGATCTCGCTCGATCTCAAACCGGAGAAAACAATCGTCCGCGTCGGTGATGCGACCATCGGCGGCGAAGAACTCGCGCTCATCGCGGGGCCGTGTGCCATCGAGAGCCGCGCGCAGGCTTTCGCCGTGGCCGAAACCGTCAGGCGCAGCGGCGCGCGTTTCTTTCGCGGCGGCGCGTACAAGCCGCGCACCTCGCCCTACGCTTTTCAGGGTCTCGGCGAAGAGGGCTTGCGAATTCTGGCCGATGTGCGCGAAGCCTACGGCTTGAAGATCGTGACCGAGGCGCTCGACGAACACGGCGTCGATCTCGTGGAACGATACGCCGACGTGATCCAACTCGGCGCGCGCAACATGCAGAACTTCTCGCTGCTCAAGCGCGCCGGCCGTTCGCCGCTGCCCGTGCTGCTCAAACGCGGACTCGCCGCCACGCTCGACGAATGGCTGCTCGCCGCCGAGTACATCATGGCGGAGGGCAATTACAACGTCGTCCTGTGCGAGCGCGGCATCCGCACCTTCGCGCAGCACACGCGCAACACGCTCGACCTCGCGGCCATCCCCGCCGTGCGTCGCATCTCGCACCTGCCCGTCGTCATCGACCCCTCCCATGGCACGGGCAAGAACTACATGGTGACACCGCTCGCCCGCGCGGGCGTCGCCACCGGAGCCGACGGCCTGATCATCGAAGTGCATGACCAACCCGAACGCGCGCTCTCGGACGGCGCGCAGGCTCTCACGCTCGAACAGTATGAACAACTCGTGACGGAAGTACGCGCTATTCACGAGGTGATCCAGCCCGCGCCGGTCGGCTAAGAAGAAAATGGGAACTTGTTCTTCACTTATAGATCGCGTTGAAGAGTTGTCTGGCTGATTCGGCGTTGAGATTTTTCAGCAATTGATATTGTTGAATCGCCGCCTCTTTGTTGCCGAGATAGAGGTAGGCGAGGCCGAGTTTGAGGTTGATTGCGGGATTGGTCGGATCATATCTGACAGCCTGCCGCAAAGACTCTGCGCCCTCTTCGTGCCGCCCCAATAAGGTGTAAGTCACACCAAGAGAGTGGTGCAACAAAGCCGCGTCAGGTTTGAGTGCAATCGCCTTCTTCAGTGCCTCTATTGCCTCTTCATACCGACCCGTCTCACTATAAGAATTGCTTAAGCTGAAATACAAAACGTAATGTGGCTTGAGTTCCGCCGCGCGTTTGTACGCCTCAATCGCCTCCGCATTTCGTCCTGACTCCGA
Source organism: Pyrinomonadaceae bacterium (assembly GCA_035645855.1). GTDB lineage: Bacteria > Acidobacteriota > Blastocatellia > Pyrinomonadales > Pyrinomonadaceae > JAIVJZ01. The sequence goes on from DASQLU010000004.1 coordinate 168,954, forward strand.
ATAACTGATTCCCAGCCGGTTGTAAAGATCATGGGAATCCGGTTTCTCTTTTGTGAGTCGTTTGAATTCTTCAATGGACTCGTTGTAACGGCCAGTCGCGTAGTAAAAATGTGCCAGGTTGGCACGCAGGTCAAGATTGTCCGGGTCTGCCTCGACTGCTTGCTTCAGGGTTTGTAGCTGCGGCAGCAATTCCTTTCTTCGCTCCACGATGCTCATCCTCTCTTGCGCTTGCGGATAATCGGGCTTCAGTCGCAATGCCTCGCGCAAAGAGTCGGTCGCCTTATCGTATTGTCCGGTCAGCATGTAAGTGTTGCCGAGATGGAAGTGCGCTTCCGGGTCCTGCGGTCGCAATTTGACATACTGTTGCAACGGGGCGACGGATTCATCGCGCCGACTGAGCGCGGAATAGGCGGAGGAGAGTTTCAAATAAGCATCTGTGAATTCGGGTTTGAGGCGGATAGC
>DASQLU010000005.1:0-88260 GCA_035645855.1 Pyrinomonadaceae bacterium
GGTCGAGGACGAAGTTCAGGAACTGCGCGTCCATCCCCGGCAGCGACGCGTTAAACCTGTCCTTCATGCCGAGCGGAACCAGAAGCTCGTTGATGAGCGGGTTGCCGAGGCGCGAGACCTGCACGAAGTTACCGGAAAACGTGACGCGGCCGCTGCGGTCTTCCGCAAAGGCGATCATCGCCATGCGGCTGGACGCGGAGTAAACCGAGATCACGGCGTTCGGATCGCTAAACCCGGTCGGAAGCGCGCCGGTGCGCGTCACCGCGGCAATCGGCACCTGTATGGCGATGGTGCTGACGTTAAAGCCCGCCGTCCCGTCCACGCCGGGCGTGTTCGTGCGCGGAATCAAATGAGCCGCGTTGAAGGGGCGCAGTCCGAAGAGATCGAAAGCCGAACCCACGTCAACGAAGAAGCCCTCTTGGCGTTGACCGGCGAACACTCTCGCATCGCCGTTCGCCGTGCTGACGGTCATCACCGCGGGTTGCGCGAGGTTCGTTTCATAATCCGGCGTCGAACGCGGCCCGACGTTGACGGGCGGAACGACGAACGGGAAGCCCGCGGGTGATCCGGCGGCCGGGGTCGTGGGCGTGATGGTCGTCGTGGTGGTGTTCGGCGCGTTCCCTCTCACGACGCTGATCGAATAGAACTGTCTGATATTCAGATCAGGATCGTTGAGCGAAGTGACCGGCCCGGTGTTATAGAGAAAAGTGTTGGGATTGCCCACCACCGTGCGGAAACGGAAAATGTATTGAATGTCCGTCACGGCGTCCCCGTTGTTGTCGATTCTCATCGCGTATTGGATGTTATCGTCGAAACGGTAGAAGTTAGGGCCGCCCTGCGGCAACTGGAACGGAATGAAATTCATGATCAAGTTGACCCGCGTCGGGTCGTTCGGATCAACGAACGCGTAAACATCCGTGCCGTCGGCCATCGGATCAACCGAGGTGGAGGGCGCTTCGCGGTGGCTCGATGCGCGCACAGCGGTGTTGAATGTTCCGGCGGCAAGCATCGAAAATACCAGCAAGCCCACATAGGCCGCTCGCAAGATTCTTCGCATAGTGATTACTCTCCCTGTCTATAGTGCCCGTCTCAAACTTTGGGCGGCGCGCGCCGGGCTGGTTAAAGCACACCGCATAACTTTTGCGTCCTAAGGCAAGGGAAATTCTTGTCCCTTTTAACGCTCTGTAAATGTGAATGGAGTGCGTGAGCGGAATTACACGTCGAGACCGACGAATCATCTCTCAGCGCACGAGGCGTAGCTCTCTCTCAGCATCACAACATTTCAAATCTGGAATTCCCGCCGGTCATAATTCGTCAATTTTGCGAGAAATATTTTCTTCCCTATTCCACGTAGATAGTCTTTCGAGCACGGCGGGGAACGACTTCCCACCGGCACCGGACGCAGATTAAGAATAGGGACGGCGAAGTATAAAACGGCGCGCTTTGCGTTACTGTCCGCAGGAAGATGCAGGCTTGTCGGGAAATCTACGGACAGAGGGAGAGGTGGTTGACAAGGTTATGGGACAAGCTACTGATAAAATGCCGCCGGTCGTCGAATTTGCACAACAATGTGTCAAACTTGTTCGTGGTTCCGGTTCTTATTGCGAGGGAGACTATCGAGAGTGTCGAGCTTCACAGACGATTTGACCGTTCGCCCGCTCAATTCGGAAGATGCTTCCGACCTCTCCGCGTTGCTGCTGGCTCAAACTCCGGCCTATGTGCGCTTCTTTACCCCGTTCGACTTTGAGCTTCCTTCCGTCGCTGCCCTGCTGGCCGAACAGGGGGCGGATGTCTTTATGGGTATGTACTGGCGGGATCGCCTGATCGGTTTTTTCATGTTGCGCGGTTGGAACAGCGGCTATGAGATTCCCGCTTACGGCGTCCTGATTGACGAACAATACAGCGGCTACGAATTGACGCGCCTCTCCCTGAAACTGGCTAAAAGCATTTGTAAGCTGCGCCATGTGCCGCGAATAATGTTGAAGGTCAACGCCGGTAATATAATCGCCAAAAGACTCTTCGAAGAGTCCGGTTTCACTCAAACCGGCGTAGACGCTCAGACGGGCAACCTGATCTATTACTTTGACTTTGGACACCACTAACCGGATAGCGCGAATCGGATTTTGGTTGGGCGATGTTTCCGCGGAGCATGGAGGCATCGCGCCCTATGCCCAACGCGTGCTCACGTCTCTGGTGAGTAATGCCGAACCCGGCTGGCGCCTCGTCCTGCTGTGCGCGGGCGGTCTGCCCGTCATCATTAAACAACTCGCAAGCGTTCATCCGGGTCTGTTAGAAATCGAGTTGCTGCCCGACCCTCCGGCGGACGCGCGGCCGCGACTGCTCGATAAAATCGGCGCGCGATTCGGTCGTGACAAAACGCCCGAACCATCGTGGCGCTATCTGCAAGATTGGCTCGCCCGCCTCGAACTCGACCTGCTTCATTTTCCGACCCAGACCTTGCTCCACCCGGATATGCAAACGCCGTATTGTCTGACGATGTACGGCGTGCGGGAACTACCGCACCTTGCGCCGCCCGTGCCCCACATCATCACCATGCACGACGTGCAGGAATTGCACTTCCCGGAAAACTTCACCCCCGCGCAAAGGGCGATCCGCGCCGTGCAATACTGGAAGGCGCTCGAAAAAGCGGGCGTGGTTGTCGTCTCTTTCGAGCACGTCAAACAAGACCTGATCAAATACTTCGGGCTGCGGGAAGACAAAGTTCGCATCTGCCCGATTCCCTTCCGCGACATCTCCTTAACGAAAGCGACGCCTGCCGCCGCGGAGTCTTACGCCCGGAAATACGAAGCATGGACGCCTTTCCTGCTCTATCCGGCGCACACCTGGCGGCACAAAAATCATTTCCGGTTGTTAGAAGCCCTGCGAGAGTTGCGAAAGGACGGCGGGCGAAACTTTAAGCTGATTTGCACGGGGGGCACCGCACACCATTACCACGCGGAGGTCTTAGCGCAGGTTGACGAGATGGAATTGAGCGATGCGGTTCTCTTCTCCGGGATCGTCCCGGAAGACGAACTGTGTTGGCTTTATGAGCAGGCGGCGTTAGTGACGATCCCGACGAAATACGAAGCGGGCAGCTTCCCCTTATACGAGGCGATGCTGCTCGGCAGCCCCGTGATCTGTTCGCACGTCACTTCACTGCCGGAAACAATCGGTGATCGCCGCTTCGTCTTCGATCCGGATGACAGCGAATCTTTGGCGAATCTTATTGTTCGGATGCTGACGGACACTGTCTTCCGGCAGGAAAACCTCGCCAACAGTGCGACGCAATCCGAGCGGCTGCGGAGAGTCAACGCGGCCGCACACTTCTACGACGCCTATCGTCAACTGCTGGCGACCCGGCCGGGTTCGACTTGATCTTTTAGTTAACGTGAGTTCGACGTACAGATGCTTGATGGACATAGCCCCGTCAGGGGCGACAGAGAGTAGCCCACGGCGCAAGCCGTGTGGATCACTACAACCCCCAACACGCGCCGAAGCCCCGTCAGGGGCGAAAGAATTTCCGGTCGGAGTTCTTTCGCCCCTGACGGGGCTTACAATTTCATCTCTCACTTGATCCCACGGCTTGCGCCGTGGGCTACAAATATGCCGCCCCTGACGGGGCTGTCTGTTGTCTCTGCTTACGTCGAACTCACGTTAAAAGAGACTTCAACGCAGGTATTCTTCTATCAATCGAGGGAGGGCTTCGATGAGCGCCGCATCTTTTTGGCGCGCGCTCTGGCCGCCCCCTTCAAAGTTGGCGACGACGTAGTCTAGATAGGTCTTCTGAATTTTATCGTTCCCGAAGCATTTAATGTTGAAGACATAATCGGCGAGAATCGGGTAGTCGAGTTCGTATCGTCCGATCTCATCGAAGATCGCTCTTTCATAAAAGATCGCCTGATGGCAGATGTTGTATGTCTCAAGCCTCGTCTTGTCGAACTCACCGCCGTAGATGAAAGCCTCGTCCACCCAGTACACGTTCCCGTAAATGAACGCGAGTTCGTCGTCGGGCATCAACCCCGCGAGATTGCTGAGGGCGTTGGCGCGCAAGGTATCGCCCGCCCCGAGGAAATAGACGTACTTGCCGCGCGCCATCTCAATGCCCTTGTTCATGGCGTCGTACACGCCGGCATCAGGCTCGGAGACGAAATTGATCTGCGCGTTGAACGGCTGGATTTCGCTTTGCGTGCCGTCGCTCGAATCGCCGTCAATGACGATGTACTCATATAAGCTGTCGTCCTGTGAGAGGACGGAGTTGATCGTCCGCACGACCTTCGGCCCGCAGTTGTAAGTTGGGGTGATAATCGAGAAAAGTTTCTGCTCCATGTTTATTCCGTAGAAGTGCCCGCGCGGGGTTTAATCTCGTAATGGTAAATCAGGTTGCCGCTGGTTGCCTCCACGCCGGTTTGAACAAACCCGGTCTTCCTCGCAACGCCTTTGGCGGAGATATTGTCCGGGTGCATTTTGATCATCAGGCGCGACACGTTTCGCAGACGGCAAATCACTTTGGCCGTGTCCAGCGCGGCCATCTCCAAACCATATCCACGGTATTGCTCGTCGATCAGGATGCCGAAAGCGGGCACTTCATACCCTTCGTTCCACCCGCGCAACATAAAGAACCCGACGATTCCCTCTCGCCAGAATAAGCCCATAAACACGTCTCGCCCCTGACGCGCGAGCGCCTCGGCTATCGCGGGATCGTCGTAGCCGAACGGGTGGAAGAAACGCGCATAAGCCGGTGGCTGTGCGCGGAGCCATTGCGACAGAGCGGAGGCGTCTTCAACCCGTAACGGACGAAACATCAGATTTGCGATCTCCATTGCTCTACTCTATCAAATCAATATGGCTGTTATCTCGAACACATTGATTAACGAAGGCACGACCGCAATGCGCTCACGACGTATGTGATGTCGTCAGGTGTAAGCAAAGCCGACGATGGCAGGTTAATTCCGCGTGCGGCCAGATTGGTGGTGACGGGGAGCGTAGCGTCGCCGTCGCGCTGGTAGTACGGAGGCAGATGGTGCATCGGGTGGAAGAAGGGTCTCGTTTCGATACCTTGCTCCAGCAGCCGGGTCATTATTTGCTCCCGGTCGCATTCCACGGGCAGGCAGATTGAGTAGAGCCAGTAGACGCTCTTAGCCCAGACGGTCTCGTGCGAAGTTAAAATTGGCAGCAACCGCAACGCCTCGTCGTACAGGGCGGCGACTTCGCGTTTTCTTTCGATGAACCACTCGATACGCTCTAATTGCGCCAGCCCGATGGCCGCTTGAATGTTCGTCATGCGATAGTTATACCCGACGATGGGAAACCAGTAGCGACGCGCCGAGTCCATTCCCTGCCCTTTCAGCAGGCGAATTTTATCGGCCAACACTTTGTCGTTGGTGGTAATCATCCCGCCCTCGCCGGTGGTGATGATTTTATTGCCGAAGAAACTAAAGACTCCGACATCGCCCAGGCCGCCGACCCGTCGCCCTTTGTATTCAGCCCCGTGCGCTTCGGCGGCATCTTCGACGACATGCAGATTATGCGCGCTCGCCAGTTCGAGGATCGGATCGAGGTCGGCGGGGTGCCCGTAGAGGTGAACCGGCATGATCGCTTTCGTCGCGGGAGAAATTTTGCGGGCGACATCCTGCGGGTCGAGTGTCCAGGTGAGAGAGTCAACGTCGGCGAGCACCGGCTTCGCGCCGCAATAAGTCACGGCGTTGGCCGAGGCTACATACGTCAGGTCGGGCACGATGACTTCATCGCCGGGGACTACGCCGAGCGCAAGGAGCGCGACGTGCAATCCGGCCGTGCCGTTCGATACCGAGACGGCGTGCTCGACGCCGCAAAAGGCCGCGAACTCACTCTCAAAGTCGTCCACATATTTGCCGCTGCCGGAAATCCATCCCGTGTCGAGGCAGTCCAGAACGTACTTCTTTTCGTTGCCGTCCAGCACTGTTTCGGCGACGGGAATGAATCTTCGTCTCCTCGTCTCAACTCTTTCAGCCACCTGCTCCCGCAACATCAAGGCGCTCATTATCTCTCCAAATCTCTCCCGCGATGCATCTTCCGGCATGTTCAAAGCACGGATTCAAAGGACTCCAAATATTCTCGCGCGACGTGGTTCAGCGTGCGTGAGTCTATAAACTTTTTCGCCTCGGCGGCGCGCTGCGCGGACTCTTTAAGATTTCCGAAGTGCTTGCAGAGCGCATCCGCCAGCGACCGCGCCGAGTACGGATCGAAGGTTAAAGCCAGCCTGTCGTCCGTCCCAAGCCTTTCCATAAATTGAGGGATGTTGGAACAAATGATCGGCTTTTCGTAATACATCGCGTCGAAGATCATGGAGTTGAAACCGGCCTCGCTGATCGAGGCCGTCACCACCGCCGAAGCATGTTGATAAAGCGCGGAGATGTCGCCGTCTCTCACATAACCCAGGCTCAACAGGTCTCGCCCGACTTCCAACCCGTGCAGGTTGCCGCCGGGTAACGTTTCCGTGAGCGGCCCGGCGACGACGAGCGCGAGATTCGTGTTCATCCTTCTTTTAAACAGGGCGAAGCCTTCGACAATCGTCTCCACGCGTTTATGTTTGGCAGCCCAGCCCAAAGTGAACACGTAGTCTGTCTTGATGCCGTAACGGCCGAGGACGCCCGGCGTGTGCCCGTATGAACCGGCGCTCGCGGGCGGAGTCAGATAGATGCGCCTCGTGCGTTCCCGCGGCAAATCGTAAATTCTTTGCGCCTCGTTTTGGATATAAGTCGAAGAGAAGATCACCAGATTCGCGTGTGACGCCCACCTTCTGACTTCGCTTTGTAAATAACCCGTCATCTCGCCCCAGGCATCCGTGTGCTCGTGCGCGAGGTCGTGCAGGGTAATGACGAGCGGCTTGCGTGGCCGCCATTCCGCGTCTCGCGGCAGCGTCAGGTAGGGGTAAGGCAAATAGATCAAGTCGAATGCGTGCGCCCTGTCATCCAGCCACTTCAAGCCAATCCCCGCGCCCGAACGAAAAATCCGCTGCTCTTCCTCACGCAGCGTTTTCTCATAAGCCTCGACCGCCTTGAGCGACGATAGATGTTTCCTGTCGCTCAGCTTCCTACCGCGAAAGCCTTCATAAACGCGGTGGAGAAATTCGTCTCGCACGCCCGTGCGAGCGCCGACCCGGATTCGCTCGAATGTGGTGTTACGCAGGCGCGGGGGGGCGAGGAAATTATTGCTCGAATCGAAATGCGGCCACATCAAATGAAACCGCCACCGGGAGCCTGCCTGCCGCGAAAACTCTTCCAGCAATTTGAGAGTAAACAGCCGCACCCCGCCGCCGCTGACTATCTGGTCGAAGATGCCGACGCGAATAATCTTTTCTTTACTGCCCACTGCTGGATTGAAGTTGCTTTGAGAGCAGATCGGCAACCGTGCCGCGCGGCAGACTCAAGGTGGCCGTGAGGCGCTTGCCGTTCGCGGACACGCTCGCGCCCTTATAGATGATCTCCTCGTCGCGCCCGCGTTTAACTGAGGCTCCGACTTCAAGGAGCATCGTACTGGCGTGCGCCCACTGCGCGGCTTTCTTCGCCGACGGTAGTTCGGAAGAAGCGCTGAGGGAAAGCGTGTCCCCGTTTAACCGGAGCGTGAAAACGATGCCCCGGATGCCCTCAAGGAATTCCAATGCCCCGCTCGAACTCAAGGCTTCTATGAACTCTTTGGCTAATTCTCTCTGCGGCGCGGCAATTATTTTTTGGTTGATGCCGATATTGCTCAGTGTGCCGTTGCGGCTGCGGACGGCGGAGACTTCCATCTCTATTGGAGCATTCAGATCGATCTCGCCGCTCTCAACCATGCTTCGGCCTTTGTTCAAAAGGTCGATAAAAGCCTTCGTGCTGACACGCTTCGGCTGTCCGAGTTTAATTTCTACGGTCTCTTCACCCTCCCCCACGCCTTTCGACGGTTGCTGTTGTTGCGTCTTCTTCTTCTCTGTAGATTTTGACGCTGGCTTCCGTGATGGCTCTTGACTTAAAGAGATAAAGGGCATAGCCAGTGTCAACATCACTGTCAGTAAATATTTCTTCATTTGAAAGCTACCTTTGCCTGAAATTTCGTCACATCATGGGTTTCTCGATACATAACATGATTGACATGACGAACGAGAAACACATGGACATATAAACCAAAGTTAAAAGTTTGGGGGTCGGTGAAGTATAAAACGACGCGACTCTGCTTTATTGTCCGCAGGAAGGTGCAGGCTTGTCAGGGAATTTACGGACAGAGAGGGGATTTTTCAGCAGGGTTGAGGCTGCACCATGCGCGTCCGCGAACGCGGAGTTCAAGACTCATCCAGCCATCCCTGAAGCAGGGCGTAGCGCACGATTTCGGCGCGGCTGTGGAAATTGAGCTTTTCCATCAGGCGCGCCTTGTATGTCTCCACTGTCCTGACGCTGATGTCGAGCCTCGTGGCGATCTCCTTGTTTGAGTAGCCGAGGGCGATGAGACGCAAGACCTCCGCTTCGCGCTCACTCAATTCTCCCTGCGGTTGTCCCTCTCTGGTGGATTGCTTGCGGACGTAACTCCCTACTACGTCGCTGACTATCGTCGGGTCGAGGTATGTTTCTCCGGCGGCGACAGCGCGGATGGCACGGATCAATTCGTGCGGGGCTGCCCGCTTGAGCACGTAACCGGAAGCACCCGCCTTGAGCAACTGGTGCAGGTAGCCTTGATCGTTGTGAACAGTAAGCGCCAACACCTTCGTTTCCGGGCAGTCGCGCTTGAGCAACTCGGTGGCTTTGGCTCCGTTCAGTTCGGGCATGGAGATGTCCATCACGACCACATCCGGTTGGAGAGCTTTGGCATCACGCCAGGCCGTCCTGCCGTTGTCCGTCTCGCCGACGACGATCATGTCAGGTTGAGCTTCGATCAGAGACTTCAACCCTTCACGGATGATCGCATGATCGTCGGCTAAGAAGATACGCAGTATGCTCAAAACGATTGCTCCCCCTTCTCTTCAAGTGCCAGGGGAATACGCACGAAAATGGTCGTCCCCGTGCCGAGAGAGGATTCGATGTTCAGGGTGCCTCCGACAAGGGCTGTGCGTTCCTCCATCCCGAGCAAACCCATTCTGCGTTGACCGACGCTCGCTGCCGACAAAACTTCGACATCAAATCCGCAGCCATTGTCTTCAATAATAGTGAACACGTGATTGCCCCGCCGCTCCAGAATGAGACTAACATGGGTGGCGCGCGCATGTTTGATGATGTTGTTGAGCGCCTCCTGGGCGATCCGGTAGATGGCGGTTTCGATCTCGGAGGCGAGGCGTTCGTCTGCAAGGCTGACGCCGTGGAAGTCAACCCGCAACCCGTAACGCTTTGACCATTTCCCGATGTAATTTCGGAGCGCGGCGTGTAAACCCACGTCGTCCAACTCCGTCGGCCTGAGTTTCCAGGCGAGAGTATCAACCTGGAGTGAGAGCTGTTGAGCGACATTCTCTAACTGTGCGAATTTGGCAGCGGTCGCCGGCTCAGAACGGGAAAAATCTTTCAAAGAGTTGACCAGCAAGACAATCGCCACGATATGCTGACCCATCTGGTCGTGGAGTTCACGGGAGATGCGGCGACGCTCGTCCTCCTGCGCGGTGACGAGTTGCCGCAACAACTGGCGGCGCGCTTCTTCCGACTCCTTGCGCTCCGTGATGTCGAGCGTCACGCCAATCATTCGCGTGGGTTGGCCGTCCGCCCCGTAGGAGCCGCGGCCGCGCGTAATAATCCAGTGCGCGCTGCCGTCAGGCCAGAGGTTGCGATACTCCGCTTCGTAATCAGTGTGTTTTTCCAAAGCCTGTTCCACGGCCCCGCCCACGCGCGCGTGGTCGTCCGGGTGAACGGCGGCAAAGAGAGTGTCATAGGAGAATTCGGCTTCCGGCGGGAGACCGAAATGCGCCTTGCAGATGTCCGAGCAAGAGAGTGTGCCCGTCTCAAGGTCTAATTCCCACAAACCGAGTTTCCCGGTCTGGACGGCGATCTTCAAACGCTGCTCGTTATCGCGCAGCCTCTCTTCCGTGCGCGTGCGCTCGTCGATTTCCGCTTGCAGCGTTTCGTTGCTCTGCGCCAACTCGGCGGTGCGCGTGGCGACCCTTCGCTCCAATTGATCGTGCGCCTGCTGAAGCGCCTCTTCCGTTTGCTTGCGCTCCGTGATGTCGCGAACCATCGTGGTGATGTAGGCGCGTCCCCCGACTGTTGAAGTTGAGACGGACGCTTCGACATCGACGAGCGACCCGTCTTTACGCTTTCCCTTATATTCGTAACTTGATACGACCGATTCCCCGCTCCCGCGCCTGCTGCCGAATTTCAGCATGCGTTCCACGTCCTCTGTCGAGATGATGTTGGAGACGTGCTGACCGATCAACTCTTCCGGGGCATCGTAGCCGAACAGTTGCGCGTAGGATTTATTGACGTAAACGATCCGCTCATCATCTTCGACGAGAATGCCGTCGCGCGATGCGGCGAACATTGTTCGCAACCGCTCCTCGCTCTGACGCAAAGCCTCCGCGGCGCGCTTGCGCTCGGTGATGTCCAGCACCACCGCGACGGACGATTGCGTTTTACCTTCATGGTCGCGGATGGCCGACACGCCGAGGTTGACCCACCTCACCGAACCATTCTTATGGATGTAACGCTTTTCGATTTCGTAGGGAATGCCTTCGGCAACCATTCGCTCGCGTAGTTCGACGTTGAGCGGTAAGTCGTCCGGATGCGTGATGTCTTGAATGCGCATTTCGAGCAGTTCGTGTGCCGGGTAGCCCGTGATGTCGCAGTATTTTTGATTGACGGTTGTAAATTTGCCGTTCAAATCGGCGTGCGCCACGCCCACCATCGCCTGATCGACGATGGCGCGGTAACGCTCTTCGGATTCGCGCAATGCTTCATCCGCACGCTTGCGCTCGGTAATGTCGTTGGAAACACCGACGATGCCGATTAACGATCCTTCGTCGTTGTAGATCGGCGTGTCGGTGATGAAGGCGCGAAAGTTCATGCCGTCCCGACGCCGCACCATAAACTCGCCCGACCAGCTTTGCCCCCCCTGCAGGCGCGACATGATTTCAACAGCCTGATCTTGTGCGGCTTGTGGGAGAACGATCTCAAGTATGCTGCGTCCCGTTATGTCAGAGGCAGGCCATCCGTAGAGCTTTTCGGCGAAGCGATTCCAATAGATGATCCTGCCGCTCAAATCAGTGGCAATCACGGCCTGCTCGACCGTGTTCAGCAAGTGAGACTGAAAGCGTATCGCTTCTTCCGACTGCTTGCGCGTTGTGATGTCGCGGATAATGGCTTGCAACACTCCGTCAGGAAGCATCCTTCCGCTAATCTCAACCGGGAGCAGCGTGCCGTCTTTGCAGCGCACCACCCGCTCGCTGATGACGGTTTCCCCCGCACGTAAGTTGCCGAGGCGGAGCGGGGCTGCTTTCAGGTCTTCGACGGGAATCAGATCACGGACGTTGAGCCGCAGCAGTTCATCCCTCGTGTAACCGAGCATCTGGCAGAGCTTCGTGTTGGCATCGATGAAATTTCCTTCAAAGTCGTAAGTGTGGATACCGTCAGAGGCTTGCTCCATTAGTGTCCGGTATCTGCTTTCACTTTCTCTTAGCGAAAGCTCCGTCTTTTTCCTTGCCGTGATGTCTTCCGCCGTCCCGGAATGGCCGACGACGACGCCCTCCTTCGAGAACATCGGGGCGGTGCGGATGTGAACCCAACGGGTGATTCCCGCCGGCGTCTGGAAGCGCAACTCCCCGGAGTACTCCCGACCTTCACGCGCATCGACGCACCAACCAGCAAACGCTTCCGCGCGATCTTCAGGGTGAACAAACCGCCCCCACTCTTCGCCCAAACACGTTTCGGAGGGAAATCCACAGATCAACCGGAAACGCGCGTTAGCGTAAACACAGCGGCCTGCAGCGTCGGACTGGAAGATGCCTACGGGAGAACGGTCACACAAGTCGCTAGACCATTCCTCGCGCTCACACGGTTCTATGTCCGTCCCCTCTTGTATTGTTCCGCCCGTGTTAATGCTGCACCTCCTGTAGACTCTGCTCTCACGCGGAGAGCGTAATCAGGAATTATTAGGAAACTATAACGATCTAAAGGTGAATTTGTTTTGCCCGGATGTACACCTGATCGGAATTAACCGACGCAGCTTTCACGATGTTTTCTCAATTTCTATTCAGAAGCTGACGCCACCAACGACTGGTGCTCGGGATGGCATCGCAGGTACACGGCGACGAATCCAGACATGGGGATGCGCAAAGGGGAGGTATTAAGGCTCCAGCCGGAGCACATCAATTTCGGGCGGATGCCTATCACTTACGTCGCCAAGAAAGAGTCGTGGCTGATTCGACCCGGGTGGTTGTTAATCGAGAAAAGTAAGAATGGTCAACCACGCACAATTCCGATGAGCCGGAAAGTAAAGCGGATGCTTGAGGGGCTGTGTCAGAATAAAACTTGTGATGAATACGTCTTCACGAGTATTCGCACGGGAGGGCAGATTAGGGACTGTAAGCACGGTTTTACATCGTCTTGTGAAGAGGTCGAGATTGACGACTTGACGTTTCATGACCTGCGTCATACATGGGCAACACGGGCTGGTGAGGTGGGAGTACGTAGGTACGTCAGGCGTGCCATCATGGGTCACAGTTCTACGAGCATGACGGACGACTACACCCACGCCACACCTGACGCAATGGAAGAAGCGATGGAGTTAGTCGCCAGTTATGCTGTGCATTACGGCAAAATTACGTCAAAGAGACAAAAGCGGCAGGGACTACGCAAATCCCTAACCGCCGCAAGTCGTTAACACCATGAAGGATATGTGGTAGCGGGGGGGAGACTTGAACTCCCGACCTTGGGGTTATGAATCCCACGCTCTAACCACCTGAGCTACCCCGCCGTGGTTGGAAGAAACATTATAGGGGGCGGGGTTGAAAGGTCAAGTGGGGTAGGGTGCGGGGTCAGGGTCTATTCATTCTCGGAGACGGATGCCGACTGCCGTGAGCGCTAAAGCCGGTTGCGCCGCATAACGGCGACACGCCGCCGCGAGGTTTTCCGCGCCGCAGATTCTCAGCACCGAGATGGCAATGTTTCTCAAGGTCGCCATCACCTGTGGCGCGTGTCCCGCTCTGACTGGTGAACGGTCTTCATCAAAGGTCACATCTCTGACCCAATGCAGCCTATTCTCAATATGCCAGTGGGCGCGCCACACTTCCAACAGTTGCCGGGCAGTGGCGCGCTCTGGCCCCAGTGACGTAATGGCGTGCGCCACTTCGCACCGTGTCTGGCCCGTGCGTTTGTGCGTCACGGTGCGCCGCATCTCCAAGACCTGTGCGTGACCCGGCCAGTGCAGATAACCCTGCAAGGCCGTTGAAGCCCGTAAACGGCGCGTCTCAATGCGACCACCGTGCTGCTCAGTCGTGCGAGCCTCAGTGATGGTGTCCGAGAGTCGGTCGGCATGGGCAAAGACTAAGGCGATGTCTTGCCGCAACACAGGCTGATTATCTTTGACCGGCAACAGATAATCACCGCCCCGCGCCATAATCTGCTGCGCGACCCGTGCGTGAGTGTGCAGCGCATCCAGGGTCACGACTCTGCCTTCAAGGACGAGTGCAGCCAACAGCGACTCTATCTGTGCGGCCTCCTGACTCTTCTCAGCGACGGCGAGTTGCGCGACGACCACGCCGAGACGCTGCGAGAGCGCGCCCAGGAGATGACTCTGCGCCGTGCCTTGTTGTGCGCTACCCCGCAGGGTCTTGCCGTCGAGGGAGAGAACTTCCAGTCCTGCGTTCGTGCTGGCGTAGACGGTCAGGACTTGCTCACTCCACCGCGTCACACATTGCTCAAAGAGCGCGCTGTCAAGATGTTTGAAGATGCGATGCAAGGTCGGCTGACTCGGCGCGCGGCGGCGGCCGAGGCCGAGGCGCGAGAGCCAGCGCGGGCCATAGTTGTGTCCCCATTCGGCAATGGCGGCTTGGGAACGTGCGCCACACATCACCGCCACGCAGCACAACAGGAGCACGGGTAAGAGTTCATAGCGGCGTCCCTGAGCTTGGCGAAAGTCTGGCACATCTGCTAAAGCATCACGCAGGGACGGCACTTGCAAGGTGCTCATACGTTCCTCCGTAGAAATATTGGTTTAGGCAACCTCATTCTATCGGAGGAACGTGTCCCGCTGCTTAGAGAATGAATAGACCCTGGGTACGGGGTCGGGTAGTTTGCCTGCGGACGGGGGCTGCACGTATTATCGGGCTGAATTGTTGAGTTGTGGGAGAGATGGCAAGGGCGGACGCCGGCGGGTGTGTGTGGGGCGGAAGAGAGGCCGGCGGGGAAAGGGATTGTCGATGGCTGATTTGATTCATCGTCCGAGGAGATTGCGGCGGCGGGAGGCTTTGCGCTCGTTGGTGCGCGAGGCGCGGCTGGCGCGCGAGGATTTGGTGTTGCCGCTGTTCGCGTGCGCGGGCGAGGGCGTGAGGCGCGAAATTTCTTCGATGCCGGGGGTCTTTAATTTGTCGGTGGACGAGGTGGTCGGCGAGGCGTCGAGGGCTTTCGACGTGGGCGTCGGGGCGATCATTTTGTTCGGGCTGCCGGAGACGAAGGACGAGACGGCGACGGGCGCGTATGCGCGCGACGGCGTGGTGCAGCAGGCGATCCGGGCGGTGCGTCGCGCCGTGCCGGAGATGGTCGTCATCGCGGATACGTGCCTGTGCGAGTACACTTCGCACGGTCATTGCGGCGTGGTGCGCGAGGGCGAGTTGTTGAACGACGAGACGCTGGAACTACTGGCGCAGACGGCGGTGAGCCAGGCGGAGGCGGGCGCAGACATCGTTGCGCCGTCGGCGATGATGGACGGTCAGGTGGGCGCGATCCGCGAGGCGCTCGACGGCGCGGGGCTGGATCAGACGGCCATCATGTCTTACGCGGTGAAGTATGCGTCGGCCTTCTACGGGCCGTTTCGCGAGGCGGCGGCGAGCGCGCCGGCCTTCGGCGACCGCCGCTCGTATCAAATGGACGCGGCAAACGCGCGCGAGGCGATGCGCGAGGCGGAACTCGATTACGCCGAGGGCGCGGATTTCCTGATGGTCAAACCGGCGACCGCTTATCTGGATATCCTGCGTATGGTGCGCGACCGTTTCGACCTGCCGCTCGCCGCCTATCACGTGTCGGGCGAATACGCCATGATCAAGGCGGCGGCCGCGCGCGGTTGGATCGACGAGGAGCGCGTGATGATGGAAACGCTGACGAGCATCCGTCGCGCCGGCGCAGACCTGATCCTCACTTATTACGCGCAGGACGCGGCGCGACTGTTGAAATAGGAAACGATGAAGTAGGAACGCGGAACGATGAACTGAAAGACAAGTTGCTTTCAGTTCATCGTTCCGCGTTCCTACTTCATCGTTTTTCTTTACCTCACTTCCACTTCGACGGGTTTCGCGTCCTTGTTGGCGTCGGTCGTCGGGAAGTTGGAGAGGTTGATGCCGAAGGGAAGGTCGGCGTCGGTCTCTACGATGAAGCGGACGGAGAGCGGGCGGCCGCGCGCGGCGTCGGCGCGCGCGGCGAGTGAGTCAACGCGCCATTCCTGTATGAGCACCTGCGGCGACCGCTCGACGGTGACGAGGCGCGAGCCGCAATTCCTCCCGTTGATGTAGAGCGTGACGCGCGTGCCCTCGTAGCGACCCTGCGCTTCGACCGGCAACACGGGTTGCAGGTGCGCGCGCACGATGATCTCGCCCACCTTGCGCCAGTCGTCTCTGCCCGGCACGACGTATTCGAAGAAGCCCACGCCCGAACCCCAGACGTAGCCTTCGCCGCCCCCCATCTTTTCAAAGCGACCGCGCATGGCCTGTTCCGGCCGGAAGCGATAGAGCAGCCCGCCGCCGGGAAGCGGGTTCGTGATGTCGGGCAGCGCGCCCGCGTCGCCCTCGGAGCGCGTGAAGGCGAACTGTCGCGGGATGAGATGACGCCGCACGTCGAGCGTGTCGGCGGGTGGTGTGGCGGCGCGCTGTGAGTTGAAGAGCGCGGCGCCGCGCGCGATCTCGGCGCGCACTGCTTCGTCGCGCGCGTCCGTGTAGGTGATGCCGTAGCCGCGTCGCGGGTCGGGCGTGATGATCCAGAAGATCGCGCCGGCCGCGCCGTTTCGCGCGGACTGCTCGAAGTATGCGCGATACCACTCGGCCTGCGTGTGTCCCTCGTAGCCTTCCGGCCCCATGCCGAACTCGCCCATCACGAGCGGCTTGTTGAGCGAGAAGGTGGCGGCGGCGCGGTTCGTAATGAACTCGCCAAGCGCCTCCGGTGAGGTGACGAACGTATCGTGATCGTCGCGCGGGTAATTATGCACGTCGACGAAATCGACGTGCGGGAGGCGATGTTCTTCGAGCCACGCGCGCCGCTCGAAGGCCGAGCGATAGCCCCACGTGCCGGGCGTCAGGAGGTGATTCGGGTCGAGCGACTTGACGTAGGCGCTCATCTCCGCGACCCACGCGTGTCGCTCGTGCCAGCGACCGGGCGGGGCTTGCGCCTCGTTCATCAACTCGTAGGCCATGATCGTCGGGTCGTCGCGGTAGAGCACGCCCGTCACGGTGTTGCGGCGCGTGACGATGCGTTCGACGTGCTGGCGGTAGAGGCGGCGCGTCTCCGGGTGCGTGTAAAAGAGCATCGCCCGCTCCATGTTGATGCCGAAAGGCTGTCGCTCATCGGCCGCGTCCGCGACGCCCGCCCAGCGCAGGTATTGCGTGACGCCGCCCGTGTCGCGCCACCAGTTGACGAGGCAGAGCTGGACTCGCAGGCGACGACGCGCCGCTTCGGCGAGCACGCGGTCGAGATGGACGAAGGCTTCTTCGTTCCACTCGTCGGGGGCGCGGCGGAAGGGATGCGTGCGCGGCCAATCGTCGCGGTCGCGGCCGACCGGCATCACGCCGTCCTGTTCCGTGCCCTCGCCGTATGCCCACACGCGCAACACGCCGAGGCCGAGGCGTTCGGCCTCTCCGAGCGTCTCCGGCATGCGCGCGCGATCCTCTTCGCGGTACATGACGGCGACGTTCGCGCCCGCGAAGCGAAACGGTTGTTTGTCCACCAGGAAGCGCGTGCCGTTCGTCGTGACGAAATGCGGGGGCACGGTCTTGGGGCGCGCGGCGGGTTCGCGCACGGTCAGAATGATCGCCGCGCCCATGACGAACGCGAGCACGAGAAAGAAGAAATTTTGTTTCAATGCAGGATGGAGAACTTTCTAAAGTAATTTGTGAATGCCCGGAGATGTCACGGGCGGGGGTTGGTCAACCGGAGGAAACCGATGATGGCGCAGATGCTGCCAAGCAGCGGGAACAACAGCGCGAACAGGCCGAAGCTGATCACTTTTTCCAGGTCGGTCTCGTTCATGCCGTAGATGGCGAAGGCCAGCAGGTGCAGGTTGAAACAGAGCAGGCAGACGCAACTGAAAGTGAACCAGCGCGTCGCCGGGCCGAAGGCGCGCGCGCGCGCGAAACCGAGCACGGAGGCGATGAGCCAGCCGAGCAGGCTGCCGACGAAGAGGATGAGAAAGACGATGGCCGTCAACGAGGGAGAGCGCGGCACAGGCGCGGCTTGCGCCCACAGGAGCAGGAGAGTTGAAGCGATCAGCATTCGTTTAAGTTCCTCATTCGAGACAATCGAGACCGGCACAAGAAACCGCCGTCCGCGCGGAGTCTGTCTTCACAGCCACACGGCGCGCGAACGGCGTCGCAGTTATCCGGTTCGGCATGTGTACACGGCGGGGCGGCGCAGCAGGTGCGCTCGCGCGCCGTTTTGATGCGCGCGAGCGCGAACTCCCGCCGCCGCGAGACGCCGGCCAACGTCGCGCCCGCGCGCAGCCTGGCAACGCACTGACAGCGCGGGCAACGATCCGAAGCATCCGCCTTACGTGATGTGAATTTCCTCTTCCTTGTTAACGTGACGCAGGAAATAGAGCAGCGCGCAGATGCAGGCCACGACCGCCAGCCCGATGGCATACCACAGCAAGCTCTTGTCCCCCTCCGCGCCCTTGGACTGGAGGAATTTCACGAAGTAATAGAGTGCGCCGCCACCGGCGATGAGACCGACCACCCAGTAAACAATATCCAAAGTGCGATTCATGTTTAGACCCTCCGGCGTTAGTTGTTAGTCGAAATGATGGCAAGCGAACCGGCGACCACTCGCAACGTATGATCCGAAAAATATACGCCAGACTTGTCGGGATAGTCGTTTCGGGCAAAGAAACTTTTGTGTACGGCCGTTATGTTAACGCCGCCGGGCGCGAGAAGCAAGATGTAAAAGCAGGAATAAGCGGGAAAGATGAAGGATGAAGGGAGTTTTTGGCAGTAGCCGGCGGTTCGCGGCCGGTTGTTCGTGATCGTTGGTCTGTTGTCCGTTGCCTGTGGTTATTACTCAAATCACTAAAGACGGATTCCGAACAACGCGCCGGTGGCGACAGACTAACGGCAACGGGCTAACGGCGACGGGCTAACGCCGACGGACAGCCGCCAGCCTCCCCTTCATCTTTTCAGGATCAGCCGGCGGTCTCCGGCGCGTCGCGTGATGCGTGCGCGGTCGAGGTATTCCAGAAGGGGGATGGCGTACTTGCGCGAGACGTTCGTCAAATCCTTGAAGGCGGCGACATCGATCAGGCGTTCGGGTTCGTGGCGCGCGGCATACTCGTCGAGTATTTCCAGAAGGCGCGCGAGGGCTTCGCGGTGAACGAGCAGATCATTCGAGACGCGCACGAGCATGCCGGAGTCGATCAACAGTTGCAGGATTTTGCGCGCGTGTTCGCGGGCGATTTGCGCGCCGCCGGGGGCGCGTGCGAGCGCGTCGTCGAAGGTGGGGGCTTCGAGCGCGGCCTCTCGGTAAATTCGTTCGAGACCCGCGTGCAGCGCGGAGTCGGCGGCGGAGAGCGCGAGGCTGTGGCCGCCTGCGCGCACGATGTCGCGCTCGGAGACGAGCAGCCCCGCGCCCTCGCCCCCGGCCAGCACGGCGCGAAAAACTTCCGGCGCGACGCGTGCGAACACGCGCTCGCGCAAAGTTTCGCGCGCCAGCCCGCGCTGCAAAGGCTCGCGCCGGTGGTGCGCTTCCACCTCCGCGCGCGCGGCCTGTATCAGCCCGTCGAAAATCTTTCGCCCGACGTAGACGCCCTCGGCCTCGACCAACGCGCCGCCCGCCTGGGCGGTGGCTTCCCCTGCCGGGGCGGTGGCTTCCCGCAAGGCCGCGTCGAGCGTCTCGTCGCGCCAGCCCGTGCGCGCCGCGAAGTCCGCGCGCCGCAAGCCCCCGTCGCCCGCCGCCTCGGCGTAGAGCACGAGTCGCGCGGCCGCGTCCGCGCCGTTCAAAGCGACGAGACGCTCGCGCGCGCTCAATCGATCACGGCCGCGATGCTTGGCGGCGAAGGCGTCGAGCACGACGCCGCCGCCGACGGTGCGCTGCGGCGAGTAGGAACGGATGATGAAGCGCTCTCCGGGCAGAGCGACGACGGGCGATTCCAGACGCAACTGCGCGAAGCCGCGCGCGCCCGCCGCGATCTCGCCCGCCGTTTCGAGCACCTGCACGCGCGCCAGCACTTCCGCCGCGCCCAGATGTACGCGCACGCGCGCGCGCGAACGAAGCGCGCGCGGCGCATGCGCCAGCACTTCCAGCGACGTGTCGATGATCTGCGTGGCGCGCAGGCGACCGGCGGGCGCGAGCGTCATTCCGCGCACAATCGAGGCCGCGTCCACGCCGCCCAAGTTGATCGCCGTGCGCTGCCCTGCGTCGGCGTGCGCGACGGCGCGGCCGTGAACCTGTAACCCGCGCACGCGCACGCGCCGGGCGGCGGGCAACAACTCCATCTCGTCGCCTTCCGCGATCTCGCCCGCGACGAGCGTGCCTGTCACGACCGCGCCGAAGCCGCGCATCGTGAAGGCGCGGTCGACGGGCAGACGCGCCACGGCTTGCGTGGAACGCGCGGGCGCGCGCGCCGCCACGGCGCGCAACTCCTCTCGCAACTCTTCGAGTCCCGCGCCGCCGCGCGCGCTCACGGCGACAACGGGCGCGCCGTCGAGAAACGACCCGGCGACCAATTCTTCGGCCTCCGCGCGCACGAGCGCGAGCAAGTCTTCGTCCACCGTGTCGGTCTTCGTGATGACGACGAGGCCGCTACGGACGCCGAGCAGTTTGCTGATGTCGAAGTGTTCGCGCGTCTGCGGCATCACGCCCTCGTCGGCGGCGATGACGAGCGCCACGGCGTCTATGCCGTGCGCGCCGGCGAGCATGTTTTTGACGAAACGCTCGTGGCCGGGCACGTCCACGAAGCCGACGCGCGCGTCGCCCAGATCGAGTTCGGCGAAGCCGAGGTCAATCGTGATGCCGCGCCGCTTCTCCTCCGGCAGGCGGTCGGCGTCCACGCCGGTCAGCGCGTGCACCAGCGTCGTCTTCCCGTGGTCGATGTGTCCGGCCGTGCCGACGATAATAGATTTCATGGTTTCAGGTTTCCCGTTTCCCGTTTCAGGTTAAAACAGAAGAAGTTGAAACCTGAAACGGGAAACCCGAAACTACTCGACGACCTCGAAGTCGATCCACTGCGTCGCGGTCTGCGGCTTGCGGCCGGGGGAGATGTTTTTGACGATAACCTGGAGGACGTATGAGCCGGGGTGCGCGTCCGTGCCGGGGGGAGCGTGTTGACCGCTTCGATGCGCGCGGCGTCGCGCCCGCGCGCTCGCGTCGAAGGGACTTTCGGGAGAGACGTAAACTCCGCGCCCCTCGCGGAAGAGGCGTGCCCGCGTGGCCGGTTGCGGGCGGTCGGCGTCGCGCCGGCCGGGGCGCGGATTGTAGATGAGGTAAGAGCGGGCGAGCGAGCGCGCCGGGGCGGAAACGGCGCGGCGCGGGTTTTGAGTTGAGCACAGTGACGCGCCGGTCGGGAACCGGCAACGCGCACCACGCTATTTGACGACCTCGAAATCCAGCCATTGCGTCGCGACGGCGTGCGCCCCCGTGGCGAGCAGATCGGCGACGACGATCTGGAGGACGTATTCGCCGGGCGGCAGATTCGCGCCGAGGTTGAGGCTGCCGGCGAGTTCGAGCCGCTTCGGGTCGGGCAGCGAGTTGAGCTTGAGCGGCACGGCTTCGCCGCTAAAGACCGCCCGACCATCGCGGAAGATGCGCACCTGCGTCGTCAGTTGCGGGCGGGCGGTCTCCCGGTCGAGTCGTGCGTTGTAAATGGCATAGGCGAAGGTGAGGTCGGAGTTCTGCCGGAAGCGACGGACGGCCGGGCTGGCGAGCGAGGCCGCGCCGTTACCGCCCGCGCCCTCATCCTCCGGCCGGACGGCGTTCGCCTCGCGCGCCGCCGGGGCGGCTCCCTTGAGGCCGGTCACGACCAGCCCGGAGAGCGCGAGCCGGTTCTTCTTCAGATCGGGAACCTCTATGAACTGGCTGGCCGAGCCCGTCCGCTCCGACGCCGCATCGCGCACGGCCATGCGCAGTTGGTACGCGCCGGCCTTTTTGACGGGCACGTTGAAAGCATAGACCAGCCCGTCGCGCAACGCTTTCCGGTAAGCCTCTTCGCTCATGGTGAGCGTGCCCGTCTGGTTGCGGCTGTCAACCACGCGCCCGTTGTCCGAGTAGGTGAGGCCGACTACATCGAGCACCGTCCTGTAAGTCCCGTCGGGTTGCCTGTCGAACTTCACATCGCTGCCGTTGATGTGCATGAGCGAGGTCATGAACGAGCCGGTCTGCTCGGTGTTGCCGAAAACGGCGGTCAGGCGCAGGCGCACGCCGGCGGCGGCGAAGGGCGAGGTGAGCGCGCTGAGCAACTGCTCCTCGCGCGTGCGGCGCACGACGGGGCGCGTCTCTTCGTCGCGGATGCCGTAGAAGCCCGTCCGCGTCCGCACACGCAAACCCGGCCGCTTCACCTTCACCGCGAAATCATGGTAACGCCGGTTGAAGGTGACGCTTTCGGGACGATAGCCGATCAGGTAATAGCCCTTTTGATCTTCGATGATGCGCCGGACGCCGCGCGAGAGGTCGTTGCCGTTTTTGATGAGGAAGCCGCCGGTCTGCTTCGAGAGATATTCGAGCCCGCTCTGCGTGTCGAAAATCTGAAATGAACGATTGCGCTGCGCCTCGTCGAGTTGGTCGAGACTCATGCCGGCCGTGTCGTCGGCGGCCGAGAAGCCGGGCGCGACGAGGCCGCGCGCGTCAATGGAATAGACGACGACCGAGGCGCGGTTGGCGATTTCGATTAACTGGCGCAGAGCCTGAAACACGCGCTCGCTGCTTGGCCCCCGGTCGCTCGCCCGTATGGGGAACCCGTCCGAAAAGAGCGTCACAGATTTGCGCCCCGGCAATTCGCGCATCCCGCGCACGAGGAAGTTGACCGCGCCGAGCGTGCCGACGGCGAACAACTCCTCGCGAAACTGCTCGACTTCGGCTCCCAAATCGCCCGCCGCGCCTCTCGCGTCCGGGTTATCTTCGCCCCCCATGGAGATTCCGTTCCGGGGCTGGGTTCCCTGTTGAATCGGCGAAAACGCCGAGATACGCCCCCCCATATTCCACTTCACGCGGTCAATGGCGGCGTGCAACTGTCGCTTGTCGGAGGTGAACTGCTGCAACGCCCCCACGCCCGCCCTCGTGCGAATGATGGCGACCAGATCGTGCGGCTGCATCTGCTCGTCGACGAACTTGCGCAGCGCCTCGCGCACGGCGTCCGTGCTGGCGAACGAGAGGCCGATGTCGTCCACGACGAGCGCCATCGTGCGGCGCACCTGTTCGGGGCGCAGGCGCAGGGGCGGCGCGGGCGGGGCGAGTTTGTCGGCGGGCGCGGCGGCGGGCGCATCCGCGCCGGAGCGCGTCTCCGGTTCGTTGAGGACGTAGGAAAAGTTGGTGATCTTCTGTAGGCGTCTGTCTTCGTAAACTTCAAAATCTTCCGCCGTCAGGTCTGTCACCTGTCGGCCTTTTTTATCCACCACGACGACATCCATCTGCACTAGATTGGTGGTGATGCGCACCACATCGTCTTCATCGTCCGGCGGCGGCGCGCTCCGGGCAGGCGGCGCAGTCTGCGGCGGCGCGGGGCGCGTTTGTTGCGCTCCGGTGGAGGGCGTGAGCAGAGCGAGGAGGAGCGCCTGAGCGACGGTGAGCGAGGTCAGTTTCTTCATACGAAAAACTCCGATGGGGCGGCCATGCGCGAATATTTTCCGTCCGGCGAGAGGCAGGTTGCGTCGCTGGATTTCCGCAGGTGAGTGTGCGATGCTCTCCCGCGACAACACACATCAGCGGAATGGAGAGCATTATGCCAGAGCAAGCGAAAAACGGCGATACTGTGCGCGTGCATTACACCGGCCGACTGGAGA
This sequence comes from Pyrinomonadaceae bacterium, assembly GCA_035645855.1. Taxonomy (GTDB): domain Bacteria; phylum Acidobacteriota; class Blastocatellia; order Pyrinomonadales; family Pyrinomonadaceae; genus JAIVJZ01. Next base: position 23,324 of record DASQLU010000005.1, read on the forward strand.
CCGGCGAGACTTTCGACTCGTCCGCGGGCGGCGACCCCTTCGAGTTCACTGTCGGCGCGGGCGACACCATCTCGGGCTTCGACGAGGGCGTGCGCGGCATGGGCATCGGCGAGCGCAAGACGGTCGAGATCGCCGCCGACGACGCCTACGGGCAACACATACCCGAGCGCGTGCAGGCCATTGATCGCGCCATCATCACGCAGAGCCTCGGGCAGGAGCCGGAGGTCGGCATGGCGCTCGCAATGCAGATCGCGCCCGACCAGCAAATCCCCGTCACCATCACCGAAGTTACCGACACGCACGTCACGCTCGACGCCAACCACCCGCTCGCCGGGGAGAAACTGATCTTCGACATCGAACTCGTCGAGATCAATAAATAAGAGTCGGCTCAACGGTTCAACGGTGCTAATGAAGAAACGGATCGCCGACGATCAGTGAACCGATGAATCGATGAATCGATGAATCGTTGAATCGTTGAACCCATGAACCCTTGAACCGATTCTTCCACGCCCGCCGATGAAATTAACCTTCGACAGTTTGCTCCGCGTCGCGCTCCTCCTGCTCGCCGTCCCGTTTGTCGTCGCTTCGGCGCAGGCGCAGACGCCGAGCGCCTCGCCCCTCTCGTCGCCCACGCCCTCCGCGTCCGAGGACATTTTCGTCGCCGACGTGACGCTCTCCGGCGGCAAGCTCCGGGTCGGGCAACCCGCGAACATCACCAACCGCGCGGGCTACGACAACCAGCCTTCCTTTCTCCCGGACGGCCGGAGCCTCCTCTACACTTCCGCGCGCGAAGGCGGCCAGACGGACATCTATCGCTACGACTTCAACACGGGACAGAGCACACGCCTCACCACTACGCCCGAAGGCGAATACTCGCCCACAGTCATGCCCGGCGGCAAATTCTTCTCCGTCGTCCGCGTCGAGGCCGACCGCATGCAGCGTCTCTGGAAGTTTCCCCTCGCGGGCGGCGCGCCCGCTCTCCTGCTCCCCAACCTCAAAGGCGTCGGCTACCACCTCTGGCTCGACGAGCGCACGCTCGCACTCTTCATCCTCGGCGCAAACAACGGCCCCAACCTGCTCCAACTCGCGCCCACCGACAACTCGTTTCTCGACACCATCCACGTCAACATCGGCCGCGCGCTGCATCTCATCCCGCGCCGCGCGGCCTTCAGCTTCGTCCACAAAATCTCCCCCGACCAGTGGTTCATCAAATCCTTCGACCTGAAGACCAAGCGCAGCGCCGTCATCGCCCGCACGCTCCCGGCGAGCGAAGACCTCGCCTGGACGCCCGCCGGCACGCTCCTCTCGGCGCAGGATTCCAAACTCTACCAACTCGACCCCGCACAACCCTCCGCCGACTGGCAACTCGTCGCGGACTTCTCAGCCGCCGGACTCAAAAAGATCACGCGCCTCGCCCTCAGTCCCAAAGCCGACCGCCTCGCCCTCGTCGCACAGAGCGAAGCCGCGACGCAATAAGCTCGCCCGCACTGAAACGTGTATTAACTGCGACCCCGCGCGCGGCGAGTAATATGCGGCGAGTAATATACCGCCCGCTGCCGGGGAAACGCGGTCTTAAAAACGAGCCGTTAACTTTTGCGGATGCCCCCGGAAAAGAAGAAGAAGAAGAGGCGGGGGCGGGCGCGGAGTTGCCGCTCCCTCGACCCGAAGCGGGGGCAGCGGATTCAGAATATTTACCGCCGCCCGCTTCGGATGCTCTACTCGTCATCCTCCGGCGCAACGCCGAAGTAGCGCATCCAACGCTCGGTGCTCTCTTCAATCGGCGGAACATCCGCGTCAGGCCGCGACGCGAGTTCCGCCGCCGCCGCTTCCATGCGCCGCCGGAACTCACCCGCGCGCAACACCTGCGCGCCGCAACTTCGGACGTATCCGGCCAGCGCGCGATCCGAAGTCACCACCAGCAGCGTCCGCCGCTCGCGCGACTGTTCGACCAGAGTTTTGATCCGCTCGTCCGCGTCCGAGCCGCGCTCGGCGTAATAGACGCGCACGCCCCTGTAACGCGAACCGTCCGCGAAATGCTCGTCGGGCGCGCCGTCGAACACGACCTCCACGCGCGCCTTCTTCGTCGCGGCGAAGCGCGCCAGCTCCTCCAGCAATGCGCGCCGCGCGCCCGGCTTGTCCCTGTGCCATCCGACGCGCTGCCCCATCACGTTGTTGCCGTCAACCAGATAAGACATAAGTATTAACGTCGAAGCGGAAACGTCGAACGGAGAGGTAAGAACGCGGAGCGCGGAACGATGAACTGAAAGCATTCGCGCCCCTCGCCGCTTTCATCAACGATCACTCCGGCAGGCACACTTATTTAGCGTCGGACATCCGGCCGTCGCTCCGCTCGCTCCTCCCGGCGCAGGCGCGCGTCGAGCGCGAAAGTGCCGAAGGGAATCAACGATGCCGCCAGCGCGCCCAGCGCCAGCGCGAATGAACAGCGTCGCCTGATCGTCACCTCGGCGACGGAGAACAGGTAGAGAACAAACAGTATGCCGTGAATCCACCCAGCCGTTTTGACGGCCGCGGGAATGCCGGCAAAATACTTCAGCGGCATCGCCACTCCGAGCAGCAGGAGGTACGAGATGCCCTCGATGAAAGCGATGACGCGCAGGCGTCCGATGGGTGTTCTCAGCAAGTTTCAACTCCCGTTGCTACCGAATTACGTCTTGTCACTATCACTAAATCAAAGTTTGCCCGTAGTCGCAGTATTCGACGATGGGGCAGCGTTCGCACAGGGGTTCGCGGGGGCGGCAGAGGGCGCGGCCGTGGCGTATGAGGTTGACGTGGAAGGAGTAGAACTTCCCCGTCGGGACGAGGGCGTTCATGATTTCGTGCGCGCGGCGGTCGGTGCATTTCTGTGGGATGAGGCCGACGCGGCGAAGTATGCGGAAGATGTGCGTATCGAGGGGAAAGACCTCCGTGAGGCAGGCGAAGAGGAGCGTGCAGGCGATGGTCTTGGGGCCGATGCCGCGAAATTGCGAGAGGTATCGAATCGCCTCTGCGGGCGGGAGTTCGTGCAGGAACGCGAGGTCGAGCGCGCCGCGCTCCAGCTTGATCTGGCTGAGGAGACTCTTGATGACGGCCGCTTTTTGATTGGCGAGACCGCCGGATTGGATCGTGCGTGCGATGGTCGATTCGCGTGCGCGCAGGGCGGCCTCCCAGGTCGGGAAGCGTCGTTTGAGGGCGGCGAAGGTGCGGTGGCTGTTGGTGTCGCTGGTGGCCTGCGAGAGGATGATGCGGACGAGCATGTCGAGCGGGTCGGAGGGTGCGGCAGCGTTCTCCGGCACGCCGTAGGCGCGTTCGAGGTTCTGGATGACGTAGCGAATCGGCCGCTCCTCGTCGGGCGGTGAGGCGGGCGGGTCGAGAGACGCGGGCGGTGTCGCTAGCGCGGCCTCTTCGTCAGTCGTGGTTCGCGGCGAGGATGCGCTCATAAAATTCGATGTACTGCGGGATGACGCGGTCTGTGTTGTAACGCGAGAGGGCGAAGGCGCGCGCGCGGCGTCCCATCTCGCGGCGCGCGGCTTCGTCCGCCAGGAGGCCGACCGTATCCGCGCCCATCTTGTCCACGTCGCCGACCGCGCTCAGGCAGCCCGTCTCGCCGTCCGTGACGACTTCGGGCAGGCCGCCGACACGCGAGGCGACGACCGGCACTTCGCAAGCCATCGCTTCGAGCGCGGCCAGCCCGAAAGATTCCTGCTCGGAGGGCAGCAGCAACACGTCCGCGACGGAGAGATAATCGACGATGCGCGGCTGCTTGCCGACGAACGTGCAGAACGCCTCCAATCCCAGACATCGCGCGCGATGCTCCGCGCGCCCGCGCTCGCTGCCGTCGCCCACCATCACGAGCCGCGCGCCCACGCCCATGCCGCGCACGCGCGCCAGTATCTCCACGCAGTCCACCGGGCGCTTGACCGGGCGGAAGTTCGAGACGTGTACGAGGAGCGGTTCGCCTGCGGGCGAGAGTTCGGCGCGCAGTTCCGGCCGGGGCTGGCGCATGTACTCCGCGCCGCAGACGAAGTTCGGGATCACTTCGACCTCCGAGTAGCCGAAGGTCTCTTCGGTCTCGCGTTTGAGGTAGTGCGAGATGGCGGTCACGCCGTCGGACTGCGCGATGCCGTAGCGCGTGATGGGGAGGTATGAGCGATCCGCGCCGACGAGCGTGATGTCCGTGCCGTGCAGCGTGGTGATGACGGGCAGACGCCGCTGCGGCTTCAAAGATTCGCGCGCGAGGATGGCGCTGATGGAATGCGGGATGGCGTAGTGGACGTGCAGGAGATCGAGCCCCTCCGTCTCGGCGACGGTCGCCATTTTCGTCGCGAGCGCGAGCGTGTAGGGCTGGTGCTCGAACAGCGGGTAAGACATCATCTCGACTTCGTGAAAGCGCACGCGCTCGTTCAGTTCGGTGAGACGCGTCGGGAGCGCGGAGGCGATGAAGTGGACGCTGTGGCCGCGTCGCGCCAGTTCCTTGCCGAGTTCGGAACCGACGATGCCGCTCCCCCCGTAAGTCGGGTAGACTGTGATGCCGATGTTCATAACAAACTGAAAAGAGGCCGGAGGCCGGAGGTTAGAGATCAGTAAAAGTGGAAACTGATTTCACCGACCTCTAACCTCTGACCTCTGGCCTCTCAAAAATAGCGAGAGGCAGAAAGCCCTCGCTACTTTCTGCCTCTCGTTCTCAGCTCGTCTACACCCTTAGAGGGGAGACAAGCGAGGGACTTGAATATAGACCTTCCCGGCCGATTTGACAATCATTCTTTTAATATTTGTTGCCGCGCCCGCGTCCGTTGTTCGACACGCGCCGGCAGAGTTCAAAATCGCGCCGTTTTTCGCCCGTTTTTGTAAACATGCGCGCAGCTTTCGCGGGTACGGCTCATGCCCCGAAAGGAAGTATAATGGGGTGCGCAATTAATCTTTCAGAGATGAGTTTAGGCGGCCGCGCTTGGGGCGCGCGCCGCATCTAAATCGAGACCGAACGAAGCAATTATATTTGGAGAATCGAGAATGCCTAAGATTGACAACATCGAAGAGACGCCCAACCCGAACGCCGTCAAGTTCCTCTTGAAAGAACCCGTCACGACGGGCGCGGCGCGCTCTTTTCTCGGCGCATCGCTGGCGAAGGACGACGCGCTCGCGCGCTCTCTGTTCGAGGTGGGCGGAGTGGTCTCCGTCTTCTACATGGATCGCATGATCACGGTTGAGAAAGCGGCGTCGGAGGACTGGGACGATTTGCTGCCGCGACTCGCAGTGCCTATCCGCGCGGCCGAAGCCGCGCAGGGCGGCGCGGCGGCAGCGGCGGCGGCGGCCGGCGCGGGCGCGCTCGGCGGCGCGCTCGGCGCGGTCTTGAGCGACGACCCGCGCCTCCTGCGCATCAACGAAATCCTCGACGAGAAGATTCGCCCCGCGCTCGCCGGCGACGGCGGCTGGCTGGAGATCGTCAGTCTCAAAGAGAACACGCTCACGATCAAATACCAGGGCGCGTGCGGCAGTTGCCCCAGTTCCATCTCCGGCACGCTGATGGCGATTGAGGGCATGGTGCAACAGGAAGTCGACCCCGCGCTCGAAGTCGTCGCGGTTTAAGCGGTCGGCGCTGCGGACAAAATTGTAGGGGCGGCGGACGAATCCGCCGCCCCTTTTAATTTATCGGCCGGGCTAAATTGCCGTCGATGCGGCGGCAGGACGGCGGGCTGTCGACTTTTTACATCCTTAACATCATTTTTCCGAACCGGGGCGCGCGTTGGGCGTATAATCCGCCGTAGCAGATTCAACAGAGGGCGCGCACCGCGCCGTCGCAAGTCAGGAGAAAAGAGATGTCACAACGTTTCCGCCTACAGGGCGCGACGGCCGTCTGCCTGTTGTCGCTGGTAGTTCCGCCCGCGCCCGCCGCACATGCGCAAACCGCGCCCGCCGCCGCACAAACTAAGAAGCCGGCCGCTGCGACAACGTCGAAAACGCGCTCGGCGGCGGGCGCGGCCGATCCGCTGGCCGCCGAGCGTCGTGCGAACGCCATCGCGCTCATCAACGCGCTCGCGGACGAATCGCGCGGCTTCCGCGATCAGACGCTCAGGGCGCGCGTGCAGGCGCAGGCGGCCGATGCCCTCTGGGAGACCGACAGGGAGCGCGCGCGCGCACTCTTCCGCCGCGCGTGGGACGCGGCCGAGGCGGCCGACGCGGAGAACGCGCGCCGGGGCGAGGAGCAGAACCGCGCGAGCGGCCGCTCCGGCACGAGGGGTCTCAACATCCCGAACCTGCGCGGCGAAGTGCTGCGCGGCGCGGCCAGGCGCGAGCGCGCGCTCGGCGAGGAGTTTCTCGGCAAAATGGAGGAGGCGCGCAAACGCGAGGCGGGCGAACTGAACAACGCCTCGGCCAACCTTCCGACGGGCGCGCAGGCGTCTTCTGCGGGCACCGCGGCCGGCGGCGGGAAGCCCGCGCCGCCCGTGCGACGCGACCCCGAACAGGTGTCGCCGGATGTGGCGCGCAGGCTGCGGCTCGCCATGCAATTTCTCGAAGACGGCGACACGGAACGCGCGCTGCAATTCGCCGAGCCGGTGCTCGGCAGCGTCAATCCTTCGTCGGTGGAATTTCTCGTGCTGCTGCGCGAGCGTAGCCAGCAGGAGGCCGACCGGCGTTACACGGCGCTCTTGTCGAGCGTGGCCGCCAGCCCGAACTCCGATGCGGGCGACATCCTGCTGCTTTCGTCCTACGTCCTCACTCCGCATCTCTACATGACCATCGGGCAGGGCGGACAGGGCATCTCTTCGAGTCAGCGGCGCGGCGACATCTCCACGCCCGACCTGCCCGGCGCGCTGCGCGTCGCCTTCGCGCAAGCCGCCGCGCAGGTGCTCCTGCGCCCCTTGCCGCAGGAGGATCAGGATGCGACGGCGACCGGCCGCGTCGGCACTTTCTTCGTCATCTCGCGCCTCATGCCCTTCTTCGAGGCTGTCATCCCCGACGGCGTGCCCGCGCTGCGCGCGCGCCTCGCCGCGCTCAACCCCGACATCCCCGAACGCGCGCGCGACAATCTGAGCGAAGACCTGACGCGCGGCCTCATTCCCAAAAGCGCGCAAGGCGATGCCGTGCAGGAATCGCTCGAACGCGCTGGCCGCGCCACAGACCCGCGCGAGCGCGACATGGCCTACCTGCGCGCCTCGCAGGCCGCCGCCGAAAAGGGCGATGCGCGCGCGCGCGACTTCGCAGAGAAGATCGAGGACGCCGAACTGCGACGCCAGACGCGCGCCTTCATAGACTTCGCGCTCGTCAACCGCGCGATCCGGGAGCAGAAAGACGGCCTCGAAGTGCTGCGCCTGCTCGCCGTGTCCGGCGAACTGACGCCGGTGCAGCGCGCCTGGGCTTACACGGAGGCCGCGCGCCTGCTCGTCAAAGACGACCGCGCGCGCGCCCTCGAATCGCTCGAAGCCGCCGCGTCGGCCGCGAAGGCCATTGACGCCGCCGACCCCGACCGCGTGCGCTCGACCGTGGGCGTCGCCACGCGCTTCTTCGACTTCGACCGCAATCGCGCCTGGGAGATCATGGGCGAAGCCGTCAAAGCGGCGAACGCCGCGCCCGAGTTTACGGGCGCGGACGCCGGCCTCTCCTCGCGCATCCGCTCCGAAGGCATGAGCATGACGATGAACTTCTCCGCCCCCGTCTTCGACCTCACGGGCGTCTTCCAGACGCTCGCCAAAGACGACATGAACCGCGCCATCGCGCTCGCACAGACCTTCACGAACGAGTCGCCGCGCGCCGTCGCCACGCTCGCCATCGCGCGCGCCGTGCTCGACGCCGACAAGGAAAGAGTCAACCGACGGTAGAGAAAAAAACGTCCCGTCTCATTTTTGATTGACGATTCCGAGGGCGCGCTGCAAACTTCACGGCGACGCCTTCCGTCTTCCATTTTGCGCCCGCGCCGTTAAACAACTTTCACGGGCGGACGGAAAGTTAAAGCAACAGGCGTCGACCGCTCGCGCGTTTGTCCGCCGTGGCCGCCTCACGCGTTTGTCCGTCTGAACCTTAACCTCTTTCAGGGGAGAAAAAGAATGAACCCTCACAGTCGAATGGTCGTCGTGTCGTTGGCCGCGTTGTTGTTATGGCCTGCGGCGTTGCTGCGCGGGCAGTCGGGCGCGGGCGAGACGCGGACGACGAAACCGGGCACGGGGCGCAACGGCGCGCGCCGCGCTGAACGCGCGGCGGCGGGCGCGCCCGACCCGCTCGCCGAGGCACGCAGAGCGACGGCCATCTCGCTCATCTCATCGCTGGCCGACGAGGCGCGCGGCTTCCGCGACGAGACGTTGCGCGCGCGTGTGCAGGCACAGGCGGCGGACACGCTCTGGGAAATTGAGCGCGAACGCGCTCTCGCGCTCTTTCTACGCGCGTGGGACGCGGCCGGGCAGTTTGATCAGGAGATGGCGCGGCGCGCCGGAAACGAAAGCGAGGCGGAGCGGAGTATGAAGCGACGCACCGCGATCTTCGGCGGCGTGTGGAATTTGCGCGGCGAGATCATTACGATGATCGCACGCCGTGACCGCGCGCTCGGCGAGAAGTTGCTGGCCGAGTTGCAGTCTGAGGCAGCGGCAAGGCAGGCCGCGCGGAACGAAGCGAGCGCGAAGCCCGCCGCGAACAGTCTCTACAACGACTCGCTTTATACGGACGAGGAACATTCGCAGCGGCTCGCGCTGGCGCGTCGTCTACTAGACGATGGCGACGTGAGCAACGCGCTGCAAATCGCAGACCCCGGCCTGCATCGCCTGAACGCCCAGACCATTCTTTTTCTCACCGCGCTGCGCGCGCGCGACACGCGCGCCGCCGACGCCAGATTCGCCACGCTCCTCACGCTCTCCGCAGGCGATCCGACTATGGACGCCAATCACGTCTCCCTGCTCTCGTCTTACGCCTTCACGCCCGGCACCTTCATCAGCGTCAATCGCACGGGCGCGGTCTCGACGAGTTCGCAGGATGACGGCGCTTCACCTCACGACCTCGCGCCCGCGCTGCGCGTCGAATTTTTCCGCACCGCCGCGCAGATTCTGCTGCGCCCGCTCGCGCCGCCCGACGAGGATCGCTCAACCTCCGGCCCCGCCGGAACCTACTTCATCATCACGCGCCTGCTGCCGCTCTTCGAGCAGCACGCGCCCTCCGTACTGCCGCAACTGCGCGCGCGCCTCGCCGCCCTCGCGCCCGACACGCCCGAACGCATCCGCGACGGGCGCGACGCACGCCTGACGCAGGGCATGAACACGGGCGCGCCCGCCTTCGATAGCCTGCAGGATGCTCTCGACCAGGCGAGCCGCGCGACGGATGCGCGCGCGCGAGACCAGGCCTACGCGAGCGCCGCCATCGCCGCAGTGGCGAAAGGGGGCGCAGGCGGGCGCGCATACGCGGAGAAAATCAACGACGGCGATCTGCGCCGGCGCATGCTGGCCTACCTCGATTTCGCAGAGGCGCGCGAGGCGGTCAAGCGCAGGGAGGTGGCGGAGGTCGCGCGGCTGGCGCACGCCGGCGACCTCACGCCCGTCCAGCGCGTGTGGGCTTTCACGGAAGCCGCGCGACTGCTGGAGGGAACCGATCCGGCACGCCTGATCGGGTTGCTCGGCGAGGCCGAAAACGCCGCGCGCCGTCTCGATGCCGCTGATCCGAACCGTGCGAGCGCGCTCGTCACCATCGCCGCGCGCCTCTTCACGATTGACCCGGCGCGCGCCTGGGAGACTATGGGCGAGGCCGTGCGTGCGGCCAACGGCGCGGACAAATTCGACGGCGGGGGCGGCCGCATCGACTTCACGCTGCGCACGCCCGGCCAGGTGATCGGCGGGGGCGTCTCGCTCGCCGATTCCGATCTGCCGCGCATCTTCGCCACGCTCGCGCGCGCCGACTTCGAGCGCGCCGTCACACTCGCTAGAAGTTTCAACGGCGAAGCGCCGCGCGCCGCCGCCACGCTCGCCATCGCGGGCGCGACACTCAAAGACAAATCGAAACCGAAGGCTTGAACACTCAGTTTCCCAAACGCTCGCCGAGCAGCGTCAGCGCGACGACGACCGCGTGCATCAGCAGGCCGACGAGCAGGCCGGCGCGGCGTGCGCGGCGGCCGAGCGTGCGCGTGGAATGGAGAAGCGCGAGTGTGGCGAGCGGCAGCCAGAGCAGCAGGCCGGAGACGAGACCGGGCGAGTAAGAGTTTGTGTAGAGGCTGGCGGCGAGGTGCGAGAGCGCGTTCAGCAGAAAGGCGACGGCGCAGGCGAGCGGCAGCCAGCGTAAGTGTCTGTAGCGCGACGCGAGCCACACGCCGAGCGCCGTCAGAGACAGTGCGAGCGCGTTCCAGACGAGAAATTTGTGCGTTGAAAGCTGCACGCCGGCCACGCGCGCGAGCCACGCGGTGAAACCCTCGCCGCCCCACAATTCTTCCAGAAGGTGAATCGCATAGGTCGCCGGGTAGAGCCAGTTCCACATCGCCGGCCGCGCGTTTTCGCCGGGACGCGCCGCGGCCGCTCGCTCCTCCCCGGCGCGAAGTTCGCCGGTCGTTAATTCTTCCTTCTTCAACTATCGCTCAGGAATAAATGTTCATCGGCCGCGTGAGCAGTTTGAAGGGGTCTTCGACGTTGAGCGCCTCGCGCACGTAGAAGGCTTCGCCCGCGTCGGCGTTGATGAGCGAGCCGTAGTAGCGCATCCGGTATTCCATCTGCGCGAGGAAATTCTTGTCGCTGATGCGCGTCTCCGGTTCATCCGCGCCCTCGCGGTAAAACTGCGACGTGTGCGCGCGGATCGACTCCATCTTCTCCGCGACGAAAGCCGACACGTCCACAATGAACGACGGCACGACGAGCCGCGAATAGACGGCGTGCGCGAGCGCGGGCATGGGCACATGCTCCTGCCCCTCTGCCTCGTCGTAGCGGCGCATGCTGGCGAGACGCGCCGCCTCGCGCACGAGGCGTGCGGTCGCGGCGTGATCCGGATGCGGGTCGTCCCAGTGCGAGGTGAAGACGACGCGCGGGCGCAAACTTCTGAAGACGCGCACGAGCGCGCGGCGCGCATCGTCCGTGAGCATGACGTGCCCGTCGGGCTGTTCGAGGTTGAGCCGCGCGTCGAGCCGCATGATGCGCGCCGCCTCGCGCGCCTCTTCCGCCCGTCCCTCGGGCGTGCCGCGCGTGCCCATCTCGCCGCGCGTCACGTCGAGCACGCCCGTCCGGTAGCCGAGCGACTTCAACTTGAGGAGCGTGCCCGCCACCGTCAGTTCCGCATCGTCCGGGTGGGAGAAGACGCCCAGCGCGTCAACCGTGATCTGTTCTGTGCCCATAGTTCTACGGAAATTTGATGCCCCGCCGACAGGTTTAACCGAAGCCGCGCCCGCCGGTCAAGCGGAAGGCTCTGACGCCGCCTGGCGCCGGGGGCTTTCTTTGTTCGGGTTAATTGCCGTGATGCTCGCCTGTCGCCCGTCTTCAACTTACCGCGCCGCGCGCGGCGCTCTCGTTCTCGCCGCCTTGCCCCCGCGCGCTCGCGTCCTGCGGCGAAGATACGGTCGAATTTGTGGCGACGCAATGCCCCTGCTTTTTACCCCCGGTTGACGCCGCGCTCCGCCCCTTGTTAGCCTTCCGGCTTAAGGGGAGGTCAGGGAAAGCGCAACTATGAAACTCGTCGTTTTGGGGTCGGGCACGTCCGTCCCGCACCCCGCGCGTTCTTCGTCGGCGCACTGGCTCGAAACCGCGGGCGGCACGCTCCTGCTCGACATCGGCGCGCCGTCGATTCACCGCATGGCGCAGGAAAAACTCGACTGGGTGAACCTCGACGCCGTCTGGATCAGCCACTTCCACCTCGACCACCTCGGCGGCCTCTTTCCCTTTCTCTTCGGCACGAAACACGCCCCCGAGACGCAGTCGCGCCGCAAGCCCCTGCACGTCTACGGCCCGCGCGGTCTGCTGAAACTCTTCCGCGCCTTCGACGAGGCGGGCGATTACAAACTGCTCCGGCAACCCTTCCCCGTGGAAATCCGCGAGGTCGCGCCGCATTCGAGTTTTGACTTGCTCCCCGGCCTGCGCGCCGAAACTTTCTCGACGCCGCACACCTCCGAAAGCCTCGCCTTGAAACTGACAGACCGCGACCAATCCTCGCTCGTCTTCACCTCCGACACCGGCTACACCGACGCGCTCGCCACGTTCGCCGGCGGCGTTTCGCTCTTTCTCATGGAGTGCTCCTTCTTCCGCGACAAGCCCATCGAGCTTCATCTCGAACTCGCCGAAGCGATGCGGCTGGCCGAACGCTCCGGCGCGCGCCGGTGTATGCTCTCGCACCTCTATCCCGAATGGGACGCCGTTAATCTCGTCGCCGAGGCGAAAAAGCTTTGGAGCGGCGAAACCATAGAGGCGCGCGACGGCCTGCGCCTGGAGATTTAAGAGCCTTCAGTTGTCCGTTGTCCGTTGTTTATCTCTCGCGCAGGCTGAGGTGTTTATCTTAAGCCCGCCGCTCATCAACCACGGACAACGGACAACCAACAACTGACAACTGACCACGAACAACTGACTACGAACAACTGACCACGGACAACTGACAACTGACCATTTATGAAATCACGTTTGATCATCAACCCCGTCTCCGGCACGGACAGCGCGCCCGATCACTTGCAGACCATCAACGCGGCCTTGCGCGCCGCCTTCGGCGAGATGGACATTGTGATGACCGTCGGCGCGAACGATGCGGCGGAGGCGGCCGAAGCGGCGGCGCGCGAGGGCAGCTACGACAGGTTGTTCGTGGCGGGCGGCGACGGCACTCTGAACGAAGCCATTAACGGCGTGGCGCGTGTGCCGGGCGCGTTCGAGCAAATCACTTTCGGCCTCGTACCGCTCGGCACGGGCAACGATTTCGCCGCCGCGCTCGGCCTGCCCGAAGAGATCGAGGCGGCCATCGAGATACTCCTCGCCGGGCGCACGGTGCTGGCCGACGTGGGCGATTTGAACGGCCGCCGCTTCGTCAACGTCTCGGCGGGCGGCTTCATCGCCGAAGTCTCGGACGCCGTTAACCCGCAACTCAAAACCATCGCGGGCAAGCTCGCCTATCTCATCGGCGGCGCGCAGGTGCTCTTCGATTACGAACCCGTGCCCTGCTCCGTCAGGCTGACAGAGGAAGACGGGCGCACGCTCGAACGCACGCTCGACGTGCAGATGTTCGCCGTCTGCAACTCGCGCCTGGTCGGCGGCGGGCGTCTCATCGCGCCGCACGCGGTGATCGACGACGGCCTGCTCGATTTGTGCCTCGTCGAAGCGATGCCCACGCTCGAATTCGTCGGTCTCCTGTCGAGCGTCGCGGGAGGCGAGCACCTCGCGGATTCGCGCGTCAGCTACCTCCGCGCGCGCGAACTCGAACTCAGTTTCGCGCGCACGATCAAAGTCAACACCGACGGCGAAGTCCTGGAGACAGACCGCTGTCGCTACACGCTGCAAACGCGCGCCGCGCGCTTCCTCGCCGGAGACACGCCCTTCGCCACGCACTCTGAAAGTGAGGGATGAGGGGTGAGCAGTGAGCGATGTGCGGTGAGCGGTGAGCGGTGAGGCAGTAAGCAGTGAGCGGTGAGCAGTGAACAATGTGTGATGTGCGGCGCGCGGTCAGTGAGTGCCGAGTGATGATGGGTAGAGAGTAATTTACGCTGTGGAGCGTTGAGTGAAAAATGTCGTTTAGGATGCGCACGAAATACGGTTCGCACATTACGGCGCGGTCTCCGCTCGGCGTTTTTTACTGCTTACTGCTTGCCGCTTGCTGCACACTTCTCTTCCCTTCCACCGCACGCGCGCAAAAAGCGTCGAGGGTGGACAGTCTCGCCGTGACAGCGGCCGCCGGGGCGAGAGACGACGCGCGCCTGCTGGAAGTAGGGCGCGCGGAGAAGTTGAACCAGATCATCTCGTCCGCCCCGCTTTTGACGGAGATCAAAATCGTCAGTTACAACATGCGCTGGCGCGGCGGCGAAGATTTGCGCAAGCTGATCGAAGTCTTGCGCAACGACGCGGAGATCGGCGGCGCATTCGTGATCGGCCTGCAGGAAGCCGACCGCCGACGCGCGCGCAGCGGCAACGTCAACACCGCCAGGCTCATCGCCGACGAACTCGGAATGCACTATGCCTGGGCTGCGCCGCCGCACCCGGAAGGCGTCGCAGCGACGGAGGACGAAACGGGCGTCGCGCTGCTCAGCGCCTACCCGCTCACGGACGTGGAGCGCATCGTGCTGCCGCACGCAGGCCCCGGCGGTCGTCGCCGCGTCGCGCTCGGCGCGACCATCCAATACGACCGCGCGCGCGCGTCCCTCCTGCGCGTCTATACCGTCCATGCCGAGACGCGCCTCGCCCTCGCGCGGAAGACGGAGCAATGGCGCGCCGTGCTCGATGCGCTCGACGCGCGTCACCCGAAAGAGGCGCGCGCCGTCGTGCTCGGAGATTTCAACTCCATCAAGGACAAAGACGTGCGCGCCGTCCGCGGCCTCTTCGACGGGGCGCGATTCTCCACGCCCTTCCCCGACGACAAATCAACCTGGAAGACACTCTTCGTCAAACTCAAACTCGACTGGCTCTGGCTGCGCGGCCTCGACGCGACCGCGCACGGCATCGCACGCCACGTCAAATTCTCAGATCACTGGCCGCTGTGGGTGAAGGTGAAGTTGTGAAGGAGCCGTCAGCCGTTAGCCGTCAGCCGTTAGCTGTTCTTTGTTCTCAGCCGTTAGCTGTTCTTTGTTCGTTGCTGAGTGTTTAGCGGCTGTGGGCACACGAGAAAAAGCCGCGAAGCGGCGGCGGATAATAGCCCCGCCCGTGAGGGCGTGGGTTAAGTACAGGAAAACTTATGAAGCCCCGAAGGGGCGATACATTCGCGCGTTGCGATGTGTCGCCCCTGCGGGGCTTCGAGCATGTGGGGAACCTCCAATACCCCTACCTAACGGTAGGGGCTATTAACTGCCGCCGCTCCGCGGCTTTCGTTCACCATTGTTTCGCAGCCATTGCTCATCAACTCGTGACGGCTAAAGAAAGCGTAGAGGGCGGCGCTCGTCCGAGCACCGCAGAAAGCAAAGAGGGCGGCGCTTGTCCGGCCGCCACAGCAAGCGAAGCGGGCGGCGCTCGTCTGGTCGCCACAGCAAGCGAAGCGGGCGACGCTTGTGCGGCCGCCGCAAAAAGCGGAGAGGGCGGCGGCCAAGACGACCGCCGCCCTCTCCGGCGCGTGCGTTGAAGGGGGGAATGGTCAGCGCACGCGAACCTGCACCTGGTTGGCTTCGAGCGAGTTGCCGGTGGCGCGTTGCAGTTCGGCGACGGCCTTGTTGAGTTCGGTCTGCGCGCGCAGTTCGAGCCCGCGCGCGGCGGCGAGCGCGTTCTGGCGTTCGAGGACGAGAAAGAAGGTCGATTGTCCCGACTCGAACTTGCGCTGCTCGCTCTGGTATTGCTGCTCGCTCGCGCCGCGCTGGATGGCCGCCGCGCGCAGGCGCGACTCGGCCGTGCGCGTCACTTGGAGGGCGTTGCGCACGTCCACCTGAATCAACTGTTCAAGCTGCTCGCGCTGCACGCGTATGCGGTCGCGCTCGACGAGCGTGCGGCCGAGTTGCGCCTCGGCCGTGCGGTTGCGCAAGGGGAGGCTGAGTTGCACGCCGACGCGAAAGTTGTTGAAGCGGTTCGCGCCGAGGTTGGCGATTGACTGGCCGTAGCCGCCGACGAGCGTGTCGGGCAAGGTCTGCTGCGGCGGATCGGGCAGGAGCGGCAGCCCGTTGATTTGCGACAACTGGTTGATGCGCGCGCGCAGTTGATCATTGGACGCGCTGAACGGGTTGACGCTCATGGCCGGGTCGAACGCGCCCGCGAGGCCGACCGCGCCGTATGTGCCGACCAAATCGACCTGCGGCTTCGTCGCCTCGCGCGCGAGCCGTTCGTCGAGCGCGTTGATCTCGCGCTGAACGTCGGACTGTTGCAGTTCGGGGCGCGTCGAGAGCGCGGCCTGCATGGCGTCTTCGAGCGCGACGGCGGGCGGGCGCACATCCGCCGTGTCCGTCGGCACGAGCGCGACGCGCCACACGTCCGCCTGCCGGTTCTCCGCGATCAAATTCTTCAGCGCGTTCTCCGCGCGCCCCACCTCGTCGAGCGCGACGTAGACGTTCTGCTCGAAGTTCGCCACCTGCGCTTCGGCCGCCACGATGTCAATCGGCGCGAGTTGTCCTTCGGCGACGAGACGCCGGTTGTGTTCGAGTTGCGTGCGCGCGTCGCGCGCCGAGTCGCGCTGGATTTGCAAATTGCGCAGGGCGAAGACCAAATCCCAGTAGGCGCGCTGCACGCCGGTGATGGTCTCGATGGCGCGCTGGCGAAATTGCGCGTCGGTCAAACTCAAATTCTTTTTGGCGATCTCGATCTGGCGGCGCGCGGCGTCGAACCGCAGTCCCCGCAGGAGCGGCTGCGCGTAGGTGAAGGAGAAGGCCGTCGGGTATTGCGGGTTGAGCGCGGAGAAGAGGCTGTTGGTCGTCTGGCGGCTGCTCGAAAAATCGAAGCGATAGTTGCCGCCGCCCTTTGGCGTGAGACCTTCGAAGCGCAACGCGCCCCCGAAACCGGAAGTCGTCACCGCGCCGCCCTCGCCGCCGCTCAGGAAACTCGCGACGGGCGTCTTGCTGCGTTCGTAAAAAGTCGAACTGTTGAAGCGCGGGTCGTATGCGCCGCGCGCGCCCGTCAGGTCGAACTCGGCGGCGCGCACGTTGGTGCGCGCCACTTCGATGTCCTTGCCGTTTTGCAGCGCGAGTTCGATGGCCTCGCGCAGCGCGAGCGGCCGTTGCTCCGCCATGTTGACGCCCACGCGTTCGAGCGCGGGCAGCGTCGCGCCGAGCGTCGCACGGTAATCCGCCGCAATTGACGGCACGACCAGCGACGACTCGGCCGCAGCGTTCGAGGGCGTGAAGCCCTGTGGCGGCGCGGGGTTTGGCGTCGGCGCAATAACCGGGAGCGGCGTCGGCGCGGGTGTCTGCGCGGGTATCTGCGCGGGTATCTGCGCAGGAGGAGCAGGCGTCGCCCGTGGCTGCGCGCCCGCTTGCTGCCGCTGTGTTTGCAGCGATGTAGGCGCGCCCGCGAGCGCGCCCATCAAGGGCACGTTCGCGGATTGCACCGACGACGCGACGGACTGTGCCGCCACGGCGGCGTCGCGCGCGCGTTGCCGTTCGGCCGCCGCCTGCCACTCCTCCTGCGCCGACGCCGTGGACGTCAGGCCGCAGGCGAGGAGCGCGAGCGCAAAAACTGTTTTCGTCAGGTGTTGATTCATGTGTCCTAACCGCAACTTTAAAATTGCCAGCCTATTCAAAACTTATTGGTGTTCAAAACTTATTAGTGATCGTGCCGGCCGCGGCCGCCGTGCGCCGCCGTGCCCAGGAGAATGCGCCGCCGATGTGCCCGCCCATGCGCCCGAAGACGCGGCTGCGCGCCAGGTCGTCGAAGAGCGAATAGAAGACCGGCACGGCGAGGAGCGTCAGCAGCAGACAGAGCGATTGCCCGCCGACGACGAGCACGCCGATGGAGCGATTCGTGCCCGAACCCGGCCCGCTGGAGATGATGAGCGGCATCATCCCCGCGACGAGCGCGATGGTCGTCATCAAAATCGGGCGCAGGCGGTCGCGGTTCGCCTGTATGATCGCGTCGAACCTGTCCAAGCCCTTCGAGCGCAGTTCGTTCGTGTGGTCGATCTGGAGAATCGCGTTTTTCTTGACGACGCCGAAGAGCAGCAGAAGGCCGAGGCCGGAAAAGATGTTGACGGTCTGCCCCGTCAGGAGCAGCGAGAGGATGCCGAACGGGATGGCGAGCGGCAGCGTCAGGAGGATCGTCACCGGGTGGATGAACGACTCGAACTGCGCCGCGAGCACCATGTACATGAAGATGAACGAGAGCGCGAAGGCGAGCAGGAAGTAGCCGCCGGCGCGCCCCAACTCTTTCGAGCGGCCGACGAGGCCGGTTTGATAGCCCGCTTCCAGGTTCATCCCCTCCACGGCTTTGTCCAGTTCGGCCAGCACGGCCGACTGCGAGCCGCCCGGCGCGACGTTGGCCGTCAGCGTCACCTGCCGCTGCCGGTTCAGTCGATCAATGGCCGAGGGGCCGCTGCCCTCTTCCACGCGCACGACCGTGTCGAGACTGACGAGGCCGAGCTTCGCCGAGGGCGCGAACAAACGCGACAACTCCTCTTTGCTCGCGCGCGCCGCGCTGATCGCGCGCAGGCGCACGTCGTACTGATCCGTGCCCTGATTGAAGGTGGAAACTTTCTGCCCGGCGACCATCGTGTTCAGAGACTGCGCGATGTCGCCGACGCGCACGCCGAGGTCGGCCGCGCGCGCGCGGTCGATCTGGATGCGCAGTTCCGGCTTGCCCGCGATGAGCGACGAGTCGATGTCGACCACGCTCGGGATCGTGCGCATCCGCTTGAGCAGTTCATCGGAATACTTCGTGAGCGTTTGCAGGTCGGGGCCGGCGATCATGTATTGCACGTCGGCGTTGCGCTGGCCGCCGCCGGAGATGGCCTGCACCTGCCCGATGTTCGTGCGCAACTCGGGCGGATATTTCTTCAACAGTTCGCGCGCCTCGACCATCAACTCGTCCTGCGACTGCTCGCGCTCGCCGAGCGGCGCGAGCCGGACGTAGATGTTCGCGCTGTTGACGAGTTGCTGGCGGTCGCCGCCGATGGTGACGAGCGTGTCGGTGACGCCCGGTAGGGTGCGCACGTCCGCGGCGATGCGCTCGACCATCGTCGAAGTGGCCGCGAGCGTGGAGCCTTCCGGCGCGCGCATGTTGATCTCGAATTGCGACTGGTCGTCCACCGGCAAAAAGTTTTTGCCGACGAACATGAACAGCGGCACGATGCTGAGGATGACCAGCACGCACAGGCCGACAATCGCCCAGCGATGCGTCATCGACCACTTGAGCATCGCCGTGTAGGCGCGATCCACGGGGCGGTAGAAGCGACCCTCCTTCGAGTTGCGCGCACGCTTCCCTTCGCCCTTCCCTTCGCGCTTCTCCTCGCCGCCGCCGCCGTCGTGCGCCTGCGAAGGCGGCGCGCCCGCATCGTTCAAACGGGCGGCTTCCGCGTGTTCCTGTCCTTGCTCCGGCGCGCCCGCCACCACGCGCGATTCGTCGGCGAGGAGCGCGGACGCATCGCCCTCGGAAGGCGCGCTGCCGACGCCGGGCGAGACGCTTTGCGGCTTCTTGCATTTGATGAAACGCGCGGCCAGCATCGGCGTCAGCGTGAACGAGACGACGAGCGAGACGGCCACGGCGAACGAGGCCGTCAACCCGAACGAGGACATGAAGCGGCCGACGATGCCGCCCATGAAGCCGACGGGGAGAAACACCGCGAGCAATGAAAGCGTCGTCGCCATGACGGCCAGACCGATCTCTTTCGTGCCCTCGATGGCCGCCTGAAACGGCGGCATCCCCTTCTCTTCGATGAAGCGATAGATGTTCTCCAACACGACGATGGCGTCGTCGATCACGATGCCGACCATCAGCGTCAAAGCGAGCATCGTGATCATGTTCAGCGTGTAGCCGAGCGCGGCCATCAGGCCGAAGGTGGCGATGATCGAGGTCGGGATGGCGAGACCGGCGATGAGCGTCGAGCGAAAGTTCCAGAGGAAGACGAAGACGACGATGGCGGCGAGGATGCTGCCCTCAATCAAGTGTGTCTGGATGGAATTGACCGCCGCCTTGATGAAGATGGACGAATCGCCGATGACCTGCGTGCGCACGTTCGCGGGCAGCGTCGGCTCGATCTCTTTCAGCCGCGCCTTGATCTCGTCGGCGACGGCGACCGTGTTCGTGCCCGACTGCTTGGCGACGATGAGCGTCACGGCCGGTTCGCCGTTCAGGCGCGCGCTCGTGCGCAGTTCCTCCGAGCCGTCTTCGGCGTAGCCGATGTCGCTCAGTTTGACGGCGTAGTTGCCGCGCGTCGAGATGGCGATATGGTTGAAGTCGGACGGATTCGCGATGCGCCCCAGCGTGCGCACGGTCAGTTCGCGCGCGCCTTCGTCCACGCGGCCGCCGGGCACTTCCAGATTCTGCGCGCGCACGGCCGCCGCCACTTCCGGCACGGTCACGCCGAAGGCGCGCATCTTGTCCGGGTCGAGTTTGAGTTGAATCTCACGGCGCGAGCCGCCGACGATTGTGACGTTGCCGACGCCGTTGATGCTCTCGATGCGCTCCTTGATTCCCTTGTCGGCGATCTCCGTCACCTCGCGCAAACTGCGGGGCGCGCTGACGGCGATGCGCAGGACGGGCGCGGCGTCCGTGTCGAGTTTCTGGATGACCGGCTCTTCCGAGGTCTCCGGCAGATCGGGCACGACGAGATTGACCTTGTCGCGCACCTCCTGCGCCGCGATGTCGGCGTTCTTGTCGAGGAGAAACTGGACGTAGACCTGCGAGACGCCTTCGACGGAAGTGGAGCGCAGTTCGTCGATGCCGCTGATGGTGTTGACGGCGGCCTCGATCTTGTCCGTCACCTCGGTCTCGATCTCGCGCGGGCCGGCGCCGGGGTTGACGACCGTGATCGTGATCGTCGGGAAGTCGATCTTCGGGAAGAGATCGACGCCGAGCGAGAAGAACGAGAAGATGCCCACCACCGTCAGCGACAAGATCAACATCGTCGCGAAGACGGGGCGGCGGACGCATATTTCAGCTAACTTTTGCATGATGCCTCAGCATTGCGGATTTCGGATTGCGGAATGCGGATTAGAAAACAAGACTTTGATTTTCAATCCGCATTCCGCAATCCGAAATCCGCAATCATTTCATTGCCTGATGGCCGCGCCGTCTTTCAACGCCTCGACGCCCGAGGTGGCGACCAACTCGTCCGTGGCGATTCCGTTTTTCACTTCGACGAGTTCGCCTTCGACCTGTCCGAGTTGCACGACGCGCTCCTGCACACGACCGTCTTTGACGACGAAGACGCGGCTCACGTCCTGCTCCGTGCGCACGGCGCGCGCGGGGATAAGCACGGCGGGTGTGCCCGCCGATTGCGAGACGCGCACCGTGGCGAACTGGCCGGGCTTCAACAACCCCTCTCCGTTTTCCACCTGCGCCTCCACGGTCAGCGTGCGCGAGGCGGCCGTCACGTTCGGCGAGATGCGCGCGATGCGACCGGCGAACGCCCTGTCGGCATACGCGCTCGTCACGACCGAGACGCTCTGCCCCGGCGAGACCGCGCCGATCAACTGTTCCGGGATGTCTATGCGCAGGCGCAGGGGGTTCGTGCGCACGATGGTCGCCACCTTTGAAGAGGGCGTGACGTACTCGCCCACGTCCGCCGGGCGATCCGCGACGTAGCCGCTGATCGGGGCGTAGATGACGACATCGGCGATGGCCTTGCGTGCCTGTGCCACCTGCGCCTCGGCGGCGCTCTGGGCGGCACGCGCCGTCGCGATCCCTGCGTAGTTCTGCCGCGCCGCCGAGAGCGCCGCCTCGTATTGCTGCTGCAACCCGTCGCGCTGCGCGCGCTGCTGATCATAGGCGGCGCGCGACACGTCGCCCGATTCGATGAGACGCTCGAAGCGGCGCAACTGCTTCTCGGCCAGTTCGAGCGCGACGCGCACCGAGCCGACTTCGGCCACGCGGGTTGCGTCGAACGCCTGACCCGGCCGCAAACCGAGGCGCGCCTCGGCCTGTCTCACGGCCGATTGCGCCTGTGCGGCCTGCGCCTGCAACTGCGTGAGGCGCAGGCGCGCGTCCGCATCGTCGAGGCGCGCGAGCACCGCGCCGCGCTGCACGTAGCTGCCGAGGTCGACGCCCACGGCCACGACGCGACCCGACACGTTCGGCGCAACGTCCGTCTGCTCGTCGGCCGCGAGGCTGCCGGTCGCTTCCGTGTAGCGCGGAAGCTCGCGCGTGATGGCCGCGGCGGTCGAAACCTGCACCGCTTCCGGCGTTGCGTTCGTTGCGGCCGCCTGTTTGTTTTTCGACTCCGCCGACCTGCCGCAACCGCTCGCGAACAGGCTCAAGGCCGCACAGAGGAACACGAGGGCGGGGAGTGTGAATTTGTTTCCAGAGATCATGTCAACTGCTTCTTCTTTCAAGATAAGCCGGCAACGATCAGGCCGATGCCGCGAACTCTTAAACCTGCGCGAAAAGCCCTTGCCGGAAAATTATCCGGCAGGCGTCCGTGTCGCGCGCGAACCGACAAACTTTCAGCCTACAAACTCTCAGCCACGCAAAACTCATCTCTTCTTTTTGCCGCGCGCCGCGTTCGCACCCGGCTTGCGCCGCTCGCCGCTCGCGCCGCGCCGCGCGGGCGTCGGGTCGGCGGGGCTGTCGGCGGCGATGCCTCTGAGCAGTATCTCCGTGAACTCGGCGGCGGCGCGCTCGTTGGTGATGTCGAGCAGGCGACGGCGCGTGTCCCAGAGCAGGTTGTTGAGCGAGTGGTGGATGACCATGCCGAGGAAGCCGCGCACGGCGATGGTCGGGTCTATGTCGCGCATCACGCCCTCGCGCTGGCGCTCGCGGATGTAGGAACCGAGAAAGTCGTACATGCCGCGCACGTTGCGATCCCAGAACATGTTCGCGAGTTCGTGGCCTTCGAGCGCGGAGTGCGTCAGCAGGCGCAGGAATTCCGTGTCGTGCTCGTGATGGCGCATCATGGCGAGGGCGACACCCGTGAAGACGGCGCGGTCGTCCCTCTGCGCGAGCGCCTCGGGCACGATGTCCGCAGGACACCGGAAGTTTTCCGCGCAGGCTTTGTGGTCGAGGATCGCGCTGTAGAGTTCCTCCTTGTTGGCGAAGTGGCGGAACACCATCGCTTCGGAGACGCCGGCCGCCTGCGCGATCTCTTTGGTCGTCGTGCCGCGAAAGCCACGCTGCGAAAAGAGGCGCATCGCCACCTGTAAAATCTGCTTGCGGCGGTCTTCCCCGGCCATCCGCCCGCCGGTGTGCGGGGTCGCACCGCCGACATCGCCGGTGGCCGCCGTCTCCGACGCCGGTGCGCCCGCATCGCGGCTGCTCGCGCCCTTCGTCTCTATGGTTCGGCTCATTCGCTTCGGTGCCTTTCGCGTCTCCGGTCTCAGTAAAAGTAAGTGCTTACTTACCAAAGTACGCCCGGCCTGTCAAGCGGGTTTCAGGAATTTTTCGGGGGTGTGAAAACTGCGCGCGCGCCTGTATTGTTCTAGACCTTCGCGTTATAATGCCGCGTACCTTTTCACAACGAAGTGAATATCAGCCCTCGCGCCACGAGCCTCGCAGACCTCGCGTGTCAGGGCGACTTTCAGCATTGCCGCCGATTTTCAGTTGTCGGCACGTTGTTTGCTCGCTGGACACTGGTCAGGCACAAGATATGCGGGCGTTATCGGTTCGCGCGCACGCAGTAATTTCAAACAGCGACTATCAATCGAAACTTAAGGAGATAACGGACATGTCACAGAACTTCGGAAACAACGATCCGCAAAACAAGGGCGGCAATACGGGCACGACCGGCGCGGGCGGCGGCAGCGGCCTCTCGGCGGGCACCGGCAGAACCGATGAAGGCACGACGCGCGACACGGGGACGACCGGCGGCGGCAGCACCGGCGGCGGCATTAGCGGCGGCGGCGCGGGCGGCGGTAGCGGCACGGGCGGCGGCGCACTGTCCACGACGGGCGGCGCGACGGGCGGCACGGGCACGGCCACTGCGCGCGAAGGCCTGGCCGGCACGGCGCAGGAATACGGACAGAAGATCACCGACGCGGCCTCGACCGCCAAAGAATATGTGAGCGACAAAATCTCCGTGGCGGGCGACAAGCTCAAGGACTTGCAGAACGTGGACTACCGGCAGGTGACGGAAGACGCCAAGAACTACGCGCGCGAGAAGCCGGGACAGGCGCTCCTCATCTCGGCGGCGGCGGGCTTCCTGATCGGGCTGCTCCTGAAGAGTTCGAAGCGTCGTTAAACAGGTTTCGGGTTTCAAGTTTCAGCTTATAGATTAAAAGCACATTTCAGCCACAAACCTGAAACTTGAAACCCTCACTTTGCAACTTCAACGACGAGGAGGGGTGAAAGATGGCTGAACTAGAGAGGCGCGCGGCGACGGCCGCCGCGCCCGCAACGCAGCAGCAGCAGCACGCGCAGCAGACGGACATCGAGGGGCTGCCCGCCATGATCGGACGGCTCAGCGACCAGGTAATGACGCTGGTTGACGCCAAGCTCGGTCTGGTCAAGGTTGAATTGAAAGAGGAGGCGGCCGCCTACGGCAGCAAGATCGCGATGATCGCGGTGGGAGCCATGCTTGCCGCCATCGGCTTCGCGCTGCTGAACGTGGCGATTGCGCTCTTCATGGCACGGCTCTTCTTCTACTCTTTCACCCCGCCGGTCAGTTACGCGCTCGGCTTCGTTGTAACGGGCGTGCTGTACCTCGTCATCGGCGGCATCCTCGTCGTCGTCATGAAGAACCGTCTGGCCGCGATCAACCCCGCGCCGGAGAGAACCCTCGAAGAATTCAGAAAGGATAAACAATGGCTGAAGAAAGAACTTTAGGCACCGCGCGCGCGCCTGAGACCGACGCCGACGACGAACTGACCAAGGCAGACCTTCAGCGTCGCATGGAAGAGGCGCGCGAATCAATCACCCAAACCGTTACGGAGATCAAGGACACGGTGACAACTCAATACCAGAACGTCAGGGAATCCATCTCGCAATCGCTCGACTGGCGCGAGCAGTATCGTCGGCGCCCCGTCGAATTTTCGGTCGCCGCGCTCGGCGTCGGCTTCCTTATCGGTTATAGCGTCGGCGGCGCGTTCGGCGGCGACGACGACTCAGAGATGCCCGAGCGTTTCTACGAGTCCGAGGGCGACGATTACGACATGGACGAAAGCCAGGTTCGCACGCCGAGCCAGCGCGGCTTTGCCCCGCAGGCCATCCTCGGCGGCGCTTACGGCTCGACGGCCTACGCGCAACCGCAGCCGCCGCAGCAACAATCGCAGCCGGCCGCGCGCGGCGGCTACGAAGATCAGTCTTCCGGCGTCGCGGCCGGTTTCGCCGATTCGCGGCCGTCTTACAGCAGCGGCTACGAGGCATCGACCGCATCGTCCGCGTCGGACGAGCCGCAGAAGCCCGGCATCCTCGACCGTTTCAAAGAAACGCCCGCTTACGACCGCTTGCAGGCCGAAGCGGCCACGCTCGGCAATCGCTTCGTCGAGGAGCTTTCCAAGACGGCGCAGGCCGTCGTGCTGCCCGCGCTGCTCGGCAAGCTCAAAGACCTGATCGGCATCGACCTCTCGACGCAGCGCGAAGTGGCGCAGCGCAGCAAGCTCGAACAGCAGGCGGCCACTTCCGGCGCGGCCACCAGCCGCGAGTCGCAACCGCAAAGCGGCGGCTCCGTGTAGGGACGAACGCCTTCGAGCGTGTGCGTTCGTCCGCGTCGCTCCGTCTGTAGTTGGGGGCACAGTCGGGCGACGCGAATCGAGCGGGCAGTGTTAAGCGAGGACGGGCGAGCGGCGCGAGTTGGCTCGCCCGTCCTCGTTTTACCAGCCATCCCGAAAGATAAACTTTCGCCGGCGAGCTTCTTCGATGGCGAACTTCTGAAAACCGCTTCCCCGCCGGCCGCGAAAAACGATGAGTCTTGAACCGGCAGCGCAACTGTTAATCAGCCCCGAAGCGCTCGCGGAGACGGCGACGCGCGAGACGGGTGCGCCTGCCGAGCCTTCGCGCGTCGAGATCATTCTGAACGCATCGGCCGGGAGCGGCGGGCAGGAAGCGGCGCGCGCCACGCTCGCGGAAATTTTCGCCGCCGAAGGCCACCTGGACGCGCACGTCTCGCTCGCCGAGAGCGGCGCGGAGATCGTGGAACTCGCGCGCCGCGCCGCCGCCGACAAAGAGGTGCGAATCGTCGTCGCGGGCGGCGGCGACGGAACGGTCAACGCGGTCGCCTCCGAACTCGTCGGCACGGACAAGGTGCTCGGCGTGCTCCCGCTCGGCACGCTCAATCACTTCGCGAAAGATTTAGGCATCCCGCTCGACCTCGAAGGCGCGGCGCGCAACATCGTCGAAGGCGAGACGACGAGGGTTGACGTGGGCGAAGTCAACGGGCACATCTTCATCAACAATTCGAGTCTCGGCCTCTACCCGTCAATCGTCCGCCACCGCGAGAAGCAGCAGGAGCGCCTGGGGCGCGGCAAGTGGGTCGCCGCCCTGTGGGCGACCGTCGAAGTGTTCCGCCGCTACCCACTCTTCGGCGTGCGCCTGAGCGCGGACGACGGGCAGCAGTTTCGACGCCGCACGCCTTTCGTCTTCATCGGCAATAACGAATACCAGATGGACACGTTCAACCTGGGCGCGCGCTCGTGCCTCGACGCCGGGCATCTCAGTCTGCACCTGACGCGCGACGTAGGACGCTGGGGACTGGTGCGCCTCGCCGCAAGCGCACTCTTCGGCCGCCTGCGTGAGTCGAAAGACTTCGACGCCCTCTGCACCACGGAAGTTTGGATCGAGACGCGCCGCAGGCGACTGCGCGTCGCCACGGACGGCGAAGTCACCATCATGCGCTCGCCGCTCCACTACCGCGTCCGACCCGGCGCGCTGCAAGTCATAGCTCCGAAGAAAGTGACAGGTGACGGGTGACAGGTGACAGGATTAAAACCCGCCTTCATCCTGTCACCTGTCACCCGTCACCCGTCACTCTAAAAAATTTATGAGAACCATCGTACATCTCTCCGACCTGCATTTCGGGCGCATCGACCAGGCGATCATCGAGCCGCTCTCCGCGACCGTGGCGGAGATCGCGCCGGACGTGCTCGTCGTGTCGGGTGATCTGACGCAGCGCGCGCGCACGGAACAGTTTCAGGAGGCGCGCGAATTCCTGGACGAGTTGCCGCACCCGCAGATCGTCGTGCCCGGCAATCACGACGTGCCGCTCTACAACGTTTTCCAGCGTTTCCTCGAACCGCTCGACAAGTATCGCCGCTACATCACCGACGACCTCGAACCGTTTCACGCCGACGAAGAGATCGCCGTGCTCGGCATCAACACGGCGCGCTCGCTGACGATCAAGGACGGCCGCGTCAACGAGGGACAGGTGGCGCGCATCCGCGAACGGCTCTGCCCCTACGCCGACGAGGTGACGAAGTTCATCGTGACGCATCACCCCTTCGATATCCCGGAAGGCCACGAACGCGAGGCCGACCTCGTGGGGCGCGCGCAGATGGCGATGGAAGCTCTGGCGACGTGCGGCGCGGACGTTTTGCTCTCCGGCCACCTCCACGTCAGCCACACCGGGCACACCGCCAAGCGTTACAAGATCAGCGGCTACTCCGCGCTCGTCGTGCAGGCGGGCACGGCCACCTCGACGCGCGTGCGCGGCGAAGTCAATTCCTTCAACGTCATCCGCGTCCAGCACCCTTACATCGAAATCAAACGGCTCGCGTGGCAGCCCGACCGCGCCGCCTTCTCCACGGCCTCCATCGAAAACTTCGTCCACACGCCCGAAGGCTGGGCGCGCCTCGCCGACGGCGCGGAGAGCGGCATCAATACGTAAAGGGGAAAGGGTAACGGGGAAGGGGTAACGGGTAACGATGAATTAACACGCAACATTCGTGTCTTACGTTTTAACTTTGCGCCTCCGGCGAGAAAAAGCATTTCACGCCGGGGGCGCAAAGAAGTAAACACCAAAGGCGTAAAGAGAATTGTCGGAGCGCGCTTTCGACCTTTCCCCCTCCCCTTCCCCTTTTACCCTTTCCCCTTACTCATTGACACCCGCGCCGCACGTCCTTAGACTCGCTAATCCCGGCCGAACTTTTAGCAACAGTTCATCATCTCGCATTGAAGGAGTAGTGCATGTACGCAACATCAGTCTGCACGCGACGCGCGCGTCTCGCCGCCCCGTTCACCCTCTGCTTCCTCTTCGTGCTGCTCGCGGGCATCGCCCCCGGCGCGCTCTACGCGCAGGGCGCGGCCAACTACGAGGCGGAGAAACAGCGCGCCATCCAACTCATGCAGAACGCGAAGACGACGGAAGCGCTGCCCATCCTCGAACGGCTCTCAAGCAGCAACCCGGAAGACGGCGAGGTGATGTTCTATTTCGGCTTCGCCACCCTCGGCCACTCGCAGACGCTGAAAGACGCCGCCGCGCGCAGGCAATCGCGCGTCCGCGTCCGCGCCGCGATGCTCAAGGCGCGCGAGTCCGGTTACAAGAGTCCGCTCTTGGATTCAATCCTTGAGGACATTCCGGCCGACGGCGGCGAGGAGCCGAAATATTCCGACAACGCCGAAGCCGATGCGGCCATGCGGGAGGGCGAGGCGGCCTTCGTCAAGGGCGACCTCGACTCCGCGCTCACCGCCTACCAGCGCGCCCTCGCACTCGACCCGAAACTCTACTCGGCCGCACTCTTCTCGGGCGACATGTACTTCAAAAAAGGACTGCCCCTCAAGGCCGCCGAGTGGTACGAGCGCGCCATCGCGATTGACCCCGACCGCGAGACGGCCTATCGCTATTCGGCCAGCCCGCTGATGCAGGCGGGCAAACTCGAAGAGGCGCGCTCGCGCTACGTCGAGGCGTTCGTGGCCGAGCCTTTCAACCGCCTCGCGCGCGCCGGTCTGCTGAACTGGGCGGAAAGGGCGGGCGTCGAACTCGCGCACCCGCAGATCGACGTGCCCACGAACGTGACGCCGCTCAAAGACAACAAGATGACGATCAACATCAACCCCGGCGCGCTCGACACGGACGACGGCTCCTCGGCCTGGATGATGTACGGACTGACGCGCGCGTCCTGGGCGACGCAGAAGTTCGCCAGGGAGTTTCCGGGCGAGAAGGCTTATCGCCACACGTTGCGCGAGGAGACGGAGGCATTGCGCAACGTGGTCGAGAGCGTCAAGACGCAAACGAAGGACAAGAAGATCAAGAAGCTCAATCCCTCGCTCGCGCGCCTCGTCCAACTGCACGACGATGGGCTGCTCGAAGCCTACATCCTCTACGCCCGCGTCGATGAAGGCATCGTGCAGGATTACGTCGAGTATCGCAAAAAGAATCGCGACAAGCTGCGCCGCTACCTGATGGAGTACGTGACGGCGAAGAAGTAAGGGTAATAGGGGAAAAGGGTCAAGGGTAAAGGGGAAGATGGAAAGCGGCGACATATTAAAGCGCCGAAAGGGCGACAAACAAAAGCCCCGAAGGGGCGACAGATAGTAGCCCCGCCCATAAGGGTGGGGTTATGCGTACACAGTTTAAAACGGCCGAAGCCCCGTCAGGGGCGACACATTCACGAGTTGCGTTGTGTCGCCCCTGACGGGGCTTCGGCCGTTATCTACGTTTTGCTCCCCGCGCTGACGCACGAGGCTACTATCTGTCGCCCCTCCGGGGCTTTTTTCCTTTACCCCTGACCCTTTACCCCTGGCCCCTTGACCCTTTGTCTTTTCCTACCTCGGCGGCGCGGGTTTGCGCGGGAGTTTCTCGTCGCGCATGGCCGCCTGGTAAACGAAGGCGGCCATGATGATGGCGGCCTGTTTCATGTCGTCGGCCTGGATGCGGTCGAAGACATCCTGGTTCGAGTGGTGCGTGCGCGTTTCGTATTCCACCTCGTCCTGTATGAACTGGAAGCCGGGCAGGCCGATGGCGTCGAAGGCGAGGTGATCCGTGCCGCCCGTGTTGGAGATGGAGAGCGTCTGCGCGCCCATCTCGCCGAAAGGCATCAGCCACGAACGGAAGAGCGGCCGGATGGCCTCGTTGCCCTGCAGGTAGACGCCGCGAATTTTGCCCGTTCCATTGTCGAGGTTGAAGTAGCCGGCGAACTTGTCATAGGCCGGTTTGGTGACGAGACGGCCGCGCGGCGCGGGCGTCGGCGCGGTTGTGGGGCGGCCTTCGCCCGCGCCGGGGGGCGTGGGTTGCGGCGTCGGCTGGGCGATCTCGCCGAAGTGCTGTTTGACGTAGGCGCGCGAGCCGAGCAAACCCTGCTCCTCGCCGCTCCAGAGCGCGACGCGAATCGTGCGGCGGGGTTTGAGGTTCAAAGCCATCAGGATGCGCGCGGCCTCCATCGCCACGGCGCAACCGGCGGCGTTGTCGGTCGCGCCCGTGCCGCCGTGCCATGAATCCATGTGGCCGCCGAGCATCACCACCTCGTCTTTGAGGTCGCCTCCCGGAATCTCGGCGATGGTGTTGTAGCCCATCAAGTCCTGATCCTGAAACTGCACTTCGAGGTTGACGTTCATGCGCACGCGCTCGCCCGCCTGAATCAGGCGGACGATGCGGTTGTAGTGTTCGGCGGAGACGGAGACCTGCGGCGGAATCGCGGGCGCGTTCTTGTCGTAGACTGAGACGCCGCGCCGGAAAAGCGCGCCGATGGAGGCCGGGTCGATGGTGTCGGGCAAGCTCTGCGGCGGGACGGAGGCCGACTGGACGAAGATCGTGCCGCCGTCGCCGCGCCCCGCGTCGAGAATCAAGGCCGCGCCTTCGTCGACGATGAATTTCGCGCGTTTCAAGTTGAAGAGAAATTGGTTGGCCTGTTCCTGCGTCATTTGCTGCTGCGGGCGCGGCGCGAGGCTGGCCGGGTCGGGCGCGTTGGCGAGCGCGAGCAACTCTTTCTCCGTCAGGCGCGTGCCATCCGGCTCGAAGTGCGCCTTGAGTTCGCGCATCGGCGCGGCGAGCACGATCATGCCCTTGAGTTTTCCGCGATACTTCTCCAGCCCCGCCATGTCCTTCGCGTCCACGTAGACGACCTCGGCGTTGAGCACGCCGTTCGTGCCGGGCGACCAGGCCTTCGGATAGGCGATGAGCGGGATGGCCGACGGCTCGACGACCTCGGCCGAGAAACGCTTCAACGTCCAGCCGCGCCCGAAAGGCCCCCAGGCTTCGAGGTGCGCGTTCTGCATGCCCCACTTCGTCATCTGGTCGCGCGTCCATTCGTTGGCGCGCTTCATGCCGGGCGAGTTGGTCAGGCGCGGCCCGATCACGTCGGAGAGATAGCTCAGGGTTTGCATCACCTGCGAGCGATTCAGACCCTCGTCCTTGATACGCGCGATGGGGTCGTTCGGGTCGGGCTTCGCGGCGGCCGCCGGTGGAGGTATGGCGACCGGCTGCTGCGCCATGACGGGGAAACTGTTCGCCAGCACCGAACCGGCCAGCAGCAGGGCAACTGCGATCTTGCGTCGAAACATAAACAATGGACTCCTAAAAGTTGTTGACTGAAAAGTTAAACCTGCGAACAGGCGAGCGGCGATACCCTTCCAGGGAAGGTTGATTATACTCCGGAGCGGGCGGGAAAGTTTCAGCCCGGCCGAAGCCGGTCGCCAAACTAAAAGAGGACGAGTCTTGCGACCCGTCCTCCCGATAGCGAGACCCGAATTCGGTCTCAACTCTCGACGCGCGCGCGAGGCGCGTAACCGTTCTCAACGCGCGAGGCGCGTACCGCTCGCCGGTTCGGACGCGGGCGGGACAACTGCGAGCGGCTCGGTCTTGTAGCCGCACTCCTCGTTGGCGCACGAGCGCGTCGTGCCCTTCTTCGTCGTCTTCTCCAAAAGGAACGGCGCGCGACACTCCGGGCAAGGCTCGGAGACGGGCTTGTCCCAGTACACGGCGTCGCACTTCGGATACTCCGAACAGCCGTAGAACACTTTGCCGCGCTTCGACTTCTTCACCACGATCTCGCCCTTGCAGCCCGCGCGCGGACAGGCGATGCCGGTCGTCTCGCGTTTGATGAACTTGCACGTCGGGTAGTTCGAGCAGGAGACGAATTCGCCGAAGCGTCCCTGCCGGCGGACGAGGTGCGCGCCGTCGTCCGGGCACGTCTCGTCGAGCGGCACGGGCGCGGCGGCCACCACGCCCTTGCGGTCGATCTTGCGTATGTTGCGGCAATCGGGATAACCCGTGCAGCCGAGAAACTGACCGAAGCGACCGCGCTTCAAAGCCATCGGCTTCGCGCACAACTCGCAGACTTCCGCCTCTTCGCCCTCCGTCGCCGCAGTAGCGCCCGCGCCTTCGCCGCCTTTGGCCGCCGCCCCGGCGCCTTCCCCGGCCGCATCGGCCGTCGAAGGTTTGGCGACCTCGCGCGTCGTGCGACATTCGGGATAGTTCGAGCAGGCGAGGAACTGGCCGAAGCGGCCGAACTTGATCACCATCCCTGAGCCGCAATTCTCACACTTCTCGTCGGTCGGGATGGCCTCGACCTTCTTCTTCTTCATCTCCACTTCGGCGATCTTCAAGTCCTTCGCAAACTTCCCGTAGAACTCGTGGAGAGCCGCCGTCCATTTCAACTTGCCTTCGCCGATCTCGTCGAGTTCCTCTTCCATCCGCGCCGTGTACGATTCGTTGAAGAGGTCGCCGAAACTGGCGACGAGCAAATCGTTCACGGTCGTGCCGAGCGCGGTCGGGTGAAAACGCCCCTCGTGCTTTTCGACATACTCGCGGTCGATGATGGTCGTCATGATCGCCGCGTAGGTCGAAGGCCGCCCGATGCCCTTCTCTTCGAGAGCCTTGACGAGCGTCGCTTCGCTGTAGCGCGGCGGCGGTTCGGTGAAGTGCTGTTCGGGCTGGATGGCGTTCAACTTCAAAGTCTCGCCCTGTCGCACCAACGGCAGTTTGCGCGCGGCCTCTTCGTCCTCCTCCGACTTCTCGTCGCGCCCTTCCTCGTAGACGCGCAGGAAGCCGTCGAACTTCAAGACCGACCCGCTCGCGCGGAACATGAAGCGACCCGCCTCGATGTCAATCGTCGTCTGGTCGAAGACGGCCGGCATCATCTGCGAGGCGACGAACCGCTGCCAGATCAGGCGATAAAGTTTCAACTCCTCGCTCGACAAATAGCGCGCCAGCGAGTCGGGCGTGCGCGAAACGTCGGACGGGCGGATGGCCTCGTGCGCGTCCTGCGCGTCCTTCTTCGAGCGGTAGTGAATGGGCTTCTCCGGCAAGTACTGCGAGCCGTACTGCGTGCCGACGAAGGCGCGCACCTCGCCGAGCGCGGTCTCCGAGACGCGCGTCGAATCCGTGCGCATGTAGGTGATGAGGCCGACCGCGCCTTCCGCGCCGATCTCCACGCCCTCGTAAAGCTTCTGCGCCACCATCATCGTCTTCTTCACCGCGAAGCCGAGCTTGCGCGCCGATTCCTGTTGCAGCTTCGACGTGATGAAGGGCGGCACGGGGTTGCGCTTGCGCTCCTTCGTCGCCACATCCGCGACGCTGTAACTTTGCGCCCCGGCTTCCGCGACGATTCCGGCGGCCTGCGCCTCCGCCCCGATCAAAATCTCGCCCTTCTTCACCTCCTGATCGAAGCCGCCGGTCTTCACCGTCTGCTCGCCGACGCGGACGAGGCGCGCGTCGAAGGCGGGCGGCAGGGCGGCCGCGAGGTTCGCCGTCACCGTCCAGTATTCCGTCTTGAGAAATCGCTCGATCTCGCGTTCGCGCTCGACCACCATCCTGAGCGCGACCGATTGCACGCGCCCCGCGCTGAGGCGTCCGCCCACCGTGCGACACAGTAGCGGCGAAACTTTGTAGCCGACGAGACGGTCGAGCACGCGTCTGGCCTGTTGCGCGTCCACGAGGTTCTCGTCAATCTGCTTCGGCTCCTTGAACGCCTCCTGCACGGCGCGCTTCGTGATCTCGTTGAACATCACGCGGTAGGAAGGTGTCTTCGGACGCTTCGGCACGATCTCTTCGGCGAGGTGCTGGCAGATCGCCTCGCCTTCGCGGTCGGGGTCGGCCGCGAGATAGATGGCGTCGGCTTCGCGCGCGGCTTTCTTCAACTCGGAGACGGTCTTCTTGTTGTTGCGTTTCTTCGTGTCGGGGATCACTTCGTAGGAGGTGGCGAAATCATTCTCCACGTCAACGCCGAGTCCCTTCGACGGTAAGTCCTTGATGTGGCCGAGCGAGGCCATCACGCGGTAGTCCGCGCCGAGATATTTCCCGATGGTCTTGGCCTTCGCCGGCGACTCGACTATCACTAAATTCTTCGTCATTCCGTTCCCTTCGACTGACCGGGGCGTCGCCCCTGCTGCGGACGCAGGCAAATTGCCCTGTTTGTTCCTGAGATTGTTCCCGAGTTTATCGCTGAATGTGTCCTGAAATTCCCTTCGCCGTCACCGTTTAGATGCCGCGAAACGCCGATTTACTGGCTGACGCTTGCGCCGCGCCGTTTGCGTCTCGACATGCGTGTGCCGGTTGAAAGGCTATGAAAATAGCACTGGTAGAGGCTCATAAGTCAAATGAGCAACGGGAGCGCGGCTGTGAGTGGAGACGTTTGAAAGTTGATTTCGGAGTGCGTGCGGAGGTCGCGAGCGCGCGCCCGGCCGCGCCGCTGCGGAGTGAATTCAGACGCGCGCGACGGCCAATTCAAACGCGCGGGAAGGCCAGCGTGAGCAGCGTGATGGCGACGGCCGTGACGAGCGCGCGCCGGTGTATCAAGCGCGACTTGCCGCGCAATTGCGCAATGAGGTTTGCGTCTTCGAGGCTCTCTTCGCCCGAGTCGAGGTTGCACGCCCCGCGTGCGGCGAGCGCGATTCAGGTCTTTTCGCGCGCCTGCAACAGTCCCAAGCCCGCTATCCACACGGGGAAGAAGACGACGGCGCGCAGGAGGCGCGGCGCGTCGTACACGACGAGGAGAAAGGCCGCCGCGACGCCCACCGTCAAGGCTACGATGCCGAGCAGACGCCGCTTGCGCTGTTCGCTAGGCCCGATGTTTGCAGCTTCGGAAACCATCACATTTGAACTTCGCCCCGCCAACGGGCACGACGGCTTTGACCAGAACCCCGGCTCAATAGCCGCCCCGACCTGCTCTGGCTGCTCCGACTACTCTGGATATTACTACTGCGGCGCGCGCCGTAGCGTGGCGAGCGGTTGCCCGGCCGTCACGCGGTCGCCGACGCGCGCGCTGACGACGCTGATCGTCCCGGCCGAAGTGGCCTCGGCCGCGACTATTTGCTCCGACGGAGCGACGGGCGCGGCCGACGCATTTTGCGGTTGGCGGCGGGCGGCGACGAGGCCGGATTGGGCATCGGCCGCCGCGCCCTGCGCCTCCTGCAGACGACGCTGCGCGCGCTCGTACTCGGCGCGCGCGCCGTCGAGTTGCGCCTGTTGCGCGTCGCCGGAAGCGACGAGCGGCGTCAGGCGTTGCACCTCCACTTCGGCGCGCACCGCCGCGGCTCTGGCCGCCTCGATGTCCGCCTGCGCCGCGCCGATGTTTCTCCCGGCGCGCGCCACCGGGTCTTCCGTCTGCGTCTGCGGTGCGCCCTGCGCTTCCGTGCGCACGGCGATCTCGACAACCGGCGTGCCCTCGCTCACCGTCATCCCCTCACGCACGAGCACGCGTCGCACCTCGCCCGCCACCGGCGCGTTCACGATCACGATGCCCCGCCGTGCTTCTTCCACGCCGCCCCCACCGCACGCCGACAGCAGCAGCCCGGACGTGAGCGCGCAAACGCACAGGAGCGCGTGGACGCCGAACCGGCGCGCTCGCGCGGACGCAGGCGCGAGTTTACTTCTCATTCGATCTGGACTCCGGCGTCGCCGCTGTTGTCGCCGCCGTTGTTGTCGCTGTCGTCGTCGCTGTCGTCGTCGCTGTCGTCGCTGTCGTCGTCGCTGTTGTGGTCGCGGGCGATGTCGCGCCGCCCGCCGCCGTCTTCATCGTCGCCCCGGCCGCGTGCGGCTGCGAGGCCGCCGCTGCGCCCGCGGGCAGGACGACCGAGGTGTCGAAGCCGGCCGTGGCTTCGGGGCGCAGTTCGAGTTGGCGCGTGCCGCGCACCATGACGTTGTTCGCGCCGAGCGTGTTGCCGGTGGCGCGTTGAAAATCCGCGATGGCCTTGTTGAGATCGGTCTGCGCCTGTAGCTCGCGCCCGCGCGCGGCCAGCAGTTCGTTCTGTCTCTGGAGGACGAGGTAGACGGTGGTCGTGCCCGCGCGGAACTGCCGCTGCTCGCTCTCGAACTGCTGCTCGGCGGACGAGCGCGTGGCGGCGGCCGAAGCGAGCCGCGCTTCCGCCGAACGCAAAGATTGCGTGGCGTTGCGCACGTCGGCTTCGATCAACTGCTCGGCCTGCGCGCGCTGGTTCGTGATGCGCCGTCCCTCCGCGAGCGAGCGTCCGAGGTTGGCCTGCGCCGTGCGGTTGCGGAACGGAATTTCGACGCGCACGCCGACGCGGTAAGTCGGGTATTCCTGCGCCAGCAAATTCGAGAGCGATGTCGGGAAACCGCCGACGAGGTTCGGATTCACCGTGCTGCCGGTCGTGCCCGTGGTCGTCGGGAGCGGCGTCAGGCCGGAGAGCGCGGAGAGTTCGTTGACGCGCGCGCGCAGTTGGGCGTTGGCGCTCGTGTTGGGATTGATCGTCGGCGAGACGGCGGCGCCGGCCAGGCCGGTGGACGTGTAAGTGCCGACGAGATCGACCTGCGGCCTCGACTGGTCGCGGAAAAAACGCGTGTCGATCCCGTTGATCTCCGCGCTCGTCTGGAGCTGCGAGAGTTCCGGCCGGTTGTCGATGGCGGCGCGCACGGCCTGTTCCAGCGGCACGCGCGGTGGCTCAAGGCTGATGGGCGTGACGGGCGTCAGCGGGCGCGACCAGAGGGCGGCGGTGCGCTCGGCGAGGATGAGCGTCTTCAGAGTGTTCTCGGCGCGCGTCACGGCCTCCTGCGCCGTGTAGACGTTCTGCTCGAAGGTCGTCACCTGCGTGTTGGCGGCCACGATGTCGATGGGCGCGAGCACGCCCTGCGCCACGAGCCGCTGGTTGCTCTCGACCTGCACGCGCGCTTGCCTGACGGCGTCGATCTGCACCTGCAGGTTGCGGAGCGAGAAGACCAAATCCCAGTAAGACTGCTCGACCTGCGAGATCACTTCGATGGCGCGCTGGCGAAACTGCGCGTCGGTCAAACTCAGATTCTTCTTCGCGATCTCGATGGTGCGGCGGTTGTTGTCGAAGCGCAGGCCGCGCAGGAGCGGCTGCGCGTAGGTGAAGGTGAAGGCCGTCGGGAACTGCGGGTTGAGCGTGGCGTTCTGGTTGGTGGTGTTCAGGCGCGTCGAGGAGAAGTCGAGTTGATAGTTGCCGCCCGCGTAGGGCGAGAAGCCGCCGAGACGCACCGCGCCCGTCAGGTCGCGCTGCGTGACCGAGCCGTTCGCGCCGCCGCTGATCGTCGAACTCGTCGGCGTCGTGCGCGACTCGTAATAACTCTCGGAGGAAAAGAGCGGGTCGTAGACGCCGCGCGCCGCGTTCAAATTGAACTCGGCGATTTCGACGTTGATGCGCGAGCCGTCGATGTCGTTGTTGTTAGCAAGCGCGAGCGCGATGGCCTCGTTGAGCGAGAGCGGCAACTGCTCGGAGACATCCACGCCGACGCGCTCGGCAGAAGGCAAAGGGCGCGAGGGCGCTTCAAAATTGGGCGCGACCGGCGGCGGGTCGGCCGGCAACTCGGCGGGCGCGATGCCGCCCGACGCGCCGACGTTCTGCCCCGGAGTTTGCGCGCCGCCGCTTGGCGTCGTCGCCGCTCCGCCGCTCGCGTTGCCGCCCGGCTGCTGCGGGGGCGCGTTCGCTCCGGCGGGCGTGGCCGTCTGCGGCTGACCCGTCGTGTTGGCGGGCGCGCCCTGCTGCGAAGCGTTCGGCACCTGCGGCGAAGGCGGGCGCGGCCCTTGTGTGTCAGGGGTCGTCCCCTGTCGCTGCTGCTCGACGCCCGTCTGCGGCTGCACGCTCTGCTGCGCTTCATTGCCGGGTCGCACGGGCGCGGACGAAGAGTTGGGCGGCAGTTCTGTCGTCGCGGGCGGAAGCGCGCCGGGTCGTCGCCGCTGCGTGGTCGTGCCGGCGGGCGGCGACTGTTGCGGCGTGGACGAAGGCGGTTGTTGTTGAGTTTGAGTTTGCGCGAGCGCGGCCGCCGAAGGCGCGCACAGCATCAACGCCGCGACGAACGACGACGCCCATCTTTGCGCCTTTGGCCTCCAGCGCGAGTTATCTTCTTCATCAAGCATAAGTCTCACGCAAAGGCGCAAAGGCGCAAAGGAAAAGACGCGGAGCGGACTTCGAGGGAAGCTCTTAATCACCTGAAACATTATCTGCATAACCATCCTTTGCGGCCTGTCGCGTGAGCGGCTTCGCGACCTGCGCCCCGGCGACCTTCGGGCGACGAGTGAACGTCGCGGTCGCGCGCGCGTAAGCGTCGGAGAAACGGCGACCCGCGCCTCCCTTGAAATTGTCGAAGCGCGATCCGGCGTAAGCCCACACGCGCGATTCCTTCGCGTCCTCGAAGAGCGAGTAGAAGACCGGCACGGCCAGGAGCGTCAACAGCAGACACATGCTCTGCCCGCCGACGACGAGCACGCCGATGGAGCGATTGGTCGCCGCGCCCGCGCCGCTCCCCAGGATGAGCGGGATCATGCCTGCGACGAGCGCGATGGTCGTCATCAAAATCGGGCGCAGGCGGTCGCGGTTCGCCTGCATGATCGCGCTGTAGCGTTCCATGCCGTGCGAGCGCAGTTCGTTTGTGTGGTCGATCTGGAGAATCGCGTTCTTCTTGACGATCCCGAACAGCAGGAGGATGCCGAGCGCGGAGAAGATGTTCAGACGTTGCCCGGCGATCAGGGTTGACAGCAGCGCGAACGGGATCGAGAGCGGCAGCGTCAGGAGGATCGTCACCGGGTGGATGAACGACTCGAACTGCGCCGCGAGGATCAGGTACATGAAGACGAACGAGAGCAGGAAGGCCAGCATGAACGATTGATTCGCGCGCTGCAATTCCTTCGACTGACCCGTGACGCCCGTGCGATACCCGGCCTCCATGTTCAACTCCTGCGCGTAACGCTGGACGGCGACGAGGGCATCGGCCTCCGAGCCGTTCGGCGCGAGGCTCGCCGAGATCGTCACCTGCCGCTGCCGGTTCAGGCGGTCAATGGAAGCGGGACTGTCGCCCTCTTCGAGGCGCACGAGTTTTTCGAGTCCCACCGTGCCGCCGTTCGACGACGCCACCGTGAAGTTGCTCAAATTCTCGCGCGTGCGGCGAAACTCTTCGCCCGCGCGCACCACCACGTCGTATTGATCCGAGCCTTCGCTAAAGGTGGTGACACGCGCCCCGGCGGCGAGTGTGTTGAGAGCCTGCGCCACGTCGCCCGCGCGCACGCCGAGGTCTGCGGCGCGCTGGCGGTCGATGATGATGCGCAGTTCGGGGCTGCTCAAACGGAGCGAGCGGTCGGCGTCACGAAAGTTGGTGTCTTTCTTGATGCGCTCGACGAGTTTGTTCGAGTATTCGTCGAGTTTGGCGATGTCTGGCCCGCTGATGAACAGGCCGAGCGACGAACCGCCGCCACCGCCGCCGCCACCGCCGCCGCCGATGGCCGCGCCGATGGACGAACCGCCCGACGCGTTGATGACATACTCTTTCGGATACTTGCGCTTGCGGATCAGGTCGCGCGTCTGCTGTATGAGTTGCGTCTGCGAAAACTCGCGCTCGTTGACCGGCTTGAGCCTGACCGAGATGTTGCCCTGATTCGGTTGACCGCCGCCGCCGAAGCCGCCCGCGTTGACGAGCGTCAGTTCGACGCCCGGAATCTGCTCGCGCACGTCGCGCGCCACGCGCTCCAGCACTGACTGCGTCGCCGGCAGGCTCGTGCCCTGCGGCGCGCGCAGGTTCACGGAGAAGCCCGACTCGTCTTCGTCCGGCAGGAAGTTGTAGCCGACGTACCTGTAGAGCGGCCAGATCGAGGCGACCACCACCACGCAGAGCGCGACGATGATCCAGCGGTGCGCCATCGACCAGCGCAGCATCCACATGTACGAGCGATCAATCGGGCGATAAAAGCGGCCGCCCTTCGACGACGCATGCTTCTTCACGACGGCTGGCTCGGCGGCCACATCGTCAAGCGGCGTCGCGTGTTTGTTGTGGTCGTCCGAGTCTCCGCCGCCGGCGGCCGCGCCCGCCCCCGTGGGCAGGCCTTCGGGCGTGACGGACTCTTTCGGCGGCTTGATCCAGCGCGCGGCGAGCATCGGCGTCAGCGTGAACGAGACGATGAGCGAAACGGTGATGGCGGCGGCCGAGGTGAGTCCGAACGAGGACATGAAGCGGCCGACGATGCCCGTCATGAACCCGACGGGAATGAAGACGGCGAGGAGCGAGAGGGTCGTCGCCATGACGGCCAGACCGATCTCGCGCGTGCCCTCAATCGCCGCCTGATACGGGTGCATTCCCTTCTCTTCGACGAAACGGTAGATGTTCTCCAACACGACGATGGCGTCGTCGATCACGATGCCGACCATCAGCGTCAGCGCGAGCATCGTCATCTGGTTGAGCGAGTAGCCGAGCGCGGCGATGACGGCGAAAGCGGCGATGATCGAGGTCGGGATGGCGAGCGCGGCGATGACGGTCGAACGGAAGTTCCAGAGGAACAGGAAGACGATCAAAGCCGCGAGCAGGCCGCCGACGACGAGGTGCTCCTGGATGGCGTGCAGGCTGGTTTCGATGAACTCCGACTGGTCGCGCGTGACGACGACCTTCAAATCCTGCGGCAGGAGCGGAGTGATCTCGGCCATGCGCTGCTTGACGCCGTTGATGACGGCGATGGTGTTTGCGCCCGATTGCTTGCGGATGCCGAGCGAGACGCTGGGCACGCCGTTCAGAGACGCCGCCGATTGCGGGTCGACGCCGCTATCCTCGACGCGCCCGATGTCGCTGATCTTTACGGGATAGTTGTTTCGCGTCGCGACCACGATCTGGTTGAAGTCTTCGACCCGCGTCACCTTCGAGAGCGTGCGCAGCGTCACCGTGCGCGCGCCCTCGTCGAGACGGCCGCCGGGCAGTTCGAGGTTCTGCGCGCGCAGGGCGTTCGACACCTCGGTCACGGACAGGTTATAGGCGCGCAGGCGATCCGGTTCGACGTAAACTTTGATCTCGCGCTGGCGTCCGCCGAAGACGACCACCTCGCCGACGCCGTCGGCCGATTCGATGCGCTCCTGAATCTGGTTCTGGACGAGGTCGGTCAACTCGATGGACGAGCGCGGCGCGCTGATGGCGTAGACGAGCACGGGCTGCGAATCGGGGTCGGCCTTGCGGACGACGGGCGGGTCGGCCGTCTCCGGCAGGCGGTTGATGATCGTGCTGACCTTGTCGCGCACCTCCTGCGTGGCGAGGTCTGGGTCTTTTTCGAGGTTGAAGTTGATCGTGACGTTCGAGCGTCCCTGCGCGGAACTGGAACGCATCTCGTCGATGCCGGGGACGGTGTTGACGACGCCCTCGATGATGTCCGTGATCTCGGTCTCGATCTCCTGCGGCGCGGCTCCGGGGTTGCTCGTCGAAACCGAAACGGTCGGAATGTCGATCTTCGGGAAGCGGTCGACGCCGAGCGTGAAGAAAGAGAAACCGCCGACGACGGTCAGGAGCAGAATGATGACGGTGGCGAAGACAGGACGACGAACACAGATTTCAGCTAACTTCTGCATGATCTTAAAATCCCAAGTTTCAGGTTTCAGGTTCCAAGTTTCAGGTTAAAGCAGGTTTCAGGCTTCGCGGTTTAGTGTTCAAGTTCAGGAGCAAGCAACATTCAGACTTGAAACTTGAAACTTGAAACTTGAAACTTATGCAGACTTGAAACCTGAAACCTGAAACTTGAAACTTCTATTGCCGGACGCGCGCGCCCTCGAAAAGTTGTTGGAGGTTGCTGGTCGCCACCGTTTCGTCGGCGTTGACGCCGGAGAGTATCTGGATGTGGTCGCCCTCTTCCGTGCCGATCTGCACGACGCGCAGTTTCGCCGTGTCTTTCTCAATCACGAAGATGCGATAGGACTGCGTGTTTTGATCGGAGAAGACGGCCGAGCGCGGCACGTAGACGGCGCGGGTGCCGCCCGCGCGCGCGATGCGTGCGGTGGCGAACATGCCGGCGCGCAGCGCATTGTCGCCGTTCTCGACGGCCGCCTCGACGGTGGCCGCGCGCGACACGGGGTCGACCGCCGGGTTGACGGCCGTCACACGCCCGGCGAATTTACGTTCGCGGTGCGCGTCGACTTCGAGCGAGACGCCCATGCCCGGCGTGATGAAAGGCACTTCCGCCTCCGGCACTTGCAGTTGCAGCTTGATCGGGTTGGTGCGCAACACGGTGGCGATGACGGCCGCGGGCGTCACGTATTCGCCGACGGCGATGGGGCGGTTGCTGACGTAGCCGGAGTAAGGCGCGCGGATGATGGCGTCCGAGACGGCCTTCTGCGCGATGGCGACCTGCGCGCGCGCCGAAGAGACTGCGGACTCGGCCGTCTGGATCGCCTGGTTGCTCTGGCGCGCGGTGTTGAGCGCGGCTTCGAGTTGCTGGCGGGCGGCACCCGCGCGCGCGCGAGCCGTGTCGCGCTGCGTGCGAAACTGGTCGTAGGTCGAGACGGCCGTGTCCCCCGTCTCGACAAGTGCGCGGTAACGCCGCTCGTTCGCTTCCGCCAGGCGCAACTCGGCCTGCGCCTGTTCGAGACCGGCGCTCGCGGCGCGCGCTTCCGGGATCGAGCCGGCATCGAAGTTGCCGCCGGGGCGCAGACCCAGACGCGCCTCGGCCTGCCGGACGCCGGCGATGGCTTGCTGCACCCCGGCCTGCGCCTGTTGCAGACGCAGGCGCGCGTCGCGGTCGTTCAGGCGCGCGAGCACGTCGCCCTGCCGGACGAACGCGCCGACGCCGACCGGCGTCGCCACGACCTGCCCCGAAGCTTGCGAGGCCACGTCCGAAGTCTCCTCGGCCACGAGGCTGCCCGTGGATTGAATGTAAGACGGCACTTCGCGCGCCTCGGCCTTCGCCGTGGTGACTTCGACCGCCGGAGCGTCGGAGGCGTTCGCCGCGCCGCCCTTGCCCGCGCCTTCCTCGGCGCGCGTGTCGGCTTTGGCGTCGGCCTTCGAGGCGGAACGCCCGCAGGAGTTCACGCCGAACAGCGCGATGGCGACGAGCAGCAGGCAGCCTATCGCGCCCTTGCGCGTCTTCGGGGAGTTGAATGAGACAGACATAAAGTAGAACCTGTGTGAAATCTCTGCAGGAAGACTGTGATGAAACCTTCCGAAGCTTTAAATAAATTTTCCGGCGTTTAATAAACTGTGCAGCTTATTTGTTTGAAAACGTCCGGCCGCGTTCTCCGGTTACAGAATTTTCCCGGCTTAAAGACGTTCAACGTATTTGAGAAATGAGATGTTTAAATCTACTCTCGGGCTTGCCGCGCCGTCACGGGAAACTTGAGAATAAATGAATTACAGTAGTCGAAAATGTCACGTGGGGAGAACGATTATATGTCTAACTGGCAGCAAGACCGAACCGGGAAATTGCGCAAGTTTTTCGCGCTCGACGCGGGGCGCGCAATCATCGCGCCGGAGGCGGCGGCGAAGTTCGAGTTGCGCCCGGAGGTGGAAGAGGGCTTGCGCCATTTCAACATCGAATGGCACATCGTACCGGCGGCCGACGCCGTGCCCTTCGACGACGATTATCTCGCGCGCCTCTATCCCACAGCCCCGCGCGACTTCACGAAGACGCGCGAGCACGGCCACAGCTACCGCGCACAACTTGTGCGGGGACACGCAGGCCACCAGGGGCGCATCATCGGCGTGGAAACGACGCGCAAGCCACGCTACCTGCCCGGCAACCGCCAGTTCTACGGCACGACCTACGGCCACGACGCCGTGGCCGACCCGCTCGCGCCCTATATGGGACGCGCCGGGATGATGAACGGCACGCGCTACGCGCACAACTATCTCAGCCTTCGCACCTTCCTCAGCGTCGTCAACGAAGACTGGCGCGCGCGTCGCCTGCTGCCGGCCGGCTACCGCGCCACAATCTGCCCGCCCGCAGTCTTCAACCTCATGGGCGCGATTTTTCATCCCGAATGGAGCGAGACCGAGACGCTCGAACTCGGCTTCTACCGCGACGAGCAAGGCAACGCCACTTGCTTCGCCGTCGGCTCGAACGCCCCCGGCGACTTCTCCTACATCAACGAAGTCGAGGGCGAAGCCGAATGGTCGCTGATGGGCTTTCGCCTCGCGCTCGTGCCCGAATAGAGTTTCAAGTTTCAGGTTTCAGGTTTCAAGTCTGCATAAGTTTCAAGTTTCAGGTTTCAAGTTCCAAGTCTGAAAGTTGCTTGCTCTTGAACTTGAACACTAAACCGCGAAGCCTGAAACCTGCTTTAACCTGAAACCTGAAACCTGAAACTTGAAACTCATTTACCTGTAACCGCACGCCCGCCGCGTTCGTCTTCTATCCTGGTTGGCCGGATTGAGGCTTCATTCTCTCCTGTGTCCGATGCGGCTTCGGGAAATTCACTTATACATCATTGGAGATATGGACAGATGCAACTAACTCGTTCGAGAAAGATTATTGGCGGACTGGCGCTGGCCGGGACGATGGCGCTGTCGGGGATCGTGGGATTCGCGCAGCAGACGACAACGCAAGAGGGCGGCAAAGATCGCGGCTCGTGGGGTCGGGGCGAAGGCGGCGGCCACAAGCGCGGCGGCTTCGGCGGTCATTTCGCCGAGAAGCTTAATTTGACCGACGCGCAGCGGGCGCAGATCGATCAGATCACCGCGCGCTACCGCGAGACGGCGAAGGCCGGACGGGGGCAGCGGCAGAATCGCGGCGACCGCCAGCGCGGGTTCGACGCTTTCAACGGCGGCACGTTCAACGAGGCCGAGGTGCGCGCCGCGGCGCAGGCCAGAGCCAACGCGCGGGTCGAACGCGAAGTGGCGCACACGCGCATGATGTCGGAAATCTATGCCGTGCTGACGGCCGAACAGAAAGCGCAACTCGCAGCCGAACGCCAGCAGCATGAGCAGCGCCGGCAGGAGCGCCGCACACGCCGCAATGCCGGCGCTGCTCCTATGAGCCGCACCTGAATTTGTCGGCAAATGGGTCTCCCACCCATCAACCAAACTCTCCCCTTCAAATTTTCGATTGAGGGCAACAATGAAAAATAGACTCAAAGTGATCCTGATGTTGTGTGCGCTGCTGGTCGGCACGGCCTTGACGGCGGCGGCGCAGACGACCTATCGCGCGCGCAACGGGCGCACGGTGTCAATTTACCCGAACAACCGCCGCATCGTGCGCACACAGGACGGCCGCACCATCGTGCGTGGCGCCAACGGCCGCACGGTCGTCCATCGCGCCAACGGCCGCAGCGTGGTCGTCCTGCCGAAC
Source organism: Pyrinomonadaceae bacterium (assembly GCA_035645855.1). Classification (GTDB taxonomy): domain Bacteria; phylum Acidobacteriota; class Blastocatellia; order Pyrinomonadales; family Pyrinomonadaceae; genus JAIVJZ01. The sequence goes on from DASQLU010000005.1 coordinate 68,316, forward strand.
GGCCGGCGCGTCGTGCGCAGTTCGCGCAGCCGTCAAACGTACCCGCAAGTCAGACGCGGGCGCACTTACCGCACGCGCGACGGTCGTGTCGTCACCGTCTTGCCGAACGGCAGGAGAATTTATCGTTAATTGCGAGCGGGGCGCGAAAGTGTTCGGCGCGCCCTTCCGGCGACAGGTTAAGGGCGCGGGTATAGGCGCGGCGTTGTACACTACAAGCTCGCGCGAACGCGAACCCCGCAACCGCTATCGCCGCCAGGAAACGCTGAGCATGTGCCGGTGCAGGACGAAAGGGACAGCTCTCAAACGAAGGGGGCTGTCCCTTCATTTTCGCACAGGCGGCGCGCGCGGCATTTAAGCGGCACGAGACGACGGCGGCAAAACGGCGCGCAGTCGTCGATACTTTATGGACGAGCAGGCAGACAACTCCGACCACGGCGCGCTGCGTCCGCCGGGCGACACGACGGTCGCCCCCGTCGTCGCCGCCACCACCACGGGCGCGTCGGACTTTCAACTCGTCTCACGCGCGGGCACAGGCGACGCCGACGCCTTCGAGGAACTCTTCAACCGCCATCGCCGCCGCGTCGCGCTCATTGCCGGCCGCTTCTTCCGCCAGCGCGAGGAGATCGAGGAGATCGTGCAGGAGAGCTTTATGAAAGCCTACTTCGCGCTGCCCGACTTCGCCAACGGACAGGAAAACTCCTTCGCCTCCTGGATCGCGCGCATCGCTTTCAACGCCTGCTACGACGAATTGCGGCGAATGAAGCGGAGACCCGAGAGCGCGTCGGCGGGTGACATCTCGGAAGAAGAAGCGGCGTGGCTGACGACGCAACTGCGCGCCGCCGGGGCGGGCGCGGACGTGGAGGCTGCGGCCATCGCCCGCGACCTGGCCGCCAAGTTGCTCGCGCGGCTCAGCCCCGAAGATCGCCTGCTGCTCGTCATGCTCGATGTGGAGGGAATGTCGGTCGCGGAGATCGGCGCGTCAAACAGTTGGTCGATCTCGAAGGTCAAAGTTCGCGCGCATCGTGCGCGCGCACACTTGCGCCGCGTGCTGGAGAGATTCGTGTAACCTGACGGAGAGCGCGCGCGTTTTCATTAACGAAGCCGCCGCCGGACTTCCGGCGGACGAAGGACGGGTGAAACTACGATGATCGGCAATCACAAAAAAGGCGAATCGGACGAGCGTCTCGAACGCTTCGGGCGCGCGGTCGTGCGCGCCTCGGCGGCGAACGAAGCGGAGGCGGAAGCGGCCGCCGCCTCGCCCTTCCTCTACGCGCGCCTGCGCACGCGCATCAAGGCCGAAGAGGAACGACGCGCCGCCGGCGAGACGTGGCTCACGCTGCTCGGCGTCGTCCGGCGTTCCGTGCCGGCGATGGCGCTCCTCGCGCTTGTCGCCTTCGTCCTGTTCTGGACTTCAAACCTCGGCACGTCGATTTCGCCCGGCGTCCTCAGCGACGAGGCGTTGCTGGATGCGCGCGATGGCGGCGGCATCGAGAGCGTCGTCTTCGCTGGAGAGCGGCGTCCGCTCTCCAGCGACGAAGTGCTGGCGACGATTCTTCAGGAAGACGACCGGGAGGGTTCCAGATGACGACCCCACCCCGAAGCGGCTCGACCCGACTCAAAATCCTGCTGGTGCTCCTGGCCGTCTTCGTGCTCGGCGGCGTGACCGGCGCATCGCTCGCCAGTTTCTACCGTCTGGGCGGCGACCGCGGCCGCCCGGAGCGGCACAAAGGCGGCGGTTCCAGAGAAGACAGGATTTTCGAGAGCTTGCGCCGCGACCTCAGCCTGTCTGAACAACAGGCGACCGAGATACGCGCCATCCTCGAACAGACGCGCAACGATTATCGCGCCCTGCGCGCCGAGGTGCGCCCGCGCTACGATGCCGTGCGCCAGAACGCGCGCACGCGCATCCGCGCCCTCCTCACTCCCGAACAACAAAAACTCTTCGACGCCCGCGCCGCCGAGCGCGACGCCCGCCGCAACAACGGTGGCGGCGACGACGAAAAATAGGGCAACGATATAGCCTGGCTCACCCTTTGCGGATGAAGGCTTGCGCCATTCGATGAAGGCTTGCGCCATTCGCGGCCGAGCGCATGCCGTCGTTAGACGCACCCACGGGTTTTCGCGGCAACTCCGTATCCATCTGAATTCAAGCGCTCGACCGCTTCTTATAATCGGCACGAACAGCTAAATCTTCCGTCCCTTCGGGCGAAACGTTATACATGATGATTTCCAACGCCTCTTTGAAGGCGCTGACGACGATACGCCAGCCCCATTCGGGATGATTCGGAACTTCGTACGTGCCTCGCAGATCAATCTTTCCCTGCCCGTCAACGTCCCCGGACAGAGCCAGCGGTTTCTCGCTCGCATGCCACGAATCCACCCACGCCGCGTTAACAACTTTACCCTTCCCGTCATAGCCTACGAGCAACAAGCCTTCCTGGGGCATATCCTCGTGGCTCCACGTATAGGCAAAAGCAAGATACTTTCCTCCGACCGCTTGCGTCACACTTAATTCACTGTGCGAACGATACTCCTGCGGGTTCATCCAACTCAGGCGCAACGTGTTGTCACCCGCCCAATTCCCGACCGAGCCGCTCTTTATTTCGTCGAAATCCATCGTGGCAATCTCCTAACCGTCCGTTGTCCGGATCAAAAGCGACGAGATTAAATCACAGGTGTATTTCTTACGCAAGACATTGTTTCATCATTGCAACACACGGACAGAGACGTATCACGCCCGGCATCACTCGCCGCGCACACCACATAACAGGCATCCTGAGTCTCGCGGATGAAAGCTACGTTGTTCGTCGTCGGGTGAATGCCGTTGCTAGCCCGCGCGTCGGTTAGACCTATCAGCCTTTCAACCGAATAAGACCTGCCGATGTGTTTACAAATCCACACTGCTCATAAAAACTTTGCAGATTCGGCTCGTAATCCACATGCACCCATTGGACACCGCGGCCTTCGGCTTCCGCCACCGCTCGTTTGACAAGCTCTCGACCTATGCCACTCCGCCGGAACTCCGGATGCACGGTCGTGTCCAGAATGAACGCATGGTGGCCGCCATCCCACGCCAGATTAACAAAACCCACTAAGCGTTCTTCGTAGTAAGCGCAGACGAACGTCAGGCTTCGATTCAGCACATGCTCGAAGTCGCGCCGGGTATGTTCTTGCCAGGCGACGGCGAACAGCGCGTTTAGCTCATCGTTTGTCACAGAAGGGCTGGCGCGGTAGTTCACCTCAGATTTAGACTGCGGCATTTCGCTCACACAGAACATAGCGCATAGTTTCGTCACTCGTGGCGGGCTAACGCCCGGCATCACCGGCCACGACGAACGGCGGCCGGCGACAAGTCTTGCGGATGAATGCGACGATTCTTCGCGGCCGGGGTGGATGCCGTTGTTGGGTTGCGGAGGCGGAAGCTTAAATCTGCGCGGAGGGGTTATGGGCTTGTCCCTGCGGTAATAACTTTAAGGGGTAAGCCACTTCCCATTGAGAGTTAACCCCTGAGTCCGGATTTTGTCATGATCGTCGTGACATAGCCAATCATGATCTGAGCGTTTCTAAAGCTGTCCAGAGCATGCTCATGTGTCTTGGTATTGAACTTATCAAGGTACGACGTTAATTCCTCGTTGTATTGGGCAACCAGCGCTTCGATCTTTTCATGAGGGGTGTTCTTCAAGGTCGTGATAATCGACGAGAGTTCACGGCGTGTGCCTTCAAACTCATCCTGACTGATACTGCCGTCGGCTATCAGGGATTGAAAATCCGGCATTCCCAGAACGGCGGAGACCCCACCGAGGACAAAAGTCAAACCTGCTGCATTCACGTCATCTTCTCCTTTTTCGAGAGACATCAAAGATTAAGAGGGAGCCGCCCTTCGAACAATTCCGCCGGCAGGCGGCGAGGGGCTGAACAATACCGGCGCCGACTTAGGCTGTCAAATGTTTCAGGGAAGAGCTTGGAGCAGCCCGACGCCCGGCTTCACCCGCGCCCCTATTCCAGGATTCATGAGAGACTTCGTGATGGGACGTCGGGTACATGCCGTCGTGAGGCGTCGGCGTGCTTCAAAGCGATTTACGAAGATGGATGCTTCGCTCCACCTCCTCAAAACCGAGCGCCCTGTGCGCGCGCAAGCTGCGTTCATTGTCGAGGAGCGTGTCGGAGGCCAACTCCCGATGCCCTTGCTCTCGCGCCCATGCCTCGGCAGCCGCCATGAGGCGACCACCCACGCCCCGGCCGCGCCAATCCCTGTCCACAAACCAACTCTCTACGTAGGGTGTGGAACCGGCGCAACCCTCTGCATATTCACGCACGGAGAGTTCCAATAAGCCTGCAAGGCCGCCTCCCGGACGCGTGCAGACGAAGACAGCGGCGAGGGGCGGCCTGCCTGCGCGTTGTCCGGCAAGGAAGGCATCAATGTCGGCAATGTGCTCGGACGCCTGATGGTGTGGATAAAGCCCACGGAGCAGTCGCAGCCACTCCGTCCGATCTCCGTGTTCCACGGTGCGTACGTTCATTGACGGCAGTTCATGAGACATAATCCGGTGCGGCTACTGACGTCCGCCATCTCCCGCGCTCCTGTTCAACTTCCATGAGAGGCACGCTGCGGGGGCTTCGGGCGCATGCTGTTGTCGGGCGGCTCCCGTGAGACCGCGCGCCCGTCAGCCCGCCCTCTCGCGCCCATCCCATTCACATGTCATGTCGGGTGGCGCTCACATTTCTTCTCTGACAACAATATCTCTGTTGACACGCATACCTTTGAGCCGCTTATTTTGAATTACCGTGTCGGCGTCGACAACACCCTGTGTCCTGGCAATATCCATGAATTGCCCGGCCGGCTCGGGACTAAAGTCGACGGTTGTAGAGAACGGCACATCAACGCTGCTCCGCGGCGTCTGGAAGTATAGCGAGTGGTCGAAGTAGGCTTTGGCTTCCACGAAGCCGTCATGGACATGTACGGTCGGGAAGAACAAATTCCGCCGGTTCCTTCTGGGAAACTCGAACGCCATGGGGTGTACCTTTTTCTCCCCGGCCCGCAATTTGAAGACTGCGAAAGCATAGTCGCCGTATTGTGGCATCTGCTCCCAGGCCTGGTCGGGGAGACGGAAACGGCTATCGAGCCGAGCGAAGTCTCGCAAGTGGGGTACAAACGAGGCCTGAAAGCTGCCGACCTCGTGAACTTTGAGAGTTGGTTTGCCGGCAAGCGCGGCGGCGGCGGCGGAACTTCTACAGAGGGGCTTGATGAAACCTTTGTCCATATCCTCGAAGAAATGTGGATAACCGGAGAGGTCAATGAATCGGAGAGCATCTTCAGGTGGTGAGGGCGGGGTTGGTAAAGGGAGGATCATCGCCAACTCTGAATCGGCTTGATACCGCATACTGTAAACCAGAAACTGCTTGCCGCCGCTTGAGCTTCTGGCAAAGATACTCGTATTAGCGACATATGAGACATGCGCGGAGAAAACACACATCGTTTATACCTCCCGCTGACCTTCACTCAGAGTCTTGGCGAAATGTTGGCGAAATGAATGCCGCCGAACGCCAGGCATCGCCCGCGCCCCGCTGCCGTGATTGATGAGAGGCCGGCTAATTGGGCGACGGGTGCATGCCGGCGTTCGGCGAACCGCAGTTGAAACCGCACAGCGCCCGCAGACCACATCAACGGGAATCATGAGAGTGCCGGCTGCGGTTATGTTCCACAAACGTTCGGCAAATTACGTCAGGTGCGAACGCCATGAACAACTGTCGTAATCGGCTTGCGCGATTCGTAAATCTTCGTCGGTTTCGAAAAAATCAACCGCGCCGCTCGTGATTTCATAAAACGCGCCGACGACGACAATTTTATTGCTCGCTATTGCCGCCTGTATTGCCGGTTGTTTCTTGATGTTGAAAACCTGCTGGCGCACGTTGGCGACGACGGCTTCGCGCAGCTTGGCTTTCTCGTCGCGGATTTTCGAAATCTTCGACACCGAGGGCACGATCTGGTTGAGCAGAGCCTGAATGCTCGGCGTCTCCCGCGCGCGGTCAGCATCGGGCAGCAGGGCGGCTTTGACCGCGCCGCAGCCTTCGTGTCCGAGGACGACGACGATATGTGTTTTCAGATGATTGACGGCATACTCGACGCTGCCAATCGTTCCCGTCTCGACGACATTCCCGGCGACGCGGGTAATAAACAAAGTTCCCAGTCCCTGATCGAAAACGATCTCCGTCGGGACGCGGCTGTCGGAACAGGCCAGGATGACGGCGAAGGGCGTTTGCCCCAAAATCTGTGCGCGGCGTTCGGCGGCGGAAGTTTCCGGGCGTCGCGCCTGACCGCTGAAAAATCGGGCGTTCCCCGTTTTTAACGCGCGCAGCGCCTCCTGCGGCGTGCGTGCAATCGGATCGCGCAGCTTTGCGATCTCTTCCATCGTCGCGCCGCGTTTGACGGCGTCGGCAATTTTCTGGTCTTCCAGAATATTGTCAATCTGCGGTTGCGTCGGTGTCTGTGCCGGCGTTTGCCCTTTCGCCGCCAGGGCGCCGAGCGTTAAACCGCCGAGAGCCAGTAAAGATTTACACACACCTCTTCGATTAATCTTGTTCTCACTCATTCGTTTCCCCTCCCTTTCCATCATGCTATACGCCTCACGTTATCGTGATTCTTGATTATACGGAAGCCGCCGAACGCCCGGCATCACCCGCCGCGCACACATCCCTGCGGACGACGAATCTGGCGCATGAAGGCAACGCTATTCGCGGCCGGGTGCATGCCGTTGTCAGGCGGCCGTTAGACAAGACCGTGTTTCCGTGCAAATGATTCGGCACGTTCACTTAATCCGTCCGGGTCTTCCCAGAATAAATCATCTAACTTGTCCAACTGGATAGCGCGGGACTCGAAATCTGTTTGCAGGAGAATCTCGCGCCTTCGCCCTGTGTCTTCGGGAACAGGGGCGACTCCGAAAGCTATCTGCTTGGCACGCCTGAGAAGCGAAAGTGCCTGCATCGCTCCCATTTCTTCTAACCCGGCTTCCGCATCGCTATAATAGCTAGACGAACTGTTAAAGAAATACTGGTCGAAGCCGCCGTTGTAAACCTCACCCTCAAGCATTCCGACGGCAAAGTATTTCTTCTCGGCATGAGAGAGACGCGCGTATCCTAAATCTGTGTTGCAAACGCGATGAACAAGCTCTCGCCAAAGTTTTCTAAACGGATCCGTCTTATCAAGCTCGCGCTCTCTTTGATAATAGAGCTTTGACGCTTCGATTGATTCGCGCGTTCCTGTTTTACACGGCATGCAAACTCCGCCAGTTTTATCAGCGGTAGCTTGAAGAATTTGTGCACCACACCTTTTACAAATTGCTTGTTCCATTAAGTGCATTAAGCCGCCCAACGCCTCTTGTCATATCTGCTTCGGGTGAGTCAAATATAATATTGCCCTATTTAAAAGATTCATAAAAGGCACGCCGGAGGGGTGTCCGGCGCGTGCCGTTGTCAGGCCGACTTTTATCTTCAGGACTCAGCCTAAACTATTCCAGCCATACACCAATTCACCGTATGTAACGCCTTCGATCTCCACCTGCTTCTTCCCCACCACGCGCCCGCCCATCTTCTCGTAGAACAACCTGTACGGGCTGGCCTCCAAAGCGAGCAGATACATTGAACTCTTACCGCGCCCGATGAAAAAATCAACGCCCAGATTAAACAGCCTCTCACCGATACCTTTCCTCTGGAACTCCGACACGAGATAGATAGCGTACAGTTCGCCTTCATACTTATCGACAAGTTCTCTCGGCTCACCGAAATCCGCAAAGCCGACCACGCCGCGCCCGGCCGCTTCCGCCACATACATTTTGTACGAGTCGGCAGAAAATCCCGCCTCGAAAGCCCTGGCTCGCTGCTCGACCGACATCTTATCCAGAAAAATTTGAGGAACGATTCCGGCGAACGATTCCTTCCACGATTGCACGTGAACTCTAGCCACCGACGGGCAATCGGAAACTGTAGCCTCTCGAAAACTGATGTCCGCGATCCGCAAGTTGCTCATTTGAGTAGCGCAAGCGAAAAGTCCCGACGCCCGACTCGCCCGCGCCATTTGAATAGTTACAAATATTCGACGGCTCGGGCGCAACTGCCGGGCAACCTATAGTGCCGTCCGGCATCTAACGAGTCCCCTACCACAACCCGGCATCTAGTGGCGATTGCATGGCAAGCGGTATGCGAGCTGTTCCGGCTCCCATCAGCAGATAGCGCCCTACCGTTGCCCTCTTATCCTTAACCAGCGGACAAACACATATCCCTAAGGAGACCCCTACTTGAAGCGAAGAACCCACTTTTCCCTGCGCCAGATTTCTCTAGTGCTGATATTTGCCATGCTTATCCTAGCACTCGCCCTTCCCACCAACTTCACCAGTGCGACAGCGCAGTCCGACAAAGTAGAAAAGACCGACAAAAAGCCGAAGCAGTTCGGTTATCGCCCCGAATCAGCCTCCCTTCACGCACCCGGAAAAATCGCCCCTTTGACTGCCCCCCGGAGCGGTAAACCGCTCGACATCGCGCTCGGGTTTATCAAGCAAAGCCGGCAGAAAATGGGTCTGTCCGAAACCGACGTGCTCGATTTGAAGGTGACGGATCAATACACGGATAGTCACAACGGCGTCACGCACATTTATCTCCGGCAGCAGATTGATGGCATCGAGGTCGTCAGCGCCGACATGAGCACCAATGTGGCGAGAGACGGCAAGGTCATCAATCTCAACAGTAGTCTCATTAAAGAGTTGCGCGCCGCCGTCAGAGGCGGAAATGCCGCTCTCTCGCCGAGTCAAGCCGTGGAATTCGTCACGCGGCACCTGGGACTGACGCTCACCGAAACGCTCGACACGCTCGAAACCAAAGCCGGGGCGGAGCGCGAGACGACTTTGAGCAGGGGCGGAGTGGCGAGCGAGCCGATCCGCGTCAAGCTCGTCTTTCAGCCGGTGGCCGAAAACGAGGTGCGGCTGGCCTGGAGCGTGGAGCTCAGCGAAATAAGCGGCCGGCACTGGTGGAACATCAGCGTCGACGCCGTGACGGGTGAGATTCTCGCCGGATACGATTACATCGACCACGACAACTGGGGCAGCAATGTCGTGCCCGACGTTGCGCGGAACAGGAGTTTTGCGGCGCGTATCGCCGCGACGGCTCCCCGCGCGTCGCTGGCTGCCGCATCCACGGCAACCGTGACCGACGGCTCCTCCTACAATGTTTACGCCCTCCCGTTAGAGAGTCCGAACGACGGCTCAAGCACGCTGCAGTGGAACCCCGCGGATGCGCTCGCGTCCCCCTTCGGCTGGCACGACACGAACGGCGCGACGGGCGCCGAGTACACCAGAACGCGCGGCAATAACGTCCACGCCTACACCGACCTCGACGCGAACAACGCCGTGGACACGGGCAGCGACCCGGACGGCGGCGCGAATCTACAGTTCAACTACCAGTTCGACCCGACCAAAGCGCCGGAACTCAACCGCCCGCCCGCAGTCGTCAATCTCTTCTACTGGAACAACATCGTCCACGACGTGTTCTACAAGTACGGTTTCAATGAGGCCGCCGGCAATTTCCAGGTGAACAACTACGGCAAGGGCGGCGCGGGCAACGACTACGTTCAGGCCGAAGCGCAGGACGGCAGCGGCACCAACAACGCCAACTTCGGCACGCCGCCCGACAACGGCAGCACCATCGGCTCATCACGCCCGCGCATGCAGATGTTCGTCTGGACGAATCCTTACCCCAACGCGGTTGTCGTCAACAATACGGCCATCGCAGGCAACTACATCGCGACGAGCGCGGAATCCGGCCCGGCCATCACGGCCACAGGCGTCACGGGGGATGTCGTCCTCGGCCTCGACCCGTCGGATGCGGCGGGAGCCTCGACGACCGACGGGTGCAGCCCGCTCACGAACGCTTCGAGCGTCGCGGGCAAGATCGCGCTTCTGGATCGCGGCTCCTGTAGCTTTGTCATCAAAATTAAGAATGCACAGAACGCGGGCGCAATCGCGGTCATCATGGGGAACAACGTGGCGGGCGACCCGATCTCGATGGGCGGAGCGGACAACACCATCAACATCTCGTCGGCGATGGTCAGTCTCGACAACGCCAACCTGTATAAATCCAATCTCCCCTTCAACGCTTCGTTGAAGATCAACCCGAACCCCGCGCCCAACCGCGATAGCGACTTCGACGCCGGGATCATCGGGCACGAATACGGCCACGGTATCAGCAACCGTCTCACGGGCGGTCGCCTGAACACGTCATGCCTCGGCAATCAGGAGCAGATGGGCGAAGGGTGGAGCGACTTCGTCGGCCTCGTCCTCACCACCGCTCCGCTCGATACGGCTGCCACCGAACGCGGCATCGGCACCTACGTCAGCTTCCAGTCCGCAACCGGCAAAGGCATCCGCCCGACGCCTTACACCACGAACACGTCGGTCAACCCTTCGACCTACAACACGATCAAGACGGCGGCCGTGCCGCACGGCGTCGGCTACGTCTGGGCGACTATGTTGTGGGAGATGTACTGGAATCTCGTCGAGGTGCACGGCTACAACCCGAACGTGTACGAACCGTGGAACACGGGCGGCAACAATCTCGCCATCCAGCTCGTGACGGACGGCATGAAGCTGCAACCGTGCAGCCCCGGCTTCATCGACGGGCGCGACGCTATTCTGCAGGCCGACATGAACCTCACGGGCGGAGCCAACCAGTGCCTTATCTGGAAGGCGTTCGCCAAGCGCGGGCTCGGCGTCAGCGCAACGCAGGGCAGCAACACCAGCGTCACGGACGGCACGGAGGCTTTCAACATTCCGGCGTCGTGCGAAACGGTGACGACTGTGACGAGCCTCTCCGTCAATTCCGCGACCGGAACTCAGGGCGGGACGGTCAATCTCTCGGCGACTTTAACCAACGGCACGAACGGCATCGGCGGCAAGACCGTCAGCTTCACGCTGAACGGTACGAACGCGGGCAGCGCCGTCACCGACGCCAACGGTGTCGCGTCGCTTTCCAACGCCAGCCTCGGCAGCATCGCGGCCGGGACTTATCCGAACGGCGTCGGCGCGAGCTTCGCGGCCGGCGGCGGCTTCGGAGGCAGCAGCGCCACCAACTCGCTGACGGTCGTTGCAGCCCCGCTGCCCGCCGCTCCGAGTGGCCTCGTCGTCACGGTGCCCACTCAGAATGGTCGTCTCAATCTTAATTGGACGGACAATTCAAACAACGAGAGCGGCTTCAAGATCGAGCGTTGCACGGGGGCGAACTGCACCAACTTCGCGCTGATTGGGACGGTCGAAGCCAACGTTACCGCCGTCAGCAACAGCAACCTCGCACGCCGCACGACCTACGGCTACCGCGTCTATTCTTACAACGCTTCGGGTAACTCGGCTTACTCGAACGTGTCTTACGGAACGACGAGGTAAACACGGCGCGGCAGCTTCGCGCTGTCCACGCATTCCACGCCGAAACGGCGGGCTGCCGAAAATGCAGCCCGCCGTTTCGCCGCACAGGACATTCCTGAAATTCAATACATGCCGTGGCTTTGCCCGACAATTCAAAATAGACTCTGTATCCTGCGCATCAGGATGAGCAGGCAGCCGTTATCCTGCGCCCCAAGTTAATTGCCGGGCAAATCCTCCTCAGATTAATAACTCAATGGCTTCCCGAGCGAACTCAATGTGTTAGAAAATGCCTTTGAAGTCGTGGTATTATTTACATGCCCTCCTTATAGAGTCCCCTGCAAGATTGAGGATTTCAATACCATGCCTGATACACGCGGACACAAAAAGACTTCGAGGATAATTCTCGGCTTACTGCTCGCGGCGGCCGTCTCAGCCGTGTACGCGGTCTTGCCGATAATTTCTTCAGGACGCGCCGCGCAGGCCGACCTCAACGGCGCGCGGTCTCCGAGCGGGTTTGCAAACAGCATCAGCCCGGTGGCGGTTAACCCCCTGTATCAGTCACCGCCTGCGTCTGCTTTCGTCGGGCCGAACGAGTTGGTGAGCATCAACCGTTCCGGAACGGGTACCGCTGACCACTTTTCGATTGCGCAGGATATGACGCCCGACGGGCGTTATGTCGTGTTCGTGAGCAAAGCCAACGACCTGGTTCCCGAAAAAGACGGCAACCTGTCTGACGGTTGGGATGTCTTCGTCCGCGACATGCAGACCGGCAAGACCGAACTCATCACCATCAACAGAGCAGGCACCGCGAGCGGCAACGGCTACGGACACCTGTTCTCCCCGACCATCTCGGACGACGGTCGCTATGTCGCGTTCACCAGTGATTCCACCGATCTCGTCGTTAATGACACCACTCGGGATTACGACGTTTTCCTCCGCGACAGGCAGACGAGGACGACCGAACTCATCAGCGTCAACAGAGCAGGCGCCGCGAGCGGCAACGGCATCTCTGTCTATTCGGCGATATCGCCCGACGGGCGTTATGTCGTGTTCTCCAGTACGGCCACCGACCTCGTTCCCGAAAACGACACCAACATCACGGCTCCCGAAGTTGACCAATGGACATTTAGAGGCTCGGATGTTTTCCTGCGCGACAGGCAGACGGGGACGACACGGCTCGTCAGTATTAACAGCGCGGGCACGGCGAGCGGGAAGAGGGTTTCTTCGTTCGCGAAAATCACGCCGGACGGGCGTTACGTCGCGTTCGTCAGTTCCGCCCCTGACCTCGTTGCTGATGTTAACGACGTTAACAATGGCATAAATGTTCACGAAGTTTACAATGGCATAGATGTCTTCGTCCGTGACATGCAGACCGCCACGACCGCGCTGGTCTCCGTCAATAGCGCGGGCACAGGCAGCGGCAATGCCGGGAGTGATGTCGATTTCAATCTCACACCGGACGGGCGCTACGTCGTGTTCGCCAGCAACGCCAGCGACCTCGCCGCCGACCCCGTCGATGCGAACCGTAAGAGCGACGTCTATGTCCGCGATCTGCAAGCGAAGAAGACGACACTCGTCAGCATTAATCGCGCCGGCACGGCGAGCGGCAACGCCCAGTCATACGGTGCGGAGATCACGCCGGACGGGCGTTACATCACTTACGCGAGCCTGGCCGGCGACCTGATTGAAAATGACGCCAATAATGGAGAGGATGTCTTCGTCCGCGATATGCGGATGGGCGCGACCGAGATTATCAGCGTTAACCGGGCGGGCATGGCGTCCGCCAGCAACTATACGGGAGCCAAATTTACGTACCCCGCCGATCCGCTGATCACGGCTGATGGTCGCTATGTGGTGTTCGCCAGTTCGGCAGCAGATTTAACCGACGAGTACGATGACGGCTATGGTTTAGCTTATGACATCTTTCTCCGGGACAGGCAAAGAGGCGTGACGACGCTGGTCACCGTCAGTCACGCCGGCGGGTCGAGCGGCAATCATCGCTCTATCTTAAAACAGATTACCGACGACGGGCGTTACGTGCTGTTCGACAGTTCCGCCGATAATCTGGCCGCTATCGACACCAACGGCAGCGTGCCGGACGTTTTCAGACATGATGCCGCCGCGCGCTCCGGCATACTGCAATTCAGCACAGACGCCTTCAGCGTCGATGAGAGCGCGGGCGTCGCGACCATCACGGTTGCGCGCACACGTGGGACGGCCGGTGCCGTCAACGTCAACTATGCGACGAGCGACGGCACCGGGACGGCCGGCGCGGATTACACGGCCGCGAGCGGGACTCTGAGTTTTGCCGCCGGCGAGACGACGAAAACTTTCAGCGTCGCCATTATCGATGATGCGGCGGTGGAGGGAAATGAATTCCTGAAACTGCAACTGACCGATCCGACGGGCGGGTCGGCGTTGGGAAATCCCGCAAACGCAGTTCTGACCATCCTGGAAAACGACTCCTGTAGCTACTCGCTCAATTCTTCGAGCAGAACTTCACCGGCGGCGGGCGAGACGCTGATCGTCGACGTGACGGCGCAGAGCGGCTGCGCTTGGACGGCGGTGAGTAACGACAGCTTTATCAATGTCGCCGGTGGTGCGGCCGGCAGCGGCAACGGCGAGGTGACCCTCGTCATCGCATCGAACAATTCGGGCGTGCCGCGCGCCGGAACCGCGACCATCGCCGGGCGAACCTTCACCGTCACGCAGCCCGAAGTTATCCCGGAAATAGGTCTCATCTATTTTGACAAAGGCGGTTTTAATGCCGTCGAGGGTGCGGGTCGCGCTACCATTCATGTCAGGCGGCAGGGGAACCTTTCCGGCACGGCGACGGTTGAGTATCTGACCTCGGACGACCCGGCAGCCGTGCCCTGCGACCCTACGATTAAGCGGGCTGACGGGACGCCTTATCCGCAAGGCATTGCATACGCGCGTTGCGATTACGCGACGACGATTGATGCGGTGACGTTTGCGCCCGGCGAGACGGTGAAAGAGATTTACATTCCGCTCGTCGATGACGCGCACGTCGAGGGCGGTGAGACCGTGGAAGTGAGGCTGCGTAACGCGACCGGAGCGGCGCTTGTCTCCGGGCAGAGCAGCGGTCGTCTCACCATCTCGGATAACGATACTGTCGGCGGGGCTAATCCCATTTTCAACACGGACTTCTTCGTCCGCCAGCACTACCTCGATTTCCTCTCGCGCGAGCCGGAGGCGAAAGAACCGTGGAGTGGGGTCTTGAACGGCTGTCCGAACATCGACAACGACCCGAGATGCGACCGCACCCTCGTCTCGCAAAGTTTCTTCGGCTCACAGGAGTTCCGCCTCAAGGGATTTTTCGTCTACAACTTCTACCGCGTGGCGTTCGGTCGGCTGCCGGAATACCATGAGATTATTTTCGACATGCGCAGAGTGAGCGGAGCCACGGCGGAGGAGGTTTACGCCCGGCGCGCCGCGCTACCGTTGAACTTTACGCAGCGGCAGGAGTTCAAGACCGCTTACGATGCGCTGAATGATAAGCAATACGTGGATGCGCTCTTGAATCGCTATCCCATCCAGTCCATCAATACCGCCGATCCGGTCAACCCGGAAGGCGGAGCGAAAGTGTTGCTGACGCGGGAAGACCTGGCGAGCCGTATGTCCGCGACGGGCGCGCAAGCCTTAACCAGAGCACAGGTGTTCAGAGCCATCGCGGAGTCGGACGAAGTGGCCGTTGCGGAGTTTAAGGGAGCGTTCGTGGCGATGCAGTATTACGGCTACTTGCGGCGCACGCCGGAGGAGCCGGGCTTTCAAGCGTGGCTCAGGGTCATCAATCAAGACCCGAATAACATCCGGATCATGGTCAACGGGTTCATGAACTCCACCGAGTACCGCCTGCGGTTCGGCCAGCCTTAACGGACAGGGGGGCAGGCTTAAAGAGTAGCGCGGCCGGTCAGCGGAAGTAGAAAGGGATAAACAAAAAGTTCCGGGCACGCCGGAACAGGCACACACCGGGATTGAGCGAAAGAGCGGAGGCCGCCCGCAGCAACGAGGGCTGCGGGCGGCCTCTTCATATTCAACCCCGCCATACGCGCGTGCCGGATCGCGCAAGACGCGTCGCACGGAGCCGGAAAAAATGGATTGGTTTGAAATCATTGCCTCGTATCGAGCATCCACGTAATTTGAAACCGACTCGCTACTAATTATTCCCCAACTTACAATTTCCGAACAAAGCACTTCCCCGGCAGTTGTCGAATCAACTCGCGCATCTCCAGGCCGAGCAGGACGCCGGTCAACTCCGACACGGCCAGATTGCTCGCCCCGACGAGCGCATCGATGTGGACGGGTTCATCCGCCGAGAGCAAGCCGAAGACCGCGCGCTCGCCGTCCGAGAGGTCTGCGGGAAGTGTCGCCTGCTGCTGTGTCCCAATCGCGCCCGTTTTCTTCTTCGCTGGTTCGGGCGGCAGGAGACGCGCGGCGATCTCCGTCGGCAGTTCGGCCGCCACGTCCTGCCACTGTTGTACTAATTTTGCGCCCGCGCCTTTGATCAGGTAGTTCGTCCCGAAAGAATTGCGCGAGGTGATGTTGCCCGGCACGGCGAACACTTCGCGCCCCTGTTCGAGCGCCAGTCGCGCCGTGATGAGACTGCCGCTGTTCTCGGCCGCCTCCACGAGCAACACGCCGAGGCTAAGCCCGCTGATGATCCGGTTGCGGTAAGGAAAGTTCTCCGGGATGGGCGGCGTCCCCAGCGGAAACTGCGAGACGAGCGCGCCGCCCCGCGCCAGAATCTCCTCCGCCAGTTTTTTATGATCGCGCGGGTAAACCTCGTCAACGCCCGTACCGAGCACACCGACGGTGCGCCCGCCCGCTTCGAGCGCGCCCCTGTGCGCGGCGGCGTCTATGCCGCGCGCCAGCCCCGACACGATGGTCACGCCGCGCGCCGCCAGATCGCGCGCCAGCATCAAGGCCACGTTCTGCCCGTAGGTCGAACAACGCCGCGAGCCGACAATCGCCACGCACGGCGCATCGAGGCACGCCTCCCACTCGCCGCGCACGTAGAGCGTGACGGGCGGGTCGGCGATCTCGCGCAGGAGCGCCGGGTAAATGCCGTCGTCCAGAACGAGCACGTCCGCGCCGAGCGCGCGCACGCGTTCAAGTTCGCGCTCCGCCTCCGCGTGACGGTCGCGCAGGACGATGCTCTCCAACGCTTCGGGGCGCAGACGCAGGCGTTCCAACTCCGAGCGCAGAGCCGCGAACACGGCCTCCGCCGACCCGAAGCGTTCCAGCAGGCGCGCCGCCGCGCGCGGCCCTACGCCCGGCGTCATGTTCAAAGCGATCCAGTCTTTCATAACAACATGAGGATAGAGATCAGAGGTCAGAGGTTAGAAGTCAGAGGCCAGCAGAAGACAGTGCTTACTGACCTCTAATCTCTGGCCTCTAACCTCTCATTTTTTGGCGGAGGCGTGTGGGAATCGAACCCACCCGAGCCTGTTCTCACAGTCTCACAGACGGTTTTGAAGACCGCGCCATTCACCAGAACAGATGCGCCTCCGTGAGGTTTAAATCGCCTGAAACCCTACGCGCGGCGGGCGTCGGCTGTCAAGCGCGAACTCTCCGAATACCATCGCCCGCGCCCGCCTCCGAATGCCGCCGCCGCGATAGTTTACATGCCCCGTCCGCCTCCTCCCGCCCCGCCCGCCCGCGTCCTTGACCGGCGGGCGGCGAGACGGTAATATTGCTAATTCGAACGGGCGTTCGAAAAACTGGAAATATAACTTTTACCGCCGGGCGCGTCGAAGCGAAGGTTCAAATTTCTGTTCGGCTTCAGACGCATGACCGCGCGCAAACTCGGTCGGAGCTTGGTTATCAGATGATTAATTTCGAGACGACACCAGAATCATATAAGCACTGGAAACTCGCGGTGGACGGCGCGGTCGCCACGCTCTCGATGGACGTGCAGGAAGACGAGACGCTGGGAGACGGTTACAAACTGAAGCTCAACTCCTACGACCTCGGCGTGGACATCGAACTGGCCGACGCCGTCAGGCGTCTGCGCTTCGAGCACCCGCAGGTGCGGGTCGTGGTGGTGACGAGCCTCAAGCCGCGTATCTTTTGCGCGGGGGCGAACATCTACATGCTCGGCACATCCTCGCACGCCTTCAAAGTCAACTTCTGCAAGTTCACCAACGAGACGCGCTGCTCCATCGAAGACGCCTCGGCCAACTCCGGGCAACGCTACATCGCCGCCCTGAACGGCACGGCCTCCGGCGGCGGCTACGAACTCGCCATCGCCTGCGATGAAATCTATCTCGTGGACGACGGCAACTCCGCCGTCTCGCTGCCGGAAGTGCCCCTGCTCGGCGTGCTTCCGGGCACGGGCGGCCTGACGCGTCTCGTGGACAAGCGCAAGATTCGACGCGACCGCGCCGATGTGTTCTCCACGCTCGCCGAAGGGTTGAAGGGCAAGCGCGCGAAAGAGTGGCGACTGATTGACGGTTATTTCCCGACGAGCAAGTTTCAGGAAGAGGTCGCGGCGCACGTCGAAAGCCTCGTCAAAAACGGCGACGCGCAGGGCACGCCCGCAGGGATCAAGCTCAATCCGCTCCGCGTCGAGGTGACGGACGCGGGGCGCGAGTATAAGTATGTCAGCGTGAAGCTGAATCGCGAGCAGCGTTATGCAGACCTGACCGTGCGTGCGCCCGAGGGCGCGCAGCCCTCCACGGTCGAGGAGATCGAACAGCTCGGAGATGCCTACTGGCCGCTCCAGGCTTACCGCGAACTCGACGACGCGCTCCTGCACCTGCGCATGAACGAACTGGAGATCGGCCTCGTCTGCACGCGCACCGCGGGCAGCATCGAGGACGTGCTCGCCGTCGACCGCACGCTGCTCGCCAACCGAGACCATTGGCTCGTGCGCGAGATCATCCTGCACATGGCGCGCGTGCTGCGTCGTCTCGATCTCACGGCCAAGAGTTTCTTCGCGCTCATCGAACCGGGCAGTTGCTACGCCGGCAACCTGCTCGAACTCGCGCTCTCCGCCGACCGCACCTACATGTTGAACGACCCGGAAGCGCCGGTCGAGGTCGCCACGAGCGAGTTCAATGCGGGCGCGCTCCCGATGTCGAACGGGTTGACGCGGCTGCAATCGCGCTTTCTCGCCGAGCCGGAACGCGCCGCCGAAGTTCTCGCGCACGAGGGCGCGTTCGACGCGGAAGCCGCCGAAGAGGCCGGCCTCGTCACCTTCGCGCCCGACGATCTCGACTGGGAAGACAAAATTCGCGTGGACATCGAAGAGCGCACGTCGCTTTCACCCGACGCCCTCACAGGCATGGAGGCCTCCTTGCGCTTCGCCGGGCCGGAAACGATGGACACCAAAATTTACGGCCGCCTGACCGCGTGGCAAAACTGGATTTTCCAACGCCCCAACGCCGTCGGCCCCGAAGGCGCGCTGACCAACTACGGCAAGCCGACGCAGGCTCAGTTCGACTACAAAAGAACTTAGTTTCAGGTTTCAGGTTTCAAGTTTCAGGACTAAGGTTATTCGTCCTTGAACTTGAAACCTGAAACTTGAAACTTGAAACTCCTAAGGACTTATTATGAGCATGAATTTATACGAGCGCATTCCGAACAACGTGAACCTGTCGGGAGACAAGCGGCTCCAGCGCGCGCTGGAGAAGTGGCTGCCGAACTATCTCGACTGGTGGCGCGAGATGGGGCCGGACGGCTTTCAGGACAAGGAAGTTTATCTGCGCACGGCCATCAGCGTGCAGCCTGACGGCTGGGCGAACTTCGACTACGTGAAGATGCCCGATTATCGCTGGGGCATCTTCCTCAAGCCGGCGGACGCGAACGCGAAAGTCGGCTTCGGCGACAACCTGGGGATGCCGGTCTATCAGGAAGTGCCCGGCGAATTTCGCAATGCCCTGCGGCGCATCATCGTCACGCAGGGCGACACCGAACCTGCCTCCGTCGAACAGCAGCGCGAACTGGGCAAGACCTGCCCTTCGCTCTACGACCTGCGCAATCTCTTCCAGGTGAACGTCGAAGAGGGACGCCACCTCTGGGCGATGGTCTACCTGCTCCAACGCTATTTCGGGCAGGACGGCCGCGACGAGGCGGACGAGTTGTTGCAGCGGCGCAGCGGCAACCCCGACAAGCCGCGCATCCTCGAAGCCTTCAACCAGCCGTGCGACGACTGGCTCAACTTTTTCTGCTTCACGATGTTCACCGACCGCGACGGCAAGTTTCAACTCGCCGCGCTCGCCGAATCGGGCTTCGAGCCGCTGGCGCGCACCTGCCAGTTCATGCTGACGGAAGAGGCGCATCACCTCTTCGTCGGCGAGACGGGCGTCGGCCGCGTGGTCAAGCGCACCGCGCAGTTGATGCGCGAAAACCCAGACGCGGACGTGCGCGAACTGGGGGGCATCCCGCTCGACATCCTGCAACGCTACATCAACTTCTGGTTCTCCTACTCGCTCGATCTCTTCGGCGGCGAGATCAGTTCCAACTCCGCGGACTTCTTCGCCGCCGGTCTCAAAGGCCGCTACAAGGAGCAGGACAACTAC
>DASQLU010000006.1:0-119575 GCA_035645855.1 Pyrinomonadaceae bacterium
CGCCTGCAATCGCGCGGCGGCAAGGGCGTCATCAACATGAAGGCGACGCCGAAGACCGGCAAAGTGGTGGCCGTCTTCCCCGTCGAAGACGACTCCGAGATCATGATCATCACGCAACAGGCGAAACTCATTCGCCTCGAAGCGACGCACATCCGCAAGACCGGGCGCGGCGCACAGGGCGTCCGCCTCATCAAAACGGACGGCGGCGACAAGGTGACGAGCGCGTCGTTGCTGGCAGCCACGGGCGAGGAAGAAGCGGTCGGCGCAGCGGCGGTTGAATAAGCCGCCCTCGATCACCACACACAAAAACTCCCGCTCATTCGCCTGAGCGGGAGTTTTTATTTGCGGGAGTTTTTATTTGCGGCCTCTTCGCGCAACGCGATACCGGCCTTCCGCGAGAACACGCTTGCCGCGACTACTGACCGGCCAAAATCAACTCCTGCATCTTGCGGATGACGGGCTGCGATGCGCCGCTGTAGTTGGACATGACGATGGCGGTGTAGCCGCTGTCGAGGAACATGTCGAGGTTTGAACTGATGCCGGAGAAGCCGCCGCTGTGGCCGACGATGCGTTTCTTCGTGTTGACGCCGAAGCCGTAGCCGTATTCGGGCGAGTTGAGTTCGGGCTTGGGCGAAAGCAGTTGCTTGACGTATTCCGCGCCGACGAGTTTGTTCGCGCGCAGCGCCGTGTCGAATTTCAACAGATCGCCCACGGTCGAATAGCCGCCGCCGGCCGGGCCGCCGCGGATAACGTGCTGGAAGACGTTGTTGCGGAAGCGCGTCGTGCCGTCTTCGTTGAACTCCTTCTGGTAGCCGACGGCGAGATTGGGCGTCACGAGGTCTAGCTCGTAAGCGTCTGTGTTGGTCATCCCGGCGGGCTTGTAGATGTTTTCGCGGACGTAATCGAAATAACTCTGACCCGTAACTTTTTCGATCACCGCGCCGAGCACGAGCATCCCCGTGTTGCTGTAAGCCCATTTCGTGCCCGGCTCGAAGGCGGGCGTCTCGCCCTCTGCGAGCGTCATCATCTCGTTCACGGTGCGGAAGCGTGCGCGCGAGGACTCCATGAACTTGCGGTTGAAGTAGCTGCCCAGACCCGAAGTGTGCGTCAGGAGGTGTTTGATCCTGATCTTCTGCGCCGCCTCTTTGTTCGGAAATTCGGGGAGGAACTTCGCGAGCGGGTCTTCAAACGAGAGCTTGCCGCGCTCGACGAGTTGCGCGATGGCGACCGCCGTGAACATCTTGTTCATCGAGCCGAGGTTGAACTTCGTGTCCACGCGGTTGGCGACCTGGAAATCCTTGCTCGCCTCACCGTAGGCCTTCTCGAAGAGAATTTTGCCGTCCTTCGCCAGCAGCACCGCGCCGGAAAACACGTCGGCCTCGGCCAGCTTCCGCACGTAGGCTTCGAGTTCGCGCGCGCTCTCCTCGTCGGTCAGCTTCTTCGCGGCGCGCTCGCCGGCAGGGGCTTTCGGCGGGCGCTGGCCGATGCCTGTGATGCGATGGGGCGCGTCCGGTTCAACCCTCACCAGGAGAGCCAGCCAGTCGCCCGTCAGCTTCGCGCGCAGGAGCGCGGTCGCCTCCGTCGCGCCCTTGCTGTCCTGAATCCCTTGAAACTCTACGCCGCGCGTGCGGTCCCGCATCTGCGCGATGAAGTTCAGGTGCGCGCCGAGCGGCATCCCGGCCATTTCGCCGCCGAAGGTCTCCTCGATGAACTTCTTCGTCGCCGCCGCGTCAGACGTATTGATGATCTTCACCAACTCCGCGACGCGCCGCGTGGCCGGAGTCTCCGGCGCGGCGGGCTGCGACTGCTGCTGCTGCTGCGCCTGCGCCGCGCCGGACAGACAGGCGAACAACAGTGCGGCGCGGGCGGTTGAATTTATGATGGCTGAAAATTTTCTCATCTCTCGATTGTCCTCGTTTGTGTGGAGTGCGCTCGGGGCGCGTTCAATTTTGGTTGTCAAAGCGGGCGCGCGTGGGGCGCGGGCGGCGTCCGCACACGCGCGTTCAACGTTGCCGTCGTGCCGCGGCGGCGGGCGCATTTTGTTTTCGGAGCAGGCCGCAGAGGAGCAAGTCTGCGATGTGTTCGGTCTTTTCCTTGATCTCATCGCGCTCGCCCAGTTCGGACGTGCTCAGGCTGTAGGGCAGGAGTGAGTTGGTGGCGTGCAGCAGCGCGAACGCGGTCGAGAGCGTATCGTTGACGTTGAAGACTCCGCTCTGCCCGCCTTCGTTCAGCACCTCGGCGAAGACGCGCGCCTCCTCTTCAAAATAACGCGCGCGACGCGCCAGCAGGTTCGGTCGTAACGCGGCCAGCAGGTCGTTCAAGCTCTGCGTGTAGTGCTGCACGCTGTCGAAGCGAAAGAGCACGCGCGCGACGAGCATCAGGCGCAGGCGGATCGCCACGTCGGCGTCCGTGCGCGCAATCGCCCACAGGCGCTCCTTCAGTCGCTCGACGATGCGGTCGACGTGCGACAGCGTGACCTCCTCCTTGCTCGCGAAGTGGAGGTAAACCGTGCCCTTGCCGATGCCCGCCTCCTGCGCGATGTCGTCCACCGTCATCTTGCGATAGCCGTAACGCGCCAGCAGGTGATCGGCCGCGTCGAGAATCGCCTCGCGCACCTCTTCTCTCGTCGCCGTACTAACCATGACTCTCCGACTCCTGACCCGAATCGCCTTTCAGTCATAATTACGACGAGCGTTGGCAGTAGTTCCAAACTTTTTCGCGGGCGAGCAAGGATGAAAAGGGTGAATGTAGTTTTTATAAACGAGTGTGCTCTGGTTTGAGCGGCGCGGAGAGAAACGATGAATGATGAACGATGAACGATGAAGAGAAAGCAAGGCTTCTTTGCCTCATCGTTCATCGTTCATCGTTCATCGTTTGCCTTTTCAGGCGTCGGCTCAGTTCGAGGCGGCAACGGCGTTTTGGTATTTCGCGGCGAGTTCGTCCTGACAGGTGATGCAGATGTCCAGCTCGCGCAGGAGGCCGTTGTCGAGGCCGTAAATCAAACCGTGGACGGACAACTCCTGCCCGCTCTCCCAGGCGTTCTGCACGATGGTCGTCCGGCTCACGCTCAAGACCTGTTCGATGACGTTCAACTCGCAGAGCCGACGCCAGCGTTCTTCGTCGTCGGTGAGCGCGGCGAGCGCGGCCGCGTGCTGGTGCTTCACGTCCTGTATGTGCCGCAGCCAGTTGTCGATCAATCCGAATTTGCTGTTTTCGAGCGCGGCACGCACGCCGCCGCAGCCATAGTGGCCGCAGACGATGATGTGCTTCACCTTGAGCACCTCCACGGCGTACTGGATCACGGAGAGGCAGTTGAGGTCTGTATGCACCACGACGTTCGCGACGTTGCGATGTACGAACAACGCTCCCGGCATCATGTCCACGATTTCGTTCGCGGGCACGCGGCTATCGGAGCAACCGATCCAGAGGTATTGCGGTGCCTGTTGCTGCGAGAGATGTTGGAAGAAATCGGGGTCGTCCGCTTTGATTTTTTCCGCCCACGCGCGATTGCGCGCGAGCAGGTTGTCTAAACTTTTCATCTGCTTAAACGGCCGGCGCGCCTTCGCCTTCAACCCAGACTTCGCCGCCGGCAAAAAACTCCTTTTTCCAGATTGGGACAGAGCGTTTGAGTTCGCGGATCGCCCATTCGCAGGCCTCGAACGCGGCGCGACGGTGCGGCGCGCTGACGGAGATGACGACCGAAGTCTCGCCTATTTCCAGACGCCCCGTGCGATGCACGATGCCGATATGCGCGATCTCGAATTTTTCGTGCGCCGCCTGCCCGAGCCGGCGCATCTCGCGCAAGGCCATCGGCGCATAAGCTTCGTAGACGAGATAAAGCGTCTCGCCGCGTCCGCGCGTGAAGCGGCGCGCGTAGCCGTCGAGCGTGACGGTCGCGCCGCAACGCTCGGGCACGATGCGCCGTGCGACCGCGCCGACGTTGAGGGGGTCGGTCGTGAGCTCGAAAAAATCCTCCGCGGCCGCTTCGCGCTCCCGTGCCCCGGCATCCGCGCCCCCTGCTCCGCCGCTGACAGGCGGAAAGATCGCCACCTCGTCGCCCGCGCTGACCGACGCCTCCGCCCCCGCATACTCTTCGTTGACGGCGACGAGCAGCGAGCGGCCGAAGCGACGAAGCGCGGGATGCGCGTTCAGGACTTCCTCGAAGACGCTCGCGGCCGTGGCCGGCGCGCACACTTCGAGTTGCTCCTCTTCGCGGCCGGCCTCTTCGCGCGCCGCGCCGAAATAGAGCAGGCGCACGCGGATGGTCTGCCGCGCGCCGGCCGTTTGAGATTGCCTGAGATCGCCGCCCGCGTGAGTCATTCGTCGAGATTGGGATGCTTGCCGCCGTGGCCGTTGCCTTTGGCGAGTTTGTGCGTGCGCGCACGTCCTTCGTAGTTGTCCACCACCTGCGAGAGCAGATTGGAGATGCGTTCGAGCCGCTCCAGGCCGGAGCGCAGTTCGAGCAGCGACTGCCTGGCTTCCGCGTCGAGTTCCATCGCGGCGGCGATGAGGAACGAAAGCCGTTCGGGTTCAGCGTCCGGCAGTTCCGGGAGACCGGCGCGGTCGTCGTTCAGCACGCGCACGGCGTGTGCGATGCGCATGAAGAGTTCCGCGACAGAGCGCGCGCGCCCCGCGAGCAACTCTGCGTCCTCGCGCTCGTCCGCAAAAAACTCGACCCGCCCGACCAGATAAGGCTCGCCCGTTTCGACGTATTCGGAGACGCGGTAGCGGACGAGTCCGACGGTCAGGATGTTGGAGCGCCCGTCGGGCAGCAGTTGCGCCTCGACCACTTCGGCCGCGCAGCCGACATGGCCGACCGGCGGGCGCGTATTTGTCGCCGTGTTCAAATCGAAGTAAGAGAGGCCGAACAGATTGTTCCCCGCGCGCACGTCGTCGAGCATCCGGCGGTAACGCTCCTCGAAGATGTGGAGCGGCAGAGGCATGCTCGGAAACAGCACCAGCGGCAGCGGGAACAGCGGCAACTCGCTCACGCCCCGCACTCTCTCGAAAGAATCTGTCATGGATCAACGGTTGAAGAACGATGAAGGGAGATTTGAGCTTTCACCGGCCTGAGCTTATGCGAACATTGCCGATCCAACCCTTTTGGACGCCATCACGCCATAATGCGCGCGCATATCGCTCGGCGTTGTAGCCCCACGTATTACTTTTCCTAACCACGTCACCGCGTTCCTCGGCGGCGGCATACTCCCGCACGACTCTTTCTTCGTTCATGCCGTGGCGGTTGACTAACAAGCGCATGTACGCTCTTTGCGTGGATTGTCTTTTCATAACTTGACCGACATTACCGCCGCCTATGTTGACGCATTTCGCTCGATGGCTTGCAGCGCGCTGGCGGAGGCGACGAGTTCCGCTTCGTCGGCCGCACGGGGCGCGGGTGCCGCTGTGTCGGCCACGCCGGTTGCGCGTGCGCCGTCAGAGCCTCCAGCGGAGGCGAGTTCGAGTTGTTGTTCGATGAGACTCAGGATTTTGTCGGGCGATTCGTCGCCGAGCGCGAGACGTTTAGCTTCGAGCGTGAGCGCGGCCATGTCGTGCGCGCGGGCGCGAAAGCGTATGTCGCGCGTGATCAGGTCTTCGATGATGCGGCGTTCGCGCACCTGGCGCGAGGCGTCCGTGTCGAGACCGGCGGCCACGGCGTATTCGACGGGCACGCTGCGGTTGCTGATCATGATGTGGAGCGCGCCGGTCGATGCGCGCGCCTCTTCGCGCAGGCGCGGGATGTCGAGCAGCGAATTTTTGAAACCGAGGTGGCCGCGCAGGTTGATCTCGATAATGGGCGCGGGGCTGTCATCGCGTCCGGCGTCGTGCGCGCGCGCTTCGAGGCGGACGACTTCCATCACGCCCGCATGTACGGCCTCGGCGTCGGGCGCGCCGGACACGTCGAAGTTGAGACGCTGGAAAGGCCGCTGCGTGTAGTCGCGCGAGTGTTTCGCGTTGACGCGCTTTTCTTCGTCCACTTCGACGAGGTAGAGACCGCGCTCCTCTTTGAACTCGTCAATCGTGCAGGCTTCGAGCGAGCCGGGGTTGAACGCCCAGTCCTCGATCTCGAAACGCTTGTGCGTGTGGCCGAGCGCGACGTAGTCGACGAGCGTGCGCAGTTCCTTCATGCGCGAGATGGAAAGCGCGGGGATGTTCGGGCGGTTGAGTTGACCTTCCACGTCCGTGTGCAGCATCAGGATGTTGAACATCTGCTCGCCGCGCGCGCGCCTGATCGCGTCCACGACGAGCGGGACGGCGGCGTTGGTCGAAGTGCCGAACCAATGCGTGCCGAAGATGCGCGCCCCGGCGATGTCTATGTAAGAGCCGCTGCGTTCCTCTTCGTTCCAGGGGACGAGATTAAAGCCTTCGCGCGTGTCCGGCTCCAGCAGGATGAGATAGCCCCACTGTGACAGCGAGCGCATCCAACTGAAACGGTTGACGGCGTCCGATTCATGCTGATCGTGATTGCCTTCGATGGCGACGACCGGGATGCCCGCATCCTTCAACAGTTGCAGGCCGATGATGGCGTGGTTCATCGCCTGCGGGTCAACTTTGCGCGAGTTGAAGAAGTCGCCGCAGATGAGCACGAAGTCAACTTCGTTCGGCACCGCGTGGCGCACTATCACATCGCTCCACGCGCGGAAGAAGTCGGCCGTGCGCTCCTCCACGTTGTAGCGACGGCAGCCGAGATGTATGTCCGCGAGATGTAGGAATTTCATAATAATCACGACGACGCACGATGGCTTTCAGCCCCGCAACGGGGCGGCGAACACGTGCGTTTTCGTGCGACTATTATACAACGGAAGAGGCCATAGGCCAGAGGCAGGTAAAAACAGAGGTCGGAGGTCAGAGGTTAGAGGTCAGTAAAAACAAAAGCTGTTCTGACTGACCTCTAACCTCTAATCTCTGACTTCTTAAAACAAAGTGAAGCCCCCGCGACTCTGGGAATGAGTCAATTTTGGAAGCGGGGGCTTCGGCTCCGGGCGGCGGCAGAAGGGATACCGTATGTGCGCGGAGCGCAACGGTCTCTCGTGAAGGGAACGAGAGCCGAACTTGTAAAATCTTTCAAAAAGCTATTTGGGTGCGGCGCGGCGGCGAGTGAGAGGAAGCCGCCGCGCCGGCGTCTGTGAGGACAGCATTCTATCAACGACCGTGCTTGCTTTGCGCCGCGCGTAACAGTTGTGAGGTGGCGACGGCATCGCAGATGATTTTATTGAGAGCGTCAATGGCGGGTCGCGCAACATGTTCGGAAATGCTTTTGCGCGCCAGTTGAAGCAGCACCCCGCGTATCTCGGCGGGTGTCAGTTCGCCGTCGGGTCTCTCTTCAAGCTGTTTCGCCAACGCTTTCAAAAACTCACCACCTAACCATCTATGACTTTAAAGCTCGTTTCATTTCAAAAAAATTTTCAGGCCGCTTCGAGCCGGGAGGCGAGCGTCGAATGGCGCACGGTCGTGAGCAACTGTTCGACGTCGAGAGGCTTCGACAGGAAGCCGTCCGCGCCCTGGCGGAAACAGGCTTTCTTCGTCTCGATGCTTTCGTCGGAACTGACGATGTACACTTTTGTGGACGGGCATTGCTCCTTGAGATAATCGAGGATGCGCAGGCCGACTTCCGGCGAATCGAGCACGGGGGGCATGTGCAGATCGAGGATCGAGATGGCCGGCTCGAAGTGCGTCGCATGGCGCATGGCCGAGGGCAAATCGCTCGCCGTCGTCACGTCGTACTCGTCGCAGAGCGTCCAGTAAAGTTGCTGTCTGATGGCGGTCTCGTCGTCAACGATGAGAAGTTTCGGTTTCAACGTCCCTGTTCCTTTCCGCCACCTGCGACTTTCGGGGAGCGCACCTGCCATCGACTCTTAAACCTTTTCAACTCGCTTACCGTCCTTACACACGGCATACATCGCAACCCGCGTGCCACGAGCCGCGAACGATCTAATCAGCCCTTTTGCGCCGAACTTGCGCCGGGAGCGGCTTAAATTGACGGGTCGCAGGTGTGAACTACAGTGGACAAGGGGGCTGGCGTGTGTAGACAGGAGAGGACTAATGATTGCGGATTTCGGAATGCGGATCGCGGATTAAAGAAAGCAATTTGTCTTCTTTAATCCGCGATCCGCATTCCGAAATCCGCAATTCAGTTGATGTTCAGTTCGACGATGAGACGATGAAAATAGGAGCGGCTGATGCCGAGGCGTTTGGCGGCGGCGGCCTTATTGCCGCCTTCGGCCTGCATGGCGTTGATGAGAAGGCGTCGTTTGAGGGCGAGCATCGCGCCTTCGAGCGTGGCTTCGCGGTCGTCCGCGCCGTGTTCGGCGTTGGCGGGCGGGCGGCGGATGTGCAGCATATTTTCCGGCAGAAACTCCGTGCCGAGCCGCGAGCCGGTGGTCAGGACGACCAGGCGCTCCATCAGGTTTTCGAGTTCGCGGACGTTGCCCGGCCAGTCGTATTCCTGCAGGGCTTCGAGCAGCGCGGGGTCGAGGGCGGCGGGCGGCCTCCCGTGTTTGTCGGCGGCCTTCGCGGCGAAGTGCGCGGCGAGGATGGGGAGGTCTTCGCGCCGCTCGCGCAGGGCGGGCAGGCGCAGCGGGACGACGTTGAGGCGATAGAAGAGATCGCGGCGGAAGCGCCCCGCTTCAACCTCCTGTTCCAGATCGCGGTTGCTGGCGGCGATGAGCCGGATGTCCACGCTCAGGGTTTTCGTGCCGCCGAGACGCTCGAAGGTGCGATCCTGCAGGACGCGCAGCAGTTTCACCTGTACGGCCTGACTGAGTTCGCCGATCTCGTCGAGAAAGAGCGTGCCGCCGTCGGCCAATTCGAAGCGACCCATCCGCGCCTGCGTCGCGCCCGTGAAGGCTCCCTTCTCATGGCCGAACAGCTCCGATTCGATCAACTCTTCGGGCAGAGCCGCGCAACTGACGGCGACGAAAGGCCCCCCGGCGCGCGGGCTTTCTTCGTGGATGGCGCGCGCGAGCATCTCCTTGCCCGTGCCGTTCTCGCCCGCGAGCAGCACGGTCGCGCTCGTCGAGGCGACGGCGCGCGCCTGCTTCATGATGCGTGCGAGGGCGGGCGAACTGCCCAGCAGGCGGCCGAAGCCGCGACAGGCATCGAGCGAGGCGCGCAGTTTCAGGTTCTCTTCTTCGAGGTGGCGCACGCGCGCCGCCTGCCGGACGATGTGCGTGACTTCGGCCTCGTTGAAAGGTTTCTCGAAGAAGCCGTATGCGCCGCAGCGGATAGCTTCGAGCGCGATCTGCCGCGAGTTGCTGCCGGTGATGACGACGACGGGGATACTCGGACGCGCGGCGCGCGCCGCTTCGATGACGGCCAGGCCTTCGCTGATGCCGTCCAGGTCGGGCGGCAGGTGCAGGTCGCACAGCACGACCTGCACACGCCCCGTCTGCAACTGCGCGATGGCGGCGGCGCGCGAGTCGGCTTCGAGAACGTGGTGCTCCTCGTCGAGCGCCCAGAAGAGTTGACGCCGCAACACCTGATCATCGTCGACGACGAGCACGGTCGCTTTGTCCGCAACTTGTTCGGGCGTGGATTCACTCATGAAGCGTGTATCCGCATACGTGGAGATTAAAGCCCATCCTTCATCGGTAACGCGCTTGGCTTGCGCGTGCCCGCCGGGCAGTTTTATCTACAAACGCAATGTTCAGTTAACTCTTGGAGGCGAAGGGGGACATGCTCAACTGGCCGCGCCCGTTCCGGTGATGGACTTCGCGAGCGTGGACTTTTCGACCGCGCGTGCGTGTGAGGCCATGAGCGGGACGGATGGTAGCACGACGCGGAAGCGCGTGCCAGACCCGAGCTTCGATTTAACTTCGAGCCGCCCGCCATGCGATTCGACGATCTCGCGGCAGGTGTAGAGGCCGAGGCCGATACCGCGCTTCTTCGTCGTGACGAAGGCGCGGAAGAGGCGCGTGCGCATGAAGTCCTCGGTCATTCCCGGCCCCGTGTCTTCGACGCTGAAGTAAACCATCGCGGCGCTCTCTTCCCCGGCCGCGACGGTGAGCCGCCCGCCCCTGCCGCCCATCGCCTCGAAGGCATTGACGATCAGATTTTCCAACACGCGCTCGATCCGCTCGGCGTCAATCGGGGCGACGAGCGTTTCGGGCAACTCTGTCTGGATGTCGTAAAACTCGGCGCGCGGTTCAACGGTCGCCGCAAGTACGCGGCGGATGACGGGGATGAGGTCTGAGGGCTGCGGCGTGCGCCGGTATTCGCCGCTCAGAGACCTGACCGGCTCGCTCAGACGCGCGACCAGACTGCCGAGTTTCTCCGTCGCCTGTCGCAGCGAAGAGACGGCGTCCACGCGAAACTCCGCACGGTGAAACTGGCGCTCCATGTTCGTGACGAGCATGGAGAGGCCGGTGATGGCGTTTTTGAGATCGTGCGTGAGCATCGCCGAGAGGCGCACGAAAGATTGAAACTGGCGCATCTCGGCCTCGCGCGCGATGAGTTCGCGCAGGCGGTCGCTCATCCGGTTGAAGCCTTCGGCGAGCGCGTGCGTCTCATCGTTCGCGTGCACTTCGATACGCTGGTTGAGATCGCCCGCGCCGATGGCGGCGGCCGCCTCCGTGACACGCGCGATGCGGCGCGCGGCGCGCGTGGCGATGGCGTAGACGAAGAGCGCGGCCACGCCCGCGATGAACAGGGCGAGGGCGAGCGCCGTCAGGCTGTTGCGATTGAGGCTCGCGACGGCGCGCGTGTAATTTCCGGCGGAGGCCACGGAGAGGTCGCCGCCCGCGACCGGCCTGTAGGAGGCGAGCCAGCGCATCCGGTCGGCCGGGTCGGTGTAGAAATCCGTCCCGCTCCGGCCTGCCTGCATGGCGCGCGCGAAGGCGTCGAAGTAAGAGATCGCAGCGTTCGCCGGTTGATATATCAGCCCGTGGTTGGTGTGATGAACGATCTGCCCCGTCCGGTCAAGAACGAGCAACAGGTGCGCCGACTGCGTTGTCTCCTCCCCGCGCAAAGGTGCGTTCGCGGCGGAGGCTGTAGCGTGTGATGCGCGCACGGCCTCTTGCAGCAGCGGTTCGAGTTTCAGTTCGGCGACGAGCGCGAAGCGCGGGCGTTGTTCGTTGCCGGGCGAAAAGAGAGGCACGGTGTAGACGATGCAGGGCGTGTCGTTCGTGCCGCGCGTCACGTTCGAGCGCAGGGGCTTCGCGTCGGAGGTCGTCCAGACGCGCTCGTCGAGCTGCAGTTGGCCGGGCAGGAGGTCGCCCGTCGAGACGCGCGGCGAAGAACTGCCCGCGTCCGGCGGCTCCAGCCGAATCAGCGTGTGTCCCGGCTGCGACGCGCCGACCAGCGTGACGGCCGCGTAGTAATCGCGATTGTGGGAAATGAAATTGGTGACGGTTGCGCCGACGGATTCCGGCACGCCCGCGGCCGGCTGCTTCGTGGCCGGCGAAGGGTCGCCCGGCGCGGGCACGTCGTCGGCCGTGGGGAGGCCGCGCGCGTAGTCTGCGAGGGCGGGAGCATGTGCCAGTTCGCTCAGGTCAACTTCGCGCTCGCGCAGGGCGGCCTCCAGGTTGTGCGCGACGCTCGCGGCCTCACTCTCGACCTGTTCGCGGAGCATCCCTTCGATGACGTTCAGGCCGCTCTGGTAGAACAGCAGGCCGACGAGCAACAACGGCACGAGGCTGCCGGCGACGAAAAGGAGCAGGAGTTTGGCGCGGAGGTTCACGTCGAAATTTGTAAGCGGCGCTGTAGTGCGTGTGAGGTCGCGTCAGCGTGCGCGGACGCTGACGGTCGCGCCGCAGATGCTAACGCGGGGACTCCGAACTGTCAAAAAGAATCGGAGGCGCAAGCGCCGGCCTTTACGAGTCGCGCGTGCGACCGTTCTTTACGAGACGCGCGTGCGACCGAACTCGGTGAGCAGCGGCGCGAGGCGCGCGACGACGAGCGGGTGCGCCGCGCCGTTCGCGGCGACGATGCCGTTGCGATTCTGCACGTCCTCCGTGTTGTAGCGCAGCGGCTCGCCCCAGAGGTCTGTCAGTCGCCCGCCGGCTTCGGAGAGGATCGCTTCGGGCGCGCAGGTGTCCCAGTGCTTCGTGCGCGGCGAGAGGTGTATGTAGAGGTCGCACTGCCGCTCGGCGATGAGTCCCGTCTTGATGCCGACCGAGCCGCGCCTGATCTCTTCCCGCAGGCCGAGCGCGCGCATCACGTTTGCCATGCGCGGGCTGTGATGATTCCGGCTGGCCGCCAGGCGCATCCGCCGGAACTCCGTCTCGGCGGAGACGCGCAGAGGTTCCGGCTCGGCCTCCGGCCTGACCACCCACGCGCCCGCGCCGCGCGCCGCGTAGTGCAACACGCCGGGCACGGGTTGATAGACGACGCCGAGCACGGGCGCGCCCGCTTCGACCAACCCGATCTGGACGGCGAAGTCGCCGTTGCCTTCGATGAAGCCCTTCGTGCCGTCGAGCGGGTCAACCATCCAGACGCGCGAGATGCTCAGGCGGCGCACGGTGTCGAGCGTCTCTTCGGACAACAGGCCGTCGGCGGGAAACTCGCGCTGCAAGCCCGCGACGATCACGTCGTTGGCAGCGTGGTCGGCCTGCGTCACCGGGTCGTCACCGGCGCTTTTGTGGACGATGCGGAGCGTCCCGCCGTAATGTTCGAGCGCGGCCGCGCCCGCCTCGCGCGCGAGCGAGATCGCCGCGCCGAGTTCGCGTTCATACAGATTGCCGCCCGAGGCTTTTGTGTGCGCCTGCTCGCTCAAAGTACTCTCTCGTCTCCGGTTGCTCACGCTAACATTACTTAAGGAAGAAAGTCTCACGCAAAGGCGCAAAGGCGCAAAGAGGAAGCTCGGAAGAGAAACTTAAGGTTATTGAATGCTTCAATCCTTCATGCTTTCTCTTTGCGCCTTTGCGCCTTTGCGTGAGCTTATCCGTCCCTTCCCATTTCGCGCGCCGCCGCGCGGACGATGTCGAGCGTGGCGTCTATGTCCGGCCGGGTCGTGCGGAAGTTGACGATGCAGGCGCGCAGGGCGAACCGCCCGCGCAGGGAGGCGTTCGACACGTAAGCGCGCCCGCCGCGCTGCACCGCCAGCAGGATGCGCCCGTTCAACTCGTCCACCTCCGCTTCGAGACGCGCGCGCAACGCCGCGTCCGCCCCGGCGATTTGACGCCGCACTTCCGGCGGCACGTAACGAAAACAGCAGATGCTCAACTCGACGGGCGCGAGCAGCTCGAAGTCTTCCGACGCAACGACCTGCGCGCCGAAATAGGCCGCGAGCGCGTTGTCTTCAGAGATCGCGGCGGCGATTCGCCGCGCGCCGTAATAGCGCAGCAGCATCCAGATTTTCAACGCGCGGAAGCGGCGCGATAATTCCACGCCGTAGTCGAAGAAGGCGAACGATTCGGCCTCCGTCTCTTCAAAAATTTTGATGTAGTCGGCCTCGCTCCCTGCCCACGCCGCGCGCACCCGCGCCGCATCGCGAAAGAGCAGGCAGCCGCAATCGACCGGCGTGTAGAGCCACTTGTGCGGGTCGAGCGCGAGAGAATCGGCCGCGTCGATACCGACAAAGAGCGCGCGCTTCGACGAATCGACGGCCGCCAGCGCGCCGTATGCTCCGTCCACGTGAAACCACAGATCGTATTCGCGCGCGACGCGTGCGATCTCCGCGAGCGGATCGACCGCGCCCGTGTTGACCGTGCCCGCGCTCCCCACCACGCAGCACGGCTGGAAGTTATCGCCGAGGTCGCGCTCGACCCGCTCGCGCAGGGCGCGCACGTCCATGCGAAAATTCTCGTCCGTCTCGACGACGCGCACCTGCTCGCGCCCAAGCCCCAGAATGTCGGCCGCCTTCGCGATTGACATGTGCGCCTGATCCGAGACGTACACGGTGGCCGGTCGCGCGGCGTTCCACAATCCCTTCCGCGACACATCAAACGCTTGCGACCCGTCAAACACGCGCCGCGTCGTCGCCTCACCATCGCCGCTGCCGGACTCTTCGGGCTGCGCCGCGCGCGCCTTCGTGCGATGCGCGACGTAGAGCGCGTTCAAATTCGCCATCGAGCCGCCGCTCGTCAACAAACCGCGCGCGCCCTCCTGCGCGTAACCCGCGAGCGCGGCGAGCCATCCCGTGACCGTGTGCTCGACGTGCGTCGCCGCCGGGGATGAACGCCACGCCGGGACGTTCTGGTTGAGCGCGGAGGCGATGAGGTCTGCGAACGCGCCGACGGGCGTCGAGGGCGAAGCGACATAGCCGAAGAAGCGCGGGTGTCCGCTGTGGCGGCTGCCCTCGAAGATGCGGCGGCAATCCGCGAACACTTCATCGAGCGCAGCGGGCGCGGCCGGGA
Source organism: Pyrinomonadaceae bacterium (assembly GCA_035645855.1). Classification (GTDB taxonomy): domain Bacteria; phylum Acidobacteriota; class Blastocatellia; order Pyrinomonadales; family Pyrinomonadaceae; genus JAIVJZ01. The sequence goes on from DASQLU010000006.1 coordinate 14,292, forward strand.
GCGGCGCGTCGAATCGCGCGGCTAGTTCGACCGCGCTCGTCTGCGCGAGGACGGGCGACGCGGAGACGCCGCGAAAGTAGTCCGACACCAGCTCGACGGCGCGCGCGGCCAGTTCGCCGAGCGCATCGTCCGAGATGTCGAGCGAAGAGGCGCGCGCGTCATCCTCCCCGCGCGTCAACAATTCGGCGAGATCATCTTTTTCCCGCGTGTCGCTCATATCAACGCCAACCTTCAACGCGAAGATTCGAGAGGAAGCAAACGTCGAAGAGGCGCGCGGAACGCGGAAGGATGAATGATGCAGTAAAGCCAGGCGGCTTTCAGTTCAACGTTCATCCGTCGGCGTTCCGCGTTCAACTCTTGCGTCGTCTCCGTATCGCGTGCTTTAAACATTTGCTCGGAATTAAGTCGAGAATCCAAACCCTAGCACACCGCCCGCGCTTCCCTGAAATACTCTTGCCGCGCCGCGCCCGCAACGCTTATAGTCTGCTCATACACCCGACTTCATACGGATTTCTAACGAGAGATTATTGCCATGAAAAATGATCGCGCGCGCCGCGCCGCAAACGCGGACGAGCAATTCGCCCCGAAAGTTTCGCGCCGCAACTTCCTGGCCGCCACCGGGGCGGGACTTGCCACCGCCGCCGCCGCCACCACTTCCGCCGCAGTCCCGGCGCAGAACGGGAAAAAGGCCGCGACGCCCGCCCTGAAAGGCCGTATGACCGAGTATCGCAGCGGCGACATCATGATCCCCGCCTACGTCGCGCGCCCGGCGGGCAACCCACGCAGGAAAGCGCCCGCCGTGCTCGTCATACACGAAGTGTTCGGCTTAAACGATCACATCAAATCAATCGCCGACCGCATCGCCGGGGCGGGCTATGTGGCGATTGCGCCGAACTTCTTCGCGCGCGCCGCCGACCCGCCGAAAGACATGTCGAACGTGGACGCCATACGTAAGGCCGCTTCGAGCATCCCGCCCGAAGCCGCCAACCGCGACATGCAATCTGCGCTCGACTTCATCAAACAGGACAAGGGCGTCTTGCCGCGCCTGGCCTCCATCGGCTTCTGCATGGGCGGCGGCTTCTCCTATCGCCTCGCCGCTTACACCGAAGACCTCGCGGGCGCGGTTATCTTCTACGGGCGCACGCCGCTCGAACTCGCGCCGCAGGTCAAATGCCCGCTCCTCGCCAGCTTCGGCGAAACTGACAACGGCATCCCGCCCGCGCGCGTAGAGGAGTGGATCGACGCGCTCAAAAAGGCCGGCAAGAGCGTGGACGCCAAAATCTACCCCGGCGCGGGTCACGGCTTCTTCAACGACACAGGCCAGCGCTACCACGCCGCGGCGGCCGCCGACGCCTGGCAGCGCACGCTCAGGTTTTTCCGCGAAAGACTGGATAAGAAATAGCGATAAAGTCGGAACGCGGAACGATGAAGTAAAGACAAGACGCTTTGACTTCATCGTTCCGCGTTCCGACTTCATCGTTTCAAACAACCCGGAGGTTTGCATCATGTCCATCACAGGCCACGCCACGACGGAGGGGACGACGCGCTACCGCGAGCGTTTACAGCGCGCGACGGCGGCCGTCAACCATTTCCGGCTCGAACAGAATCTCTGGCTTTCTTCCCTCGGCATCGGCACGTATCTCGGCAAGCCCGACGCGGACACGGACGCGCGCTACACGGAGTCAATCGCGCGCGCCGTCGAACTCGGCGTGAACGTGATAGACACGGCGGCCAACTATCGTTTCCAGCGCAGCGAGCGTTCAATCGGCGCGGCCTTGCAGGCCTCGGTGGACGGCGGCGCGGCCGCGCGCGACGAGCTGGTCGTCTGCACGAAGGGCGGCTACATCCCCTTCGACACAGACCCGCCCGCCGGGCAGGAGGGCGTGCGCCGCTACATCGAAGAGACCTTCATCCGAACGGGCGTCGCGGAGCCCTCAGACATCGCGGCGGGCAGCCATTGCATGACGCCGAAATATCTCGCGCACCAGATCGAGCAATCGCTCCATAACCTGCGCCTCGCGTCCATCGACGTGTATTACATCCACAACCCGGAGACGCAGCTCGGCGTCGTCTCGCACGCGGAGTTCGAGACGCGCCTCGGCGCGGCCTTCGAGCAACTGGAACGAAGCGTCGCCGAAGGGAAGATCAAACACTACGGCGTGGCGACGTGGAACGGTTTCCGCGTCGCGCCCACCGAGCGCGGCTACCATTCGCTCGAACGCATGCTCGAACTGGCGCGCGCCGCCGGGGGCGACGGGCATCACTTCCGCTTCATACAGCTTCCCTTCAACCTCGCGATGCCCGAAGCCCTCACGCAGTCGAACCAGACTTTTCAGGGCGCGGCCGTGTCGCTGCTCGAAGCGGCGCGCGCGCTCGGCGTGACGGTCGTGGCGAGCGCGAGCATCCTGCAGGGCAAGGTGGCGCGCGGGCTGCCCGAAGACATACGCGAACCGCTCGGCTCGCTCGCTTCCGACGCGCTCACCGCCATCCAGTTCACGCGCTCCACGCCCGGCATCAGCACCGCCCTCGTCGGCATGAGCCGCCGCGCGCACGTCGAAGAGAACCTCCAACTCGCGCGCCTCGACCCCGTGCGCCCCGAACAATATCAACGCCTGTTCTCCGGCGGCGAAGAGTAAGCGGCGCGCAAAGAGAGAGAGAGAGCGCCGGGTTGCGAGTGGAGTGCGCCGCCGGATGCGTGTGGAACGTGCCGCCGGATGCGTGTGGAACGTGCGGCGGGATGCAAGTGGAGCGCGTCGCCGGATGCGAGTCGAATTTGCCGGTCAGGCACGCTCTGTTATCTATTGATGGAGAACCTGTGGAGACGCCGCAAGCGGAGATGAAATCTTTCGCGGAGTTCTGGCCGCACTATCTGGCCGAACACAGCCGCGCGGGCACGCGCCGCCTGCACGCGGCGGGCACGCTCGCCTGCACCGGCCTCGCCGTCGCGCTCTTGGCGAGCGGTCGCTGGCGCTGGCTACCCGTCGCGCTCGCCACCGGCTACGCGGCGGCGTGGGTCGGCCATTTCTTCATCGAACACAATCGCCCCGCCACTTTCAGGCACCCGCTCTGGTCTTTCGCGGCCGACTACAAGATGGTCGCCCTGATGCTCACCGGGAAGATAAAACGATGAAGTAGGAACGATGAAGTAGGAACGATGAACGATGAACTGAAAGCAACTTGTCTTTACAGTTCATCGTTCATCGTTCCTACTTCATCGTTTCATTTTTCAGGTGGCCGTGGGATGCGCGCGGCCTCTTCGGGCGTGCGTGCGCGGCGGCGCGCGAGTTCGAGTTTGAGACTTTCTTCGCCGCGCCGCATGGCGTATTGATGATTGGAGGCGAGGAGCGGGCGGAGCAAAAGCGAGAGGACGCGCACGACGGGCTTCCGCGCGCGCACCTTCCAGTCGAAGGTGATGTCCACGAGCAGGCCGTCCTGGCGGAACGTCCAGATGCCGCGCCCGCGCAGGTCGCCGACGGCTTCGAGCGTCGAGCCGTGCGGGTAGCGCGACTGCGTGACGCGAAACTGCCAGCGCAAGCTGTAGGGCAGGTATCCGCGCGTGTGCAGGCTGACGAGTTTTCCCACGCCCGCGGCGTCGCCTTCCTCCAACACCTGCACGTCCAGATAAGTGGCCGGCCACCAGCGACGCAGGTCGCGCACGTCGGCGAACACGTCCGAAACTTCCTCGCACGTTCCCTCGACGCGCCAGCGCGAGATGAAATGATAATCCGCAAGTGACATAAGCTCTCCCCCCAAATTCGTAACGGCCGCGCGGCTAATTCGTTCGGCTGCGCCTGCCTAAGTCGTCCGGCGCGCGCCTAATTCGTGCCGCTCGACCATTCCAGCCCGGCGGGCAACGCCGCGGCGGCAAATTCCAGATGAACGACGCGGCGTCGCCGCTGCGACGGCGCGCGCAAAGCGGAAGAAGCGTGCAGCAGGAGCGGCCGCATCAGGAGCGCGCCGCCGCGCGGGACGACGCACGACACCGCCGTCGCGCGTTCGAGCGCGTGCGCGATGGCCTCCGCGCTCAGGCGGCCTCGCAGGTGCGAACCGGGCACGACTTTCAGCGGCGCGTTCTCTTCGTCGCACGCATCGAGATGAAGCCTGACGCTAACCATGCGTTCCAGCACTCCGGCGGGCGGTTGCACGTGCACGACGCCCGCTTTCTCCGACCACCCGCCGAATCCTTCCGCATCTCGCCGCGCGCGCACGGCGATGGACAGGTCTTGATGCCAGGCCACTTTCCAGTTCGCCTCCGCAGTCTTGTCGAACAGGATGCCGCGCACGATGAAAGCCCGTGCGCCGAGCACGCGGGATGCGAGCGCGCGAGCGCGCGTCCGTTCGATCAACTCGCGCAGTTCGGGTACGGCGTTGAGCAGGTTGCGCAGGGCGTACAGGCGGCCAACGCGGCGGCGCGCGCCCGCGCAAATTTCCGCATGGCTCTCCGCGCGTTCGAGGGCGGCGACGGCGCGCCGGACAGTCTCCTCTTCGAGCACGCCGGGCACGACGGCGAAGCCCGCCTGTTCCACCCGCGCGGCCATTTCATTCAACTCTCTCATCATCAGCCGCCGCCCTCCTCTTCCGCCTTCGACGCGCGCTGCTTCTGTTGATAGAGGAACGAGACGGCCAGCAGGATCGCGCCGAGCACGAGGAACGAGACGATGCGGTAAAACTTTTCGAGCGCGGCCAGATCGAGAAAGAAGACTTTGAAGGCCGTCGCCGTCAACAGCAGCAAGGCCATGATGCGCAGCAGGCGATTCGCGCGGAGATGACCGTAGAGCAGCATCGCGCCGCCATAGAGCGTCCAGACGAGCGAGAGCGAGAGTCCCTGCGAGAGGCGCAGGTCGCGCGTGTCTGTGTCGGCGAGCGCGCCCGCGCGGATCAGTTTCTCGAAGTAGCCGGTGGCTTCCAGGCTGAGCGCCGCGAGGGCGTAGAGGTTCGCGGCGACGATGACGGCGGTGACGACCGCGCGCCGCTCGTTCGCGTCGATTTTAACGGCGCGCGCGTAGAGCCGTCCCACGTACCAGAGAGCGGCGATAAAGGCGGCGAAGGCGGCGAAGGTTTGATTGACGAGCGGCAGGTGCCACGCGGCGTTGTAGAAGACTGCGTCGAAGGCGACGATCTTCACGCCCGTCACGGCGAGCCACGCGAGCGCGGCGTAGCGCAGCGCGCGCAGGTTGCGCCGCACGCCCACGACGAGGGCGCAGAGCGCGTAGAATGCCCAGATCACGGTCAGCGTGAAGTGCCGCGCATTATCGATCACGTAGTAGGCGTCCGCGTCGCGCGGGGCGGCGGCGGACAGGCGCGCGTCGAAGTAGTCGTTCGCGTCGGCGGTGAGCAGGGTCAAAGCCAGCACGTTGGCGGCGAGGACGAGGACTACGCCGATCAACTCGCGCTCGCCGCGTCCGACGCGCTCGCCCGCGCGCCGGTAGAGCCAGACGGCGGCGGCGAACGCGGCGATGAGCGCGGCGGCCGAGACGGCGCGGCGATTCAAAAGCGGCATGAACGTCTCGCCCGCGCGATAGCCGAACTCGTATGCGTCGGCCGAGAACCAGTGGAGCAGGGCTAAGGCGAAGACCGGTAGCGCGACGCGGCGCGGCGCGGCGGTGTCTGCGCGCAGGCCGATCCAGGTGAGCATCAAAGCTTCCATCGCCCAGACGATAGTTACCCAGTGCTGATCGAGTTGGATGGCGGCGGCGAGCGTGAAGAAGGTGGCGGCCGCGCCGACGTAGGAGAGCGCGAGCAGTTGGTCTGCGCGGTGGCGCAGGTATGTGAAGTAGAACAGGATGACGTAGAAGGCCGACCAGAGGAGCGCGTAAGAGCCGAGGATGGAGTGGTGCGCGTCGGCGAGCAGCGCGTAGCTGGCGGCGAAGAAAAGCGTGGCGTTCGAGATGATGAGCGAGATGTCGAACCAGCGCGCGGGTCGCTGCCGGATGACGTTGTAGACGACGCCGAGCGCGTTGAACATGAGGAAGAAGAGAGTCAGGAAAAAGAGCGTCGGCCAGAGTTTACGGTCTTCGTAATGGACGGCCGCCCAGCCGGCGAACGTGAGGACGGTTGAGACGAAGGCCAGGTGATTGAGACTGCGCCAGCGTTTGAAGTAGGCGAGCGCGAGCACGCCGGAGTTGAGCAGCGCGACGTAGCCGAAGAGTCCGATTTGATTGTCCACGCCGGTCGAGAGCAGGGCGGGCGTCATGAAGCCGCCGATGAGACCGAGCACGGCGATAGCATAGGCGTGATAGCGCGCCGCGAGCAGGACGGCCGTTGTCGTGACGGCGACCATCAGGAAGAAGGCGGGGAGCACGTCGATGAGTTCGTAGAAGACGCGCGCGGCGTAGACGGTGAGATAGAGGATAAGTATGCCGCCGCCGGAGAGCACGTAGGCGTAGCTGCGATAGCCGCGCGCGCGCAGGCGTTCGGCGGCGAAGAGGATGCCGCCGCCCGCGAGCGCGCCGAGCAGCACTTGCCCGCGCGCGCCGATCCAGTTGTTGTCGAAGGCGTACTTGAGGAAGAAGCCGACCGCGAGCGAGACGGCGATGATGCCGACCCAGTTTAAGAGACTCCCGCCGATGAGTTGTTCCAGATCGCGCCGCGCGGGAAGGATGCCCGGCGCTTCCCTCTCGCCCATGTTCGCGTCTTCGCCGCGCGCGTTCGCGTCGTGTCGCGCCTGCGCGTTCGCGTCGCGGGCGTGCTGTCGCGCCCCGGCGCGCGGTGGCGGCGGCGTCGCGGGCGGCGTAGTGAAAGGGGCGGCCGTTTCGTCGCCTGCGTCCGCACGGCGTTCGTTCGGGTGTACGGCGTCGCGCGGGTGTACGGCGTCGCGCGCACGCATGTCGCGCGTCTGCTCTCCCGTGCGTGCCGCGTCCGGGGCGGACGGCTCGCCCTGTGCGAACGGGCGCGTGGGCAGCGCGTGTTCGACGAGGCCTAGTTGCCTTTCGATGGAGCGCAGGCGCGCGGACTGTTCGTCGAAAGCGCGTTCGAGTTGCGCGAGGCGCGTGAGCAGTTGCCCGTTTGAATCGGCCGCGCCGCCCTGCTCCTCCGCGCCGCCCTGATCAATCGCGCCGCCACGTCCGGCCGCGCCACCTGCTGCGCCGGCACGATCCGCCGCGTTGTCGTGTTCGACGTTGCTGCCGCGTTCGACGTTGTTGTCGCGTTCGACGCTGCCGTCGCGGAGGCTCGCGTCCGTCCGCGGGACGTTTGTGCCCGTGTCGGGGGCGTTCGCGCGGGTCGCGCGTTGGTCGCGTCGGTCGTCGGCTGCCGGCGAGTGTTCGTCTTCAGGCATAGAGGCTCCGCAAACGGAATTATCTGGAGGGGCGACGGACAGGTCTCCGCAGCCCGCGCTTTTGTTGTGTCATCGCGCCGACAGGTTACGTCTCGTTTAGATTGTATTACGTGTGGGCGCGGCGGGCATCACGACGGCGGCCGCATCGTCGTCTTTGGTCGCGGCGGAGACATTGAGCGCGCCTGTCTCGGCGGCCGTTCCGCCGACGGCCTCGGCTTCTTCGCCGAGCGCGATCATCTCTTCGCGCAGGCGCTTGCGCTCGACGAGAAGTTCTTTAAAGAACCAGCGGCGTGTCAGGTAGAAGCGGATGGCGCGCGCGCCGCCGACGAAGCCGTCGAGCCGTTCAAAAAAGAGCAGCGCGACGTAAGCGGAGACCGGGACGACGACGAGCGCGAGCACGATGCCCGGCCAGCCCACGAGATAAAAGAAGACCCCGGCCAGCACGCCCCACGTCAGAGGGAACAGGAGCATCGCGGCGATCAATTTGATGGTGGAAACTATGTCGTCGCTGCGGCGCGCGACGGCGACGGCGACCGCTCCGGCCAGTTTGTAGGCCGGGTAATGGACGAGCATGCCGAAGAGTGCGAGCGGAAACCAGCAGAGCACGGGCACGACCCGCGTGATGAAATAGCGGAGCACGGCGGCGGGCGAGGCGGCCGGCGCGGACATGTCCTCAAGGCTCACCCCGGCCTGCCGTAGCTGTTCTTCGTAACGATAGATGCGCGCTTCGAGCGCGGCGAGGCGTTCGGGCGAACGCTCGAAGTGAAAGGCATAACCGGCGAGGAAACGGCGCTGCAATTCGACTTCGCGCATGAGACTCTGCTGCTGCTCGTCGGCCTTCGCCTCGCCCCCGGCGGCGTCGCCGGTCGCCGTCGTCGCCGTCGTCGTGGCGGCGGCCGAGAAGATGCGCCCGGCGCGTTTGGAGATGGCGAGCGCCTGCTCGTGTTCGGCGTTCAGGGTCACGTCGCGCAGCGCGCGCTCGATGCGCGCCGAGAGGGCGCGGACGGCTTCGGCGGGCAATTCGCCGTCCGCGTCGAAGGCGACGCGCTCGACGCGGATAGGCTCGCCGAAGTGTAAGAGCGCCGCGCTGCGAAAAGCCGTCTTGGCCGTGTAGTAGAGGCCGGCGGGGATGATCTTGAGTTCGAGGCTCGCGTCTTCGGCCACGACGCCGAGCGCGATGCGCGCCGCGCCGGTCTTCAAGGGGCGGAGTTTCGTGTCGCTGTGCGAGACGCCTTCGGGACAGATGGCGAGCGTGCCGCCGCGTCTGAGCAGGCTCTCGGCGCGCGCGAAAGTTTCCCGGTTGCGCGCGACATCCGCGCCTTCGTCCTGCCGTCGATAGACGGGGATCGCTTCGAGCGCGCGCGCGAAGAGGCCGATGACGGGTATCCTGAAGATCGGGGCTTTGGCGAGAAACGAGACGCGGCGCGGCGCATAGCACAACAGGAAGACGGGATCGACGAGGCCGTTAGGGTGATTGAGCACGAAGATGGTCGCCCCCTCGCGCGAGACGTGCTTCAAGCCCTTCACCTCGATGCGCCGGAAGAAGACGCGCAGCGCGAGCCTGAGAACTGCGACCAGCATTCGCCTGACCAACTCTCACACCTCCTTACCGCACGAGCCGCAACCAGCGCACCTTAAACTTTTCCTCTATCCCGCGTTTCGTGCTTCGTCCCGCGAAAGCGACCGTCCCGGCATGAGCAACTTAAGAAGTGCTCTCGGCCTTCCTCTCGCCGCGCGCGACGGGCAAACCGGAATATAGAACAAGCCAAGACCGCGCAGCCAGAGTTTTGTGCGACTTCGTGAAGTGTCACACGCCGCGCCCGCAGTGGGAAACTCAAACGGAGGTCTTCAACGGGTGAGAAAGTCTCTGACGAAGCTGCGCAGTTCGTCGAGCGAGGAATCGGCGATCATGCGGAAGACGCGCGGGGTGCAGTTCGGCGGCAGACGCCGCGCGGTGAGCGCGTCGGTGATGACGAACGCGCTCGACGTGAGACCGCGCTGCCAGCCGGCCTCGCGCGCGTCGCGGAAGTTGAGCGCGGTCGGGTCGATTCCGGCGGCGACGAGCACCGTGCGCGCCCAGCGCAAAAACTCCGGCCAGCGCGAGACGACCGCGATGAGCGCGTCCGCACGCGGACGCTGCGCCCCGGCGAGCGATTCGGGGACGCTGCGCGAATGGAGCACGATCATGCGGTTCGTGTCGGCGCGAAGCGCGGCGCGCGCGCCCTCCGCCTCCCGCCCGTAGAGCGCGACGGCCATCGCGCCCGCCGGCAGGCCGTCCCGCACGCACCGTTCGAGGCTCAGGCCGCGCACGCGGAATTCTGTGGCCTCCTCGATCTCCGCGACGAGAATCTCGCGCAGTTCATCATCCGACTCGATGACGAGGAAGTGATCGGGCGGCTGGAATTCGAGCCAGCGTTTGACGCGCTCCTGCACGTCGCCGAGCGAGTGACCGCCGTCTCGCGCGCGCGCGAGGAAAGCGGAGATGAGCCGGTCGAGTTCAACCTCGGCGTCGAGTTCGCGGTCTTTCGAGAACTCGCGCACGTAGACGCCGCTGCCCTTGCGCGAATCCAGCCAGCCGCGCCGTTCGAGTTCGCCGTAGGCCGCGCTCACGGTGTTGGCGTGGATGTGGAAGCGGCGCGCGAGTTCGCGTGTGCTGGGCAGGCGTTGGCCGGGCTTGAGGTCGCCGCTCACTACGCCGAGCATGATCTGCGTCGTCAACTGTTCGCGGATCGGCACTTCGCTGTTTTTGGAGAGCCAGAGGCGCATGTTGTAAATGTCAGGCGCGCGAAAAACTTATAGTCCTAATTCCGTCGCGCACTCGATGATCAGATGCGGCCGTTGAATTCTTAACGTCTGCGACGTTGTGGTGAAATCCGACCTTGAAGTTCGAACGGCATTTTCTCGCCCGGCGGGACGATCCACAATTCCATCCCGCGCCACTTTCGCCTGCCGCCGTTCACGGTTTTGATCCTCGCCGCTTTGATGCCGTATTGCCTGATCAAAAAATCACGCTCGCGCCGCAGCATCTCTGCGGCGAAAGCCGCCCGATCAGACTCCGCGCTGGTGTAAGCGACGAGATAAGCCGTGGCGCGCGGCTCTTTTTGTAAGGCCAGGGCGTATGCCTCAAGATATACGTGTAAGTCCGTGGAAGCATCAACCCAATAGCCGATCTCGACCGGATCATTCGGCCGGGCATAGTAATGCTCGTCGAACTTATACGCCTCATAAGCGAAGTGGTTCGAGTAGACGTCGGCGCGTGGTTGCGGCGTCGCGCCGACGGGCACGAGCCATAATTCCTGAGTGAGACACGAGGCAACGCCCCCGTCCACCGTCACGACGCGCCGGGGTTCAATTCCACGCGATTCGATTAGATATCCCCTCATCCGGTGCGCGTAACGGTTACTGAGTCCGGGGAGATCGCGGCGGGTACGATAGACGATGATAAAAGCGCGCGCGTGCGGTTCGTTCTGTAAGGCGATGGCGAGACTATCCAGTCGCGCGATGATGTCCGAAGCATCTACGTCTCCGAACTCGTCGAACTTGCGGGCTGGCTCGATGTTGGTCTGCCCCTGCGCCGTGCAGGCGAACAGCAGAGATATGAGAGATAGTAAATACTTAAGTCTGAGAAGATGAGAGTCGGACATTGGCGTCACACGAAGGTCAATATCACCCTTCCAGTTTACTTTGTGAGAAGAGGCCGCCTCTCATATCTGAGAATATGAAAGGCGACCCCCTTGATCGCTCTCGGCCTATCACAGACTAACCTTTGCGTCCCTTTCTGAGCGCGCCGGTCAGACTGTCGATGACGTTCGACACCTTCGCGGCGACGCGGCCGGTCGTCTCCGCGACCGACGTGATCAAGTCCTGGTTAGCTTCCGCAGCCGTCGAGTCCTGATCAACGCCCGCATTCGTCGAGTGCTGATCAACGTCGGCGGTCATCGAGTTCTGATTAGCGCCAGCGTTGATGGAGTTTTGATCGATGCCGGCCGTGATCGGGTTCTGATCAATGCCGGTCGTGATCGAATTTTCGTTAGCGTCTACTTTTACCGTCGGATTTCGGTGAACCCGCATTCTGGCCGGAGCCGCCGCCCTTGCCGCCCTTGCCGCCCTTCTTCGCGCCGCCTTTGATGCCGCCCGCGCCGCGCCCGCCGGACGCGCCCGACGCGCCGCGATTTTTGCCCGCGCCCTGCGCCACGCCGCCCGTGCCGCCCTTCTTCGCGCCGCCGAGCGGGCTGCCCTTGCCGCCCGCCTTCGAGGGCAGTTTGTTCTTCTTGCCGCCGGTGTCGCGCTTCGGGCCGCTCTTTCCGGCCGCGCCCGTCTGCGCGAGTCCGCCGCCTTTCCCGCCGCCCGTGCCGGTCGCACGCGCCGCGCCGCTCTTGCCCGCGCCCGCCGAGGGGCCGCCCGTGCCGCCGGACGCGCCGCCGCGCGTCTTCGTCGTCGCCCCGCCGGTCGAGGCCGCGCCCGCGCCGCGCTTGAGCGCGCCGACGCCGCCGCCGCCCTTCGTGCCGCCGCCCGTGCCTGTGTCCGCGCCGCCCGTGCGCGCCGCGCCGCCGCCGCCTTTCTTCGCGCCGCCGCCGCCGTGCAGACCTTTGCCCGCGCCGCCGCCGCCCGCGCCTTTCGCGCCGCCCTTCGTGGACGTGCCCTTCCCGGCCGAACCGCCGCCGCTCTGCCCGCCCTGCGTGCCGCCGCCCTGATTCTTCCGCCCGGCCGCGCCGCCCTTGTTCGCACCGTCCGTGCGACTGCCGCCGCCCGCGCGCGACGCGCTCGCACCGCCCGCGCCCTTCGCGCCGCCCTGCCTGGCCGTGCCCGACGTGCCCCCGCCGCCTGCGCCGCCGCCCGCTGACAAACCGCTCGCTCCTCCTCCACTCGCGCGTCCGCCGCCTGTGCCTTCGCCCGACGCGCCGCCTCTACCGCGCGACCCGCCGCCGGTCACTCCGGTCGCGCGCCCGATGGCCGTGCCGCCATGCGCGCCCTCGACGCCCGCGTTATCGTCGCCGCCGTTGTCGCCGCCGTTGTCGCCGCCACCGTCGCCCGCGTCAGTGCCGCCTTCGCCGCCTTCGGCCGCCGCGCGCGCGTCCGCACGCTCGGCCGCGTCCAGACGCCCGTTGTCCGCCACGGGTTCGCGGTCGCTCTCGGCGTCGGTCGAGTTGCCGCCGCCACCGCCGCCCGTCTCCGTGTCGTCGCCGCTGCCGCCGATAATGACCCCGCTCGTCAGCTCGTCTCTGTCTCCGCCGTTCCCACGGTTCGCTTTTTTAGCCATCGCTGTGCTCCTTCGTTCTGATGTGAAGAGGCGAGACCCCGCGTGCGGAGTCCGGCCTTAGAAGATTCCCTGCCCCATGATGAAATTTTCGCGCTGCGATTTGCGCCGGAGCATAGCACAACTTCGCGCGCACGCGCGCAACTCTTTACACCGCCGCCGCGCGGAAATTCTTTCGCCCCGCCGCGCGCCGCCGGTTGCCCGTCGCCTTCGGCGGGCGTTATAACTAACCGGACTTTGATTCGTAAATTTACGCACATGGAACCGCTCTCTTCCGCCCTCGCCGTCCTGACGGCCATGATCACGCCCGCCGTCCTGATCTCGGCCTGCGGCGCGCTCATCCTGTCAACTTCCACGCGCCTCGGCCGCGTCGTGGATCGCGTGCGCGCCCTCTCGGATCGCTTCGAGGAACTGGCCGCCAAGGGCGACGACGAACTCGCGCTCTTTGAAGACCGCCGCGCCATGATCTTCGACCAGCTCGACAAGCTGACGAGCCGCGCGCGCATACTCCAGCGCAGCATGACCGTCTTCTACATCGCGCTCGGCCTCTTCGTCGCGACGAGCGTCGCCATCGGCATCGTCGCCTTCGCCGGCGTGCGCTACAGTTTCGCCCCCGTCGTGATGGGTCTCCTCGGCGCGTCGTGTCTCTTCTACGGCAGCATGACGCTCATATTCGAGGCGCGTCTCGCCATCACCAGCCTGCGCGCCGAGATGGATTTCATCTGGCAACTCGGCAAACACTTCGCCCCCTCCGAACTCGCCGCGCGCCACAACAGCCCCCACTATCGCCTGAGAGTCAAACCGAGGCCATGACCACACAGACCACACACGCCACGCAGACGCCGCCGACACCACAGACGCGGACGCCTTCATACCTCGCGCTCTACGAGTCGGGCGAACTACGCGCCCGCGTCGAAGCGCTCGAAGCCCTGCTCGCGCGCTGCACCGTCTGCCCCCGCGATTGTTTCAACAATCGCCTGGAGGACGAGATCGCCGCCTGCTATTCCGGCCGCCTCCCCATCGTCTCTTCCTACACCGCCCACTTCGGCGAAGAACCCGCGCTCAGCGGCACGCACGGCGCGGGCAACATCTTTTTCGGCAACTGCAATTTGCGCTGCGTCTATTGCCAGAACTATCAAATCTCGCAGACGCACCGCGAGCAGATCAAAAACGAAGTGTCGCACGAACGTTTGGCCGAGATGATGCTCGAACTACAGGCGCGCGGCTGCCACAACATCAACTTCGTCTCGCCCACGCACTTCGCCCCGCAGATGGCGCGCGCCATCCTCGTCGCCGCCGAACAGGGCTTGCGCCTCCCCATCGTCTACAACACGAACGCCTACGATTCGGTCGAAGTCCTCCGGCTGCTCGACCGCGTGGTCGATGTCTATCTACCCGATCTCAAGTATGCCGATTCGGCCGACGGCTACACCTATTCCAAAGTCAGAGACTACACGGAGCACGCGCGCCGCGCCGTCACCGAGATGTACCGGCAGACGGGCGACGCGCTTCGTTTCGACGACGCGGGACTGCTCCGGCGCGGCCTCGTCGTCCGCCTCCTGGTTTTGCCGAACGACCTCGGCGGCATACGCGAATCATTGGAATGGATCAGGGATGCGCTCAGCCCGCGCGTCGCCGTCTCGTTGATGGCGCAATACTATGCGACGAACCGTGCCGCCGACGATGAACGCTATACGCTGCTCTCGCGCCGCATCTCCGAAAGCGAATGGATGCGCGCCGTCTCCGCGCTCGAAGACCTCGGCATGGAGGAGGGCTGGATGCAGGAATACGACTCCGCCTCGCACTACTACCGCCCCGATTTCACCGACAGCGAAACGCCGTTCAAAGACATACGCGACTTTACGAACGCGCCGGGCGACAAGTGATGCGGGCAGGTGTTTACACGCGGACAGGTGAAGGGTGATGACGGACACGATGTCGAGCGCCAATATCATGCTCGCCTTTTTCGACAACACAGACCCCGGCACGGGTGGCTGGCTCGTGCTCATCGTGTGGTTCGTGCTGTTCGTCCTCGTCCTCAACACGATCATCTTTACCCTACGCCGTCTCTTTCGACGCCGGCGCGGCAAGGACGGCATAAGGCAGGGAGAAAAACAGGCATGAGTAGAGCGAAGGAAGCGGCGGCGGCCGTCGGCGCGCAGGCGCCCGACTTTATCCTGCACGACACGGAGGGCGCGGAGTGGCAGTTGTCTGCACAGCGCGGGCGCGTCGTCGTGCTGCTGTTCTATCCCGGCGACGAGACGCCCGTCTGTACGAAGCAACTCTGCTCCGTGCGCGACAACTGGGAGAGTTACGCGGAGACGGGCGCGGAGGTGGTCGGCATTTCGACCGACACGGTGGAGTCGCACCGCAAATTCACGGAGCATCACAATCTGCCGCTCAGGCTGCTGGCCGACACGGAGGGGAAAGTTCACAGGGCTTACGAGGCGAGTTCGTGGTTCGCCGGCCGCGCGGCGCGCGCCGTCGTCGTGATCGACAAGGATGGGATCATTCGTTATCGCAAGGTCGAAACCGTCTCCCTCTTTCGGCCGCGCGACACGGAAATCATCGAGGCGATTCACGCCGCGCAAGCGCAGAGTTCCTGAAGCTCGCGCCTCTCTGCGCGCGCGCATTTATCATCAGCAAGTTTTCAAGCAAGGAGAATTTACTAACATGGCCGACCAAATCAAATGCAAACACTGCGGCGAGCGGCGACCGGCGCTCGGCTACGCGCCCTTCCCGAACGAGATCGGACAGCAGGTGGGGGCGGAAATTTGCCAGCCCTGCTGGCAGGAGTGGCTCCAGAAGCAGAGCCAGATCATCAACCACTACGGTCTCGACCTGACCAACCCCGACGCGCAAAACTTCCTCTTCGACAACATGAAGGGCTACCTCTTCAACGAAGCCCCGCAGCAGGTCGCGCAGATCGACACGTCGAAGGAAGGCTCGGTCAAGTGGTAACGATGAACGATAAACGATGAAGGCGGAACGATGAACGATGAACGCGGAATGAAAGACAAAAGTATTGCTTTCACTTCATCGTTCATCGTTCATCGTTCATCGTTTCCCTTTCCTGCTTCATCTCGCGCATGAGGAAATAGTTGAGGCCGGTGCGGATGACGGCGATGGCTCCGAGTTTGCCGATCTGATCCCAGGAGGGCGCGATGGCCGTGGAGAGGATGTCCGCGCCGAGTTGGAATTCGAGCGCGAGGGCGAGATAGCGCGCGAGCGTGAGTCGCGTCCGGCCGTAATTGTCGCGCCCTCGACCGTCGGTGAACGCGCGCGACGCGCGCCCTTAATTCCCTTGCGTCTTTCCCGACGCAATGGTAAATATGCCTGCGCTAACAAGCTAATTCCCCTGATTGCCAGAGAACTAAAGTTGACACGCCTTCTTGCGCCCGGCCGCCTTGCGCCGACGCCGGCGTGTCACCCTGTCATCTCGCACCGCGCGGGGCAGACGGCGATCAGGTCACTGGCGCAACCGGACACTTTTCCAGAGGAGCGAATAACGAACATGAAGAAACTTGCGACTTTCATCATGCTGGCCGCGCTGGCCGCCGGGTGCTCATCCGCCACCAACACGAACACTGGCACCAACACGACCACCAACGGCAATAAGGCCGCCACCACCAACAACGCGAACACGACCGGCGGCACGGGCGGCACGGGCACGACCACGACCGGCGGCGCGGCGAACGTCAACAACACGAACACGCATGGCAACGCCAACGCCAACCATTAAACTTTCGCGCCGCGTCCGTCTCTGATGGCGGGCGCATTTGAACGAGGCGCGTGCGATAATTGCTCGCACGCGCCGATTTTTGTTTAGGCCGGACAGGCTTTCCCGGCCTCTCGAAGTAGCGCGCGGCGCGTCGTCGTGCGCGCCCGTGCGAATCTTTGCGAAACTTACACGCGCGCGCCCGTGCGAACCTTTCACGAGCGCGTCCGCACGAAAGTTTAGCGAAAGTTTCGTGCGCGCGACCTGTAGCCCGCGAAACTTTCCGGCGCGTGCCGCCGTAACAGGACGAGCCTCCGGCAAACTGACAAATTAAACCACGCGTGCGAACGGCCTCTCGCCGCGCACGCACGTCGAACGCGCCGGTCGCGGCCCTCTTTTTTTCGTCTTTAAAATTTTCCGCGCCCGCCCGCGTCCGCCGTCTCTTTACATGTAGACGCGGGCGCGCGCGCAAGCGCCGTTGACTTTCAACACCGAAGGCAGAAAGCGATCATGCGAACACAACCCGCACGGCGGCCACGCGCCGCCTCCGTCCTTTTTCTCGCGCCCGTCGCCGTGGCGGCCGTCGCGCTCATCGCGCTCGCCGCCGCGTCGTCCGTGCCGCGAGTCGCACGCGCGCAGCGCAGCGCGATTGACACCTATGCCATCACGGGCGCGCGCATCGTCACCGTCTCCGGCGCGGAGATACCGCGCGGCACGGTCGTCATCAGAAACGGCCTCATCGCCGCCGTCGGCGCAGGCGTCGCCGCGCCTCCGGACGCGCGCGTTATTGACGGCACGGGGCTGTCGATCTATCCCGGACTGATTGACGCCAACACCAATCTCGGCATGCCCGCCGCGCCGCAGCCCGCGCGACCGGCGGCCGGCGGCGGGGGAGGCGTGATCGCCCTGCTCGCCGCGCAGGCGCAGGCGACGCCCGCAGTCTCTTCGCCCAACTCTTCGCAGCCCGTCGGCCTGCAACCCGAAATTCTCGCGTCCGACGTGGTGCGCCCCGGCGGCGAGCAGATCGAGGCGGCGCGCAACGCCGGTCTGACCGCCGCCCTGACCGCGCCGCGCGAAGGCATCTTCATGGGGCAATCGGCCGTCATCAACCTCGCGGGCGAGACCTCGCAGGCCATGATCGTGCGTTCGCCGGTTGCGCTCCACGTCGGCTTCACGCCGCTGCGCACGGGCACGTATCCGGGGTCGCTGCTCGGCGTCTATGCCGCCGTCCGCCAGATGTTGCTCGACGCCGGGCGTTACCGCGAGGCCAACGCCGTCTATGAAAAAAACCCGCGCGGGATTCGCCGTCCCGATCAGGACAAGTCGCTCGCCGCGCTCCTGCCCGTGCTCTCGCGCCAGATGCCCGTCGTCATGTACGCCGACCGGCAGCGCGACATCGAACGCGCGCTCGACCTGGCGCAGGAGTTCAATTTGCGTCTCATCATCGCGGGCGGAGCGGAGAGTTGGCGCGTGGCGGAACGACTCGCGGCGGCGAAAGTGCCCGTGCTGCTCTCTCTGAACTACCCGCGCCGCACGACCGCGCAGACGCCCGAAGCCGACCCCGACCCGGTGCGCGTGCTGCGCGAGCGCGTGGACGCGCCGAAGACGGCCGGGCGGCTGGCCGCGGCGGGCGTCCGCTTCGCCTTCCAGTCCGGCGGTCTCTCGAATATGGCCGACTATCTCGGCAACGTCTCGAAGTCGCTGGACAACGGCCTGGCGCGCGACGAAGCCGTGCGGGCTCTGACGTTGCGAGCGGCGGAAATCCTCGGCGTCGAAGATCGACTCGGCACGATTGAGGTCGGCAAGATCGCCAATCTCACCGTCACGCGCGGCGACCTGCTCGCGCGCGAACGCCAGATCACGCACGTCTTCATAGACGGCCGCCCCGTAGACCTCAAGCCCGCGTCCGCGACGCCCCCGGCGGGCGGTGGCGCGCGCTCGCTCGCTTCCGGCACGTGGACGCTGCGCGTGCAGCTCGAAGGTCAGCCCGAACGCTCCATCACGCTCACGCTCCAACAGGAGACGGAACGCCTGAGCGGTTCGATCCAGGGCGACTTCGGTTCGGCGCAAATCGCCAACGCATCCGTCGGCGCATCGGGCGACATACGTTTCACCGCGCCCATCACGACCGGCACGCAGACCACCGAGGCCAACTTCGCGGGCACGATCAGCGGCAACGAAATGCGCGGCACCGTCTCGACCGTCGGCTCCGGCTCGGGCACGTTCAACGGCACGCGCGCCGGCGGCGGAAGCGGGGGCGGCGCCACCACGACGCCGGCCGCCACGCCGACGCCGCCCACAGAGGGCGCGAGACCGCCGGAATAACGATGAACGCGGAACGATGAACGATGAAGGACGAGACGAACGCCTTTCAGTTCCGCATTCATCGTTCCGCGTTCCGCGTTCCGTGTTTATCGTTCCGCCTTCATCGTTCATCGTTCATCGTTCATCGTTTCGCATACATACTTTCTTCGCTGGAGATTAAGATGAGAAAACTTATTTCACTTTTCGTCGCGCTCTTCGTGCTCGCGCCCGCCTGGGGCGTTGGCGCAGGGGCGCAGGCGCAGGGGCGTCGGCGCGAGGGCGCGGGCGCGCGAACAGACGCCGGCCGCCCCGCCGTCGCGCCCGACACGCTGATTCGCAACGCGACCGTCATCACCGTCTCGCGCGGCACGCTCGCCAACACGGACATCCTGATTCGCAACGGCAAGATCGCCGGCGTCGGCCAGAATTTGAAGGCGGGCGAGCGCGCGCGCGTGATCGATGCGACGGGCAAGTACGTCATGCCCGGTATCGTGGACGCACACTCGCACTCGATGTCCGATGCGATCAACGAGGGCACGCTCTCCGTCACCTCGATGGTGCGCATCCGCGACGTGCTGAACCCGACCGCGCCCAACCTCTACCGCGAACTCGCAGGCGGCGTGACCACCCTGAACCTCCTGCACGGCTCGGCCAACACCATCGGCGGGCAGAACACGGTGGTCAAGATCAAGTATGGCCGCCCCGTCGCGGAGTTCATCTTCCCCGGCGCGCCTCCGGGCATCAAGTTCGCGCTCGGCGAAAACGTCAAGCGCGCGAGTTCCACGGTGTTGCCCGGCCAGACGCGCCGCTACCCGGCCACGCGTATGGGACAGGAAGAAGTTTTGCGCGACGCCTTCACGCGCGCGCGCAATTACAAGCGCGGCTGGGATGAACATCGCGCCGCCGTCGCGCGGGGCGACAAGAATTTGATCCCGCCGCGCCGCGACCTGCAACTCGAACCGCTCGTGGAAATCCTCGAAGGCAAGCGGCTCGTACACGCACACTGTTATCGCGCCGACGAGATCATCATGATCCTCAACCTCGCAGACGACTTCGGCTTCAAGATCAAGACGCTCCAACACGTGCTCGAAGGCTACAAGGTGGCGAAAGAGATCGCGGCGCACGGCGCGGGCGCGTCGTCGTTCGCCGACAGTTGGAGCTACAAGATCGAAGCCTACGACGCCATCCCGCACAACGCGGCGGTGATGACGCGCGCCGGCGTCATCGTCTCCATCAACTCCGACTCCGACGAGCGCGCGCGCCGTCTCAATATCGAAGCCGCGAAGATGATGAAATACGGCGACCTGTCGGAAGACGAAGCCATGCGCTTGATCACTCTCAACCCGGCGATCCAACTCGGCATACAGGATCGCGTCGGCTCGATTGACGTGGGCAAAGACGCAGACCTCGCCATCTGGACGGCGCACCCCTTCAGCGTCTATGCGCGCGTCGAGACCACGTTCATCGACGGCGACATCTTCTTCGACCGCCAGCAAGACCTCGCGCGCCGCCCCGAACTCGAACGCGAGCGCGAAGAGTTGATGCGCGCGGAAGTGAACCGCCCGCCCGCCGAAGGTGGCGCAACCGCGCCCGGCGCGCCGCGCCGTCGCCCCTCGAACCATCACGACCACGACGACGTTGACAACGGGGAAGGAGACAACCGCCGATGAGCCTGAATTTATTCGCACACGCCTCCGCGCGTTTCAACGCCCGCGGGCGCATCGACGCCCGCGCGGGAATTAACACCCGCGCTGGAAGAAGCACCGGCTCCGGCGCGCGCATCAACGTGCGCGCCCGCGCCACACGCATCAACGTGCGCGCCGCGCTCGCCGTGCTGCTGCTTTTGTGCGTCGCCGCGCCGCCGCACGCGCCCGCGCAGCAGGCTTCGAGCACGATGGGAGTGCAGTTCATGTCGGGCACGCCCGGCACGTTCGCCATCCGTAACGCGCGCATCGTCACCGTCTCCGGCGCGGATGTCGAAGGCGGCACAATCGTCGTCAGCGACGGCAGGATCACGGCCGTCGGCGCAAGCGTCCCCGTGCCCCCGGGCGCTGTTGAGATAGACGGGCGCGGCCTCTCGGTCTATCCGGGCATGATCGACCTCGGCACTTCGATGGGACTCATCGAGATTCCACAGGGAGCGAATGCGACCGTGGACGTGGCCGAAGTCGGCGACATGAACCCGAACGCGCAGGCCTTCTACGGCATCAACCCGCACAGCGCGCACGTCGCCGTCACGCGCGTCAACGGCGTGACGAGCGTCCTCAGTTCGCCGTCGGGCGGAATCATTTCCGGTCAGGCGGCCATGATCAACCTGCTCGGCTCAAGCCCGCGCGAGATGGCCGTCTTGCCGGCGGCCGCGCTCGTCGTCAACTACCCGCGCGCGGCCGGCGGCGGCGGCTTCGGCGGCCTCTTCCAGCAGGCGCAGGCGAACCCCGGCGAGGCCACGACGGCGCGCGACCGGCAGGTCGAACAACTGCGCAAACTGCTGCGCGACGCCGAAGCCTACGGCCGCGCGATGGACGCGGCCAACGCCGACCGGAGCCTCCCGCGCCCGGACGCGGACGTAGTGCTGGCCTCGCTCGTGCCCTACGTGCGCGGCGAGCGTCCGGTCGTCTTCCGCGCCGACCGCGAGGCCGAGATGCGCGCCTGCATCCGCTTCAGCGAGGAGATGAAACTCAAGCCCATCATCCTCGGCGGCAACGACGCCTGGAAGATGGCCTCCTTCCTTAAAGAGCGCAACGTTCCGGTCATCCTCAGCGGCCTCTTCGATCTGCCGAGCCGCGAAGACGACTATTACGACGTGATGTATGAGAGCGCGGCCAAACTCCAACAGGCGGGCGTGCGCTTCGCCCTCTCCACCGGCGACCAGGGCGCGGAAGTGCGCGACCTCCCCTATCGCGCAGGCATGGCCGCCGCCTTCGGCCTCTCGCGCGCCGACGCGCTCAAGTCCGTCACGCTCTACCCGGCGCAGATCATGGGCGTCGGCGACCGTCTCGGCTCGATTGAAGTGGGCAAGATCGCCAACCTCGTCGTCGCCGACGGCGATCTCCTCGAAGCACGCACGCGCATCCGTCATCTCTTCATCAACGGCCGCCAGGTTCCCCTCAACAGCCGCCACACCGAACTCTACGATCAATTCAAAAATCGGAAGTAGAGGAACCGCGAAGCAGAGACGGGTCAACGCCGCGCGGGGCGCACAACAAAGGCAGCCGAAACTCCAAAAGTTACGGCTGCCTTTGTTGTGCGCCCTTTGCGAGGCGCGGCCGAGGAAGCGCCTCTCGGCAGTTTGCGCTCTCTGCGGCGGCGAAGCCTCTCACATCTCGCAATCGGAGAGAAGGATGCCGGCCGCGTATGGCCTGACGAGATCGAGGATGACGTTGATCAGCTCATGCGGGTCGACGGGCTTCGGGATAAACGCGTTGAATCCGGCGGAGACGGCGCGTGCGCGGTCTTCGACACAGACGTATGCGCTCAGGGCGATGGCGGGCGTGCGCTCGCCAATTTCGGCCTCGCGCGCTCTGAATTTGGAGATGAGCGCATAGCCGTCCTCGCCCGGCATCGCCAGGTCGGAGATGAGGATGGAAGGCTTGCACCAATGGAGCGCATCGAGCGCGGCCCCGGCGCTGGCGGCAGTCTGGACGGCGGCCTCGCAGGCTTCGAGGATGGCGGCGAGCGTGCCCAGACCGTCCGGGTCGTCTTCGACGAGAAGCACACGCACGCCCGCGAGCGAGGGAAGAGGCCGTGCGGGCGCGCTCACCTGCTCGTCGCGCCGGGAATAGCGGCTGCCGCCCGGCTGTCGTTCTCTCGCGGCCTGTGGCGGCGCGGCGAGCGGCAGCGTGATGGTGAAGGTCGCGCCCGCGCCTTCGCCGGGGCTTTGGGCGCTGACTGCGCCGCCGTGTAGTTCGACGAGGTGGCGCACGATGGCGAGGCCGAGACCGAGGCCGCCGTGGCTGCGCGTGCTGCTGCCGTCGGCCTGCCGGAAGCGGTCGAAGATGTAGGGGACGAAAGCGGCATCGAACCCGCAGCCGTTGTCGTTCACGGTGAGTTGCGCGAGCGTGCCCGCGCGCTCAAGGCGTATCCCGATGCGGCCGCCTGTGGGCGTGAACTTGACGGCGTTCGAGAGCAGATTCCAGACGACCTGCTGCAAGCGTCCGGCGTCGCCGGAGACGTGGCGCGCGGCCGGCTCGAAAGTCACCGAGAGTTGGATGTTTTTTGCGTCGGCCGCCAACTGCACGGAATCGATGGCGGCGTTGATCACCGGGGCGAGGTCGACCGGCGCGATGTCGAGCCGGAGTTTGCCCGTGATCACGCGCGACACGTCGAGGATGTCTTCGACGAGTTGCGCCTGCGCTTTGGCGTTGCGCTCAATCGTCTCCACGGCGCGCGTCGCGGCCGCCTCGTCCAGCTTGCCGTGACGAAGCATGTGCGACCACCCGAGGATGGCCGTCAGAGGCGTGCGCAACTCGTGCGAGGTGGTGGCGAGAAATTCGTCTTTGAGGCGATTGGCCTGCTCGGCTTCGGCGCGCGCCGCCTGCTCGCGGACGAGCGCGACGCGAAGTTGTTCCTCGGCTTCCCTGCGTTCCGCTATTTCGGCTTCGAGGGCGCGCGCCTTTTGCTGCAACTCGATGATGGTGCGCAGGCGCGCATCGGCGTCCGTGATGGCCGAATAGCTCTCGGCGGGGATAGCGCGCGCGTGCGTTGTGCAGATGTCGCCGAGGCCGCGCGCGCGAGTCTCGTCCTCGAAGACCTGCATGGGGTAGGCGCAAAAGAGCGTGAAGGGTTGCCGCTCGTGCAGTTCATTCCAGAGCGCTTCGAGCCGGAGCGCGGCGTCGCAGTTCCCCTCAGCCCACAGCAGCGCGACCATCTCGCCGAAGATACGCAGGCGCCGGCCGCCCTTCGCCGCGCCCGCGACGATGACTCCGACGGCTTCCAGAAAGCGAGACGCATCCGGCCGGCCGCCGACCATGAATTGCGACAAAAGCTCCGCGGCATCCGCCGGGACGTACTGGCCGCGTGCGCGTGCCGCTTCGGGGTCGAACCCGTCGGCGCGCAGTTGTTCGTCGAGCGCGTCGCGGTGCGCAGCGGTCGCCACGACGATGCAGGCGTCGCCCGCGCCGAGTCCCGCGCCGATGAAACCGCCGAGCGAACTTATCAGAAATGCGTCCGCCTCATAGAACTGGACGAAGTGCTCCGGCGCGCATGTTCCGCTCCACGCCGACACCGGCGCGAGTTTCCCCAGGGCCGCCTCTCGCGCATCCGCCCCGTTCACCGCCGCGCTCATGTTTTCCGCTTCGATCAAATTTTCTCTCCGTCAGGCCAACCGTTCGGCCTCGTAACGGCTGCCCGCGCTACGCTCGACACATGGCGAAATCGCCGGAGCGCAATTATCGGTCAACCAATAGAGACACGATGACATTGGGGAGTTATCAGGCGGCCGCTCGGGTTTCGTCAAGACGAAGGGGGATTTCCGGGATTTTGATGCGGCACGCGTCGCGGTCAGGGGATGCCCGCGCCATATATTTATTTACCATCTTCCGGCCGAAATTGCCAGAGCCAGACTACTTTCGAACGCCAACTCCGAACGCGCGCTCGTAGAATTTCCGCCGGCGTCGAATTGGCGCGATGGGGCTAGTTGAGAAAGCTGTCGTATTCGTCTTTAACCACCCGATAACACTTGCAGGAGATGGCTTCCAGCCCTGCTCGATCCAGAATCCGGATCAGGCCGCGACTATAGCTGATGAGCTTCTGTTTTTGGAGCGCGCTGGCGGCGTGGGTGACTTGTTCACGGCGCACCCCCAGCATGTGTGAGAGAAATTCCTGGGTCAGGCGAAATTCATCCCCTGCGATGCGGTCGTGCGTCATCAGCAGCCAGCGCGCGAGACGCACGTTGACGGTATGAAAACGGTTGCAGGCCGCCGATTGCGAAATTTGCGTCAGGAGCGAGTGCGTGTAGCGGTTCAGCAGCTTGTGCAACGACCCGATGCTGTTCGTCTCCCGGCGCAGCGTCGTGGCCTTCATTCGCACGGCGGAGCCAGCGCCCTGCACCAAACCGCGCGTGCGCGACCTGGCGACACCCATGAAGACGTGGAGACCCGCCATGCCGTCGTTGCCGACCATACCCACTTCGAGGTGTTCGCGGTCTTCTACGGAAGACAGCAACGAGATGATGGAGTCGTTGGGAAAGTAGACGTACCGGAGGCGGTCGTCGGATTCAAAGATGATGTCGCCGAAGGTGAGCGGGACGGGTTCCAGCTCGGGCAGCAGGCGTTGGTAATCTTTTTTCGGAAGGGCGGCGAGCAGCCGGTTCAGCACCGGCTGATTATTTTTCGCGGACGGCATCTAGGAACGCTCCTTCTTGCTTCTGTCAGGTCTTAAAAGACACAGACGGCACAAGAAGTTGGGCGGTTAAGCACGAATCCCGATGTCGAAATATGAATTTTCAGAGAACGGAGTTCAGTTGAGTCTGAAATCTAACCCAGAGTATAACACGCCCGACCCGCCTTCCCTTATCCCGCGCGCTCTCTTGTCAGTCGCTTCCGCCGGTGAGGTTTTCCTGAATTTCCCGCGCGGGGGCAAACGATCAGGGAGACGCCTTACCCGATCAAGCGGTCGTCCTCGACCCTGACCACCGCGTAACACTCGCAACTGCACTTAACATGCTATGTGTGTTTTCACACATACAAGGGGGAATGATTGGACTATACTGTGTTCTCGTAAATAGATGTCGTTCGCCGTTGTGAGCGATTCCGGGAATCTCGCCCGCAATGTCGATCCGGGCGGACGATGCTTTTGCCCCCACTGTGCAAGGGAATTTGGCAGGGCGGGGTTCACCCGGAACGAACTCCGCCCTTTATTTTCCACCCACTGGTTTACGCACACATTTTAGAGCAACCTCATCGTGCAGGAATCCAATCATGCCTTCGCCGCGCATTCTCATCATTGACGCCGATCACGACGTTTCCCAGTTGATCGAGTTAATGCTTCATCACTCAAATTCCGGCTACGAGCTTCGTTCCGTCCAAACGGCCGAAGAAGGGTTGCGGCTGGCGGCGTCTCAATGCTTCGACCTGTTCGTGCTCGATTACCGCCTGCCCGGCATGAGCGGCGCGGAAGTCTGTCGCGCCATCCGCCTGACGGACGCCGAGACGCCGGTTCTATTCTTCACCGGCGCGGCCTACGAGCGCGAGCGGCACGAGGCGATGAAGGCCGGCGCGAGCGCCTACCTGGTCAAGCCGGACGATCTCAAAAAACTAACCGAGACGGTGCAGCTTTTGATCGGCAGGAACGTCTCCCGCTCCGCCCGCAAAGGCACGCGCGCGCCCGCTTACCTCTCAAGCACTTAGACCTGAGACAGAAGACATAAGCGCCGTCCCGCGTCCGTTCCGACGACGAACGGGGCGAGTTGGAGGCCGGAAGCGCGCGACGGTCAACGCCGCCGAAAGAAAAGGCAGAAGTGAGTGCGAATTGCTCCGCCCCACTTCTGCCTTTTATCTTTCTATTGCTTGTGTCTGCTTACCTGTCTGCGACGCTTGCGTCTGCTTACCTGTCCGCGACCTGTCCGCCGCCGGTCTTGAGCTGCTTGAGCAGTTCTTCGACGGCGACTTCGATCTGGCGGTCGCGCCCGGCGAGGTAATCTTCGGGCGAGTTTTCAACCAGGATGTCGGGGCGCACGCCCGTATTCTCCAGGTTGGTCTGCTGCTTGTCGGCGAGATAGACGCCGACGCCGGGCGTGCGCACGGTCGAACCGTCGATGAGCGTGTAGCTGCCCGTGCCGATGACCGCGCCCGGCGTCGGCGTGCCGATCACTTTGCCGAGTCCGAGCGCGCGGAAGCCCGCCGGGAACATCTCCGCGTTCGAGGCCGAACGCCAGTTTTGCAGGACGACTTTGGGGCCGAAGAAGCCGCCGAAGGGGCGCGTCGTCGCCTCTGTGCCGCGCGGCTGCCAGACCTGATACTGCCGCTGGACGAGTATGCCGAGCAACTCCTGTTCGATGTTGCCGCCGCCATTCCAGCGCTGGTCTATGACCATCGCCTGCTTGTCGCGGTACTCGCGCAACTCCTTCTCGAACTTGCGAAGGCTCGGCTGGTTCATCGCCTGTATGTGGATGTAGCCGACGCGCCCGTTCGAGAGTTTCGACACCAGTTCGCGCCGCTCCTTGACCCAGCGCTCGTAGCGCAGTTGGCTGTAGTTG
The DNA here is from genome assembly GCA_035645855.1 of Pyrinomonadaceae bacterium. GTDB lineage: Bacteria > Acidobacteriota > Blastocatellia > Pyrinomonadales > Pyrinomonadaceae > JAIVJZ01. The sequence continues at coordinate 41,041 of DASQLU010000006.1, forward strand.
CCCATCGAAGTGGGCTCGATGCGCGTGCGCCACGCGCCCTCTTCGGCGGCCTTGTTGTTGAAGGTGACGGCGACCTTGCGGTTGAGCCGGTAGTTGAGGTGTTGCCAGTATTCGTCGCCGGCGCGCACGGGCTTGCCGTCGATGGCGATCAGGTAATCGCCGACCGAGACCTTAACCCAATCCTTGTCTGCGGGGCCGTCTTCGTAGACGTGCGTCACGCGGTAGCGACCCGCCTGCGCGTCCGCCTGTAGTTCGAGGCCAAGGTGGCCGGTCTGGGCTGCGCCCGGCTCGCGTCCGCCCGGCGGCGGCGCGGTTCCGGTATGCGAGGCGTTCAATTCGCCGATCATCTCGTTGATGATGTTCAGGAGTTCCTGCCGGTCGCCGACGTATTCGACGAGCGGGCGATACTTGGCGCGCATCGCGTCCCAGTCCGTGCCGTGCATCTTGGCGTCGTAGAAGCGGTACTTCATCGTGCGCCAGGCGTCGTCGAACATCTCCGCCCACTCGGCGGGGCGATCAATCCTGACCTTCGCCGTGAAGTTAACGCGCCGACGCTGCGCGGGCGCGGCCGACGTGGTGGGCGGCGCGCTCGAAGCGCTCGCTCCCGGCGGAAGCGGCGGCGGCATCGGGACGGAATAGACGTATTCGCCCTCCTGGAAAAAGAGCGTGCGGTTGTCGCGCGAGACGCTCAGGTTGGAGACGCCTGTGTTTCCGCCGCCGCCCTGCGCCGCGCCGTCCGTCGGCGGCACGCCCGAAGTGATGCGCGTGAGCCGCTTGCCGTCCTCCTGAATCGAATAGATGACCGGGATGTTCACCGCCCCGGCCAGTTCGCTCGTCACGAAGACGATTGTCTTGCTGTCGGGCGAGAGGCTGTAGCCCGTGACGGCGAAGGGCATCCGCGTCAACTGACGCGTGCGTCGTTTGAGTCCGGCCCAGTCGATGTTGATCGGCTTCGGCGCGGGACGTTGCGCCGGATTCGGGCGCGTCGCGCCGCCGCCCGCTTCGCCGGCGGCCGCCTGCGCCGCTGCTGCGGCCGCAGCCTGCGCGGCCTGCGCGGCTTCCTGATCGGCGCGCTCCTCGGCGTCGTCCGGGTCGCGTTCGAGTTTTTCGAGCGCGACCGAGTAGATTTGCACGGAGGTCAGCGAGCTGAAGTTGCTCTGGTCAATGCGCTGGAAATAGAGTTTCCGCCCGTCGGGCGAGAAGCGCGCATTCACCTCGTTGAAGGAATCGAAGGAGGCTTTCCGCTCCTCGCCGCCCGTCGCGGGGGCGATGTAGATGTCGCTGTTGCGCGTAAAGTCGGGCTTGGAATAAGCGAGCCACTTGCCGTCGGGCGACCACTGGGGCGAGCCGATCTGGCCGTAACGCGACGCGCTGATTTCCCTCGACTGTTTGGTTGCCACCGCCACGACGCGCAGCTTGTTGTCGGAAGCCGTGTAGGCGATCTGCGTCGAATCGGGCGACCAGGAGTAGCCGAACTTGAGTTCGTCGAGGTCTGTCAGCTTCTGCGCCTCGCCCGCGCCGTCCGTCGCGATGACGTAGACTTCCTCGCGCCCGCTGCGATCCGAGACGAAGGCGACCCACTTGCCGTCGGGCGAGTATTCGACGTTGCGGTCGCGCCAGGGGCTGTCGGTCAACTGGCGCAGGTCGCCCTCTTCGACGGGCGCGGTGAAAATCTCGCCGTGAATGGAGAGGACGATGCGGCGCGAATTGGGCGCGAGCGCGTAGTCGTCAACCTGCGAGGCGAAGTCGCGCACCTCGCTCAAACTTTCCTGCGTCTCGGCGGCGATGTCGAGATTGATCGGCGTGACGCGCTTGGACGAAACATCGAGTTTCGAGATGCCGAAGTTGTGCTCGAAGACGATTGTCTTGCCGTCGTTGCTGATGGCCGGCCAGCGCACATCGCCGCTCTTAAAGGTCGTCACCTGCGCGGCGCGGCCGCCCGCCTCGGAGACGCGCCAGATGTTGGTGATCCCGCCGCCCTCGCGGTCGCTGACGAAATAGATGTGGCCGTCGCGCGCCCACATCGGCCACGAATCAAGCCCCTCGAAGTCCGTCAGGTTCTTGAAACTCTTCGTCGCGGCGTCCATCACCACCACGTCCGACTGCATCGAGCCGCGATAGAACTTGCGCCAGTAGGCCTGCGCTTTCTGGTTGTAGGCGAGGCGGCGGCCATCGGGCGAGTAGGAGCCCTGCACGCCCATGTCCACGCCCGCGTTCTGGGGCATCCCGCCGTCCGTGCTGACCGTGTAGAGCCGCGCCGCGAAGTCTTCGCCGCGATTTGCAGAGAAGAGGATGCTGCGGCCGTCGGGCGTCCAGTTCAAGACCGCATCGTCGCTTGAGTGCGAGGTCAACTGCTTCACCGTGCCGCCGCTCGCGGGCATGATGAAGACATCGAGATTGCCGTTGCGGTCGCTCGAAAAAGCGATCCACTTGCCGTCGGGCGAGAAGCGCGGATACACGTCGCGCCCCTTGTGAACGGTGAGACGCTGAACGTTCTGTCCCGTCTCGTCCGCCGTCCAGATGTCGCCGAGATAGCCGAACGCGACGCGCCCCTGATGATAGTGCGGGTAACGCACGAGCCTCGCCTCTTTGGCCGCGACGGCCGTCGAGACGACGAAGAGAAATGCGATTGCCGAGAGGTAAATTTTCTTCATCATGTGTTCCAGACAGTTTGGGAAGTTAAAGGCCGCTCGCCTTTACTGTAGTCGGGCGCGGCCGGCTGCTCCGGGCAGCGACAATGGTGGTTCTTGGGTCTGACAGGAAATACTTTAAGTGCCCTTAATGAGGACGCTTTGCAGGTTTAGCCCGTGCATTGTAATTAAAACGCCGCGCAAACGCTAATATTACGGGCGGACGGCGAGAAAAGTTCCTCGCCCTATTCCCGCACGATCAATTTCGCGGCGGGCAACATCGCGCCGCGCCCCCTGTGCTGCCAGCAGCGACCCGTGCCGCGCACGCGCCGCGAACAGGGCGTGCCGCGCTGCGTGCGCGCGCCGCAGACGGAGACGATCTCGGCCGGGTCGGTCGGCCGTTCCGTCTCCGTGCCGTCCGCGCCGTAGGCGGGAGCTTGCGGCCGTTCGCCCGTCGCGCCCGTCGCGCCCGTCGCGCCCGACGCGGCGGCGTCCGTCCCTTTGCCTGTCGCCGCGCCGCTCGCCGTCGAAAGTTGCCTGGCGTGCGGCGCGGCCGTCGCAGGCGCGCTTCGCTCGATGACGAGCGGCGGAGGCGCGGGGCGCAACGCGCGGCCGGCGGCGAAGCCCGCGCCGACGAGCACCAGGCACGCGAGGAGCGGCCGGACGACGCGCCCGCGCCGAAACCTGCGCTCGCACCCATCGCAAAAACGACGACTCGTCCACACGCGCCAGCGCAGGCGCGCAACGCGCCCGCCGCATTCGGCGCAGAAATTCGGTTTGTACATGGTTCGGAAATCCCCTCCGCGTGTGAGGATGCGCCCCGACACACATCGCCGCCGCCGACGTAAATCGGGGCACGACGCTCAAAGAGAAACGGGCTTGACGAGTGGGTTTCCGCAACGGGTATCGAGCGCGGGCGAGTGGAAACGCTCGCGCACACCGCCTGCATGACGACGGATTATTGTCGAACCGGACGGCGGCGCGCAAGATATTTCTGCCTGAAGTTCACCGGCTCGTTTCGTTTCATACACTGGCGAACGTTGCACGTGCAACACAGACGTGTTATAGTCCGTGGTCACTCCCGAACGATTGAGAATGCCCTTCGTGAGGCGTGCTCCGGTGTACGTCCTCGCTCGTCGTTCTCCCGCCGCCAGTTCGCACCAGGTTAAACCGATGGGTTTGAAACTTTATTGCAATCGCTACGCGCACTTCAAAGACGCGCTCGTGTGTTCGGTCAATTGCCTGTACCGCACGCGCTGTCAGGATTTTGCGCTTTTTTACGACGAGCACCGGGAGGCGGTGGACGCGCTCGTCGGGGATTATTACGCCGGGCGGCGCGCCAACGAACGCTCCGCGCCGGCAGTTGCCACGTCGCGCTCGCTGCCCGTCCTGCCGGTCGCGAAACCCATCGCGACCGCCGTGGACATGCGCGAGTTGATACGTCTGGAGGTTAAGCAAGAGATGGCCGAAGCCACATACATTTGGATTGACAAGGACGGGCGCGCCGAGTTGCTGGGGCAGGATGAAGTTTTGCGCCGCGCCGCGCGCGGGACGAAACCGCAGACCATCTACAAAGTAGCGCAGGAGATGGAACTGAAATTCCAGCTCGTGCCGCGCAAGCGCATCGAGCGCGCGCGCCGGCTCGCCGAGGTCGAAGAGGAGCGCGCCGTGGCGCGACGCACGCGCCGCACCACGGCCAGAACCGCCGCCCCGCAGGCCTTTGATGAACTCGACGAAGAGACGCCCGCGACGAACATCGCCGCCGCCCCCCCCGCAACAGCCCCCACGCCGCGCCGCGCGCGCCGCCGCACGCTGAAAGCCGTCAGCTAAAAACCGCCCTTTACCGCCCCCGCGCGCGGACGGGAGCTGCGGAGCGTTGGGCGCGTGCAACGCGCCCAACGCTCCGCGCACCAAACAAGTCTCGCAACGCGCGCCCACGAGCGGCGCGCGTTGCGAGACTTGTTTGCCGTTTTGCAGGCTCGTGGCGGCTGCCCGCTCGCACCCTCCGCGCTTTGTCGCCCGCGCGCTCGCAAAGCCGCGCCGCTTGCAAACGCGGGCGCGGCTTTGCATACTGGCAGCATCTATAACTTATGCCCCGTGCGATTTCTGAAGCGATGACTCATCAACATTTTTTCCGCCCGACCCTTTTGCCGAATCTCCGCCGCGCGCTCGTCGCCCTCGTCCTCTGCGCGCTCGTCGCCGCGCCCGTGCGTGCGCAGGACGACGAGAAGGTGACGGTCGAATCAAATCTCATACGCCTTAATGTCGGTGTCGCGGACACAAGGGGGCGCGCCGTCACGAATCTGACGCGCGCCGACTTCTCCGTCTTCGAGGACGGCGTGCCGCAAACCATTCTGAACTTCGAGACGACCGAGCAGCCCTTCAGTCTCGTGCTCCTGCTCGACATGTCCGGCTCCACGCTCAGTTTCCGCGGGCAGCTCAAGCAGGCGGCGCTGCGTTTCATCGACGCCCTCTCGCCCGCCGACCGCGTCTCCGTCGTCGCCTTCTGGACGGAGATGAAGGAGCAGAAAAAGACAGTTAAGCCCGTCGACCACGTCGAAACGCTCACGGATTTCACCAACAGCCGCCAGAGGATCGCTTTCGCCATCCAGCAGGCGCGCGGCAGCGGCGACACCAATCTCTACAAAGCGCTGCGCCACGCGCTCGGCTCGCTGCGGCAGGAAAGCTCGCGCCGCAAGGCCATCGTCGTCCTCACCGATGGCATCGACAGCGACGTGCGCAAACAGGATCGCGCCGCCACCATCGCAGCCCGCACGGCCGATGAAGCGATCAGCTTGATCAAGCCCGACGCGAACCAGACGCTCGCCTCCGTTCTCAACGCGGCCGACGCGCAGGGCGTCACCATCTACCCGCTCGCGCTGCCCTCCGGCAACCTCAAACGTCTCACAGACCGCGCCACCCTGAGCATCACCTCGAACAAAGGCACGCCGCCCGAAGACATGAAGCGTTTGACGGAACCCACGCCGCAACAGGCCGCCATCTACGCCGCCGCCCGCGCGCGCCTCGACACGCTGGCCGCACGCACCGGCGGGCGGCTGCACGAAATCAACCGCGTCGAAGACATGGCGCGCATCTACGCCGAGGTCGCCGCCGAGATGCGCACGCTCTACACCATCGCCTATCAATCCGCCGGCTCGCGCCCGCGCGACGGCGGCTGGCGCGCCATTCAAATTCAGGTGGCGCGTCCCGAACTGATCGCACGCACGCGCCCCGGCTACTACGCGCGCTGAGGCTCACGCAAATGCCGTATGCACGAACGCCTCTCGTCTCTCCAAAGCGCGTCCGAAGGCGCGCTTGACACCCGCGAGAGCCATTCCGTATATTCGTCCGTAACGTTTAAGAACCCCTTATGCACCCGTAGCTCAGTTGGATAGAGTACATGACTACGAATCATGGGGTCGCAAGTTCGAATCTTGCCGGGTGCATCTTTTAGTTCAAAGAAAAACGGGCAGCCAATGAGCTGCCCGTTTTTCTTTGTGTGCCTACAAGCGTGCCAGGGTTGGCGAAGCGCGGATTCAAGACCATCAGTGGCATCACCTGGCGGCGGTGTTTTTCGTCAGCAGGCGCAACGCCGTCGCCGACAGTTGCCCGACGTCCTGCGGCTTCCGCAGGAAAGCATCGACGCCCGCGCGCAACGCATCCTGCTCAACGTTGTCGGCCGAGAGCATGATGATGGGCGTGCGTCGCCGGTGGGAGAGTTGCCGCGCGCGCCGCGCCAGTTCCAGACCGTCTTTGCCCGGCAGTTGATTATCGAGGATGAGCAGGTGATAGCGCGCCTTGCTTTCAATCCTGCCAAGCGCCTCCATGCCGTCGGCGCAGAGTGCGACCTTCCATCCCACTTCCTCTAAAGTTTCTTTCAGGGTGTCGGCCACCACCTGACAATCCTCGACGCAGAGAATATTGATGGTGCGCTCTTTAGCGCGCGGGCGACGGCGATTCCTGACGTTGATGATGCTCTGCCTGCGCGGCTCGGGCGGGGTGCGCAAATACGCCAGGTCTTTATGCCTGCCTCCCTCGTCCAGCATGGCGGCGAGCGTGCCATGGTGGTGCAAACCGAGCAGACGGGTGGCACGCGTGATGCTTCCCTGCCCGTCGATCAGAGCACGCCGCACATATCTCGCCTCGTAGGCGCGCACCTGCTCATTGAGATCGAAGTTTGCCCAGAAATCCGTGAGGCTGCGCGCTCGTCTACGTGACAGGGAGGCACGGCGTCCGGACACAATGCGAAGGGCACAGGCGCGCAGGCGTTTGATCGTCTCGCCGTCCTGCGTCTCTCGCAACAGGTCATTGGCGCGCACGTATATCTCTAATAGCTCAGTTTCATTGATACGCTCGCCGTGTTCTTCAATCAGCAAGAGCAGGGCGCGTCCGGCATCTTCGACCGCCCCGGCCTGCTCGGCGAGGTCTGCGGCGCGTCTGAGCGTGTCGAGCGATTCGACAAAGTTGCCGAGCTTCGAGAGGACGCGGCCTTGCGTGGTGAGTGCTTCGGCTAAGGCTCCCTGCTCGCCGCCTTTCGAGAGGACGCGCACGGCATCCCGGATGGCGCTCTCGGCTCCGCGCAGTCTGCCCTGTTGCAGCAGGACGCGGGCGCGCGCCTCGTCTATCTGCGCCACGGTTCCTTGATCCGCCAGGCTGACGAACAGGCTACGCGCGCGATTCAAGTGCTCGTGTGCTTTCTCGTAGTGCCCGCCGGTGTAGAGCAGGAAGCCTAAATTGCTTTCCGCGCGCGCCTTATAACTCGCGTGGCCTGCCAGTTCGAAGTGAACCGACGCCGCCGTGTATTCGATGACGGCGCGGTCTATGTAATCCGGACGCTCTTCAGCTTTACCTAAGCATGTGAGTACACAGGCGAGATCGTTATGAAACTTTCCTTTTAGCGCATCATTATCGCTTTCCTCGAATAACTTGGCAGAATCAGTCAGGATGCGAAGCGAGTCGTTATAGCGGCCACAATATGACTCAACCACGGCAAGGCGCAGGAGTATTTTAGCCCGCAACTCTCTCTCGTCGCCATCGGTAAGGCGCTCCAGTGCCTGATTATAAAGTACACGCGCTTCATCATGTGCTCCTGCGCGACGGTAGCAGAAAGCAAGTTCGCACTGTGCAGCGGCTATCATTGTCGCCTCTCCAAGTGCTTCAAAAAGAGTTATACTTTCGCTGATTAAGTCTTTGGCCGCTTCCTGCGCTCCATCTATCTGATGGATGCTCCCTAAGTAACCGGAGAGCGAACCGACGCGCAAAAGTACCTCCGCGGTGGTTAACTCGGATAACCCTTCAAGTGCGGGGCGTTTGCCTACGCCTTGCCATAGCCCGGCGAGTGCATCACGCGCCGCTTCGTATTGGCCTCTATGCTCAAGGTCGGCCGCCATCCGGCATTGAAGCCGTGCCCGCTCGTCGAGGCTCAACGCGCGGGTTTCTGACTCCTTCAACAATGTTTCGGTTAAAGTCATGTGAGGGCTCACTTTCTTTGCAGTTGACAATAAATATTCAGGCAGGCTGAAGTTGCGGCCTGTCAACAGGATAGGCCGCAACTCAAGATGAGGCTCTTCTGGTTTCACTAATTACCTCAAAAGGAAAAGAAAAGATGAAAAACTACCGCAATGCTCTCGCCGCACTGGTTCTGGCATTTGTATTCTCCACATCCGCCTTCGGCGAAGGCATACTCTGGACTGAAAAGACTCCGCCGCCACCGCCAGCGCGCACACAAGCAGAGGGCGTTATTTGGACGGATATAGCCGCACCCGCTACGGAAGAAGAAGACACCCTGACAGAGATCGCGCTTAACCTACTGCAAGCTCTAATACCGCTGCTCTAAAAGCCTGCGGAACAACAGTTCGAGCTGATTTACATGCTGCCGTGAGGAGACTGGCGGCGTAATATACGTGTGTCCGGCGGAAATATACAACAATTGCGCGGTTGCGCGGGAAAATTCTGAGCGGCGGCAGCGACGACATCATCAACCCGGCCTTTCCTCCGCGCCATTTCACACACGGGCGCGCTCGTCACGTGAGACCCGGAAAGGCGGCGCGCAAGTGCGCTAGCGCTGCCTCTCCGGTTCTTCCCGCGCCCGCTCTCAATCGCGGATCGTTCATCGAGAGAACGAGCGGAAACGTAATGATCCGGTGGCCGAAGTCGTGTGCAGCCTCCGCCCGTGTCTCGCCGCGCGAGCAGGCGTCCGCGCCTCCCCTGTGGAACGCGCCAACCTGAACTTTTAGATTCAAACTAACGAATAACACTCGCGCGTTTAAATTTCACGGAGAGATGAACGGCCTGCGGGCGTCGCGCTTGACTTTGGGCGCGGGCGCGTGGATGCTTTGGCACGCATGTTTGGTTTGGAGCGTTTCATCGGCGAAGTGCTGGACGGGAAGTACCAGTTGGAGCGTCTGCTGGGGCAGGGCGGGATGGGCGCGGTCTATCTGGCGACCCACCTCGGCACGGAGCGGCCGGTGGCGTTGAAACTGATCACGCCGGAATTCATGCGCAACGACGAATTCGTCGAGCGTTTCAAACGCGAGGCGCGCGCCGCCGGCCGGCTGCGCCATCCGAACGTGGTGGACGTGACGGACTTCGGCTTTGCACAGGTGGGCACGGAGCGCGTGGCCTATCTGGTGATGGAATATCTGGACGGCTGCACGCTCGGCGACGTGCTGGCCGAAGAGTCGCGCCTGCCGCTCGACTGGGTGGTGGACATTCTGGAACAGACCTGTTCGGCCGTGGACGAGGCGCACCAGCAGGGCGTCGTGCATCGCGACCTCAAGCCGGACAACATCTGGCTGGAGCCGAATCGCTTCGGCGGCTACCGCGTCAAGGTGCTCGATTTCGGCATCGCCAAACTGGCCGACGCCGCGGGCGATTATCCCAACGTCACGAACGAATTACCGCATGCTTCGACGGCGCAGGCGGAAGCGCAGACGGCTTCGCACACGGGCGAGCAGCAGCAGTCGCAACTCAACGTCGTGCAGGAGTCAATCGCGCGCGCCGCCTCGTCGCTCAATCGCGGGAATCCAACCGGCAATCCGGCAGAGGGCAATTCGACGCAGGGCAATTCGACGCCGCACGGTTCATCCGAGGCCGCGACCCATCTGCAACTATCGAACGCGAGCGACGAGGCGGAACAGCCGCAGACGTTGATCTTCGCGCCGTCTTCCACGCGAGGGCAACAGCCCCAGCACGAGCCGACGACGGCCGGGCAGCCGCCGCGCGCCACACAGACCGACTACGACAGCGAGAAGACGCGCATGCTCGACCCGACGGCCGCCGCGCGGGCGCAACCCAACGAATTGCAGACCGCCGCGGCGGCGGGCGTAACGCGCGTCGGCGCGATCCTCGGCACGCCGCTCTACATGTCGCCGGAACAGTGTCGCGGCCAGCGGCTCGACACGCGCTCGGACATCTACAGTCTCGGCGTCATCGCCTATCAAATGTTGACGGGCGAGACGCCTTTCGCGGGCGACATGGTGTCCGTCATGCGGCAGCACATGGAGACGCCGCCGCCGCCCATCAGGGACAAGAACCGGAAGGTGACCCGGAAGGTGGCGCGACAGGTGATGTCCGCGCTCAAGAAGAACCCGTGGGATCGACCCGCAAGCGCGGCCGGGTTCGCGTCCGCGCTGCGTGGCAGTTCCGAAGGCATCGGGTCGCTCCTGCGTCGCGCCTTCGCGCTCTACAGCGAGCACTTCCCGAAGTTCCTGCGCATCTCGCTTTTGGCGCATCTGCCCGTCATCGCCATGACCTTCGTGATGTACGGCCTCGACGTCATGCAGCGCGCCAAGATGATACCGAAGGTGTACGCCATCGCGCTGACCGTCATCTTCGGACTGCTCAACGTGGTCGTCAGTTTTCTGTCCACTTCCGTCATCACGGCCATGACCGCGCTGATGGTCACGCAACTGCACGTCGCGCCGATGCGCCCGCTCTCCATCCACGATGCTCTCGCCGTTTTGAAGCGACGCTGGCGGCCGTTCCTGCGCACGAGCGTGCGCGTCAGTCTGACGGCGTTGCTCGGCTTCGCGCTGCTGCTCATCCCCGGCATCATCGTGATGATCCGCTACGTGCTCTACGCCCCGGTCGTGTTGATGGAGGGCTTGGAGAAACGCGACGCGCTCAAACGCGCCAACGAGCTTTCGCGCCGCTCGCGCCGCACGGTTATCGCGCTGCTGTTCATCCAACTAACGCTGCCGTTCATCATGGGCGCTATCGTCGGCTTCCTCTCGTTCAAAATGAAGGGCGGGAATTTGCAAATTAAAAGCGGTTCTCAGGCGTTAGGCCATTTTGCGCCGCTCTTCAACATCATCACCGTGCCGCTCCTCTCCATCACGACCGCGCTGCTCTATCTGAAGATGCGCCAGCTCGGCGGCGAAACCTTCAAGGAGACGCTCGAACAGTTCGATAACGTGGAAGCGCCGCGCACCCGCTGGCAGCAGCGCATGCGCCACCGCCTGACCGTCAACACGCCCGCGAGCCGCGGATAAGCGGCCGACAACTCATTGCCCCGCGAGAGGCGCGCCCCATAATTTTCCGCCGGCAAGCGCGAGCGCCGGACGCGCCACAACAGCTCCCTTCCACGCTCGCTCCCAGTGAGGACACATGAAGCGCAACATACTTTACACGACAACCTGCACGCTCCTTTTTCTCATCCCCGCGTACGCGCAGCAGCAACAGCAGCAACAGCAGCAGCCAACGACGACGGCGGCGGCCGAGGGAACTTACCTGACGCGCCTCGGCGACCGCCTCATCAACACGGAAAGCTACCGCATCGCGTCGCAGCCCGATGGTTCGATCACGGCGGAGGCGGAACTGACGCCTCCCGGCGGCGGGGCGAAGCAGCGTGTCAGGACGACGGTATCGAAGACCCGGCCTGAGAGTTTTTCCGTCGAAATCGGCGGCGCGAAAACGCTCGAAGCGAAGTTCGGCGAGGGCGTCGTCGTCACGCTGAACGCCGCAGGCAGCCCCGCGCGCGAGGTGCGGACGAAGGCGACGGTCGTGATGGAAAATTTGGTCTGGCATCAATTCGTCTTCCTGCTCGGCCAGTACGAACACGCGCGCGGCGGGCGGCAGGATTTCACGGCCTTCCTGCCCTCGCAAGGAGTCGAATACCCGATTCAGCTTGAGTACGTCGGCGCGCAAACTTACACGCGGAAGGATCGCGCAACCGTGACGACGCGCCGCTACAAGGCTCTCGCCGGCGGCGCGCTCATGCTCGATGTGTGGACGGACGAGGCGCGCGTGCCGCTGCTCTTTCAGGTGACGGCGCAGCAAATCAAAGTCGTGCGGCAGGGCTGGGAGAATTTGGCCGAGGTCGCCTTCGCCGCGCCGGCCGAGTACAGTCCGCCGGGATATGTCGTGCCTGCGTCGTTCAACGAACAGGAGTTGACGTTGGGCGCGGACGGCGAGTGGCCGCTGCCCGCCACGCTCACGCTCCCGGCGGGCAAGGGGTCGTTCCCGGCCGTCGTGCTCGTCCACGGGTCGGGGCCTAACGACCGCGACGAGACGCTCGGCGGAAACAAGCCCTTCCGCGACCTCGCCTGGGGACTGGCCTCGCAAGGCGTCGCCGTGCTGCGATACGACAAGCGCACGCGCCGCTACCCGGACAAGCTCAGCCGCCTGTCCAACTTCACCGTCCGCGAAGAGACGACGGATGACGCGCTCGCCGCCGTCCGCCTGCTCCGGCAGACCGCCGGCATCGACGCGAATAAGATTTACGTGCTCGGCCACAGTCTCGGCGGGATGCTCGTGCCGCGCATCGGCGCGGCCGACGCGCGGATAGCCGGTTTCGTCGTGCTGGCCGGGCCGACGCGCCCGCTCGAAGACGCCTTTCCTCGCCAGTATGAGTACAGCGCGCTGCTCGACGGACGGATCGACGATGCCGAGCGCGCGCAGATCGAAGACGCACGGCGACAGGCCGCGCGCATCAAGCAACTCAAGCCGGGCGATGCCGCGGGCGAAATACTCTTTTACGTGCCGCCGAGTTACTGGCTCGACCTGCGCGGCTACGACCCGCCGCAAACGGCGCGCACGCTCAAACGCCCCATGCTCATCCTGCAGGGCGAGCGCGACTACAACGTCACCCTCGACGATTTTCGCAACTGGCGGACGGCGCTCGCCGCGCACAGAGAGGTTGAGTTCAAAACCTACCCGAAGCTCGACCACTTCTTCTACGAGGGCGAGGGCGCGGCCAGCGGCGCTGACTACGACCGCCCGCGCAACATCCCCAAATACGTTATTGACGACATCGCCGCCTGGATCAAAAAACGGAGTTGAAGCCGCGCGGCGCGGCGTCGAAACAGCGTGCGTCCGCCGCAGGCTGCAAGGCACAGGTTCAACACTTGCCTTGCAGCCTGCGACCGGGCGCGATAGAGACGCGCGCTCGCATCTTGCGCCGTCGCAAAGAGACGCGCCCCCCGCTCCGGCGCGAGACTATCTACCCGAACGCGCCCCGTCTGTGATATAGATTTCGCCGCTTAAGCCTTAAAGGTGTGGCGCGATTCTCCGGCCGCCGCGTTTTCTCAATCCATCAGGACATCGTGCTCACCGCCCGACGACCTTGCGCGTTCGCCAGGCCACCGCCGGCAAGTCTTCTTTAATGCCGACACCGCGTCTATGAGGCGCGCGCAATCGGGACGGACGCTCTCGCCCGTGGCCGACGCGCCGGCAAAGCGAAGGCCGTCCCCACACTTCACCGGACAACAAAAAGGAAAACATAATGCACCCACTCTCCCCCACACGTGCGCCGCGAGCGAAGCGTCGCATCGAAACTTCCCGCGCCGCGCGCCGCGCCAGCTCGCGCGTCGTCAACTCTCGCGCCGTCCGCCTGTTCGCCCTGCTCATTCTGCTCGCGGGTTCAATGGCTGTGACAATTGGCCGGCCGCAGGCTCCCTCCGGCGCGGCGCGCGCGACGCCCACCCTAACCGACAACGGCGCTCCCGCGCCCGACGCGAACGGCGCACAATCCCCCGCTCCCCAATCCGAAAACAACGCGCGCGGCAACGCCGCCGCCACGCCTTCGCAAACGGCCACGGTCACTCCGTCGCCCGCCACAAACCCGACCGCCACAAATTCGACCGCCACGAGCCCGGCCGCCGTTCAACCGGCAGCCTCTACCGCACTCGCCCCCGGCCAGGCTGCCGCCCAGGCCAACATCCTCAGATCGCAGGTGGTGGACGTTTATAAACTCGGCGAGGAGGTTAAACGTGCGGACGATAAAAGGAGTCAGGCCGACTGGGAGTACCAGCGGCGCGAAGCGGGTCTGAACGACATCATCATCATCAAAGTGGCGAACCTGCGCGAGTTGCTGAATCGCGCGCAGTGCATCGGCGCGAACGCCGCGAGCACCTGCCGCAAACAGGAGATCATGCTCTACCTCGACGGGCGGCAGCTCACAGGCTTAGTGCCGGAGTCGGGCGCGCCCACCATCGAAGCGGTCGGCGGCGGGGACGGCCAGCAGAGCGCCGGCGACGGCCTCTTGCGCTATCACCTGCAACGCTCCGGCGAATCGGACGAACACTGGGCAGACCTGCTCGGCTTCAGTCTCAACCCGGCAGACTTCAGCCTGCGCCGCGACGTGGAGGTGAGCGTCGGGCTGCCCGACGAATATCCCATCCAGACCGCCGTAAAAGATTTCCACCTCCTGCGCGTGCGCCCGTATCGCCTGATCTTCTGGCTCCTGCTTTTTGCGATCCTGGGCTTTTACCTCTGGCGACTGGCAAGGGAGAGCGACCTCCTGCGCGACCGCAAACCCGTCCTCTGGAAACAGCGCAAGCCCTACAGCCTGAGTTTGACACAGGCGGCGTGGTGGTTCGTGCTCGTCATCGTCGCCTTCGTCTTCATCTGGCTGGTGACGGGGCAATACGATCTCTCCGCGGAGGTGCTGGTCTTGCTCGGCATCGGCTTCGGCACGGCGCTCGGGTCAACCGTCATCGGGCAGAACAAGAGCGCGACCCCGACGGACGTGCAGACCACCAACGCCGAACTCGCTGCCCTGCTCTCAGACAAAGACTCGCTTGAAACCGAACTCACCAGACTCGACTCCGACAAAAACAGAGCCAGCGGGGACGAGAAGGTCGCGCTGGCGGAGAAGTTGGACGCCAGGACGACCGATTACAACACACTCATCGCACAGATCAGGCAAAGGTTCCCCGAAGCCCTGGGGTGGGGGTACATCAACCTGCGCACAGACCTCGTCTCCGATTCGAACGGCGCAAACTTCCACCGCTTCCAGATGATCGTCTGGACTATCGTGCTCGGTTTCATCTTCATCCACTCGGTCTTGAGCCGTCTCTCCATGCCACATTTCAGCGCGACCCTGCTCACGCTGATGGGCATCAGTTCGAGCGCGTACCTCGTGGGCAAATCCTCCGAGCCGCAGCATATAACCGGAGAAGCGGCGGCCGTGCCCGCCGGCAACGCCGCCGCGGTCAGAGCCGCCGCCACTAACGCCAACACCCGGCCTGCCGATCCGCCGGCGTAATAGTAGTCGTCGTCTTTGTCACGAACGCGGTCGCGCCCGGAGGTCTCTCGCCAAGTCGCCGCCGGGCGCGGCCATGTCTCGTTCGCCCAGTCTCGTCCGGCTCAAATGCTTGCGGCCGTTTCGATCCGCCGGTCGCTCCGCGTTTGAGACTTTCAGCGCGAGCGGCTACACTTTGAGGTTTGACTTACACGCAAATTATCCAGAGGTAGACATGAGTAGAAATAGCGAGACTGTTTTCGAGAACTTTTTGCGGGGGCACGACGAGACGGCCTGGGCGCGCGCGCTCGAAAGTTTGCTGCCCGACATACACGAAGTCGACCGCAACGCCACCTCCATCTGGTTCGCTTTCTTTCCCCTCGCGCTCGCGCGCGCCCTCGAACAATCGGACGAACCGGAGAAGCTGGCCGCGCGCCTGTTGATACAGGGCAGGTATCGTCTCGAAGATCAAATTGATTCGTCGCACGTCTTCCTCTACGGCCATCGCTACTGGCCGGAAGTTAAACGCGCCGTGGCCGCGCGCGCCGCCGAGGCCGCGAACGGGACGCCGGGCGCGGATGCGCTCGCCGCGCACATTCACGAGGTGGCGCGCGACGTGGCGCGCGACGTGGCCGCGCAAAAGAAGGTCGAAGCGTCGCTCCTCTTAGGCATCGCGGCAATCGCGTTGATGACCTTGCGGCAGGTCGGCCTCAAGGCATTCACGGCGTCGCCGGGCGAAGTCAAACTCGAAGGCCGGAGCGCGCGGCAGCCGCCCGAAAAGATTGTGCGCGAGCGAGCGCGCGACGATAACCAGGGCTTGCTCGGATTTTTGCGCACAACCGACAAACGCTGGACTGTGGTGTGGAACGAAGGCGACCCGACGGCGCGCTTCCAGATGATTCAACATCAGGAAGTGGCCTCGGCCGCCGCCACCGACAAGCGCGACTGGTCGCGCGTTGACCCGCGCTGCACCGTGGACGAGGGGCCGATCCCCGTGCAATGTCGTTCGGCTTCGTGCGGCACGTGCTGGGTGGGCGTGCTCGGCGGCGCGGAGAAGTTGACGGCGGTCAGCCCGCGCGAGCGCAAGGCCATGCAACTCTTCGGCTACATTGACACGGACGACCCGAAGCCCATCATCCGCCTCGCGTGCCAGGCGCAGGGCGAGGGCGCGGTCTCAATCGTGATTCCTTCGTGGAACGGCGTGTTCGGAAAATACCTGCGTCGCCTGAGAGAAGAGGAAGCGGCGGAAGCGACCGCCGGGTCGCAGGCGGTGGCGCAATAGGCGGCGCGCGCGATAATTTTATGAGCACTTCAAAATCGAACGGGGGGCAGGGCGGCGGCGGCGGAGACGCCGCGCAGGGGACAGGGCAGCAACCGCCGCTGCTCGCGCGCGACGAACTCGGCCGCATCGAGCCGGCTTCGCTCGCAGACCTCATCGAGTGGTTTCTCAACAACGACCCGCGCGTGAACATGATCCGTCATCCGAAGGTCGAGGAAGTCTTTCAATGGAAGCAGGCGGAGAGCCGCCGCGCGGGCGAGGAAGTCTACGAATTTACGAACGCGGAGGAACGGCTCGCCATCGGCATCATGCAGGCCATCGTCGAAAACGAAGGCGAGCCGGCGCTGCACGCCTGGATCAGCCAGCTCCTGAACGCGCTCGACGACGCCACGAAGACCACGGAAGAAGTCTCGCATGCTTATCGCCTCGACACGGGCGGCGAAGCGTCCACGGTGGCCGAGGCAGCGAAGATTCCCACCGAACGCGGGCGCACGATCTTCCTCGCCTGCTGCTGGCTCGAAGCGCTCTGCACGGCCGAGGTGCGCGTGCTCGGCTGGGTTTACCAGCAACTTTACGGCCGGCCTTTTCAACCGGGCAATTATTGATTTAGACTCTCACGCCGGAAGCGCGTGGCAAATATCGCAGAGGAAATTTTTCACTTATGGCCGAACCCGCGAATTATACGAACAACTCGCAGACGCTCGTCGTGGACAGCAACGAATTCACCTTCGAGACGCTTGAACAAACTAACGGCTGCGCCACCGTCGTGCGCTTCGCGCTGAAGAACCCCGACGTGAAGGCCGGCGACGTGCTGCTCGTGCTCTCCGGCACGGACATCCACTTCCACGGCATGATCGGCATCATCAGCGAAGACGGCTCGGCTGTCGCCACCGACCGGCGCGGCTCGCTCCTGCCCGGCAACACCGTGCAATAAAAGCCTCGAAGTGAATCAAGCAACGCGGGCGGCGACGGTTAGTACCGTGAATGAAGCCCCCCGCAGGGGCGACAGTTAATAGCCCCGCAGGGGCGACAGTTAATAGCCCCGCGCGTCAGCGCGGGGATCAGGGTAAAGAAAAACCTATGAAGCCCCGTCAGGGGCGACACACTGTCAAACGCAATGTGTCGCCCCTGACGGGGCTTCATAAGTTTTTAACCCGTGGCTTACCCCGCCCTCACGGGCGGGGCTATTGACTGCCGCCGCTAACGCGGCTTCACCACCTAACTGCCGCCGCTAACGCGGTTCACCTAACCGTCGCCGCTAACGCGGCTTCACCACCTAACCGTCGCCGCTAACGGCGGCTTCACCACCTAACCGTCGCCGCTTGTGGGGCTTCTACCTTCCGCTCCTTCGCGGCTCAAAACATCCACTGATCTTTATTCTCAAAATAGGTGGGCGCGCCCGTCGGCTGCGTTTGCCGGAAGGCGTGGAAGCGCGCGAGTAGCCGTTGGTATCTGCGCTCGGAAGATTTCAGTTCGCGGTGCGGCAATTCCTGCAGGTAGCGTTCGACCTTCCAGACGTTGCGCGCGGAGAAACGCCAATCGTAATTGCCGAGGTCTGTGAGATTCGCGACGCCGTAGCCGGTGATGCGCGCCGTGTAGTCAACGTATGGATCGAAATAACTCCAGGCCAGTTGCCGCAAATTGCGGAAGACGGGACGGCGACCGTGCAGCCCTGTGTCGCGCGAGCGCGCGACCGCGCCCCACAGTTTGCCACGGCGAAACGGGAAGACCACGTGGTCGAGTTTATCCTGCGATTCGAGGCTGAGCAGGAGCGGCGGGTGGCCGTGCTGTTCGAGGATGGCGGCGGCGACGAGCGCGGCTTCGAGGCAATGAACTTCGCCGCGCCGGAGCGCAGTGCGAAAGGAGCGCAGCGTCCCGCCCCCGGTCTCACGATTGTACGCCAGCGCGGAGAGGTACGCTTGCACCTGTTCGGGCGTGTGGTGCGTTTCGATGATCTTCCGCTCGCGCGGCGTAAAGGCTTCCCTCTCCGGTTTCGTCCACATAAGATTTTCAGCTTTTAGCAAACGCGGCGTGCGCGGCGCAAGTCGCGGCGTGAGAATCATTAAGCTCCCGGCGCGCACGCGCGTGCGCGCATGGGCCTGGCGCACCCGACTTGATTCAAACGCGCCGATGTTGTATGAAACTAACTTAATCGAAATAAAACTTGCCCGATTGACAACGCGCGACGAGCTTTATATTCGCGCGCAAATTCAAATTCATCGGCCGCGTCTCGCTTCTGCAATTTCGGAGCCGGTCGCGCGAAACGCCAAGCAGGACATTTTTTGTGAGCACCAAACCCGGACGCACGCCCCCGCCATTATCCAACGCCGAGCAGGAAACCGAAGCGGCCGCCGAGCGTCTCAACACGCAGATCGAAGCCGCGCTCGCCAGCGTCGCCACGCGCAACAGCGACGACGCGGGCGAACTCGAAGCCTATGCCGACCGCATCGAACGCTCCGCGCGCGACCTCTCGGTCGCCCTGCGCGAACTGGCACGACGCAGACGAAATACGAATGATGAATAAGAACCGTCCGTTGCCCGTGGTCAGTTGTCCGCCGCCTGTGGCGGCCGGCGAGTTGCTGTAGATCGCCCCGAACAACCGACCATCGGCAAAGCACAACGGACGGCTTTTAATTAAGGAGATTTAAAGATGGCAGCATCTGTTCTGACGAAGGAATCCGGCTCGCATGAACGTGGCCGCCGGCGCAGCGAAGTGGGACTGGACACGCTCGGCATCACGCAGGCCTCAAACGTCTACTGGAACCTCTCGACGCCGGAACTCTACGAAGAGATCGCGCGGCGCGGTGAAGGCATCTTCTCCGATCACGGCGCGCTCATCGTCGACACGGGCGAGCACACCGGGCGCGCCGCCAAAGACAAAGCCATCGTGCGCGACGAGAACAGCGATGACAAGGTCTTCTGGGGCGAGGTCAACAAGGAATTCACGACCGAGCGATTCAACGCCCTGCGCGACCGCATGATGGCGCACACGGCCGGCCGCGACCTCTTCGTGCAGGACACTTTCGCCGGGGCTGACCCGCGCTACCAGTTGCCCATCCGCGTCGTCACCGAACTTGCCTGGCATTCACTGTTCGCGCGCACCATGTTCATCGACGGCGGCCGCGAAATCGGCAACCACGTGCCGGAGTTCACCATCGTCAACGTTCCGAGTTTCAAGGCCGACCCCGAACGCGACGGCACGCGCGCCGCGACGTTCATCCTGATGGACTTCACGCAGCGGCTCGTCCTTATCGGCGGCACGTCTTACGCGGGCGAAACCAAGAAGTCGGTCTTCACGATTCTCAACTACCTGCTCCCGCAGCGCGGCGTGATGAGCATGCACTGCTCCGCCAACGTCGGCGACGCGAATGATGTGGCGATCTTCTTCGGCCTCTCCGGCACGGGCAAGACGACGCTCTCCGCAGACCCCGAACGCCAGCTCATCGGCGACGACGAACACGGCTGGTCGGACGACGGCGTCTTCAATTTCGAGGGCGGCTGCTACGCCAAAGTGATCAGACTCTCGCCCGAAGCCGAGCCGGACATCTATCGCACCACGCGCATGTTCGGCACCGTGCTGGAAAACGTCGTTTACGACCCGGAGACGCGCGCTCTCGACCTCGACGATGCGTCGAAGACCGAGAACACGCGCGCCGCCTATCCGCTCACGAGCATCCCGAACATCGTGCCCGCAGGCCACGCCGGGCATCCGCAGAACATCATCATGCTCACGGCCGATGCCTTCGGCGTGCTGCCGCCCGTCGCGCGCCTCTCGCCCGAACAGGCCATGTATCACTTTCTCTCCGGCTACACGGCGAAGATCGCGGGCACGGAGCGCGGCGTCACCGAACCGGAAGCGACCTTCTCCACCTGCTTCGGCGCGCCCTTCATGGTCTTGCACCCCGGCGCTTACGCAGACCTCTTAGGCCAGAAGTTGACCAAGCACAAAGCGAACTGCTGGCTCGTCAACACGGGCTGGTCGGGCGGCGCATACGGCGAAGGCCAGCGCATGAAGATCAAGTACACGCGCGCCATGATCCGCGCCATCCTGTCGGGCGCGCTCGCCGACGTGGAGACCCGACCCGACCCCATCTTCGGCGTCGGCGTGCCCGTCTCCTGCCCTGATGTCCCTTCGGAAGTCCTCGTGCCGCGCAACACCTGGAAAGACCCCGAAGCCTACGACCGCAAGGCGCGCGAACTCGCCGAGCGTTTCAACAAGAACTTCACCAAGTATGCCGACGGCGTCTCCCCCGAAGTGCGCGCCGTCGCGCCGAAGGCGAGTTAGTAGAAAACGAGAGATTGAAGAAGTTGAAGGCGACCGCGTGATGCGCGGTCGCCTTCTTTTTCGTGCGGCGTCGGTGAGAGGAAGGTTCGCCGTTCAGAATCTGAATCCGAAGCCGAGGCTGCCTTGAAAATTATGGGTCGTTTCGGACGGTGCGTTGACGACGACCACTCGCACAGGTGCGCCTGAGACGGGATCGGAATTTATCACGATGGGCACTCTGTGCTCGCCCATCCGAATGATGGTGTCGCCCGCGTCGAAGCGTATGAGGGTGCGCCGCGTCGGGTAATATTCAAACACGCCGCCCAGGTCGAAAGCGAAGTCCGTCCGTCCCTTTCCTTCAAAGCAACCGCGCGGCGGCGGAACGACCGCGATGCAGGCGACGTCCTGGCGCGGTTGCAGATCGCCTTCGCTGAAATGGACGAAGCCCGGCCGCGCCTTGGCGAACACGCCGACCCGCTCGAAACGCTTGCCGGCCTTGACGCCGAAGTGCGCCTGACTTTTGCGCCCGCCCCCGAACTCGCGCTCGCGCGGGAAGAAGTTGCCTTCGGCTTCCAGCGCGAAGTTTCGCGTGAGGTTATAACCGATGCGCGCGCCGAAGCCGGGTTCGGCCTTTTGTCCCTCCGAGGTGGAAGTCACGACCGGGCAGGGCGGGATGAGGCACGGCAAGACACGTGTGACGCTCGCGCGCCCGTTCGAGGCATTGAGGACGGAGACCTGTCCGCCGAGTTCGACTTTGGGCGACTCGTCCGCCTGCGCGTAAGCGTGTCCGGTGTTGAGGGAGAGAAAAAAGATTGCGGCCGCGATGGTGAAACGCATCTTTCCAGGCATGTTGTCCTCCTTAAAATTCATCAAGAAGTTGATATGTTCGCGCCGTGAGGAGCCGGCACGCGGGCATGGAAACGAGAGGCGATCCCCCAGCGTCCGCACGCCCGAATGAGTTCTCACCGCGAAGCACTTTTGCAAGTGCGATGCCAACGCCGGCGCGCGCCCGCGAACCTCGCGTTCAAGCGGATTTTATCCGCGCGCGACGCAAATATCGCGTCGCGCGGGCGCGCGGAACTTTTCCGAATTTTTGAAGATTTCCAATCTCCTGAATCGTCCCCCGGCCGTCGCGTGCGCCAATTCTCGATGCTCAAGTTACAGCCATCATCTGCCGGATGAAGGTTGCGGACGCCCGTCCGGTTTCGTCAGTCGTTCGCGGGCAGGGCGCGGATGGCGCGCATCCGTTTGACGATCTGGTGTGAGATGTCTTCGGCGGCGACGCGCCCGTTGATGGCGACGACCTTGCCTTTGGCGACGACGATGCTGGATTCGGGTTCGATGATGCTGAAGATATAGTTGAGCGCGGTCTTCCTGATTTCCAGCACGAGGTCGGCGCGCTCGCGGCTTTTCACGATTGAGAGTTGCCACTGCCCGAACTCCGGCAGCTTGTCGAGTTTGTATTCGAGATAGTCGGAGTTGATGTGCTGGTTCGGGCTGATGTAGATGGTGCGCGCGGCGCGCAGGATTTCGGCCGGCGTGTCGATGCGCGAATCCCTGTTTGCGGCTGTGCGCGTGCGCGAAGCGGGGCGCGCGTCCGAGTCCGAGTAAACGCGATCCGCGTCGCCGCGCGGCGTCTGCGCGCACGCGCACACGGCGGCAATAGAGATGACGAGCGCGAGCGCGACGAGGCGCGCGAGGGCGTTTGATGTTTTTCGCATGTAACTTCTTCTCCGGTGTCCTGTGAAATTATGCCTGCTGGTCGAGCTTCACATCGCAACGCCCGTGCCGCGCTCGGTCGTGCGATAAAAGCCCTGCAGGACGGAGAGCGGG
This sequence comes from Pyrinomonadaceae bacterium, assembly GCA_035645855.1. Classification (GTDB taxonomy): domain Bacteria; phylum Acidobacteriota; class Blastocatellia; order Pyrinomonadales; family Pyrinomonadaceae; genus JAIVJZ01. Next base: position 63,510 of record DASQLU010000006.1, read on the forward strand.
CCGTGCGAGCCGCCACGCGCGCCCGTCACCTGAAAGAAAATAGCGGCGGCGGCGGCGCGAACAATGCGCGCGGGGCATTTTCCTCTTGACGGACGGGCGGCGCGCGTAGAAGATGACAGGCATCCGAGCCGCGTTGATAGCTTTCCACGTCCGCTATAATTGAGCCGCCCCCGACCGCTCAACCGAATATCACATGATCGATCCGTCTAATGACCGCACAGAAGCGACGAATGCCCGGACGAGCGGCCGCCCTTCTCCCGCAACCGGGCGTCGCGGCGGCGACACGCGCGGCGAGAGCGCGGCAACGCTACGCGGCGTCGTCGAGATGGTGCGGCGCGTGATGCGCTCGGACACGGCGAGCATCGCCACGCTCTCCGTCGCCGAAGGCACTGTCACGTGGAAGGCGACGAGCGGCTTCAAATCGCTCGGCGACGCGCGCGAAGAGATCGTCAACCCGCTGCGCGGCATGTTCGCCGAGCAGGCGGCCTCCGCCGAAGACATGACGGTCATCGAAGTGCGCAACGTGGGCGGCGAACTTCCGGCGAGCGAGTTTCCGCTGCACAGCGCGGAGGGCTTGCGCGATCTGGCAATCGTGCGCCTGAGCGCGCGCGGCGAAACGCTCGGACTGCTCGGCATCGGCTACCGCACCTCGCACCGCTTCGACGCCGACGAGAAGGAACTGCTCGAAAGCCTCGCCGAGATGGCCGCCCTCGCGCTCGACAACGCGCGCCTGCTGGAGACCGTCAGCGCGGGCAAAAAACTCTGGGAGCAAACCTTCGATGCCATGCCCGACGGCATCATCGTCCACGACGCTTCGCTCAGACTCACGCGCTGCAACGCGATGGCCGCCGAGATGATGGGCTTCGAGCAGCAGGCCGAAGCCATCGGCCTCGCCTGCGACGTGGCGTTCGCGCGCGTCTTCGGCGAGCGCGCCGCCTTTCACATGAACCTGCGCACGGAAGGCGCGGCTTCGTCTTTCGAGATTCAGGCCGAGGACGGCAGGCGTTATCTCGTCGCGGTCGCGCCGCTCGACGACACAGAGGGCGGACGCGGTTCGAACGTCATCACCTGGAGCGACGTGACGCAGATTTCGGCGATGCAGGAACAACTCTCGCGCTCGCGCCGCCTCGCCACCGTCGGCCAGCTTGCCGCCGGTGTGGCGCACGAGATCAACAATCCGCTGGCCGCCATCACCACCTGCGCCGAAGCGACCTTGCGCGACATTCGCGCCACGCCCGACCTCGCCGCCCTCGCCGCCGAACGCTCCTGGAATTTTTACCTCGAAGAGATCGTGCGGCAGGCGTTGCGCTGCAAAGCGATCACGCGGGGGTTGCTCGACCTGTCGCGCCAGCGGCGCGCGCGCCGCGAGCCGTGCGACATCAACGCGCTCATCGAACACGGCGTGCTGCTCCTGTCGCAGCGCGAAGAGGCGAAGGGCACGATGATTTCGATGGAACTCGACCCGCACCTCGGCGAAGTGGCGACGGACGAAGTGCTCGTCCGCCAGATTCTCGACAATTTGTTGACGAACGCGCTCGATGCGGTGGAGGGTGGCGGCCTCGTCAGCGTCTCGACATCGCTCGAAGGCGAGCGCGCACGCATCGAAGTGGCCGATACGGGCGCGGGTATTCCGGCCGAACTCCTCGTGCGTATCTTCGACCCGTTTTACACCACGAAAGAGGCGGGCAAAGGTTCGGGGCTCGGCCTCGCCATCTCGGTCACTCTCGCCGAAGCTCTCGGCGGCGCGCTCACCGTCGAATCCAAACTCGGCGCGGGCAGCCGCTTCCGCCTCTGGCTGCCGCGCCGCGCGCCGGAGACGAGGGACGAATGAAATTGCGGATTGCGGATTGCGGATTGCGGATTGAACGCGAGAACTTGTTTTCTAATCCGCATTCCGCATTCCGCAATTGAAAGGTTATGACTAGAAAGATCAGCGTCCTCCTGGTTGATGATGATCCACTGTTGCGCCGGCTCGTGGCGGAGCAGTTGGCGCGTTCGGGTTTCGAGATGGCGTCGGCCATGTCGGGCGAGGAGGCCATCGAGGCGTTGCAGGCGACGGACTACGATGTCGTCCTGCTGGACATGCGTATGAACGGCATGAGCGGCCTCGACGCCCTGCGCGAGATCAGGCGGCTCGAAGACCCGCCCGAAGTGATCATGCTGACGGCCGACACGTCGCTCGGTTCCGGGATCGAGGCGATGCGGCTCGGCGCGTATGATTACCTGACCAAGCCCGCCACGCTCGACGAGATGGAGGCCGTCATCCGCAAGGCCGACGAGAAGCGACGACTCGTCCGGCAGAATGCCGGCCTGCGCGCGGCGGCGACACGCGGCGCGCCGTCGGCGGAAGAGGGCGCGCACACGCTCGTCCATGCGAGCGAGGCGATGCGCGGCCTCGTCTCCATCGCCGAGTCGGCGGCTCGTCTCGATTCGACCGTCATCCTCACGGGCGAGTCCGGCACGGGCAAGGACGTGCTCGCCCGTTTCATCCATTCCAGGAGCGCGCGCGCAGAGTCGCCGCTCATCACGATCAACTGCGGCGCGTTGCCGGAAGCGCTCTTCGAGTCGGAGTTCTTCGGCCATGAGAAAGGCTCGTTCACGGGTGCGACCGCGATGAAGCGCGGTCTCATCGAAGCGGCCGACGGCTCAACCCTCTTTCTCGACGAGATCGGCGACCTGCCCGCGCCCATGCAGGTTAAACTTTTGCACTTTCTCGAACAGGGACGCTTCCGCCGCGTCGGCTCGACGCGCGACCGCGCCTCGGACGTGCGCATCATCGCCGCCACCAATCGACGCCTCGCCGAAGACGTGCAGCAGGGACGCTTCCGCACAGACCTCTTCTATCGCCTCAACGTCATCTCGCTCCACGTCCCGCCCCTGCGCGAGCGGCGCGAAGACATCCCCGTCCTGATAGATCATTTCGTCACGCTTTACCGCGAACGTTTTCAGAGACCCGCGCTCAAGCTCTCGGCGGAAGCGCGCCGCCTGCTCGAATCGCTCAGTTGGCCGGGCAACGTGCGCGAACTGCGCAACACCATCGAGCGCGCCGCCGCTCTCTCGGAAACAGACGAGATCGAGGCCGCGCAGTTCTCCTCGCAACCTGACGGCAGGCAGACGGCCGCCGCGCCCGCCGCCCCCCACACAGGCGACGCCGACCCGGACGCGCCGACGCGCACGCTCGAAGAACTCGAACGCCAGCACATCCTGCGCGTCCTCGAAGAGACGGACGGCAACCGCGAACGCGCCGCCGTCATCCTCGGCATCTCCTCCCGCACTCTCTATCGCAAGCTGCGCGAATACGAAGAAGACGGTAAGAACGTGAATCGTGAATCGTGAATAGAAGAAAGCCTTTTCTTTCTGCTCATGGTTGACGATTCACGTCCTTTGAATCTATTCACGACTTACGATTCACGTCCTTTGAATCTATTCACGACTTACGATTCGCGCCTGCCAACGACTTACTACTTCCAACGCTTCACCCCTTTTAACGCTTCACGCCCTCCAACGCTTCACCTCTTCCAGCGATAGCTGCCAATTTGTCGGTCGCCTGACAAAACGGCAGTCCGGTTTGTCATCCCCACCGCCGAGAGGTCGCGCATGCGCCCGCCCGCTTCCGAATAACTCTTAACATTTCATCAATTAGCCCTCGTCCGCGCGTCCGCGCGGGGCGCGGCATGTGAATTGACTAAGGTATGTGCGGGCCGGGCGCGTTTTTGTGTCCGGCAGAGAATCAGGTCGGTGAGCGGGAGCCGCGTAGCATGGCGAAGGTAATGATTTGTGACGATGATCGCGCGCTGGCCGAAGGGCTGGTGGCCGCGCTGCGCGCCGCCGGCTACGAAGCCGAGACGTGCCGCCACACGATGGACGTGCTCAGGGATGCGGCGGCGGGTCGTTTCGATCTCATCGCCTTCGGCCTGGACATGGCCGGGTTCAGTCGCTCCGGCGCGGTTGAAGCCCTCTCCGAGATTGCCCCGCGCGTGCCCCTCATCGCCCTGCACGAACGCCCTTCCGAGATCATGCGCGCCTCTTCATCACGCGCCCGATTTGCCGCCGTGCTGCCGCGCTCGCTCGCCGTCGAAGACTTTATGTACGCCGTCGCGCGCGCCCTTAGCGAACCTGCCACGCGCCGCAGGCGGCCTGCCAGACAGGAAGCCCTCTAGCGGAAGAATCCACACCGCGACAGCCCAACCCCGATAGAAAATTTTTTTAGACCATCCCAAGGAGATAGCTCATGAAGACATTGAAGAAAAAAATGACCGCGCCCATCGTCGCCACGCTCTGCCTGTTGCTCGTCGGAACGGCGGCGGCGTTTGCGCAGAGGCAGATCGCCTCGGCGCGCCAGACGGCCGGACGGCCCGAAGTGAAGGTCAAACTCGCCGGCGCGCTCAAGCGAAACGACGAAAGCCTCGCCATCGAGAAAGTGAGCGCCGTCCATCCGGGCGAGATTCTCAACTGGACGATCACGAGCGCGAACGAAGGCGACGCGCCCGCGCGCCAGTACAAGACCATCGGGCAGATTCCGCAGGGCACGGCCTTCATCGCCGGCAGCGCGACGGCCGAATACGGCGCGAGCGTGACCTACAGCATCGACGGCGGCAAGAACTTCGCCGCGCAGCCGACGATTGAAGAGAAACAGGCGGACGGCACGGCGAAGCGTATCCCCGCGCCCGCCACGATGTACACGCAGGTGCGCTACGAGTGGAGCGACCCCCTCGCGGCCGGTTCGACGCTCTCAGCCTCCTACAAGGTGCGCGTCAAATAAGCCCGCGACGCTTTCGGCCAGAGACCCCTGCATTGTCTCTTCGAGCCTCTTTCAAACTTCTGTGTCGGCCTTTCCGCCACCGGCGAGTTTCGCAAAAAACATTTGAGGATTGATATGAAGATAAGAAACACCCACCCCCCGGCCATGCGCCGTTCACTGCCGCGCGCTCTCTTCGCCCTTCTGGCGATCCTTTGCGCTTTTCTCACGCCCGCACTCGCGCAAACCAGCGGCAACACCGTCATCTCCAACCAGGCGAGCGCCGTTTATACGGACGCCGCCAACAATAATTACAACACGGTCTCGAACACCGTGACCGTCACGGTCGCCAACGTCTCCGGCCTGACCATCACGCCCGATGGCGCAACCAGCCCGTCGGTCGTCCCCGGGCAGACGAACGTGGGCTATGTGTTCACCGTCACCAACACCGGCAACTTCGCCGACCAGGTGCGCTTTCTGATGAACGGCCAGAGCATGACCGTCAGCGGCCCCGGCACGATCACGGCCGCCGTCGTGGACAACGGCGACAACGTCATCGGCGCGGGCGACATAGACATCCTGACGAACGGCGCGGACGTGCTGCATGCGCTCGCGCAAAACGCATCGGCGGTCGTCATCATCCGCGTGACGATCAGCGCGGCGGCCGCTCCCGGCCAGACCGTGCAGGTCTTCCTCGGCGACACGACCAGCGGTTCGGGTTTCGACAATCAGCCGGCGAACAGTTCGGCCAACGAAGTTCGCACCGTCTCGACCGCTTCCGTCAACGGGCTGCGCGAAGCGCGCGGCGACATCAGCGCAACGGTGCAAAACGACGCCATCCTGCGCGCCGTCCTGACCGTTCCGGCCGGCCCCGTCGCGCTCGGCTCGAACATCTCCTATGGCTTGCAGGCCTGCAACGACGGCAACCGCGTCGCCACGGCGATGAATCTCGGCACGTTCAGCGGCGTCTTCGTCGTTGCTCCGATTCCGGTCGGCACGACGCTCTCGGCCACCAACGCCTTCCCCGCCGGCACGCTCTACTCAACCTCCGACCTGACCACCGCGCCGCAGGCGGCAACGTGGAGCACGACCGCGCCCGCGTCGCTTTCGACCGTCCGCCGCATCGCCGTCAACATGGGCGCGACGCTGGCCGGCGGCGGCACGTGCAGCGTCAGCGTTCCCTTGATCCTGACCATCACCTCGACGAACGCTTCCACGCCGATCTACGGCATCATCGACGCTTTCGCCACGAACACCGTGAACGCCGTCATCACAGACCAATCGGGCGACTCCATCGCCGGCAAAGGCGACGGCAACGCGGACTTCAACGAACCGCTGTTCGGCGGCACGGCCAGCGCCACGCAGGGCTTCCAGTTGCCGACGCTCCTGCAGATGCTCGGCGCGGTGCTCATCGGCCCCAACGGCCAGCCGGGCGCGGTCGGCCCGACCAACAACAACGACGATTTCACCAACAGCGCCGTCAACGCGGGCATCGTGGGCGTTCCGCCGGGAGCTGTCACGGGTGCGAGCGGCATAGTGATCTACACCAACACGGTGCAGAACACGGGCAACGCCAACGACACGATCACGCTCTCCGCGCCGACCGTGCCCGTCGGCTTCCTGGTCGAAATCAGCACGAACGGCGGCGGCAGCTACAGCACCATTTCCGGCGGCGGCAGCGTCACGCTCGCGCTCGCCTTCGGTGCTTCCGCGGATGTGCTGGTGCGCATCACAGCCCCGGCCGGCCGGCTCATCCTGACTCCTTACGAGACGGTGATCCGCGCCACTTCCAACAACACGCCCGCGAGTTTCAACGAGACCATTGATCGTCTCTACACGGGCTTCCTGCGTCTCGACAAGACGGTCACGGTGACGAACGGCACGGGCGTCGGCGGCCCGAACGATGCTGTCCCCGGAGCGGTCGTCGAGTATGTCATTACCTACTCGAACATCGCCTCGACCGGCGGGGCGGGTAATGCCACTCTCGTGGCGACGAACATCGTCATCACGGAGAACGGCAGCGCCGGGACGAACAACTGGGGCACGACGACCGACCACGTGGTCGGCTCCGCTTCCGACAGCGGCAGCGGCGTCATCACGGGCGACAGCGCCGGCTCGACGATCCTGACCGACACCATCTCGTCGCTCGGTGCAGGCCAGTCCGGCACCTTCCGTTTCAGACGCACCATCCGCTAAGCGTTTGACCCGTTCAAACGCCGCCGGGGGAAGCGGCGCGGGCGTGGGCACAGTGCCCGTGCCCACGCCCGCGCCGCTTCCTTCCTAACCCTCAAAACTTTCCGCTGACACTCCACAAATGTTTACTGAAACCGCCGCCAAGTTTGTTGCCGCCCTCGCCCTCGTGCTCGCGCTCGCTTTCGCGCCGCAAGCAGGGTTCGCGCAGTTGCAACCGACCGCGGCGGATTCCGTTATTTCCAACCGCGCCGAGGCGATCTACGCCGACGCGGACGGCAACGAGTTTTCCACCGTCTCGCCCACCATCACTGTCACCGTCCGCCCCGTCTCGGCCATCGTCGTCACCCCGGACGAAACCGCGCCCTCGGCGGCCGTCGCTCCCGGCGAGCGCATCACGCGCTTCTTCCGCGTCTGCAATTTAGGTAACACCCCGGACTTCTATACCCTCACGCGCGCCGAAGTCACCGCCCCGGCCACGCTCGTCGCGCTCTACTTCGACACCGACGCGAGCGGCACGCTCACCGATGGCGACGCCCCCGCAATTCTCAACTCCACCATGTCGCCGCGCCTCGCGCCCCGCGCCTGCGTCGGCGTCATCAGCGTGGTGGACGTGAACGCGAGCGCGCCGCAGACGCACATCAGCATTCGTCTCGACGCCCGCTCGAACGTCTCCGTCACGGCGAACGGCACGGTCGAGGACACGGGCACGATCATCAATGCGGTCGGTGAAAGCGCGCGCCTGACCGACCCGAACAACTCCGCGCTTCCCCCTCTCAAACTCGTCAACCGACAGGAGCGCGTGACCACTACGCCCGGCCAGACGCTTGACTACACGATCAGCTTCCGCAACAACGGTTCGGTCGTCGCACGCCGCGTCCTTATCGCCGATGAGCTTCCGGCCGGTCTCCAGTACGTCGCCGGCTCGCTGCGCCTCGGCGCACGCGCTCTGACCGACGCGGCCGACTCCGACGAGGGGCAGGCCCCACACCTCCGCCGCCTGGAAGTGCGCCTCGCCGCCGTGCAGCCCGGCGAAGTGGTGACGATCAGTTTCCGCGCGCAGGTGACGGGCACGCTCGCGCCTGGCACGGGCGCGGTCAACATGGCGACGCTCAGCGGCGAAAATTTCGGCAGCGTGAACAGTTCCTCCGCCACGGCGGTCGTCAATCCCTTCGGCACGATTTACGCCGGACGCAGCGGCGGCGCCGTCACCATCGGCGGCGCGCGCATCGCGCTCGTCACAGACCCGACGACGCGCACCCCGCTTGCCACCACGGCCGGCGTCGGCTTCACGCCGAACGTCGCCAACGACAACCCCTACACCACGGCGCAGAGCGGCCTCTTCAGTTTCGCACTCACGCCCGCGCAACTGGCCGCGCCCATCACCTACTACATCAACGTCACGGCCTCCGGCTACCGCTCGCGCATGTTGGAATTCGCCGTGCGGCCGTCGGCCGCCACAGCGGGTCTCTACGATGCCACCGTGCGCGCGCTCGACGAGCAGCCCGTGGCCGAATCCGGCAGCTTCACGCTCACCGAATCGGACGTGCTTCTCTCGAATCTCGCGAGCGTCGCGCTCAACATCCCCCTCTTCGAGTTGCAGACGCTTGAGATCAACAAGATCGCCGACCAGCAGCGCGCCGAGATCGGCGACATCGTTTCCTATCGCGTCGAGGTGCGCAACACGACGCAAAGCGCGCTGCGCGACGTGATGGTGCGCGACGTGCTGCCGCAATCGTTCCACTATGCGCCCGGCACGGCGCAACTCACCATCGCGCCCGCCCCCGCGCGCACCATCGAGCCGCGAATCAACGGCAACGAACTGACGTTTAATCTCGGCACGCTGCCCCCCGGCGCGCGCGCCTCGCTCGTCTACCGCACGCGCATCGGCGTCAACGCGCGCGAGGGCGACCAGACCAACTCCGCCACGGCCTCCGGCATTTACGCTTCCGGCGAACGCATCTCCACCAGCGCCTCGCGCGCCACCGTCCGCGTCGGGCGCGGCGTCTTCTCCACGCGCCAGATCATCATCGGGCGCGTCTACGAAGACCGAAACGGCAACGACGAATTCGACGCGGGCGAGCGCGCGGTCGAAGGCGCGCGGCTCTACATAGACAACGGCCAGTCGGTCGTCACCGATGCGGAAGGCATGTACAGTTTGCCCTCGGTGGAAGACGGCGCGGTCGTGATCGCGCTCGACCCCGTCACGCTGCCGCGCGGCTACGCGCTTACGGACGAAGGCCGCCGTTCGGGTCGCAGTTGGACGCGGCTGCTGCGCACCCCGCTCGGCGGCGGCACGCTCCTGCGCCAGAACTTCGCGCTTCGCAGCACGAACGGCGCGGACGATGGCGACGCGGCGGCGAAGACCGCCGCTGAACGAAAGGACGGCAAGCCCGCGCCGCTTCGCGCGCCGCAACTCGACGCGATGACAAGCGTGCCGGCGACCGCCGCCGATGCGAACGTCGCTCGCGCCGCGAACGCGCCGGTTACGAGTTCGCTTGCGCCCGCGACGAACGCGAACGTGAACGCCGGCGCTCCGGCCGCGCCGGCCGCGCGCGAGCCGCGCATCGAAAAAATCTCCGACGCCAGAGAGACGGCCAAACTTTCGGGCCATCTTTCGGCGGGCACCTATAAACTGGAAACGAGCGAAGTGTTGACGCCCGTCGCGGCGGGCGACGTGCTGGTCATCAGTCCTGCCGAGGGCGAGGTCGTCATGTCGGCGGCGATGCAGGTCGAGGTGCGCGTGGCGGAAGATTGGACGGCGACGCTCGAAGTTAACGGCCAGCACGTCGGCGAGCGGAACATCGGCCTCAGCCGCGTGGATCACAAGAACAAGATCGCCACGCTGACTTTCGTCGGCCTCAGCCTGCGCCCCGGCCTGAACCGCGTGCGCGCCATCGCCGTCAGCCCCGAAGGCAAGACGGGTCGCGCCGTCGAACTCAGCGTGATGGGACGCGGCGCGGCGCGGCGTCTGGAGATCACGCCCGAGCGCGACGAAATGCAGGCTGGCGGGCGCGATTCGGCGTTAGTTCGCGTGCGCGCCTTCGACCAGTGGAACAACCCCGCGGCGGACGGGCAGGTGGCCGTCCTCACTTCGCTCGGACACTTCCTGCGCCCCGCCGTCTCCGTCGAATCCGCGACGGACGCTTTGCATACTTCGCGCGACAAGTCGCTCGAACTGACGGGGGAGAACGCGGGCGACAGCAGCAGCAGCAGCATCAGCCCGAACGCGACCTTGAAGGAAGTGGTCTTGAGCCTGCGCGGCGGCGAGGCCACCGTGCGCCTCATCTCGGACAGCGCGGCCGGCACGGCGCGGCTACAGGCGCAAACCGGCGACATCACGGCCGAGCGCACCCTGCGCTTCACCGCCGAACTCCGCCCCGCCATCCTCGTCGGCCTCGCCGAGGCGTCCATCGGCCGCGCCGCACCCGAGAACACGCTGCGCGGCGACGACGCGCGCGCGCGCAGCCACATCGAATTTTTCTATCGCGGCTCGGTCTTCGGCAAAAATCTCCTGACGCTCGCCTACGACAGCCAGCGTTCGCTCAACCGCACGCAGGGACGCGACCGCCTCTTCCAGGCTGACCCGCTCGACCGCGCCTATCCCATCTTCGGCGATTCCTCGACGCGCTTCAGCGATGTCGAATCGAACTCCAAACTCTACGCGCGCCTCGACCGCGACCGTTCCTATGCCATGTTCGGCGACTTCGAGGCCGGGATGTCCGACACGCAGCTCGCCGGCTACGGGCGCAAGCTGACGGGCGTCAAAGTTCACCTCGAAAACTCGAACGGGGATTTCGTCGCCGTCACGGGCGCGCGCCCCGACACCTCTTTCGCGCGCGACGTGTTCCCGGCCGGGCGCATCGGCCTCATCAATCTCTCTTATCCGGACGTGTTGCCCGGCTCGGAAACCGTCGCCCTCGAAGTGCGCGACCGCCGCAACCCCGAACGCATCATCTCGCGCGAACCGCTCCTGCGCTCGCTCGACTACAACCTCGATCCGCTCACGGGGCAACTCTTCTTCATGCGCCCCATCTCGGCCTTCGACTACGATCTCAACCTCGTCCAACTCGTCGTCACTTACGAGCACCGCGCCGCCGGCATGTCCTCCGGCGTCTACACGGGTCGCGCCTCGAAGCGTTTCAATCGCCTCGGCCTGCGCATGGGTCTCTCGTTCGTCGAACAAAAGCAGAACGAGTTCGGTTCCTACGTGCTCGGCGGCATCGACGGCGAGCAGGCTCTGCCGAATCGCGGCTCGCTCAAGTTCGAGTGGGCGATGAGTCGCGGCGACATGGCGACGGGCGGCAACATCTACGATGTCTCCACGCGCCACGCGGGCGGCAACGCCTACCGGCTCGAACTGACGCAGCCGCTCAAGGCCTACGAAGGCGTGCTGCGCGCCGAGTTCGCGCGTGCCGACGAAGGCTTCTTCAATCCCTTCGGCGCCACGGTCGCCCCCGGCTCGCAGCGCGCGGGCGCGACGCTCGATCTCAAACCCGGCGCGTCTCGCATCGTCCGCCTCGGCTTCCTCAACGAGCGCAACCGCACCGAGAACGTGGACAACTCGCGCAACACTTTCTCGCTCTTGTGGACGGAGACCTTCAGCGACCGCCTGCACGCCTTCTTCGGCTACGACTATCGCCGCCTGTCGGATTCGCTCGCCGACCGGCAGATCAGTTCGAACCTCGTCACCGTCGGCGCGCAGTATCGCCCGACCGACAAGCTCGAACTCTCCGTCAAGCGCGAACAAAATCTGGGCGAGGCCGACCCGACCTATCCCAGCCAGACGACCATCGCCGCGCGCTACAAGTGGAACGAGCGGGCGCATCTCTTCTTCACGCAGCGGCTCGCCTCCGCCCCCATCATTCCCATCAGCGACACCTCCGCAACCGGCTTCGCCTCCACAGGCTCGCGCCGCGAAACCTCTATCGGCATCGAGACGAAGCTCGGCCGCTACACGAACGTCTCCAGCCGCTACCAGCTTGAGAACGGCATCAACGGCACGGACAGTTTCGCCGTCCTCGGTTTGCAGAATCGCCTGCCCGTCTCGAAGAAGTTGTCGTTCGACCTCGGCTTCGAGCACGGCTTCCACCTCGCGGGCGAAGGCCAGAGCTTTACGGGCGGCTCGTTCGGCTTCTCCTACCTGCCCTCGAAGGATTTGCGCACGGCGGCGCGCTACGAACTGCGCAACCAGACGGGCGGCATCGCCCAACTGCTCACCGTCGGCGCGGCCGGCCGCATCGGCGATGGCGTCACGACGCTCGCGCGCTTCCAGTCGTCGAGTTCCAACTTCGAGGGACGCGAAAATTCTTCGCGGCAGGGCACGCTCGCCCTCGCCCTGCGCCCGCTCAAGTCAGACCGCGCCGCGCTCCTCTTCAGCTACACGCACCGTTCGCTCTCGCAGGGCGGCATCAACGGGCAGTCCGCCACGACCGACCGCTCCGACACGCTCTCGACCGACGGACTCTGGCAACCGCTGAAAGATACGGAGCTTTACGGCCGCGTCGCCCTCAAGTTCGGCGCGAACAGCCGCGAAGGTTTGATGCAGGCATCGGCGCTCACTTATCTCGCCCAGTTGCGCGCGCAGAAGCGCCTGCGCCGCGCCTTCGACGTGGCGGGCGAAGTGCGGATGATGGCGCAACCCTCGACGCGGACGATGCGCACGTCGGCCGGCGCGGAAGTCGGCTACTGGGTCTTCGCCGACATGCGCGTCGGCATCGGCTACAACTTCACTTCGGCCACCGAACCCGGCGGCCTCGTCGTCACCCAGCCGCGCGGCTTCTACTTCACCATCTCCACCAAGCTCTCCAACCTCTTCGATCTCTTCGGCACCGCCGCCGACGGGCTGCTCGCGCCGGCGTCGCGCGAGAAGTCGCAGGACAAACAAGGAGAGGCGCGTTGAACATCGCGGCGATGATCAGGGATTCGGGCGAAGGGCGTCGCGGCGGCGTCGCGGTCTGGCCGCGCCTGCTGCTCTGCGGCTTCGCCCTGCTCCTGCTCTCGGCGGCGGCGGCCGTTCCCGCCCGCTCGCAGGTGATCCGCTCGTTCACGCGTCGCAACCCTGTGACGAACGAGCGCGGTAACATCGCGCTCGTCGGCAACACACTGATGACGTGCCGCGCCCGGAACAACAACAACTGCGCCTCTACCCGCAGCGGAGCCGTCTCCGGCAGCAACAGCGACTACCCCTCCGAATTCGTCGATGCCGACACCGACACTGCGACGGTCAATTCGAGCAGCGCCACGCTGTCGCTGCCGGGCGGTTCCACCGTGCTCTGGGCTGGCCTCTACTGGGGGGCGCGTTCCACCGACGGCGCGCGTGGGCAGATCAAATTCAAGCCCGCCAACTCCGGTTTCTACTCCACCCTCATCGCCGCCCAACTCGACACCACCACCGCCGCCTCGAACGCCTATCAGGGCTTCACCGATGTCACCGCGCAGGTTCAGTCCGCCGGTGGCGGAACGTACTGGGTCGCCGACATCGCGGCCAATACCGGACAGGACACCACGGGTTTTTACGCCGGCTGGTCTCTCGTCGTCGTCTATCGAGACGTGAACCAGCCTTTGCGCAACCTCACGGTCTTCGACGGTTTTGCCTCCGTCAGCAACGGCCAAAACGTCACCACCACCGCGAGCGGCCTGTTGACGCCCACCACCGGAACTTTCAATGCTTTCGCGGGGACGGTCACTTACGAAGGCGACCAGGGTATCAGCGGCGACAGCTTTCAGATCACCAACACGACGACCAACGTCACGACCACCATCGGCGACACGCAGAACCTGCCCAACAATTTTTTCAACAGCAGCATCAGCAACCTCGGCACGCGCGTCACCGCCAAGAATCCCGATTACGCCAACCAGATGGGCTTCGACCTCGACACGGTGAGCATCGCCACCCCCAACACCGTGCTCGGCAACGGCGCGACCAGCGTGCGCCTCACCTTCAACTCGACCCAGGACTTGTATTATCCGGGCGTGCTCACGTTTGCCGTCGATGTCTTTCGGCCTCAGGTCGATGGCAATATCACGAAGACCGTGGCCGACCCGAACGGCGGCGACGTGAACCCCGGAGACGTGCTCGAATACACCATCAACGTCTCGAATACCGGCAACGACGGGGCGGCCAACAACGTCTTGCGTGACGCCATCCCGGCCAACACGACTTACGTGGCCGGGAGCGCGCAGATCACCGCGGGAGCCAACGCCGGCGTGAAGACCGACGGGGCGGGAGACGATCAGGCGGAGTTCGACGGAACGAATGTAATCTTTCGTCTGGGGACGGGAGCCAATGCTTCCCTCGGCGGTTTGATCAACCCGTCGGAGTTCACGACCGTGAAATTCAGAGTGCAGGTGAACGCCGCCACGGCGGACGGAACAATCGTCGCCAACCAGGCGGTCGTCAACTACAACGCGGCGACGCTCGGCGATCCCCTGGTCTCTTACAGCGACGGCGACCCGAATGTCGCCGGGTCGCAGACGACCAATGTCACCGTCGTCATTCCTCCCGTGCCGAGCGTGAAGCTGTTCAAGGACTGCACGTCGCCCGCCAACTGCAAGGACACGCGGCAGCAGCCCGGAACCGACCTGACCTATACCATCACCTTCACGAACGACGGCAACGTCCCGGTGCAGAACCTGACCATTGTGGATATTATCCCCGTCGCCGACACGGGGTCGGCCATCGTCAGGAGCACGGATTTCAAAGTCGGCTCGATGACTTTCACGCCCGGCACGAGCGGCCTGACCATCGCGCCGGCCGATTACAGGTATTACAACGATGCTCTCACCGCATATCCTCTCCTGCCGCCCTGGAATCCGACATCGGCTTACACGCCGGCCGGCGCTTACGATTCCAACGTGACATACGTGGCGTGGAAACTGACGGGCAACATACAGCCCGGCACTTCCGGCAGCGTCACCTTCACCGTGCGCATCCGCTGAAACCCGGCGGGCGCGCGACGCCGGGGCGATCATTTGTCGCCCGGCGCGTCTGCGGCTTCGGGGTAATCGCGATTTCTACGCCGCGACCCGCGCCGCCAATGGCATTCTCACAATGCCTGTTATGTGTTAAGTTTCTGTTCCTCACCGAGCGCGTAAGTTCTAATGCGCCGCACAAACTAATATTCAGTGATGCCCACCCATCACAGCATATGGAGCGACTCGAATGGCCGCAGTGGCCTCTTTTGTCCTGTGCTTGTTGAAGGCATCCGTCTGTATGCTGCGCCCGCTGGCGCGGCTCGTCGTCTTCTGCCTGATCTGCGCGCCGGGCATCTACGCGCAACTCAACATCACGCCGACGACGTGGAACATCATCGGCCTCGACAGCAACAACGTTAACGCCGGGCCGGACACTTTTCAGGCCGGCGCGCGCGTCTGCAACACGAGCGGGGCGACGGTCAATAACGTGCGTGCGGAGTTTTTCTGGGAAAGCTCGAACTTCTATATCAACATGAACGGCGCGCCCGTCGTCCAGTGGCGCTCGCTCGCCCCCGGCGGGTGCGTGGACTTCTACTACCCGATCACCGTCACGCGCAACTTGAACGCCTACACGACAAAGCGCAGCTATTACATCAGCGTGAGCGCCGACGGCGCTCCCACGGTGAGCACGCCCAGGCCGCGCGAGTTCTACGTCGAGAGATTACTCTCGCAGGGGCGCAACAACGTGGACAACATCATCGGCCCCAGCACCGTCTACATCGGCCAGACTTATAACTACACCATCAACGCCCGCACCGCGACGGACTACGCGCAGTTGGAAAGTTTCCTCAATTTGTCGAACGTCTCGTATCAGGTGCTCGCCGTCTCGGCCACCTACAGCAACCCGGGCGCGACCAACAATAGGTTCTACGCCGACGCCTGCGGCTGGCAGACCAACCCGACCCTGCCCAACTACCGCACCTGCACCGGGCCGGAAAACTTCGCAGGCGGAAAGGTCGGCGGCAACATCAGCACGACCTACACCGTGAAGATTCTCGGCGTCACGGGCACGGCCATCGCCGGCTCGCTCATTCTCGACTTTTCGGGCGGGAGCTACCACTACGCCTCCGGCCCGACCCTCGCCATTACCGCGCTCCCGTCGCAGCTCACACTCGGCAAACTCGCCACGCCCGCGAGCGCGCTCGTCGGCACGAACGTCGCCTACACCCTGCGCCTGACCAACACCGGCTCGGCTCCCTACACCGTCACGGAGTTTATCGACACGCCGCCCGCTTCGCCCGCCGCGCCCGCCTACATCGCCGGCTCGTCGGCCTTCAACGGCACGCCCATTGCCGACCCCGTTCAATCGGGCGGCACGCTCACATGGACGAGCACCTTCGACGTGCCGGGCGGCCAGTCGCGCGACCTGACCTACCGCATGGCGATGCCGAACATCGCGGGCAACTACGTCAACAGCGCCGTCGCCCGCATCGACTACACGCAGATCGACACGACGCCCTCGCCGTCCGACAACGCCCCCGCGACGGCCACCGTCAACCTCTACACGCCGCCCCAGGTTAACCTTTGCAAAACTTTTCCCGGACAGTCGTGCGTCCCGCCGCCGTCGCTGCCCCAGCAACCGCCGGGGTCGGACGTCACTTACGTCATCAACTTCGTCAACGCGGGCGGCTCTGCCGCGAGGGGTCTCTACATCAGCGACGACGTTCCGCTCAACACGGATTTCAAAGTCGGGACAGCCGCCGCAGCCCTCGGCTCGACCGGGCTGACCGTCTCTATCACCTATCTCGACGCCAACGGCCTAGCCTACACGCCCGTGAGCGGCGGGGGCGGTGCGCCCGCCGGTTACGACCGAAACGTCAAGAACATCCGCTGGACATTCAACGGCAATCTCAACCACGCCGCGCCGCAGAACTCCGGCAGCGTCTCCTTCACCGTCCGCATTCAGTAAAGCATGACGCCGCAAAATCTCGCCCGCGCCGCGCGCCCGACGGCCTGCGCGCGGCGCGAGTTTTTTTGTCTTGACAATAATTCACATCTCGCTAAGATAACGCGCGTTCGTTATCCGTCGGTTCGAGTGTCCCGGCCGTCCGTCTCCGTCGCCACACCTTCGAATCTTCTCTCCCGCATCACAGTTCGAATAACGCCGATTCGAGAAGCAACAGGTTTCAAGCCGGCCGCGGCCGGACGCCTGCGCGCTTCGGCCGGCATCACGGCACGCTTCCCCCCGAACTCAGTGCCCGCCCGGTAACACGCGAACGCTCGCGTAATATTTGTGCCGCCCGCGCGTCTATCATTTGTGCCGCCCGCGCGTTCAGGTTCGCCACGCTTGCCCTGACGGACGACCGGCCGCAACCGGTTTATCTTTCAGACACAATTCGCCGGTTATCTTTTTTGTTCGCCGGTTATCTTTTCCGCTTGTCCGGTCGTCTCCTCTCGACACAGACTCTGCACGTTATCAACTTAATTTTCCCGGCTCAGTAGTTTCGGCTCATCAAACGCCGCGCCCGCGAGTTTGCGGCGGCACGCGCCTCGCGTCGGACGCGCGCCTGCGCGCGCCGCCCCGAAATAAATCCCCTGCACCCTTAAAAAAGGAGTTCCTTTCCATGAGACAGACCACCCCCGCCCGCCGCCTGCTCAGCATCTTTCTGGCAGCGCTCATCGTCTTCCCCAACCTCTTCCTGCTCGCGCCCGCGGCGCACGCGGCCTCTGCGCGGCAGACCTTGAAGCTCCCCTCCGCGCACATTGAAAATCAGTTCAACTCTCACGCCGCCCGCCTCGAATCGAGCAATGCGCCCTCCGCCTTCGTCTCCAACCCGCCCGCCAACGGCAAGATCGCTTACAACCGGCACGGGGCTGTCAACGCCTCGCCCGAAGACGGCGTTTACCTGATCAACGCGGACGGCACCGGCAACACGAAGATTCCCGGCACTGAGCGCGACCACACGCCCGTCTGGTCGCCCGACGGCTCGCGCATCGCCGTCACGCGCCCGGCCGACCAGACCGGCGGCAGCGTCAGCGGCTTCGGGATCGAAATCATCAACCCTGACGGCACGGGGCGCATCCGCCTCAACGACAACGTGGAGCCGGGCGAGCGTTGCGCGTGGTCGCCCGACGGGCGGAAGATCGCCTACACGAGCTGGGGGCAGCTCGGCTCGGACGCCGAGATCATGTTGATGGACGCCGACGGCTCGAACGTCGTCAACCTGACCAACAGCCCCGGCTACGACTACCTGCCCGCCTGGTCGCCCGACGGCTCGAAGATCGCCTTCGCCTCGAAGCGCGACGGCGACGCCAACACCGAAATCTACCTGATGAACGCCGACGGCAGCGGCCAGCACAACATCACCAACTTCTACTCGCACGACTATTATCCTTCCTGGTCGCCTGACGGGCAGAAGATCGCCTTCGTCAGTATTAGCCGCGGGGCATACTTCGACCAGTCCGGCGTCTTCGTCATGAACGCCGACGGCTCGAACGTCACGTTCATCAACGCCGGCGTGCCCATCGGCGGCATGATGCCCGCGTGGTCGCCCGACGGGCAGAAGATCATCTACAACAGCGACCGCGACGGCAACCGCGACATCTACTACGCCAACGCCGACGGCTCCGGCGAGACGCGCATCACCAACGCCCCCACGCGGGATTCGCGCGCGAGCTGGCAACCCCTCTTCGCCTCCCCGACGCCGACCGCAACTCCCACGCCGACCGTCACACCGACTCCCACCCCGACGCCCACTCCGACACCTGAACCCACGCCCACCCCGACGCCCACTCCGACGCCGGCCATCAACGCGGACGTGCAGTTGACGAGCGAGGCGCAGCCTTACATCGTCGCGCCGGGCGGCCGTATCGTCTTCAAGAGCCGTGTCTTCAACCAGGGGCCTGACGCGGCCACGGGCGTCAAGTTCCTCCATAAGATTCCGGCCGGCCTGAACGTCACGAGCGCGCGGCCGACCATGGGCTGGTGTATGTATGCGACGGCTGGCGGCGGCGGCGCGGACGTGGCCTGCGATTTCGGCAACATGGCCTCTTTCGCCGAGGCGTATGTGACGATTGAAGCCTTCGTCGCCCTCGCGGACGGCGCGGAGGTGCGGACACGCGTGGACATTCGCAGTTCGTCGCCCGATCCGAACGCGGCCAACAACGCCGCCGACGCGAACGCCCTCGTGCGCGCCGCCGCGCCCGCCCCGGCGGGCAGGATCGTCTTCGTCAGCCGGCGCGACGGCAACTCCGAGATTTACACCGCCGATGCAGACGGCGGCAACGCCGTCAATTTGTCCAACCACGCGGCGCGCGACTATGAACCCGCCTGGTCGCCCAACGGGCGGAAGATCGTCTACGCCAGCGCGCGCACCGGCCGGATGGAAGTCTGGGTGATGCACGCCGACGGCTCGAACCCGACGCAACTCACCACGAACTCATCCGACGGTCTCAACTTCGTCTGGTCGCCCGACGGCCGCAAGATCGCCTGGCAGAACTACGACGGCGACAACTACGACATCTGCGTCGTCAACGCCGACGGCACGAACTTCGCCAACCTGACACAGGACGCGGCCTTTCAGGATCGCCCCGTCTGGTCGCCTGATTCGACGCTCCTCGCCTTCGAGGATTACAACGCGCGCTCGACCTCGAACGTCGCGGTCATCCGCGCGGACGGCACCGGACGGCGAAGCCTGACGAACGACCCGGAAGCCCCCAACCACAATCCCGCATGGTCGCCCGACGGGCGGAGGATCGCTTTCGTGAGCGCGCGCCAGACCGGCGCGGGGGCGGGCATCTACGTGATGAACGCCGACGGCTCGAACGCTTCCAACCTCTCGCTCAACGGCGGCGACAACGCGCCCGTCTGGTCGCCCGACTCGACGCGCATCGCATTCTGGCGTTTCGTCAACTCGCGCCACACCCTGCACTCGATGAACGCCGACGGCACAGGCCAATCGATGCTCAGCGACTACGCCGCGAGCGCGTATTACAAACCGCAGTGGTCGCCTGACGGCGGCGCGCTGGCCTTTGCCGGCGTGGCCGCCGGCGACCCCGCGAACAACATCGAGGTCTTCGCCGTTAACCGGAACTCCAGCGGATTGACGAACGTCTCGAACCACGCCGCGTTCGACAGCGACCCCAAGTGGCAGCCGGTCGCCCCGGCGCCCACGCCCACGCCGACGCCCACCCCAACGCCGACGCCGTCGCCGACGCCTGTTCCGACACCGACCGCGACCCCCACGCCGTTTACAACTCCCACGCCGTCGTGGACGCCAACGCCGACACCAACGCCCACGCCGACTCCGGCTCCGACGCCTTCGCCGACGCCGCAACCGACGCCGACTCCCCCGCCATCGCCTTCGCCGACGCCGACGCCCTTGGCCACCATCAACGGGCGCATCGTCTACATCAGCGATCAGGACGCGACCAGCTACGAGGTTTACACCGTCAACCACGACGGCACGAACAAGACGCGCCTCACCAACACGCCGGAGCATGAGCGGATGCCCGTCTTCTCGCCCGACGCTTCGCGCATCGCCTTCGTCCGGCCGGAATCCGGCGGCTCGAACATCTACGTGATGAACGCCGACGGCACGGACGTGCGCGCGCTGACCACCGTCGCCTCGCACCAGAACATCGACCCCGCCTGGTCGCCCGACGGACACACCATCGCCTACGTCAGCGGCAACAACATCTGGCTCAAAAACGCCGTCACCTTCTCCGAGGCCTACCGCATAACCTTCAACCAGTTCGGCGGCGGCGAACCGGCCTGGTCGCCCGACGGCCGGCGCATCGCCTTCGTCAGCCAGGTGAACTACGGCTACTCCGACATTTACGTGATGGATGTCACCGGCACGACCGCCGAGGGCGCGGGGATGGTCAGGTTGAGCACAAACGTGGGACGCGACTTTTCGCCCGCGTGGTCGCCCGACGGCGCGCGGATCGTGTTCGCCAGTTACGGCCAGACCGAGCCGATGTTCTTCCCGGACATCTACGTGATGAATGCCGACGGCAGCGGCGCCAGGCTGCTCACCACCGACAATCAGGGCAGAGACGAAGACCCCGCGTGGTCGCCCGACGGCACGAAGATCGTCTACACCGGACATCGCAACGGCGACCCGGCCGGCGAGTTGTACGTGATGAATGTCGACGGCGGCGGCCTGTACAATCTCACGAATCGCCCCGGCAACGTCGCGGACGTGGAGGCCGATTGGGGACGCGCCGTCTCTTTCCGTAACACGCCGACCGGCACGAACGTCTCCGTGACGACGGGCGGCGTGAGTCTCACCTTCGCGGGCGTGACCGTCGCCGGGCAGACAAGCGTCAGGCCGATTGACCCGAACGCGCTTCAGGGGATACCCGGCGAGTACGTCATCAACGACAACACCCTCGCCTTCGAGATCAAGACGACGGCCGTCTACACGGGGGCGATCACCATCGGCTTCCGGGCGCCGGGCGTGTCGAGCCTTGAAGCCTTCAGTGCGCTGCGCGTCCTGCACGGCGAACCCGCTCCCAACTTCGTCGACCGGACGATCCTCGCGCCCCACACGCCCGCGCACGATTTCGCCGCGCGCACCGTCTACGCGCGCGTCACGTCGCTCAGCCCGTTTATCGTCACGGGGCGCGCGGGCGGCGACCGGGTAGCACCCGTCATCAGCATCGCGTCGCCCGTCGCCGATGCGCTCTACCTGCTCGGGCAGAGCGTGGCCGCGTCCTACGCCTGCGCGGACGCTGGCGTGGGCGTCGCCTCCTGCAACGGCACGGCCGCAAACGGTGCGAGCCTCGACACGGGCGCGGTCGGCTCGTTCAGCTTCAACGTCTACGCGCGCGACCACGCGGGCAACCGCAGCCTGCGCACCGTCAACTACCGCGTCGCCTACGGCGTCAAACCGCTCTACGATCAAACGTCCGCGCACAGGAGCGGCAGCATCATCCCCATCCGGCTGCAACTGACCGACGCCGCCGACGTGAACCAATCGGCGTCTAACATCCACGTCTCCGCGCTCTCGGTGACGCGCATCTCGGACAATGCGCCGGGCACGCTTGCCACAGTGGGCGAGGCCGACCCCGATTACAACTTCCGCTACGCGGGCGGCAGTTACCTCTTCAACCTGAAGACCGCCGGTTACGCGACCGGCACTTACCTGCTCAGCTTCAGGGCGGGCGATGACCCGTCCACGCACACCGTCCAGTTTCAGGTGAAATAAATTGTGGGCGCGCGGCCCTGCCGGTCGCACGCTTTACATGCCTTTAACTCCCGAATGCGAAAGTCTCCGGCCGCCCCACGGCCGGAGACTTTTTCTTTCCCCGCCGCCGCGCGCCGCAACGGCCGCCGCTCACCGCGCGACGCCGCCCGGCGAAGCCCCTGTCATTCATGGCGCGAAATGTTATGTGCTAGATTAGCCGCACGATGTCCGACAACAACGATGCAAGGCGTTTGAGCGAACTGACGGTGGGCGATGCCAAGCGCATCGTGGTGTACGGCGTGGCGCTCGTGCTGGCGGTGTGGCTCTTTCTGCTGCTCGTCGGGCAGGTGCTCGTGGCCTTGTTGCTCGGCCTCGTGGCGGGCGTGTTCCTGTTGCCGGTGCAGGAGTGGCTGGAGCGTCGCCTGCGTGCGCGTTCGGGCAGCGCGCTCATCACGATTGCGCTGATCGTCGTGCCGCTCCTCGTCGTCACCGGCTACACCTGGCACGAATTGTCCGGCTACTCGACGAACATCAGCCAGCAGGATCGCGCCAAGATCGCGGACGCCATCAGCGGCGCGCTCGAACCCTACTTCCCCGTCAGCCGCGCGGGCACGCGCGCCACCTTTGAAGCCGCCCTCACCGAAGGACTCACGCGCTCGGCCGCCGCGATTCAGGATTTGCGCCAGCGCGCCGCGCTCATTCTCGCCTCGCTCGCCGTCTTTCTCTTCACGGTCTTCTACGTGCTCACGCACCGCAAGCAGATTTCAAACTACATCAAGGTGCGCGTGCCCGGCGACTACATAGAGCTTTACGAGCGGCTCGCCGAAAACGTCGGCGGCGCGCTGCGCGGCGCGCTGCAAGCCGTCTTCATAGACCAGTTTTTGAAGGCCGTCCTTATCTTCGTCCTCAACCTCGTCTTCGGCATCCCGCTCGCGCTCGTGTTGGCTATTGTCACGTTCCTGACGGGCTTCTTCCCGTTGCTCGGCGAATGGGCTGTCTACGTGCCGGTCAGCGTCTACCTGCTCGTCTTTCGCCAGGACCCCGTGGGCGCATCCGTCTATCTCGTCATCGGCATCCTGATGACGGTCGGCTCGTCGCTCCTGCTGCGCCCGCGCGTGGCGGCGAGCGGCGCGGGGCGCTTCAATTTCTACTGGATGTTCCTCGCGCTCATCGCGGGCGTCTACACTTTCGGCATCCCCGGCATCGTCCTCGGCCCGGCCATCATCGGCTTCGTCAAAGCCATCTCCGACACGCTCGTCGGCCGCGTGCGCTACGAAACTTCACTGCTCAAAGAGGAGAAGGTGCAACAGGCCGAGCAACAGCAGGAGGAGCGACTAAAGCAACGCGCGGCCGGATGACAAATTGCGGAATACGAAATGCGGATTGAAAGACAGGTTGCTTTCAATCCGCATTCCGCATTCCGCAATTTTCAACTTAGCCCGGCGGCCAGTTGAGCGGCCGCCCGCCGACGACATGCAGGTGGAGGTGAAAGACCGACTGACCCGCGCCCGCGCCCGTGTTGATGATGGTGCGGTAGCCCGACCCGCTTAAGCCTTCCGCGTTGGCGACGCGCGAGGCGACGCGCAGCAGGTGGCCGAGCACGTCCTCGTCGCGCGTCGCTGCCTCGTCGAGCGAGTCCATGTGTTCGCGCGGAATGACGAGCGCGTGGACGGGAGCCTGCGGGTTGATGTCACGAAAGGCCACCGCGCGCTCGTCCGTGTAGATGATGTCGGCGGAAATCTTGCCCGCCACGACCTGGCAAAAGATGCAATGTTGTTCAGCCATAATTTGATTGATAAGGACTCACCGGCGGCAGCCATACATTGAAATATCACCGCCGATATTCGGGAGGGGCAGTTTATTCTCTTTCGTGATCCTGCTCTCCCTTAATGCCCCGCAACGATGTGCTGCTCGAACAGCCCGATCAACTTATCCAACTTCGCATCCGTCCGCTCCTGGGCTTCTGCCAGTCCGGTTATGCTCTCTGTGGCAGACCGAATGAACTCGCTTTGCATCTCAGCATAGGCCGCGAGTTGGCGTCCCGTTTCCGCGATCTGTTCGTCTGTACGCCGTTGCTGCGCTTCAAACACGGACATGCGAGCCTCAAAATTCGCCTGACTCTGCAAAAGGAATTCGATAGCTCGCTCCATTTCTTCGCCCGTCATGTGTTCATTCCCTCTCAAATAGTGATAGAGCCGCGCGCCGCTGGATGCACTCATCAGGACGATATACAGGTGTCGCTTCACACTACAGCACGCCGATTTCAGCGATGGGCGGCAGGCTCGCCGTGACCGAATCGCGCAGGCGTTCGATTTGCGCGCCGACGCGGCACAGTTTGTCTTCGATCTTTTCGTAGCCGCGGTCGATGTGATAGACGCGCTCGATGATCGTCTCGCCTTCGGCGACGAGTCCGGCGAGAACGAGCGAGGCGGAGGCGCGCAAATCCGACGCCTGCACGCGCGCGCCCGCGAGCCGCGCCGCGCCTTCGACCGTGGCCGTGTGCCCTTCAATCGAGATGCGCGCGCCCATGCGCTGCATCTCGGAGGCGTGCATGAAACGGTTCTCGAAGATCGTCTCGGTGATGCGGCTGCGGCCCTCGGCCTGCGTCATCAGGGTCATGTACTGCGCCTGCATGTCTGTGGGGAAACGCGGGTGCGGCTCGGTCGTGATGTCCGACGCGCGCAGGCCTCCCGCCGCGCGCCGCACGTGCAGCGTGCTCTGGTTGACCTCTTCGATCTCGACGCCCGCCTCGCGCAGTTTGGCGATGACCGTGACGGAGTGTTCGGGCGTGCAGTCTTTCAACTCCAGTTCGCCGTTCGTGATCGCGGCGGCGACGAGGAACGTGCCCGTCTCGATGCGGTCGGGGATGATGGTGTGTTCCGCCGCGCCGAGCGCCTCGACGCCCTCAATCGTGATGGTGGGCGTGCCCGCCCCGCGCACGCGCGCGCCCATGCGGTTGAGAAGTTCGGCGAGGTCGGCCACTTCGGGTTCGCACGCGGCGTTGTTGAGCGTCGTCGTGCCGGAGGCGAGCGTGGCGGCCATCAAGAGATTCTCCGTGCCCGTGACGGTCACTTTGTCGAAGTTGACCTTCGCGCCCGTGAGACGCCCGCCGCGCGGCGCGCGCGCCACAACGTAGCCCGCTTCGAGCGACACTTCCGCGCCGAGTTGTTTCAAACTTTCCAGGTGCAGGTCAATCGGGCGTGAGCCGATGGCGCAGCCGCCCGGCAAGGATACTTTCGCCTTGCCGAAACGCGCGAGCAGCGGCCCCAGCACGAGCACGGAGGCGCGCATCGTCTTGACGAGATCATAAGGCGCTTCAAACAACTCGATGTGGGCGGCCGTGATCTTGTGCGTGCGGAGTTCGGGCGTCAGGACGTGCGCGCCGAGGTCTTCGAGCAGACGCCGCTGCGTGATGATGTCGCGGACGTAAGGGACGTTGTGCAGCGTCACGCTCTCGCCCGTCAAAAGCGCGGCGGCCATACACGGCAGCGCGGAATTCTTCGCCCCGCTCACGTTGATGCGACCGCGCAATGCCTGCCCGCCTGTGATGCGAAATTTATCCATATAGTTATAGAGGTCGGAGGTGAGAGGTCAGAGGTCAGTAAGAATCAGTTTTCACTGACCTCTGACTTCTAACCTCCGACCTCTGCTTTTGAGCGGAGTTTAACACGGCGGCCGGACGGCGACCAGATGGCGGCCTGAAGTTTCACGCGCTCCTCGCTGTCATCGCCGCGCCGTCAACGTCAAGCCGTTACCGCCGCGCCGTCAGCACCGCCGTCACCGCCACTGTAGGACGACGACGCGGGGAATGCTTTGCAGGTCGCGCCGGATGTCTTGGAGCGTCCAGACGTTTCCGTCGACGAGGCCGGCGATTGCTTCGTGCTGGCCATAACCGATCTCGAAGAGAAGATGGCCGCCCGCGTCCAGAAATCGCGGGGCTTCCGTGATGAGGCGGCGAATCAGCGAGAGGCCGTCGCCGTCGCCCGGCGTCAGGGCGATGCGCGGTTCGTGTTCGCGCACCTCGCGTTGGAGGTGCGCGATCTCGCTTGCGGAGATGTAAGGCGGGTTGGACGTGATCAGGTCGAAGCGCTGCTCTGCGCGCTTTGCGTCGAGCGCGTCGAAGCAATCGGAATGAATGAGCGTCAGGCGATCGGCGACGGCGTGGCGTGCGGCGTTGCGTGCGGCCACGGCGAGCGCGGCGGGCGAGATGTCGAGAGCGCAGGCGCGCGCGTCTCGGCGTTCGTGCAGCAACGAGACGGGGATGCAGCCCGAACCCGTGCCGACATCGCAGACGAGCGGCGGAGCGTCCGTCTTCTCGCGCAGGAGTTCGAGCGCGACCTCAACGAGCAGTTCGGTTTCCGGGCGCGGGATGAGCACCGCCGGGTTGACTTCAAAATCGAGACCGTAAAACTCCTGCCGCCCGGTGATGTATTGCACGGGTTCGCCCGCCGCGCGCCGCCGGATGCGCTCTTGAAAGAGGGCGCGGGCATCCGTATCGAGTTCGTCTTCGGAATGCGCGATGAGGAAGGCGTGGTCGCGCGCGAGCGTGTCTGCGAGGAGCGCGCGGGCATCGGGGCGTGCGTCGCCGATGCCGGCGGCGCGCAGGGCTGCGGAGGCTTCCGTCAAAGCCTCTCTGATTTTCATGGCACGCTGCGGTTGCTCGCTCATCTCGATTGTGCTGTATAATACGACGCACATCAAGCAAGATGACAAACTAACGAACTGACAGAGCGCGCGCCGGTGACAATCGCCGCCTCTCGCGCCGTGCCGGCGGTTGAGGTCGCGCTTGCGCGCTCGCGCCAGGGGGAGGTTGAAATATGAGAGAGTCGGAACTTCACATCAAGGGCATGCACTGCGAGTCGTGCGCGGTGGACATCAAGGAGACTTTGGAGACGACCGCCGGTGTCTTTCGCGCCGACGTGACCTACGGCGGCAAGACCGCCAACGTCGCTTACGACGACGCGGTCGTGCAGGAAACAACGCTCATCAAGAAGATTCAGGATTTGGGTTACGACGCGACCATCGGCGACGAATCGCAATCGTCGGAAGCCACAGCATAAAAAGCGTAAAGGGGAATTTACATGGAAGAGACAAACGAGCAGGCGGTAGACGACCGTGGGACGAGCGAGTCGGGAGGCCGCGAGATTTTGAAGCGGCTGCGCGACCAGGGGTTTGAGGCGGACGACGAGAAACTGGCCGTCGCGCTCGGCCGCCCCGTCGAAGAGGTGCAGGGCTGGATGACGGGCAGCCCGGACGAACCCGTGGACGACGATATCGTGATGAAAGCGCGCGGCATTGCCAAAGAGCGCGGCATCGCGTTGGAATAAGGCAGACCCGGAAGCGACGGCGCAGGCGGATACCAAATAATGCTCGCGCGCTATTCGTGGCGCGCGAGCATTATTGTTTTACGCCCTTGCCGGTTTTCACCCTTCTCTTGAGGTCGGTTGCTCGTCACGTCAGATTTATTCATTTCGCGTCTCCCGCTGCGCTCAGTTGCCACAGCCGATTGGTCTTCTGTTCATTCAGGAGAATATCGAGCGGCGATGAATGCAAATGGCTGTTCGTTTTATAGGCGCGTTGCCCGTCGGGCGGGGATAATGTCCGGCGTATCGGGCGCGGGAGGCGCTGATGTGCCGCAACTGTTTGCGCAGATTCATCTCCGCCGCTCGCGCCCCTTCGTTCATTTACCGTTTTCCGTTTACCGGAACGAGGCGTGCATTCGTTATTTCTGAACAATACAACGAAGCGAATTTCGTTTCTCCTGTAGCCTGAGCGAACCCCCAGCCCCATAAGCTGGGGGTTCAATCGTTAGAGGGCAAGGTTAAACAAAGTTAGTCCATGTGAAGGAGACCGGCGAGCGATGAGCGTACTGACGAAATGCCTGTTTTTGTTTCTGCTGAACTGGCTCGACGCGCAGTTGACCATTGTGTGGGTGCGCAACGGCTTGGCGACGGAAGGCAACGCGCTGATGGCTTACCTGCTCGACGCGGGCAACGTTCCTTTTCTCGGCACCAAACTCTTCGTCGGCGCGTCGGTCGCGTTCGTCCTCTACCGCTGGTCGCACCTTGCGCTCGCGCGTCGCGGTCTGCATCTCGTGCTCGGCCTCTACTGCGCGCTGATGTTCATCCACGCCGCCACGGGCATCTCCGCGCTCGGCTGGCCGCAAACCGACGCCGCCCTCACCTATCTCGCTGCTTTGCCGGACGCCCTGCTCGCCATGCTGTTTTAGAGTGTCCGTAAACGCCCTTTTAGAGATTCCATAAATTCGGACGCGCGCCTACGCCTTTCTCGTACTCAACTCCGGGGAGCGCGCACGCACGCATGCGTCCGCCTTCATGTCCCCCGCGCCCGCGCGCCGCCCTTCAGTGCCCGCGTGCGCCGCTCTTCAGTGCCCGCGCGCAAACCTTCGCACGCATTTCCGCGTATCAGCTTTTACCGCCGGCGCATGCGCGCTAAAACCGGCACGCAAGCCCGCGACGCGCAACGGTGGCTCCGCCGCACGCATCTTACGGAGGCTCTCGCGCCCGACATGTTTTTGTCATCACAGAGGAAACAGATTATGTATCGAATTTCCGCACGCCAAATCCTGCTGATCGCCTTTACGTCGGCCTTCATTGCCGCCGGCGTCGTCTTCTTGTTCGGACACTACGGCGGCCGCCTGCTCCAGCCGAGCGGCAGCGCGTCGCTCTCGGAGAACGCGCCCGCAGGGATTACCAACCCGTCTCTCGCCACCGACGAGCAGAACAACATCGAAGTCTATAAGGCCATCTCGCCCGGCGTGGTCTTCATCACCTCGACATCCATCAGCAACGACTTCTGGGACACGGGCGAGCGCAGCGGCTCCGGCTCCGGCTTCGTCATCGACGCGCAGGGGCACATCCTGACCAATTACCACGTCATCGAAGGCGCGCAGCGTCTGAGCGTCAGTTTCGGCGGCGACAAGTCTTACCCGGCGAGGAAGGTGGGGCAAGACCCGGACACAGATTTGGCCGTGATCAAAATCGACGCGCCGCGCGACGCGCTGACCGTCGTGCCCTTCGGCGATTCTGACACGCTCGTCGTGGGGCAGAAGGTGTTAGCCATCGGCAACCCGTTCGGCTTCACGCGCACGCTCACCACGGGCGTCATCAGCGGGCTGCAACGCCCCATCCGCGCGCGCAACAACCGGCAGATCGAAGGCGCGATCCAGACGGACGCCTCCATCAATCCCGGCAACTCCGGCGGGCCGCTGCTCGATTCGAGCGGCCGCGTCATCGGTATCAACTCGCAAATCCTGTCGCCCGCGGGCACGGGCTCGGTCGGCGTCGGCTTCGCCGTCCCGGCGAGCATCGCCAAGCGCGTCGTGCCGCAACTGATCAAGAACGGCGCGGTCGTCCGCCCGAAACTCGGCATCTACCCGTTCAACGTCCGCAACCTGCAAATGCGCCTGCCCGTCTCCGAGGGTGTCGGCATCTATCAGGTCTACCCGAACAGTTCGGCCGCGGCGGCGGGCTTGCGCGGCCTGGAACAGACGCCGGACGGCGACGTGGCTCTCGGCGACATCATCGTCAGCATTGACGGCGAGAAGGTGAACGACGGCGACGATCTCTTCCGCATACTCGATAAGCGCCAGTTCAACGACGTGGTGCAGGTGGAAGTGTTCCGCGACAATCGGCGCGTCAAAGTGCCCGTGCGCCTGCTGCCCGAACAACGTCGCGGCGTGTTGCGCAGATAACAAAGCAGGGGTCAGAGGTTAGAGGTTAGAGGTCAGTGAAAGACCGAAGCGTTTTTACTAACCTCCGACCT
Organism: Pyrinomonadaceae bacterium; assembly: GCA_035645855.1. GTDB lineage: Bacteria > Acidobacteriota > Blastocatellia > Pyrinomonadales > Pyrinomonadaceae > JAIVJZ01. The sequence continues at coordinate 93,330 of DASQLU010000006.1, forward strand.
CCGGCCTCTGACCTCTGTTTTATGGATCACTTCACCAACGACGGCTACGGCTGGACGTGCCGCCACTGCCAAACAAAAGAGACGACAACGCCGCGCGCGCCTGTGGAGACGGGCGCGCGCGGCCGTTTTTTCAGCGAAGGCGAAGCGGAAGAACGCGAGCCGAAACTATCCACCCGCGCGCGCGCACGCTGGCGCGACGACTCCCGCCAAACACTCCTCTGTCCACGCTGCGGCATCGAGGAACAACTCTAAACCTGAACGCCCCGCTTGAAGCCGCCCGCTTCCCCTCTCTACGCATTCGACATAAAGACTTCAAGCGCATCGCGCCGCGCCACGCAGCTTTTCACCCTCCATCGCGGAGTTAAGGCCGCAGGGTACGGTAGAATGTGTATTGGGTGCTACCCAGTTGGTTATGGTATAGGTTTCGGAATTTCGTAGGAGAGTGCATTATGAAGGTCAGGCTTGTCAGCATCAGAATTGCCTTTTTGGTTAGCAGCATATTCATGTGGTCTTGCTCTGGATCGTCAAGTCCGCCTTCATCTCCGTCGCGTTCCTCTGCTCCGCCTTATGATCCACCGACAACAGCTAATGTTCAGCCACCCGCTTCAACAAGTGACTCATTAACGGAGCAAGATAAAATGGTATATGCCAAATTAAAGGAAAGGGCGCGGAAGGATCATCCAGATGATTATTCAACGCAGAAATATGTGTACGAGCAGCAGGTTGAAGCGTACCAGTATATGAAAACAATTCCGCCTTCCAAGTTGAAGAGTAAGATAGAGAAAGACCATCCATATGATTTCTCCACCCAGAAGTATGTTTACGAGAACCAGATTGAGGCTAAGGAGTACATGGATTCTCTGTCACCATCAAGATTGAAGGACAAAGTTCAAAAGGATCATCCGAACGATTACTCCACTCAGAAATACGTTTATGAAAAGCAAATTGAAGCTCAAGAAGCAATGAAGGATCAGTAAATGTCTTTCCATTCACGCCGCGCCCAACAACGGCATGCAGCCGATCACGAATAGCGTTGCTTTCATGCGCGAGACTTGGCCGCGATTCAGGTTGTGTGCGCGACGCGTGATGCCGGGCGTTGGACAGCACCGAACCTCGAATTGACCCAACAGAGGAATGAATCATGAACACAGCACCTTGCCCAGATTGTCGAAATCAAGTTTCCTTTTCCGCAGTCTCTTGCCCAAAGTGCGGACGCGTGATGCAACCCGGCGATTTACCTATACCCGTACCGTTGACGCCTGAACAACAGGCACAGAAAAACCGAACCAATCTTATTATCGTGGCAGTTATCTTCGCTTTAATGGCTCTCTGTTGCTTAGGCTCAAGACAATCTCAGGAAGACATTGACCGAGAGTTTCAAAAGACGCTTGAGTGGGAGCGTAAGCAAGGTATTTACAAATGACGCCAGAAAACAAACCAAAGTCGAATATAGGGCTATGGATTATAATTGTGGTGTCAGTGCTTATAATGTTCGGGAGATGCGCGCAGGATGCCGAACGTGACCGTATCCACGATGAAAATGCAAACCGATTCCGCGAGCGGATACAACGCGAGCATCGAGAACGCTTAAGACAAAATCCTTAGCTACGTTGAATCTTTGGGTGCTATCCAACAAGTCATTCGAGCCGCCCGCGAATAGCGCGGCTTTCATACGCAAGACTGGAAGGCTTGATGCGTTGTGTGAGCAGCGACTCAATCCCAGCGTTGGTGACCTTCTAATTGGAGCATGCTTTTTACGGACTTTACAGGCACATTTAATAAGAATGTTCGGGAGACGGAGCGACTCGCGGAGGCCGGGCGTTAGTTTCGGGCGCGCGCGAGGATGAGGGTGTGGCCGCCGTCGCCTTCGGGGATGAACTCGGTGCGGTGTATCTCGAAGCCGCTCGCGGTGAGCCAAGCATGGTAGGTCTCGGCGTCGGCGTGGCTCCAGGCCATGCGGGCATCGGGCACGCCGAGCCAGTTCTCCTCCGTCCCCGTCCAGGCGCGGCTGCCGACGGTGCCGAGAAAATAGCCGCCCGTTTGCAGCCAGCCGCGCATGCGCCGGAACAGGGCGGGCTGCTCTGCGAGCGGCAGGTGGATGACCGCGTAGAAAGAGACGATTGCCGCGAAACTCGCCGGGGGAAACTCGACCTCGGACATGTCCGCGCGGATGAAGCGCGCCTGCGGCACGAGACGTCGTGCACGCTCGATCTGCACGGGCGAGAGGTCAACGCCGGTGACGGCGAACTGCGCGGCCAGCCTCTCGGCGACTGGCAGGCCGCAGCCGCACCCGAGGTCGAGCACGGCGGAGTTCGACGGGAGGAGCGCGGACAGTTCGGCGATCCAGGCGTCGTAGTCCGTGAACTCATCCGCGCACGCCGCTTCGTCGCGATAAGCGTAAGAGACTTTATCGTAACCGCGCCTCACAATTTCTTTCTGCTTCGACATGCGTTTCGCCCCCGCCGCGCGCTCTCCCGGTCGCCGCGATTTTATGCGCTCAACAGGCGACGCAACTCCGCGAGGCGCGTTTCGGGCGCGCCGAAGCGCTCGCGGTAATCCTCTATGCTGCGGCGGATCACTTCGGCCGCGTCCGCGTGGTTATACACTTCCGCGATCTCGACGCGGCGCGGAGCTTCCTGCGGGAGTTGCTTGTAGCTCAGGAAATAATGTTGCAGGCGTTCGATGAGTCCGCGCGGGGCGTCGGCGATGTCGAGGTGGTGGCCGTAGGTCACGTCGTCTGAGAGGACGGCGATGATCTTGTCGTCGGCTTCGTTGCCGTCGATCATGCGCAGGCCGCCGATGGGGCGTGCGCGCACGAAGAAGTCGCCGTGGGCTGCGGGTCGTTCGGTGAGCACGCAGATGTCGAGCGGGTCGCCGTCGCCGCGAATCCCCGTCCGCCCGACGCGCGCTTCGCAGAGCGCGGCCACGGACGCGCCGCAGTAAGTTTGCGGAATGAACCCGTAGGGCGTCGGGCACATCGAAGAGAAGCGTTGCGGGCGATCAACGCGCAGGTGTCCCGAAGGCTTGTCGAGTTCGTACTTGACGGCATCGGTCGGGACGATTTCGATGTAGGCGTTGACGACCGCAACCGTTGAGTCCGCGCCGGGCGCGACGCCGTGCCACGGGTGCGACTGAAAAAGTTTACCCAGCAGATCGTGCAGGGCTTCGTCGTTGGTCGGCATAGGTGTTCCTTCAACTTTCAGGGCGGCGTGCGGTCTCATTCGCTATGCTAAAATCCGTCTCCAGCGCGCGCGCATCTCGCGGCGCATTATGAGACGACGACGCGGCGCGTGTCCAACAGCGTGACGCATGACTGACGGCGCGCGGCGCGCGGGCGCGAACAACTCAAGCACAGGATAACTTGCCATGTCGGCCACGACGACCAACCCGACGACGCTCGCAACGCCTGCCGGCGCACCTGTCGAAGCGCCTGCCGGCGCACCTGCCGGCGCGGGCACGCGCGCCGTCTCGCTGCGCTGGATCATCGGCGCGCGCGATGATCTCGTGTGGTTCATCGGGTCGGTCGCATCGAGCTACGCGCTGTTTGCGCTCTACGTGGGCGGCATCGTGCCGCTCGTGCCGATGGTGGCGGTGTGGGCGATTCTGATCGACGCGCCGCACGTCTTCGGCACTTTCTCGCGCACCTACTTCGACCGCGAGGAGCGGCGCGCGCGCGGGCGTCTGCTCTGGGGGTCGCTTCTGTTCTTCGCCGTCGGCCCTTTGATGGTCGTCGCCGGTCTCGGCCTCGTCTTCTTCTTCCTCGCCGCGCTCTGGGCTTATTACCATCTCGTCAAGCAGCACTACGGCTTCATGGTGCTCTATAAAAAGAAGAACGCAGACCTTGCGCCGGTCGACAACGCGCTCGACCGGCTCTTTATCCTGCTCGCGCTCACGTATCCTTTCGTTGCCTTCGTCACGCGCGACGCGGAAGCGCTCGCGCGCGTACCCGCGCCCGTGGCCGGCTGGCTGGGCTATCTCGAAACGACGCTGCTCGCGGCGACCCTCCTAGTTGCGCTCGCGTGGATGCTACGGCAGGTGCAGCGCGCCGTCGGCGGGCAGTCGCTCGACGTGCCGAAATACCTCCTGCTCGCCGCCTGCGTGCCGATGCACTGGCTCGTGCTGCTCACGCCCATGCCGCACAAGCCCATCGCCATCGTCGCCATCCTGACGATCTATCACAACCTGCAATATCATCGCCTCATCTGGTTTCATAACCGGAAATACGCGCGGGGCACGGAGGCGCGCACGCGTCACGGCGCGGCGGCCGAACTGATCAGCCGCCGCCTCGTCTATTACGTCGCCTTCGGCATCCTCTTCGGCCTCTGGTATCAACTGCCCCGCCAGTACGTCTCGCAGACGAGCGGGCGCGGCGCGCAGCTCACCCAACTCGTCGCTGCCTTCTTCTGGGGCTACGCCTTCATCCACTACTACCTCGACTCGAAAATCTGGCGCGTCCGCCGCGACCCTTCCGTCGGCCGCGCGCTGCGGATGGAATAAGGGGGTTGTCGAGTGCGGGGCTGCGAACTTAAAAACAAGTCGGGGGCTTCGCGGCGGCTCGGCGCGAATAATGTCGTCATCTCAGTTCTAATTCTTTTTGCGGCGATCCCGGTTTCGGGATGTCTTGATTTAGGTTCCGACACGTCCCGAACAGTGAAGACAATCGCCAATTCGCCGTCCCCCGATCAATCATACATGGCGACATCCTATAGCATGATGGGCGGGGGCGCGGCGGGCTGGTGTTACGTGTATGTCAAGATCAGAAAGCGGGGCGAGCAGTTTAATCCTGACGGCGACATCATTTTCCAAACCAGGTGCGGCGTCGAGCCCGAGTTGAAATGGCAGGGTGAGAACGGGTTGAGCATAGCGTACCCGCGCGAGGCCGCCGTCTATACGCAGGAAAAGAGGTGGGGCGGCGAGCCGGTAGCGATTTCTTATGTGCCGCAATAGCGATCTCGACCCACCACCCGTCCACCATCACTTTTTTTCGCACCACTCGCGCGTCGCGGCGTGGCGGTAGTCGAACAGTTTTTCGAGGCGCGGGATGATGAGAAAAGGCGCGGCGAGGCGGCCGATGAGGCCGAGCGGCGGTTCGTATTCGATCTCGTCTCTGAGGAGCGCGCCGCCCGCTTGCGGCGCGACGAAGTGGCGATGACGCCAGAAGCGGAAAGGCCCTGAGATTTGCACGTCTTCAAACATGCGCGGCGGATCGTAAGCCGTGTGGCGCGCGACCCAGCGCGCGGGGAGAAGGCCGAGGATGCGCGTCTCGATGATTGCCTCCGAGCCGATGACGGAAATCTTCGCCATCCGAATCACGCGCGATGTCTCCCACGGCGGCGTGAGACGCCGGAGCGCATCGGGCAACTCGTGAAACGCGAAGACGCGCTCCGGCGCGGCGGCGATGAAGCTCTCCCTGACGAACATAGCATGGCGACTATCACTCATCCGGTCATCTCCCACGGCTTTCTTTCTCCGCACACAAAAGTTAGACGCGGCTCATCTCCGCGCCAACAATTCGCACGAGGATCAGAACGGTAAACGAATGAACACACCGTCATACTTACCGCGGGATGCGTCGCAGTGGATCGGCCTGGCGTGCGCCGTCGCCGCATGCTTCGCGGCCGCGGGCATCGCCTCACACTACACCACTCCGGCCATCCCCGTGTGGTATGCAACGTTGCGAAAGCCCGCCTGGAACCCGCCGGCCTGGGTGTTCGGCCCCGTCTGGACGCTGCTCTATTTGATGATGGCCGTCGCGGTGTGGCTCGTCTGGCGCGAGCGCGGCTTCGCCGGTGCGCCCCTCGCGCTCACGCTCTTCGCGGCGCAACTCGTCCTCAACGCGCTCTGGTCAATCGTCTTCTTCGGCTGGAGACGACCCGGCCTCGCGCTCGTCGAAATCCATCTTCTCTGGGCGGCGATCTTCGCGACGATGCTCTCCTTCTGGCGCATCTCGCAGCCCGCCGCATGGCTCATCTGGCCTTACCTGCTGTGGGTAACTTTCGCGGGCTTTCTCAATCTGGCGATCTGGCGTCTGAACAGGTGAAGAACTTTTGCCGGCGCTCGACGCACGGCTGGGGTTTCAGGCGTCGCACAGAGGTCAGCCTCGACACGCGCGGCGCTCAAGACTGGGAGGCCGGTGTGGTGGTGGCCGTGGTCGTTTGAGTGATCACCCCTGTGCGGCATTTCTTGTACAACTCCAACAACGGAATGATCACGTCTTTCATTTTTTCGAGTTCCTTGATGATCGGATCGTCCTGCTGGTACAGGTTGCAGGCGTAACCTTCAAACTCGTCAAGCCGCTTGCCCAACTTCTCCTCCAACTCCTTCTGAGTGCCGCCTTCAATCTGTATGCGGTAGATTTCGCTGTCCGTGTCCGTGCCCGCCTGAAGGCATGCGTCCTTCGGGGGATTGTTTACCGGGCAGGCGAAAAGTTTCGTATCGACGTGCAGGACGCCGAGCGATTGTTCATCCGGCTGGCCGAGGCTGCTCATCATCGGGATGGCGATGTATGAGAGGTAATCTATTTCGTACAGGCCGCGCGGCTGATCCGCCTGGCTGGGCGACCTTCCGTCCGGATAGGCGTTGGTGCGGAATCTCTTATACTTATCCTTATTCATGACGATGGGCTTTCTGACCAGCAGAGACAGCCCCGCCACGCTTCCGTAGTAAGGGAAAGATCGCCGGTACTCTCCGGACGTGACCACGTACTCAATATTGTCCTGCCACCGCATCGAGATCGAGACGCGGAACATCTCCGCCGTGATCGGCTCGCCCGTCTCACCCGGCTCGCACTCCTTAGCCGCCTTTTTCCCTTTCAGTTTCCGGTAGACGATTTCGTAAGAGTTTTTGGTAACGTCAGTAGACGACAGTTGTTCCGGATCGCCATCCGTCTTGCCCCTGACCGCGAGCAGTTCGTAGTAGTCGAACGGCCCCGGCTCGTCGCCCTTGCAGAGCGGCGGGGGAGCCGGGGGCACGCCGGGCTTCGCCGGGTCGGTGGACGCGGGCTGCGCTGGGTCTGAGGCCAAAGTCGATGCAGGCTGTTCGGGCTGTGGGTCTTTATCAAGCGGTTCAGGCTGCGAGTCTTTGCGCCGGTTCATCGCGTCCGCGAACTCCCTCCGGACGAGGTCGCGGTAGGCGCTCAGCGAGGCAACCAGATTCGCTTTAGCGTAGTTCGGGTCGGCCACGAAACTCTTCAGAAAATACCCGTCTATCACCTGCGCCTTATCGCTGCCGTAGAGGAAATCTATGACCGAACGGCTCGTGCGCGATTGGGTGCGGCTGTAGTTGGCGACGAGCAGCGAGAAGGCGATCAGGTTCAACACCCCGGAGAGGGAGAAGCCCAGGGCATAGAACGCGAACGTCCGCACGGGGACGAGCGGGTTGCGCGGCGCGACCGGCGCGACCGGCGTGGTCGTCGTCGTGGCCCTCACGACGGGGGGCGTGGCCGTGGGGGTCGTCAACGGCGCGGCGGCACTTCCTGTGCCCCCGGTGGGCGCGGGCGAGGGTGTTGTAGGTGTCGTGGGAGAGGGCGTCGCGGCGGTCGTGGCTTCGGCGGTCACTGTCTGTTGCAGCGGTTCAGGGGTCGTCGCCCCGTTGCCCGCCAGCGTCCCCACGATGGTCGCAAGGAAGGCCGCGCCGAGGGCCGCCGTCAGGCTGCCGATAAATTCCTGTTGGTTCTTAGACCAGTTGCGGACGACGAAGAAACCCAGCATCACGCCGAGCAGAAACAGGCTGACGAGCACCCACTCTTCGGACGTGTCGAGCCTGCGCAGTTGCGCCCCCAAAGAGTGAAACCAGGCGCGCCGGTTATGTACCAGCGTGCCGAGTCCGAAGCCCAGCACGGCCACGCCGAGCGTGCCCCAGCGGGATTGAAGTAACTTTCGTTCCCGAAACTTCCACCTGTCGAACAACTGCTGCCTGACGAGCACGAGTACGGCCCCGAGAAAAATGACGAAAGGAAACAGGAAGATTCCCGTGACCGTTCTCTCCGTCGCCAAGCCCGTCACCAGCATCAGGCTCGACGTCAAGAAGGAGAGGACGAAGATCAGTATCTTCCGGTCGTCCACGATGGAGTTTCTATCGAGTTCCCAATTGCTCTCGGCTTTTTCTATGTTACTCGGCATGTTGCTTGTGGTCTCCTACTCGCTAATGGCTGACACCGATTTTCATTTCATCGCGCGATGTCGGACGGGCATCGACGGCTGTGATTTGAGAAGTATTCGAGCGGCGCAATTGACGCCGCCCGGCGAGCGTCGCGCCGCGGTTCGGGGCGGGAAATTCTCGCGCGGAAAAATTAGTTGGTGGTGCTTCCCCGGAAAGTTGTGCGGCCTGCCGGTCATGGCGGCAGCTTGTTGAAAAAGCGTTCGGGAAAAAGCGGCGGCGAACGCCGTGAGAAAATGCTCGTGGCTTATACAGTAGTTTGCGCGCGCCTGTCTACAGGGATTTTACGCGGACAAGCCGGTCGTGCCCGGAAAGAATGCCGGGACACGAGAGAGGACGGCCGGTTACAGGCGACGCGGCGCGGAATCCTTACGAACGGGCTTCCTGCGTGTGCCGCTCAGGCTCGGCCGTCGCGGCAACTTCTTTCAGGCGCGACAAATTCAGTTCGAGCGGTTCCGTCCGCATCCCGTCGTGCTTCAACTCGGCCACCGCCCGCTCGACCCTGCCGACGGCCTGCGGCAAATCCAGAATGTTGCCCAGATGGTCGCGCCGCGAGATGCCCTTTCTGGCGGCGATTGCATATTCCAGCGTGCAACCGCTGCTGTACTCCCAATTCTCGTTGAACCGCGCCTCGCAGGCTTTCCGGATGATGATCCACTCCCACAGGTAGAGGTAATGCTGCTGGTCGAAATCGGGCGCGACGAGGGGGCCGGGATTGATCAGGTTCGTGTGGCCGCGCCGCCGTATGTTCTCCGTGAAGGCGATGCCGCGCTCGATATTTCGTTGCACCAGAGCGCTCATCACCTCTTTGCAGGCGGCAACGCCGAGTTTAACTTTCAGTTCGTCCCGCGACGAAACTTCGTGCTCCTTTAGAATCCGGTAAAATTGTTTACCCGTCGTCACGTCGCCGCTGCAATAGATGGCGGAGTTGTCCGCGATCACGCAATCGAAGGCGGTCATCAACATTTTGATTTCGTCCAACACTTTCCGGTGTTGAAATTCGGCGACGGCAAAATCCGGCGTTCCGTAGTAGAGCGGTTCCATCGTGTCTGTTCCCCGAAATAACAGGCTCTCGGCCGCGTGCGGCCGACACTGAGAAAATTGCGAATTTGATATTACTTTGCGCCCCTGTGCGGTGCGCGCATCAGAGAGGCTGTTCGACCCTCGACGGTATCTCCGCCTTGCGCAGCAGGTCGCCGAGGTGGCTGGTCACGCCCACCTGCCCGACGAGGATGATGCCCTCGCCGCGCCCCTCGACGCGGGCGATCAACTTGCGTAGTTCGTCTATGCCCGCGCTCACGTCGAAGCGGTGATAAAGGGAGGCCTCCCCCTTGTGGATAATCGATCCTTGACTGGAAGTGCGTCCGCGATGAAGCTGCACGATCCACGTCCGCCCTTCCCGGTCATGCACCCATTCCATCCGCACCGGCCCTAAGTGGCGCGCCGCCGCTTCGTAAAGCCCGCGCACGCTGGTGAGGGTCTCTCCCGGCAGCGCGGCCAGTTGCGTCTCGCCGAGCATGAACCTGTCGCCGTAGCCGCTCGTGCCCTCGATCCTGACTTCGCCGTCGGCCTGCACGATGAGCGAACCGGAGAAGGCCGCGTCTATTCCCTCCTGCGCGAGGACGGAGGCGATGTTTTTGGCTTCCGGGTCTTCTTCGTGCATGAGTGTGAAAGGGTCGAGCCAGCCGCGCTGCGTCGTGTAGTGGCCGGGGTCTTGCACGACGGGGCAGGTGCGAATCCAACTCTCGCCCGTGCCGGTCTCGCGGCCGAAACCGAAGGGCGGCAGGTGACGCGCGAAGACGGTCGTCGCGGGCACGGGCAGGCCGAGCATGTCCGCGACGAGCAGGCCAAAGGCTTTGTCGCCGATGAAGCGGCTGAACTTGTTCGGCCAGCGTGTCTCGGCCGTGGAGTGCGTGACGCCGACCTGTTCCAGTTCCCAGATGATCGTATGCTCGCGCCGCACTCCCCTTCTGAGCGGGTGGATGCTGAACTCGACGCGCAGGTCGGGCGGGAAATCGAGCGCGGGGCGAAAGTGATAAACTTTTTCGAGCAGCCGCAAGCCCATCTCGCGCGCGAACGAAACCGTCCCCGGCTTCTCGACCGCGCGCGGCGTGTCGCCCGGCGCGACTTCGATCACGTCGCCGAGCGCGACGCCCGACACTCCGCCGTCGGCCACGTTCACCGTCTCGTTGACAATCGTGTACAGGCCGTCGGCGGCCAGACGCCGGACTCCCGCCGCCGCCTCTTCAACCGTGCGCAGGCCGTAGATGAATTCGCGGCTCTTGGGATTCTCCGGCGTGAAACTGCGGACGTTGACGGAATTATCCGGCGAGTATGCGAGCAGCGTCTCGACCGCGCGCTCGACGCTCTCGAAGGCGTGGTTCGGCTCGTGATCATGTATCCGCGCGTAACGCTGCCGCACGTCCGGGGAGAAACTGACGAACTGCGCGACGTTCGCCATCTCGCTCACCTTGTCCAGCACAGCGTCTTTAATCAGGCCGCGACGCTGATTCATCTCGTCGGATTTCGCGGCCTCGTTGTTAAATTCGCCCACGGTCTTTCGCAGTCTCCTTTTCTTCGGCGCACATCCTAACAGTTCCGGCACAGCGCGCAAACCCCATTCCATTTAGGCCTGCGCCCTCGATCCGGCACGCGCGGATCATCTTTATAACGCGAGACGGAACTCACGTCGCCGCGCGGGGGATCGGCGCGCAACAGGAGTCCGCTAATCTTCGTCGTGTTCCTGGCCGTTGTAGTGCATGACGAGCGGCTCGCCGTCGGCGTTGGTTTCGAGATGGACGGGGCGACCCCAGAGACGCTGGACGTGTTCGAGAACTTTGCGCGCGTAGTTGGCATCGAGTTCCGCGCCTTCGTACTGGTGCTTGAGGTAGAGTTCGCGGTTCTGTTTGTAGTCGCCGTCGGTGACGACGATGTAGGGGAAGCCGAAGTTGGTCATGTTCGAGACGAGCTGATCGCGCACGCGCTCCCAGCGCTTCTCCGTCACCTTCCACTCCTCTTCCTCCACCAGTTCGTAGACGAACAAGTCCAGTTCCTCGCACAACTCCGCGGTCAGGTAGTTGCGCAGGAAAGAGACGTCGTTATCCAGTTCGCGCACCTCGAATATCTTCTCGCGCCCCTCGCCCCCTTTGCGCCCGAATTGCTCGCGCTCCTCGGCCGTCGGGTTGTCCCAGCGCCGCTCGATGTCCTCGAAAATTTTGTAGCCGAGGTAATAGGGATTCAACTGTCCCTTCTGCGGCGAGACGACGCCCGCGTGCAGTTCGGCGAACTCCATGGATTCCCTATCGGTGAGGTCAAGTTCCCGCATGATGCGCGAATGCCAGAATGAGGCCCATCCTTCGTTCATCACCTTAGTCTGCATCTGCGGGACGAAGTATTCCATCTCTTCGTGGATCATCGCCATCGCGTCGCGCTGCCAGTCCGTGAGCGCGGGCGAGTTGCGCATGATGTAGTAGAGGAGGTCTTTTTCGGGGAGGCGTTCGCCGCGCGGCAGTTCGCGCGCGGAGGGGGCTGTGGCGGGGTGCGTCGGCGGGGCGGCCGTCTCGCCGAGTTTCCAGAGGTCGTCGTAGCGGCCTTCCTGCGGCCGCGCGGCGCGCTCCTGTTCGGGGCTTTGCGGCGGCCGCTCCTGTTTGATGAAAAAGTTCGGGTCGATGTGCTCCTCGATGGAGAGAACGGAATCTAGAAACTCTTCGACCGTTTTGCGCCCGTACCTGAACTCATACTCGTTCATGCGCCCGGCGTGCGACGAGACGGATTCGACCATCCGCCGGTTGGTCTTCGAGAAGTAGACGTTGTTTTTGAAAAAGTCCACGTGGCCGAGGACGTGCGCCATCACGAGCTTGTTCTGGATGGGGCTGTTGGTTTCCAGCAGGAAGCCGTAGGACGGGTTGGTGTTGATGACCACTTCGTAAATCTTCGAGAGGCCGAAGTCGTACATGGTCTTCATGCGGTGGTAGGCCTTGCCGAACGTCCAGTGTGAATAGCGGCCGGGCAACGCGTAAGAACCGATCTCGTACATCACGGTCGCCGGCACGATCTCGAAGCGCGTGGGGAACGGGTCGAGACCGAGGCGCGCGGCGATCTCCCAGATTTGTTCGAGCGCGCGTTCGAGGTCTTTGATTTCGCGGTCGTCTGCCATAACTCGTTCAACTCCACGCGGCGCGCGCGGCGGCGCGTTTCAGGCCTCCACCCCGCGCTGCCCGAAGAACTGCCTGAGCGCCGGGTACACGTCTTCCCGCTCGTCTATGCGCACGCCGACGAAGCGTTCCTTACGGCGCAGCCGATCCTTGAAGATCGAGAGGAGCGCGCCCGACGAGCGACGGTAGCCGCTCGTGCCCTCCTCGCCGATCTCGCCGTAGCCGAAGAGGTTGCAGGTCTTGATCAACTCGTCGGCGAGGCGCACGGCCTCTTCGTTGTCCGAGTAGTAGTTGTCGCCGTCGGAGAAGTGAAACGGGTAGACGTTCCAGTCGCGCGGCTGGTAGCGCGTCTGGATGATCTCCAGCGCCAGTTGATAGGCGGACGAGACGACCGTGCCGCCCGATTCGCCCTGCGTGAAGAATTGCTCCTCCGACACCTCCTTCGCCTCCGTGTGGTGCGAGATGAAGACGATCTCCACGTTGTCGTACTTCGTGCGCAGGAAGCGCACCATCCAGAAGAAGAACGAGCGCGCGATGTACTTTTTGAACTCGCCCATCGAACCCGACACGTCCATCAGCGCAAGGACGACGGCGTTCGACTCGTAGCGGTTCTCCTCTTCCCAGCTCTTGAAACGCAAGTCCTCTTTTTTGACGTTGCCGAACTTCGCGGCGGGCGACGAGCGCGCGTTGCGTTTGATGTTTTCCATGATGAGCCGCCGCTTGTCGAGGTTCGCCATCACGCCCGTGCGGCGGATTTCGTTGAAACGCGTCGTCTTCGCGGGCACGGCCTTTTTGGCCTTCTCTTCGAGAAAGGGCAGTTGGAGGTCTTCAAAGATGAGCGCGGCCAGCTCGTCTATGTTGACTTCGGCCTCGTAAAATTCGCCGCCCCTGTCCTGCCCGGCCGGGCCTGTCCCCTTGCCCGTTCCCTTTCCCTGTCCGTCTTCGCGCGCGAGCACGTCGCCGACGCGCGTCTTGCCGTCGCCCTGCCCGACGTGCTTGCGCTTGCGGTGATCGAAACGAAACTTGTACTCGTCGAGCGAGCGGATGGGAACCTTCACGCTCCGCTTGCCGTCGGACAGGATGATCGCTTCGTTCGAGACGATAGAGCCGAGGTTTTTCCTGATCGCCTCTTTGACGCGCTCCCTGTGCCGCTCCTGATCGATGATGCCCTTACGCTGCAAAGACCAATCGTTGCGCTGTACAGACATGATTGATAAAACTCCTCTCGAAGCGCGCTCCCCTTAGACAACCGACGACTCGCTCAAACCACGACTCACTCGGAAGACTCACTCAAACCACGACTCACTCACGTGACGACTCATACACGAGACACCCGGCTCGAATGACGACTCACGAGACGCCCGACTCGAATGACGACTCAGGCGCCGCCCCGCTCAGGCGACCGCCCGGCTCCGCGCCGCGACAAAATTCGGCGACGAGCGAGACGAAAGCCTCCGGGCGTTCCTCCTGCGGCAGGTGGCCGCAATCGTGGAACACGAACAGGCGCGAGTGCTTGATCAACTCGTGCAGACGCTCTCCGTAGCAAAGCGGCACGTCGCGGTCGTGCGCGCCCCAGACGAGCAGCGTCGGCTGTGTGATGCGCGCGGCTTCCAGTTCGATGCGCGTCGCGCGCCAGTTGCGGAGCGTGCGCAGGATAGCGCGGTGCGTGGCCGCCGCGCGCAGAGGTCGCTGGTGCGCCGTGATGCGCGCCGGGTCGAGCAGGTAACTGTTCCCGGCCGCGTAGGTCGTCCGCAGGCGGTTCTTCACGAACCGGCGCACGTCGAGCAACACGGGCGCGAGCAGTTCGCCCATGACGGGCGTCGCGGCGAGACGCAGGAGCGGCCGCCGTATAATTTCATCGTTCGACACCGCGCCGACGAGCACCAGACGTTCCACGCGCGACGCGTAATCCAGCGCGCAGACGGCCGCCACCGCCCCTCCGTAGGAACTGCCGACGAGCGTCGCGCGCCCGATGCCGAGCGCGTCCAACAGCCCCACGATGATGCGCGCCTGTGCCTCAATCGTGTACTCGCCGCCGCCCGGCTTCCCCGAAAATCCGAAGCCCACGAGGTCTGGCGCGACGACGCGAAAACCAGCTTCCGCCAAAGGCACGAGCGCGTCGTTCCACACGAAGTTCGACGCGCAGAACCCGTGTATCAACAGCACGGCGGGCGCATCCGCCTCGCCCGCCTCCTGATAATGCACGCGCACATCCTCGATCTCCACGAAGCGCGAACGCTCCGCGTGATGCAGCCGCTCGCGGTGCTCGCCCCACTCCACATCCTCCGGGCGCGTCAACAACTTCAACGCCAGCGCGCCGCCCGCCACCGCCGCCGTCGCCCCGCCAATCCAGTAACGTTTCTTCATGCGTTTTGTTTTAAGTTAAACGCCCGCGACTTTCAAACGGGAAAGCGCGGGCGTCCTTGTTGTGAAAGCGTGCTCCGCTGACGGGCGTCCCGCCCTCCCGGCGCCCGTTGGCCTCGGTCAGCGCGAGAGCAGCGTGCCGACGTAGGTCAGGAGTTCGTTGGCGCAGACGGGGCAGTAGCCGCCGTCTTTGACGAGGCGGTCGACCACCTCGTTGATGCGGCGCAGTTGGTCGGGGTCGGGCGTGCGGGAAGAGGTCGTGATCTTCACCACGTCTTTGAGGTCGGCGAAAATCTTCTTCTCGATGGCCTCTTTGAGACGTTCGTGCGAAGTGTACTCGAACTGCCTGCCCTTGCGGCTGAAGGAGGAGATGCGGATGAGTATCTCCTGCCGGAAAGTGTTCTTGGCGTTGTCCGAGACGCCGATCTGTTCTTCGATAGAGCGCATCAATCCTTCGTCCGGCTCCATCTCCTCCTCGGTGATGGGGTCTTTGATGCGTTCCTTGTTGCAGTAGGCTTCGACGTTGTCGAGGTAGTTGTTGCAGATGGTGCGCGCCATCTCCTCGAAGGAATAGACGAAGGCGCGCTGCACCTCAATCTTCGCCAGTTCGTCGTACTCCTTGCGCGAGGCGGAGATGAGATTGAGGTAACGCTCGCGCTGCTCCGGATTGATGCCGGTGTGCTGCTCGAAGCCGTCCTTGATGGCGCGCAGGGCGTCGATGGGGTTGATGCAGGTCACGCCGTCGCGCACGAGCGCGCCCGACAGGCGGTTGATAATGTAGCGCGGAGAGATGCCGTCCATGCCTTCGCGCACGGTCTCTTCTTTCAGCTCGCGCACGTCCTTCGACTTGTAGCCTTCCACGTCCTCGCCGTCGTACAACTTCATCTTCTTGACGACATCGACGCCCGCGCGCTTCGGCTCTTCGAGGCGCGTCATGACGGCGAACATCGCCGCGACCCTGAGCGTGTTCGGCGCGATGTGGACGCTGCGCAACACTTCCGACTGGTTGAGGAGTTTGCCGTAGATGCGCTCCTCCTGCGAGACGCGCAGATTGTAGGGCACGCGCACGAGGATGATGCGATCCTGCAAGGCTTCGGATTTGCGATTGCCCGCGAAGCTGACGTACTCGTTTTCGTTCGAGTGCGAGAGGATCACTTCGTCGGCGTAGATCATGGCGAAGCGGCCGGTCTTGATGTTCTGCTCCTGCGAGAGCGTGAGGAGCGAATAGAGAAATTTCTCGTCGCACTTGAGCATCTCGATGAATTCCATCACGCCGCGGTTGGCGATGTTGAGTTCGCCGTCGAAGCGGTAGGCGCGCGGGTCTGATTCGACGCCGACCTCGCCGATGGTCGAGAGATCGATGGAGCCGGTGAGTTCCGTGATGTCCTGCGACTTCGGATCAGACGGCGA
Source organism: Pyrinomonadaceae bacterium (assembly GCA_035645855.1). Classification (GTDB taxonomy): domain Bacteria; phylum Acidobacteriota; class Blastocatellia; order Pyrinomonadales; family Pyrinomonadaceae; genus JAIVJZ01. The sequence goes on from DASQLU010000006.1 coordinate 109,415, forward strand.
GAACGTGCCGATGCCGACGCGCTCCTTTTCCGAGAACAGCACGCGCTCGACCCGCACGTCCTCGTGGCGGCCGCCGTAAGTGTGTTCGAGCGCGTAGCGGCATTGCGGGCAGAGGTCACCTTCGATGTAGATGCCGTAATGCTTTTCGATCTCGGCGCGGAGTTCCTGCGGGATGAGGTGCAGCGGCTCCTCGTGCATCGGGCAGTCTTTGATGGCGTAGAGCGCGCCCGCCTCCGTGCGCGTGTAGTCTTCGAGGCCGCGCTTGAGCATCGTGACGATGGTTGACTTGCCGCCGCCCACCGGCCCCATCAACAGCAGGATGCGCTTACGGACTTCGAGGCGCTGCGCGGCCGATTTGAAGTATTCGACGATGCGCGCCAGCGGCTCCTCGATGCCGTAGAGTTCTTCCGCGAAGAACTTGTAGCGCGCCACTTCGTCGCGCGTGCCCTCGTTGAGTTTTTCGATCCCGGCGGCGTGAACCATGTCGTTGACGCGCGCGTGGGAGAGCTGTGCGAGTTTGGGGTTTTGTGAAACTAACTCGAAGTAGTCGCGGAAAGACCCTTCCCAGTGGAGGGCTTCGCGCTCGCGGCGCAAGTCTTCGAGTCGTTCGCTGATGTTGAATTTGTATTTGCCATCCTGCTCTTCGTGCATAGCCTTAATACCTCTAAAACGGCTTCGCGCGCGTGGACGGCGTGGGGAAGTCACGCCCTATCCTGCTTTACTCGGGGGCGACTCACGGGCGGCGGGTTGCGTCGCTTTCGTCGGGGCAATTCGGCTTCAAAGGCCGCGCCGGCGAGAGTCGCGTTTGGATCAGGACAAGTCTCGATGCGGCAGGCGTGGACGCGCGCGGGTTGCGTCCCACGTCTTTGCGCCGTCGAGTCTTCGAAAATCCTGTCGGGACTTGATTGTCAAACGGGAGCGGCGGGCGGGACGTGCGACTTTTCGCGACACCTACTTTCGCCGCTTGCCGCGATTATAACACAGCACCGTGGGGAGAAAATCAATGCTTATGTTCCCGGCGAGCGCCGATTCGACAATGTTCGACAATGCGAACCGGCGTTTCTATTGAGTCGCGTCGAAGCTCGCCCGTTGCTTATTTTTCACCCCCGCCGTCGAGCATCACGCGCGGCCGCAACTCGCCGCGCGTACGGTCGTAGACGCCGATGGCGAGCAAAGTTCCCGCCGCGTCGCGCATCCGCACCCGCTCGCCTTCCCGCCAGAACGAACCGCCGTCGTCGCCTACTCGCACCGACGCGCCGTGACGGACGCGGCGCGCGTCTTCGGCCGTTAGATGCACGAAAGGCAACTCCGGGAGCGCCGCGTCCGGCGTGATGAGCAGTTCGCCCGCGAGGCCGGCCTCCGCGCGCTGCTCCAGATGCTCCAGCGTGACGGCCTGTGCGATGTCGAACGCGCCGGCGCGCGTGCGGCGCAACGCCGCGAGGTGCGCGCCCGTGCCGAGCCGCGCGCCGAGGTCTTCGGCCAGCACGCGCACATACGTTCCCGCCGAACAGGCGACGCGCACGCGCAGGTCGCAAGTGCCGTCCGCGTTCCCTCGCAGCCGCGCGCCTCCTGTCCCGGACTCGTCCCCGCTTCCCGCACGAGGCTCGTCCCCGCCTCCCCCACGAGACTCGTGTGCGCTTCCCGCCCACGACTCGTCCGCGCCGCCCGCCTGCGTCGCCGGTGCGCCATCAATCGCCAACACCTCCAACTCGCGAACACGGACGCGCACAGCCGCGCGTTCGATCTCGATGCCGCGCCGCGCCAGTTCATACAACTTCCGCCCCCCGACTTTCTTCGCCGAATACATCGGCGGCACTTGCTCGATCTCCCCGCGCAAACTCTCAAGCGCGCGCTCGATCTCTTCCCCGCTCCACTCCGCGCACGTTCGCGCGGCGTTCGCGCCGTCGCCCGCCGCCGCCGTCTCCATCCGTGGCGGCTGCTCGCGGCGCGCGCCCGTCAGGTCGCCCGTCTCGGTCGCATACCCGAAACGCACCGTGGCGTCATACTCCTTCTCCGCTCCCGAGAGGAACTGCGCCAGCCGCGTCGCGCGCCCGACGAGCACCACCAATACGCCGGTGGCGAACGGGTCGAGCGTGCCCGTGTGGCCGGTGCGCCGCTCCCGCAGCACGCGCCGGACGCGCGCCACCACATCGTGCGAAGTCCATCCGGCGGGCTTGTCTATGATGAGTACACCGTCCATGCGTGTCAGGGTAAGGGGAAAAGGAAAAAGGGGAAAGGTTAAAATCCATTTCGCGCGTGTATCGACGCACGATTTCATGGCCGCGCCGGGTGCCTTTATCTTTCCCTTCTCCCTTTTCCCTTTACCCTTTCCCCTATGTTTTAATCGCCTCATGCGCAGGCCGAAACGGAGAGCTTATGTGAGAGACATCAACGAGGCGGAGGCCAAGCCGAAACGCCCCGTCGACCCCGAACGCTCGCGCACGCGCACGCTCCAACGCGCCGTCAAACTGCTCGCCGCCAAGCCGCGCTCCGTCGCCGAACTGCGCGAACGCCTGCTCGAAAAAGAGTGGACGACCGAAGAGGCCGCCGATTATGCCATCAAGAGGCTGAGCGAGTACGGCTACGTGAACGACGAACAATTCGCGCTCGGCTACGCTTCGGCGCGCGTCCGGCAGAAGCCCGTCGGGCGGCAGCAACTCGCGCGCGACCTGCAAATGAAGCAGATTGATCGCGAACTGGCCGAACAGACGCTCGAAAAGGTTTTCGAGGCCACGCCCGAAACCGACCTCATAGACCTCGCAATCGAAAAGCGCGTCCGCCTGCGCGGCCGTCCCACAAACAGGCAGGAGACCAAAAGCCTCTTCGACCACCTCCTGCGCCGCGGCTTCAGCTACGATCTCATCATCAGCAAAGTCCGCGCGCTCGCCTCCGCCGAACTGAGCGAAGACGCGGACGACGACGCCGATGCCGCAGGCGACGCGGACAACTCACCGTAAACGGCCACCGCTTCAACGATAGACGGCCGACGCTTCGACGGTAGCCGGCCGACGCTTCAACGAACGCTTCGGCGACCGCCGCCCTTGTCGCCCGAACGCTCCCTTTCGCCCCGCGCCGTCGCCTTCTTGTATCACCCGCGCGCCGCCCGATGCCGCAATTTCACCCGCCCGCGCCGTGCGTGCTAGACTCACGAGTCAAACTTTAGAACGGAAAACCGGCAGTTGAACGCTGTCGGCTAAGTGTTTTTATGAGAAAGTCTGGAAACGAAATACGCGAAATTTTTCTGAGCTACTTCGAGCGCAACGGCCACACGCGCGTGCGCTCAAGCCCGCTCCTGCCTGCCAATGATCCGACGCTCCTCTTCACCAACGCCGGGATGAACCAGTTCAAGGATGTCTTCCTCGGCCAGGAGCGGCGCCCTTACACGCGCGCCGCCTCGTCGCAGAAATGCATCCGCGCGGGCGGCAAGCATAACGATCTGGACGAGGTGGGCAAGACCGCGCGCCACCACACCTTCTTCGAGATGCTTGGCAACTTCTCCTTCGGCGACTACTTCAAGGAAGATGCCATTCGCCACGCCTGGAATTTGCTGGTCAACGAATACAAGCTCGACCCGGCGCGTCTGTGGTTCTCCGTCTACGAGGGCGACGAGGAAGTGCCCGCTGACGAGGAGGCCGTCGCGCTCTGGGAGCGAGTCGGCGCGCCCAAAGAGCGCATCCTGCGTTTCGGGCGCAAGGACAATTTCTGGCAGATGGGCGATACCGGCCCCTGTGGCCCCTGTAGCGAGATTCACTACTACATGGGCGACGACCCCCAAGACCCCGCGAAGAATCGCCCCGAGTTCGTCAACGGCCCCGGCGACACGACGATGGAGATTTGGAATCTCGTCTTTATGCAGTTCAACCGCGAGGGCGAAGGCGTGCGAGACCCCCAGACCGGAAAATATCCATCCTACCGGCTTGAACCGCTGCCCAAGCCCTCCGTCGATACGGGCATGGGACTCGAACGCATCGCCGTCGTGCTGCAAGGCCACTCTACCAATTACGACACGGATTTGATCCGCCCCATCATCGACTTCACGGCCAAGCTCGCCGACCGCCACTACGAACCCGACACGCAGGAAGGCTTCGCCATGCGCGTCATCGCCGACCACGCGCGCGCCACCGCCTTCTCCATCGCCGACGGCATCCTCCCCGGCAACGAAGGGCGCAACTACGTCCTCCGTAAAATCATGCGCCGCGCCATCTATCAGGGACGCAACACGCTCGGCCTCGACACGCTCTTCTTCAACGAAGTCACAAACTTCGTCGTTGACCAGATGGGCGAGGCTTATCCCGAACTCGAAACGCAACGCGGCTTCATCGAGAAGATGGTGCGCTTCGAGGAGGAGAGGTTCGGAAATACGCTGACGGTTGGGTTAAAGAAACTTGAGGAGTTAATCAAGGCGAGCGAGGGAAAATTGACTATCGGATTTTTAGATGAGGTCAAAGTTTCAACTCAAGAACTCGCGCGGCTTTACGATACATTTGGAACCCCTATTGACCTTATGTACGTGATTTTGGGTCAGCAAAAGCTTCGCATCATAAACCTGAATAGCCGTGACGTTGATGAAGTTGCATCAATGACGGAGGACGAATTCAGGCAACGAATTGAAAGCGAATTAAAAGGACTTCAGCAAAGTGGAACCGAGAAACACACAACGGAGAACAAAAAGGCGAAGCCCGTTTACGTTGCTCTCTCACGACGCACTGATACGCGCTCCGAGTTCAAAGGCTACGAGACAACGAGTGTTGAAGAGTCGAAAATCGTCGCCTTGCTGAAAGGTGAGGACGAAGTTCAAACGCTCGACGAGGGCGAAGAGGGCGAGGTCGTATTGAACCATACGCCGTTCTACGCGGAGAGCGGCGGGCAGGTGGGCGATGTGGGCGTGTTCGTTGGCGAACGCGCGAACGCCGTTGTCACGGACACCTATTCACCCGCGCAGGGGTTGATCGTTCACCGGGTCAAAGTTGAAAAAGGAAGTTTGAAGGTTGGCGATGTTGTCTCCGCGCGTGTGGACGTGGAGAAGCGCGACGCGACGCGGCGTAATCACACGGCGACGCACTTGATGCACGCCGCGCTGCGCGAGGTGCTGGGGACGCACGTCAAGCAGGCCGGGTCGGTCGTCGCGCCGAACTATCTGCGCTTCGACTTCTCGCACTTTCAACCGCTCTCGCGGGACGAGATCGCAGAGATCGAGCGACTCGTCAACTATCACATCCTGCGCAACGAGCAGGTCGGGACGGAAGAACTCGCGCTTGAAGAGGCGATGCAGTCGGGCGCGATGGCGCTGTTCGGCGAGAAGTATGCGGAGAAGGTTCGCGTGCTGAGCGTGCCGGGCGCGGAAGGCGTCTTCTCGAAGGAGTTGTGCGGTGGCACGCACGTCCGCTCGACGGGCGACATCGGCCTGTTCAAGATCGTAAGCGACGAGTCAATCGCATCGGGCACGCGCCGCATACGCGCCGTCACGGGCTGGGACGCGCTCACGCGCTTTCGCGAGACGGAGGCTCTGGTGGATCAGGTGGCGGCCAACCTGCGCTCCACGCGCGGCGATCTGCCGGCGACTGTCGAGCGCCTGCAGGAAGAACTCAAGCGCGCACGACGCACGAACGACGAGTTGAAGCAAAAACTCGCGAGCGGCGCGACGGGCGCGGGCGGCGCGTCTTCGGCCGGGAACGGCAACGATGCGGTGCGCGAGGTGGCGGGCGTCCGCGTGCTCGCGCGCGAGGCCAGCGAACTCGACGCGGCCGGACTGCGCCAGTTGTCCGACACGCTCCTGGCGCGCGTCAAATCCGGCGTGGTCGTCCTCGGGCGGCAGGGCGACGGCAAGGCTTCGATCATTGTGCGCACGTCGAAAGATTTGCACGGGCGCGTCCCGGCCGGGCAGGTGATACGCGAACTCGCTCCCATCATCGGCGGGCGCGGCGGCGGCAAACCCGACATGGCCGAGGGCGGCGGCGCGCAGGTCGAAAACCTCGCGGCGGCTCTGGAGGCGAGTTACGAAGTCGTCGGCCGGTTGCTCGCAGCAAACGCCGTCTGAGCGTCCGAGACGTTTTGAAACGCCATTTGAGCGTCTGAGACGTTGGGAAATAGCCGCGGGGCGGTTGGAGGTAACGCGGGCGAGTGATCGTCTGTAATATCTCCGGCCGCCCCTGACAGTTTTTAGCCAGTCCTCTTCTCAGTCCGGCCTTTCTTAGCCTGACCTTTCTCAGCCTGGCATCTCCCGGCCTGTCGCGCGCGATTTACGTGGCGGGCTTCCATTCCTTCTGTCTATCGCTGAGGACGACGCCCATCCGTTCGAGCGTGGCTTTGTTGAGCGTGCCGGTGACTTTCAGACCTTCGGCCTCCTGATATTTTTTGAGGGCGGCGCGCGTGTCGGCGCTCAGCTTGCCGTCGTCCTGCCCGGCGTAAAAGCCGCGCGTCCGGAGAAGCGCCTGCGCCTGTTTGATCTGTTCTTTGGTCGAGCGAAAGACGGGGCCGCGTTTGACGGCGGGTTTGGCCTTCGCGCCGCCCTGCGCGGCGGCTGCGGGTCTGGCGTCTTGCGCGGCATGTGTGGCGGACGCGGCGCAGAAGAGCAGCGTGAGGAATGCTACGAGCAGTCTTCTCATGAGATTTCTCCTTCACTGTAAGAGTTGGCGCGTGAGGCGCTACGGTGCGTGTCTTGAGGATAAAGCGCACCCATCATACATACGCTGTCAACCCCTCGAACGGAACGCCGAAGCCGCGCGCCGCCATCCGAAATGAAAACTTAACCCCTTGACTCCACACAACTTGTCTCCCACACGAACGCGCGCGGCGCGGTCTCCGGGCGCACGGCGTACCGCCACGGGGAGCACAAAAGTTGCACCAAAAGTTGCAAGGCCACTTAAGTCCCTGTGCTGTCTTTCGTGCGCTCAGCGAGAATCCGGTGGCGCTCCTGCAAATGGGTGCGGCCGGCGAGTCATAAATGAGGACGATGAGCCATAAATGAGGGCAGCGCGCTTACTACGCCGCTCGCGCAGTTAACGCGAAACGTAGGCGCGACGGGCTGTGTTGCAGTCTTTACATCGGTGTCTGCGGTCGCAGCCCGTTGTAATTCGCTGTATTTTCCCCGTTCGCGGCTGGTTTTAACTTTGTTGTTGCCGCCGTTTCCACCCGTGTGCTACTCTCGAAGTGCGTCCTCGAACATCAGGGACGCGCCCCAAACGAAAACTCTCTCGCTGGAGTTTTCACCCCTCCTCTCAATTTCTTTCTCAGCATCGGGTGCGAAAACGGCTCCGACGGCAAAGTGCGTCTCGCGGCAAAGTGCGTCTCGCCCTCGTCCCTACCCGAAGCCCCTTGGATATTTCCAGACAGGCAGGCAGCATGAAAAAGTTTTCCCTCTCGTTCGTCGCGCTCGCATTCGTCGCGCTTTGCGCCACCCTCGCGCCGGCACAGGGCGGCTCGCGTTATTATCACGATAATTTCGACATGGCGGGCGGCGTGCGCGTCGCCGTCGAACCAACGCCCGCGCCGTTGCCCGCCGGGGGCAAAAAGCGCAACGCCGCGCGCGCTCTGACGCCTTTCGAGCGCGCCAACGTCACGGTCAAGCCGACCTCCTATACTCGTCCGACGGCGACCCGCCCGATGTATGCGGGCGCGGGGCTCGACGGCTTCACGACCGGCGACACCAACGTCGATTCTTACATCCTGTCGTCGAGCACGCGTCACGGCGTAGACCCGGTGTTGATCTATTCGATCATGCACCGCGAGTCGGCGTTCAAGAAGATGGCCGTCTCTTACAAAGGGGCGCGCGGGCTGATGCAGTTGATGCCGGCGACGGCGGCGCGTTTCGGCGTGCGCAACATCTTCGACCCGGCGCAGAACATCGAAGCCGGCACGCGCTACATGCGCTGGCTGTTGAATCGCTTCAACGGCGACGTCGGCCTCGCGCTCGCGGGCTACAACGCGGGCGAGGGCGCGGTGGATAAATACAGGGGCGTGCCGCCCTACCGCGAGACGCAGGAATACGTGAAGCGCATCTCGGAGCGATACGCTCTGATGCGCGACCCGCAGACGGCGCACCGCGCACGCCCCGCCGCGAAGACGCCGGTTACGACGGTGGCGAGCGTCGCCACCGAGACGCCCAACGTGCAACTCTACGAACGCAACGTCTACGCCGTCCGCACCCCGGACGGGAAACTGATGCTCGTCACGCAGTAAGACGGCGAGCGGGGTTCGACATCGAAGTAAATGAAGCGGGCGCGTGTGGCAATCCACACGCGCCCGCTTCATTTTTAAGACACCCGGAATCGAGCATGACTAACGACACATATCAACGGCGGACAAGGAGGACGCGCAGCACGCGAAGGGGAACAGAGGAAAGAAAGGATGAACGATGAACGCGGAACGATGAAGTATAAAGCCACCAGTCTTCGGTTCATCGGTTCATCGGTCATCATTGATCAGTTCATCAGTTCATCGGTTCATCGGTTCATCATTCATCGTTCCGTCGGTTCATCATTCATCGTTCCGCGTTCATCGTTCCGCGTTCATCCTTTGATTCTCGCCTGTATGGTCTTAAGCGACGCTCTTAGGTATGATAAACGCGTGTCGGGAATCTTTCCCGCCGCACGCCGGCCGCACCGCAGATTTTGGAGTTGTCCCCGAAAGTGTCGAACGCCGCACAGAGCAACGCCGCCACGCGCCAACGCGGAGACGCGCACGCGCGCCGCGTCCTCGTCATCGCACACAGCCCGTTGGGCGAAACTCTGCCCGCCCAACTCTCCGCGCAGGGCTACGACGCGCGCGTCGCGAGCGCAGGGCAGGCCGCGCGTGCGATCTCGGAGTTTGCGCCGCACGTCGCGCTCGTCGAGGCGGACGGCGGGCGCGGCCGCGCGGGGCTGGAATTTGCGGCGCGGCTGCGCGGCGAACGCGCGACGAACGCGCTCCCGCTCGTCCTGTTGTTCGAGCACGCGGACGTGGATTTGCGCGCGCAGGCCGTGAGCCTCGGCGCGGACGACTACTTCGCGCTCGCCACCCCGCCCGCCGAAATCGCCGCGCGTCTCGAAGCGCTCTTCTGGCGCGCAGAGACCGGACGCCGCGCCGCCGCGCTCGCCTCGCTCGAACGACGCGCCGAGATCGACGGCTTCATGCAACTACTCGAAACTGTCCGCGCAGATGTCGAAGAAGGCGCGACGGGCGCGCTCGCGCTCATCGCTGCCGTGAGCACGCAGGAGGACACTGCTGCGCCCGCCGCTGCCACACGGTTGAATCAGGCGCTCGCCGCCGCACACGATTTTTTCCGCTTCAATCTGCGGCGCGTTGATTCGGTCGCCTTTTACGGCCCGACGCTGTTGCTCGTCCACCTTCCGCAAAAAAGCTCTGCCGCAGCGCACGTAGACCTCGCGCGCCTGTGTGAAGAGTTTCAGGCGACGCGGGAGGCAGACGGCGTCTCGCTCGACGTCGGCCTCGCCTCTTTTCCTTCGGACGGCACGGAGATCGAGAATCTGATCGAGCAGGCCGAGGCCGCGCTCCTGCAGACGCACGCGCCCGACGCTGCGGAGACGCCTGTGGATTCCCCGGCCGAACGCCCTGTGGAAAGACCGGCGGGCGCACACGCCTCGCTCGCTTCGCGCAGTTCCGCGCCGCCGGTGCCGGGCGCGGCTGAACGAAACGCGCGCGCGGATTTCTCGCCGTCGCGGGCGGTGCGCGAGTCGAAACAGTCGGACATGGAAACTTCGATGATGCCCGCGGGCGGAGGCGCGGGTGCGGGCGTCGGGCAGGGCACGCTCGCACAAGTTGCCGCCGACGCCGCCGCACGCGAACGCGAACTGCGCACGCGCGGCGCGCTCATGCCGCGACGCCTCCTGCTCACCATCTCCGACCCTGCGCGCATGGCGCAGACCAATCTGCTGCTCAGGAGCGCGGGCTACGAAGTGCGCGCCGCCTTCGACGGTTTACAGGCCATCAACCTGCTGCGCATCGAACGCCCCGACCTCCTCGTGATTGACGATGCTCTCTACGGCATAGACGGGTTGGAAGCGCTGCGCCGCCTGCACGGTCAGCACCACGAACGCCTGCCTTTGCCCGTCGTGCTTTTGCTCTCGAACGCATCGGAGGGCGAGCGCGTGCGCGCGGAGGCGCAACGGTTGGGCGTGCGCGGTTTCGTCCGCATGCCGTATGACCCGGAGGAGTTGTTGACCC
>DASQLU010000007.1:0-91447 GCA_035645855.1 Pyrinomonadaceae bacterium
GGCAGCGTCGGCGCGAGCGGCTCGCGCGCAAACGAGGGCAAGCTGATGGGACGCGCCGCCGGAAGCTGCTCTTCGGCGCGCGCCGCCTCCTCCGCCGAAGGCAGGCGGCTATACACCACGCGCCCGCCAGCGTCTCCCTCATCTTTCGGTTGTTGTTCTTCAGACATATCTTTCAGTGACAAGTGACAAGTGACAGGTGACAGGAAAGAACAAGGTTTTCATCTTGTCACCTGTCACTTGTCACCTGTCACTTCTTCACGTCCATCCAATTGCTGCCCGTGCCCGCTTCCACGTCGAGGGGCACGTCCAGTTCGACGGCCGCCTCCATCTCGCGCCTGAGCAGCGCGACGACCCGCTCGGCCTCGCCCTCCGGCGCTTCGATCAGCAATTCGTCGTGTACCTGCATCACCTGCCGCGCCTGCAAGTTTTCACGCCTGAGCGCGTCTTCAACTTTGAGCATCGCGATCTTGACGATGTCGCTCGCCGTTCCTTGGATCGGCATATTGATGGCTTCGCGTTCGGCGCGGGCGCGGATTTGGCCGTTGCGGTCGTTGATGGTCGGCAGCGGGCGGATGCGCCCGTAGATCGAGCGGACGTATCCCTTCTCGCGCGCCTCTTCGGGAATCTTGTCCATGTACTCGCGGATGCCTTGATAGGTCTGGTAGAAATCGTCGATCACCTGCCGCGCCTCTTTGCGCGAGATGCCGACGCGCTGCGAGAGGCCGAAGGGTTCGACGGCGTAGGCGATGGCGAAGTTGACGATCTTGGCGAAGCGGCGTTTCTCTTTCAGTTCCTCTTTGGTCTTGGCCTTGAAGACGAGTTGGGCGGTGCGCGTGTGAATGTCTTCACCCTTCTGGAAGGCGTCGAGCATGACTGGGTCGCGCGTAATGTGCGCGAGCAGGCGCAGTTCGAGTTGCGAATAATCGGCCGAGACGAAGACCGCGCCCTCTTCGGGGATGAAAGCGCGGCGAATGCGGCGGCCGAGTTCGGTGCGAATGGGGATGTTTTGCAAATTCGGCTCGCTCGAACTAAGACGCCCGGTGGCCGTCACGGTCTGGTTGAGTTGGCTGTGGATGCGCCCGTCGGGGCCAAGCAGCGCGGGCAGCGCGTCCGTGTAAGTCGTCTTGAGTTTGTCGAGTTCGCGGTATTCGATGATGAGGCGCGGCAGTTCGTACTTCAAGGCGAGTTCGTCGAGCACGGCGCGGTTGGTCGAGACCTGTCCGGTCGAGGTCTTGCGCCCCGTGCTGAGGTTCAACTCTTCCAGCACTTCGCCGACCTGCTTGGGCGAGTTGATCTTGAACTCGCGCCCCGCCTCCGCGTAGATGCGCGCCGTCAGTTTCTCCAACTCCGCGCCGAAGAAGGCCGAGAGGTCGCCGAGCACCTGCGTATCCACGCGCAGGCCTGCGTGCTCCATGCGGTGCAGGAGCGGCGCGAGCGGCAATTCGATCTCGTTGTAGATCGATTCGAGTCCCTGTTCGAGTATGCGTCCGTGGAGCACGTCGGCCGTCTGCACGGTGTAGTCCGCGGCTTCGGCCGCGCGCCAGTGCGCCGCCGTCCAGCCTTCGGGCGTCTCCTCAGTCCAGCCGTCCGCGCCCACGGCGTCGCGCGCGAGGTCTGCCAGATCATACTTGCTGCGGATCGGGTCGAGCAGGTAGGCGGCGAGCAGCGTGTCGTCCGTCACGCCTTCGATCTCTATCTCCAACTGCGCGAGCAGGGCGACGGCGCGTTTGAGATCGTGGACGGACTTCGAGAGCAGGCCGTTCGTGAGCACGTCGCGCAGCGGTTCGACGGCGGCGGCCGCGCCGCCCGCGAAATTTTCAAAGTCGATGAAGGCGGCCGTGTGGGCTGCCGTGGAGATGGCGACGCCCGTCGGCGCGGCCTGATCGCGGCTCGCGCCCTGCTGTCCCGCGCCCGCCGGGGTCGAATCGGCGACGGCGAAACTCCAGTGATCCACGTCCCAGAGTTTGCGCACGAGTTGGTCTAGCTCCTCGCGCGTCGTGATGCGCGTGTAGCGGCGCGCGTGCTTCTCGGAGCCTTCCAGCCCGGCGGCCGCGTCGGCGAATTCGCGCGTGAGCGTTTGAAATTCCAGTTCGCGGAAGAGTTTGTAGGCGGCCAGACGGTCGGGCGGCTTGGCGCGCAATTGGTCGAGATCGAGTTTGATGTTGACGTCGGTTTTGATGGTGGCGAGTTCGCGCGATTGCCGTATGAGGTCTGCGTTGTCGCGCAGGGATTCGCGGTAGGTCTTGTGCTTGACCTCCTCCCAGCGCGCGAGCGCGTTCTCAATCGAGCCGAATTGTTTGACGACCGCGACCGCGCCCTTCGCGCCGATGCCGGGCGCCCCGGGGATGTTGTCAATCGCGTCGCCCATCAGGCCGAGCAAATCCACGATCTGCGCGGGCGGCACGCCGAACTTGTTTTCGACCCAGGCCTCGTCGCACCACTCGATGGGCGGCACGGGTTCCTTGCGTTTGACGTTCTGCGAATTCTGCCGCATGCAGACGATCAAAGGATCGCTGACGAGCTGGCACATGTCCTTGTCGTTCGAGACGATGACGGCCTGCAAGCCCTGCTCGGCAGCCTGCACGGCGAGCGCGCCGATCACGTCGTCGGCCTCGAAGCCGGGGACGCTCAGGATGGGCACGTTGTAGGCTTCGCAGACACGCATGATGAAAGGAATCTGCGACGCGAGTTCGTCGGGCATCTCGGCGCGGTTGGCCTTGTAGCCCACGTCCATCTCGTGCCGGAATGTCGGCACTTCGGACTCGAAGACGGCGGCGAGATAATGCGGCTGTTCGTCCGCGAGCAATTTGCGCAGCATGTTCGTGAAGACGAAGACGGCCTGCGTCACCTGCCCCGTGCTGCTCGTCAGAGGTTCCGTGCGCGCGCCCATCGGCGCGAAGAACGCGCGGAAGATGTGCGAGAAGGAATCTATCAGAAAGACGCGCTCGGGCGGCGTCTTGACGGCGGCGGCAGATTTTTTACTCGGCATTTGTCTTCGATGATATGAGAAGCTTTGGCGGGTGACAAGATAAAACAGCGCATCGCGAATCCTAAATCTCGAATCGAGAAAATTCGTTCTTTCTTTTTACGATTCACGCTTGACGATTTACGGCTTTTGCAGTGTGGCGCATCCGCCGCAATCGGAGCGGGGCGCGTGTGGTGGCCGCGCCACAGCAATGGTGCGCATGACGGTCGGGAAACGCGGGTTTACAGGGTTAACGGGGTCTCCGGCGTCGCGGCACGAGCGTTGCCGTCTTGATCGTAGTTTTGCAGCGATAATGCTCCGGCGGCCGCCAGCCACAGTTCGACGCCGAAAGGATAAGTTCGCACATTTGATCAAACAGACCACCATCGCCGCGCCCGTCGAGACGAGCGGATTGGGACTGCACACGGGCGTCCCCGTACACGTGCGCCTGCTGCCCGCCCCGCCCGACACCGGCTACATCTTCCTGCGCACAGACCTCGACAACTTCGAGATTCCCGCCACGGTCGAACACGTGGCGCATTCGAGTTATGCCACGACGCTGATGCGCAAGGGCGTCACCATCTCCACGGTCGAACACCTGCTCGCGGCCTTGCGCGGCGGCGGCGTGGATAATGCCTACGTCGAGGTGGACAACCTGGAACTCCCGATCATGGACGGCTCGGCGGAAGCGTTCACGGAGTTGATCGAACGCGCGCGCGTGGTGGAGCAACCGGCGACGCGGCTCGCGCTGCGCGTGACGAAGAAAGTGTCGGTGGCCGAGGGCTTGCGCCGGATGAGCGTCGAGCCGTGCGAAGGGTTCGAGATCGATTGCATGATCGATTTCCCGCACCCGCTCATCGGCACGCAGCACATGCGCTTTGACGCGAGCGACGCGAACGCCTTCGGGCGCGAGATCGCTTCGGCGCGCACGTTCGGCTTCACGGACGAGATCGAAGCCCTGCGCCGCGCCAACCTGATTCGCGGCGGCTCGATAGACAACGCCATCGTGCTCACGCCCGAAGGGATGTTGAACGAGACGGGCTTGCGCTCGCGCGACGAGTTCGTGCGCCACAAAATTCTCGACATCATCGGCGACTTCGCGCTGCTCGGAATGCCCCTGCTCGGACGCCTGCGCGCCGAACGCAGCGGCCACCTCTTCCACGCCATGCTGATGACGAAACTGCTGCGCGACGACGCGGCCTGGGAGGTGGTGGACATGCCCGTCGCCGCTTACGCGCACGGCTTTTAGGCCGCAGCCGCGCGCCCCGATTGGAAACCGCCCGCGATCAACGGACAAAATGCGGCGTGGCCGTGAATAACAGTCCGGCCGTGTTTGACTGCTCCGCGCGATTCGTCGTAAAACTCTCAGCGCGCCCCGTCGCACCAAACACCACACAGTTTGTTCCCCGGAAGAAGTTTTTATGTCAACCAATGTCACGCCGCAGACCGTCTCCGCACCGGCCGCCGATTTGGATCGCACACAAAGCCTGACGCTCGCCGCGCTGACCGAGGAGTTGGCCGCGCTGACCGCCGCGCCCACGCAGCGCGAACTCGACGCGCTCCTGCGCCGCCTGGAGACGGAGGCGGAAGAGTTGCGCCCGCACCTCGGCTTCAAGCCGCACACCTACACGCGGCGGCGCGTCTTCCGCAACGACCTCTGCGAGATGCTCGTTCTCTGCTGGCTCCCCGGACAGCGCACGTCCATACACGATCACAACGGCTCGTGTGGCGCGATCCGCATCTGCGCCGGCACGATGTCGGAAGAGATTTTCGCTTTGAACGAGGCGGGCGAAGTGGAGGCCGTGGAGACGCACACGCGCGCCTCAGGCGAGGTGGCCGGGACGGAAGTGCCCGACATACACCGCATCGGCAACGCCGCCGACGGCGACGAGCGGATGATCACCATCCATGTCTACGCGCCCCCCCTGCGCGTCATCAACACCTACCAACTCGGCAGCGCGGAAGTCGGCGAATGCTGGCCTGATGACCCGGCGAACCCGGCGAACGTTTAGCCGCGCCGCGCGCGCCCCGCCCGTGTGTGTTTCGACAGACGGCTAGCCCTCAGGCTCCTCCGCGCGAAACTACGCTACGACTTCTATCAGCCCCACTATATTTTGATTGAACAACGGTAACTCTTCGGCGGGAATCCACAATTCCTGATGAATCGAGCCTCCGACCGTCTGCCGCTCGTAGCGCGCGAGAAACTCGGGGCGCACGCGGAAGCGCGTGACGTAGCCGCTCTGCGCTCGACGTTATATTTCGCGTTCCAGTCGCGCGCGATCCGCGCGGCGTATTCCTCGTTGAGCACGGGATAAAAGATCGGCTGGCCGGGCAGGCGCGGCGGAAACTCGCGGAAGCCGCTTTCACGAATCAGTTGCAGTTCCCTTTCGCCCACGGGATGCCGGAGCGTCGTGGTTGTTTGTGCGGACATCTCCACAGTTAATCCTCACGCACAAATTCATAAACTATCCGCAGGCGCAGTTCGTTCGGCAGCACTTCGTGGCGCACCTCTCTGGCGCGCAGGCGCAGCGTGCCGCCGCTGCCCGTCTTCGTCATCGGCAGGCGGGCGGAGAGTTGTTCGGCGCGCAGGATTTCGACAGGATTGAAGCGCGCGTCGAGCGCGTCCTGCACGAGTCCGGCGAGGCCGTCGCCGAAGAGCGCGGGAACTTTCTTCAGATGCACCGCCGCGACCTGGACGCGCGCCGTGAGAGCCTGCTTCGCCGGGTCGAAGCTGAGATTGAGGTTCGTGTCCGCCCAGCCTTCAAACTTGAGACAGCCGATGAACGGCGCGCTGTAACTTCCACGAAAGGCGACGGGCGCGACGATGCGTCCGGCCTTGAAACGCACGGCCGTGCGCGTGCCGTCCATCTCGCGCGCGAGGGCGATCTCGCTCGCGCAATTACCGCCGCCGCCCGGCGAATTGCCGCGCCCGGCGAGCGGAAAGGTCGGCGGGTTGGGCAGCGTGAACATGGCTTCGACGAGCGCGTTGAACAGTTGCTCGTTCAGCAACACGACCACTTCGCCCGCCGGGATCGCCTTCGTCTCGCGCGGCCGCGACGTCTCCTGCATCGCCTGCACGGCGGCGTGCGGCGCGGCGGCGAAAAGAATGAGCGCGCACAGGCTGAGCGTGGCCGCAAGCGAACGCGCGCGCGAGTTGAACGGCGCGCGCGACGACCGCGCCGTTAAAAGCCTCGAAAGCCCTGTCAGTGACATCAGCGACGACATTGACGGTAGTGACGATAGCGGTGGCAGCGAAGACGTTGGCGGTAGTAATGCCGTTGACGATAGTGATGACGGCGAAGACGTTGGCGATTGTGATGCCGTTGACGGAAGCGACGACCACACTGTCGTCTCTCTTTTGTTCTTACGCATGCTTAATCCTTCCGCCCTCATTCCCCCGGTTCAGATTCCGCTCCGCACGATGTCATGCAGCCGCAACAGGCCGACGCAGCCGCCCGTCTCTTCAACGACGGGCAGGACGGAGATTTGCGAAGGTCTGTCTTCCATCAGTTGCAGCGCGGCGTAGGCCAGCGTGTCGGGCGTGGTGGTGATGGGGTTCGGCGTCATCACCTCGCGGCTCGTGAGCGTTTCGAGATCGGCGAGGCGGCAGCGTTCGAGCGCGCGGCGCAGGTCGCCGTCCGTGATGATGCCGGACAGACGCCCGTCCGCCGCGAGGACGTTGACCGCGCCGAGGCCGCCGCGCGTGATCGCCTGCACCACTTCCAGCAGCAGCGCGTCCGAGGCAATCGTCGGGTTCTCTGCGCCGCCGTGCATCACGTCGCCGACGCGGAGCATGAGACGTTTGCCCAGGCGGCCGGCCGGATGGTTGAGCGCGAAATCTTCGGGCGTCAATTTCTTGCAGTCCAACAGCGTGAGGGCGAGCGCGTCGCCGATGGCGAGCGCCACGGTCGTGCTCGTCGTCGGGGCGAGATTGAGCGGGCAGGCTTCCTTGTCCACGGAAGCGTCGAGCACCACGTCCGCGCGCGCGGCGAGCGTCGAGCGCAGATTGCCGACGACGGCGATGATGGCCGTTCGCCGGTGCTTCAGAAACGGGAGCATCGCGAGCAGTTCGTCGGTCTCGCCGCTGTTGCTGATCATGATGACGATGTCGGCGGGCGCGACGATGCCGAGTCCGCCGTGCAGCGCATCGGACGGGTGCAGGTAGACGGCGAGCGTGCCGGTGCTCGTCAGCGTGGCCGCGATCTTCTGCGCGACGTTGCCGGACTTGCCGACGCCGACGACCACCACCTTGCCCTCGCACGACGCCAGCAATTCGACCGCGCGCTCCACCGCCGCGCGCTCCACGCGCCCGGCCGTCGCCTGGATGGCCTCGGCCTCCAGCCTGAGAAAGCGTGTAAACTCCGTGAAGTGATTCTGTTCAGTCATGCGAAACTTCCGACCCCGCCTCGCCCGCAGCGCGCGCGGGAGTTTCGAGCATACGATGCGCAAAAGTAAAAAGGCAAAAGGCTGCGGGAGCGCGCGCCGCACGTATACGCCGTAAAAAGCGTCTGCCCCGCGCGGTAGAAAAAATTTGCCCTGCCGCACGGTTCGCGTTTAAGCTAAGCGACGAATTGCCTCGGCTTCTCAGTTCCCCTCACTCGGATATTGGGAGTTCACATAAATGCTTATCTCGACCGACGCGCTCTCCTCACGCCGACGGAGCCTCCGGATAGCGTTCGCCGCCAGCGCCTTCGCCGTAGCCGTCAGCAGCCTGGTGCTCTACGGGTGGCTGTTCGACATCGAACGCTTCAAACGCATCTTACCCACACTGGCCGCCATGAATCCGACCACGGCGGTCGCTTTTCTCCTGCTCGCCCTTTCGCTGTGGCTCTCGCAAAAAAAAGATGTCTCGCGGGGTGTCCACGTCGGCGCGAAATTGTGCGCCGCCCTCATCGCGCTGACGGGGTTGTGCAAACTGATTCAAGTCGGCTTCGGCTGGCCGGTCGGCATCGATCAACTACTCTTCACCGACAAGTTGCAGGTTGATCCGACGGGCGTGCCGAACCGCATGGCGCCGAACACCGCGCTGAACTTCGTCCTGCTGGGGTGCGCGCTGTTGTTCCTCGATAGCCGGACGCGAAGCCTCTTTCATCTCGCGCAGGCGCTCACCATCATCTCGCTCGTCGATTCGCTGCTCCCCATCATCGGTTATCTCTACGGCGCGAAATTGTTCTACGGCGTCGGGAATTTCATCCCGATGGCCGTCCACACGGCGTTCACATTTCTGGTGCTCGGAGTGGGCATCCTGTCGGCGCGCCCCGAAGGCGGATTGATGTCGCCGCTTATGGACGGGGGCGCGAGCGGCCTCACGTTGCGTCGCCTGCTGCCCGCCGTCGTCGGACTTCCGATCTTAATCGGCTGGCTGCGCCTCGAAGGGCAGCGACGCGGTTTTTACAATAACGAACTGGGGGTGGCGTTGATGGTGGCGGCGCATATCATGTTCATGGCCGCGCTCGTATGGTGGAACTCTTTCCAACTCCTGCGCATCGACGCCCGGCGCAGAGAGGCCGAGACCCAACTCCGCGACCTGACCTTAACGGACGATCTGACCGGGCTGCGCAACCGGCGCGGCTTTCTGCTGCTGACGGAACATGAGATGAAACTGGCGCGAAACCAGCGCGCCGCGCTCTCGCTCTGGCTTCTCTTCGCCGACCTCGACGGTCTCAAACAGATCAACGACAGCCTGGGACACGAAGCCGGGTCGCAGGCCATCGTTCACATGGGCGGCATCCTGAAACAGACGTTTCGCGAGTCGGACGTGATCGCACGCCTGGGCGGAGATGAATTCGCCATCCTCGCAGTGAGCAATACGGCTGACAGCGCAAGCCTGATGCTGGCGCGTCTGGAGGAGAACATTCTCGCTTTCAACCTGCGCGAAAAACTGCCCTATCGTCTCTCCGCGAGCGTGGGCGCGATCCGCATTCAGCCTGACAAAACGGCGTCCGTCGAGGACGTGATCAAAGAGGCGGATCAGGCGATGTACGAGGAGAAGCGGCGGAGAAAGAAGAATAGCGGGTTGACTCCCACTCTCGGCAATCAATTCGCCTGATCCTAGTTCCCCGCCCCGGAACCGCGCGGCCGACGCCTGACATTGCCTGTTGCCGCAACGCCGCCCCCGCGCGCTTCCGTGTCTTAAACCTCATACTTCGGCTTTCGCTTTTTTTCCCGGCACGCGCGTTGCCCATCTGTCCGCGGTGCGTCGCGCGACATAGGCAAACGCACGCATCTCATACAAAATCGGAGGGGCAAGCATCATGGCGGAACAGAACGAAGAGCGCGGCAACGCAATGCAGCGGGAAAACGGCGGGGAAACTCCGTCTTCGGACACGGGCGACATACACCGCCCGCGCCCGGCCGTCGAACGCAAGACCGAAGACGGCACGGCCGGACAGGGACTCGGACAAATCACCGGCGCGACCAGGGAAGACGCGGAACGTAACGATGAACGATGAACGCGGAACGATGAAGTGAAAGCAAGTTGTCTTCACTTCATCGTTCCGCGTTCATCGTTCATCGTTCCATCAAATGATCCTCGCGGCTGTAGGCGGGGCCGCAGACGAGCAGCAGGCGTAGCGGCGCGTCGCCAGTATTTTCCAGCGTGTGCGTCGCGTGGCGCGGGATGTAGATGGCGTCGCCGGCCGAGACCTCGCGCGTCTCCCCGGCGACCGTCATCCGCCCACGCCCTTCGAGCAGGTAATAAACCTCTTCGGTCTCTAAATGATGATGCCGCCCGACGGCCGCCCCGGCGGGCAACACTTCCTCCGCCAGACTACACAACTCGATCTCCGACGTGGTGCGGTCAACGAGCGGGCGTATCTCCGACCCGTGCGGCGTCCTGATGACGGCGGCCTCCCGGCGATTGACGACGATCATAAGCTGCGGCTCTCTCTCCGTATCCTTTTCTCGTTCCGAGATGGTCTGGAATTGTCTAGCGTCGTGCGTTGGGCGGCGGATTATAGTTGGGACAGACACATCCGGGAATTGAGAGATTAAGTGCGCCTGGCAAGACTCGAACTTGCGGCCCCCTGCTCCGGAGGCAGGTGCTCTATCCACTGAGCTACAGGCGCGTCCGGCGAATTGTCGCACAGGCGAAGCGCGTGCGCAAAACGGCGGACGCGCGACCGGCACATCCTCGCCGCCGAAGTACAGAAGGCTTTAATTCGGGGTCTCAATTCGCCCCGTTTTCTCAACTCAACCTTCCTCCGCTTCGCTGGTATCGGAAAGATTCCGGGTATCGGTTTGCCAACGTCAAACGGCCTCGCTGGCATCGTGTTTGCTCTGTCTGTCTGCGGGCGACCTGCGCGCGTTCGATAAGCGTGCAAGGTCTGGGTACATAACGCACACATTCAAGCAGAGGGAGAGTTAGAGATGGACGCTTTTGAATTGCTGAAAAACGATCACGCCAAAGTTTCTTCATTGTTCGACCAGATCGAACCGGCGACCGACGCCGCCACGCGCCAGCAGTTGTTCACGCAGTTGAAACAGGAGTTGGAACTGCACGCACACATTGAAGAGACGATCCTCTACCCGGCGCTCAAAGGGGCGGCCGAGACGAGCGACCTCACCGAGGAGGCTTACGAGGAGCATCAGGAAGTGAAGGACTTGCTCACCGAACTGGAGGCCACGCCGGCCGACAGCGAGGAATGGAGCGACATGATTGTGGAACTGAGGGAGAACGTCGAGCACCACGTGGAAGAGGAAGAGGGCGAGATGTTCGTCAAGGCGCGCGAGGTGTTGAGCGCACAGCAACTGGGCGAGATCAGCGCGCAGATGTCCGCCGAGAAACAGCAAAAGCAAAAGGGCGCGGCGAGCTAAGAACCGTCCATCGGAATTCTTACCGGGCCGGGCGCGGGGACTTATGCGCAAGTCCCCGCGCCCTTACTTTTTGCGCCCCGACACCCTGCCTGCCAGGCCGCGCGGCAAACACCCGCCGCCGCGTTTGACATCAAAGCCCAACCAGCGTACCTCTTAATTCGAGAGACGGCGTAAGCTCATATTCGAGAGACGACGTAAGTTCATTTTTTTTCTGGAGAAGACATGCAAAGATTCAAACTGCTCAACCTCGCGCTCGCCTGCGCTTTACTGTTCAACCTGCCGGTCGCGGCGCGCGCGCAACAAACCCGGACGGAGGGCACGACGGCCGGCAGCGCCGCCACCGCCGCCGCTACCGCTACCGCCACGCTGCCGGCCGCCGCACTCGAAACGGCCAACACGATCAAGGCGGCACGTCTGAGCGAATACCTGCACTTCGTCGCCTCGGACGCGATGGGCGGGCGCGATACGCCCTCGAAAGGTCTCGACGACACGGCGAAGTTTCTCGCCGACCACCTCGCCCGACTCAAAATCAGACCCGCGGGCGACGACGGCACGTATTTTCAAAAAATCGAACTCGTCAGTTTCAAAGTCGACCCGTTGAAGTCGAGCGTCCGCGTGGGGGATCGCGCCTACAAGTTCGGCGAAGATTTCCTCGCCGGAACGGCTGACGGCAACGCGAGCGGTGCGCTCGTCTATGCCGGCCACGGCTTCGTCGTCAAGTCGAAAAACATCAACGCCTACACAGGCCTCGACGTGCGCGACAAGATCGTCATCGTCGCGGGGGTGTTGCCGCAGGGCGTCGCGCGCGGCGACCTCAAAGGCCGCGCGGGCGAAGGCGAATGGGAAGACGCGGAGAGCTACGCGCGCAAAAACGGCGCGAAGGGACTCATCCGCATCCCGCGAAACTTCGAGCGACAGTGGCGCATCAGCCGCTTCGCGGCCGAGCGCGAACGCTATCAGGTCGCGCGCTTCATGCCAGGTGGCGGCGCGGGCGGCGCAGGCCGAGACCTGCCCTCCATTCTCCCTTCGGCCGCGCTGCTCGACGCGCTGTTCGCGGGCGAGCGGCGCACCGGCGAAGACCTGTTGAAAGGCATCGCCGCCGGCAACGCGGGCGAATCGTTCAGCCTCGCCCCGAGCAAGCGCGCCGAGTTTACCGTCAGCGTCGCCTCCAAAAAGGCCATGACGCAGAACGTCGTCGGCGTGCTCGAAGGCAGCGATCCGACGCTCAAAAATGAGTACGTCGCCATCGGCGCGCACTACGACCACGTCGGCACGGGACAGCCCGTCGACGGCGACGCCATCTACAACGGCGCGGACGACGACGGCTCCGGCACGGTCGGCGTGCTCGCCATCGCCGAGGCGCTCGCCGCCGGTGCGCGCCCGAAACGCTCCGTCCTCTTCATCTGGCACTGCGCCGAAGAGAAAGGCTTGTGGGGATCGGAGTATTTCACGAAGTTCCCGACCGTCCCGCTCTCACAGATCGTCGCCCAGCTCAACATGGACATGATCGGGCGCAGCAAAAAAGAGGGCGACACGAATCCGGCCAACCGCGACCTCTCCGGCGCGAACGAAATCTACGTCATCGGCTCGAAGATGATGAGCACCGACCTCGGCGAGTTGAGCGAGCGCGTCAACCGCGCCTATCTCAATCTCAATTTCAACTACAAGTACGACGACCCGGCGGACACCAATCGCTTCTTCTTCCGCAGCGACCACTTCAACTACGCACAGCGCGGCATTCCCATCATCTTTTACTTCGACGGCGTCCACGAAGACTATCACCGCCCGTCCGATACGGCCGACAAGATCGACTATCAGAAGATGGAGAAAATCTCGCGCACGGTCTTCCTCACCGCGCTCGAACTCGCCAACGCCCCCACGCGGCCGCGCGTCGACCGGCAACTCCCGGCGCAACTCATGGAACGCTAGCACAAAACGACGAAAGACAATGGATCAACTCGAAGGCGCTCAATCTCCCGTGAGCGCCTTCTTTCATCTTTCATCCCGACGCTTTCAACGCGCCTCGCCCCGGGCGTCCACGCTTTCTTGACACGCCTCCGCCCTTCATATAATTTCTTCACGTCAGGGCCGATAGCTCAGTTGGTAGAGCAGCAGACTCTTAATCTGCGGGTCGGTGGTTCGAGCCCACCTCGGCTCATCCGTAGTTGGAACAGGTCAGGGCATCCCACACCGGATGCCCTGACCTGTTTTGTGTGCCTCTAGTGTGTCGATTCCACCGAAGAACCTTTTTGTGGAATTATGCCTTGCTCAAAATATAGATTGAGTTTTGCTGAGAATAGCAGTAAAAGTGCCTCCCTGTCGTGATTAGGCGCCTATTCGGCAGGAATAAAAACAAATGCGCCCAAATGGGCGTCTTTGCCGGCGGCTTGTAGTACGCCTAATTAGCGTTCGGCATCTTCGAGTCTGAGCAGAAGCCGCGACTGTTTTGTGGGTCGCCAACTAGCAGGGAGAAACTAGCATGTCCTCCGAAGGCTCTGTGAGCGAGCAGCGTGCAGAGAACGCGCCTGCTTACAAATCAACGCCGCTCCGGCCGGCGATTATCATGACGACCATTCTCGTCTGGGCGTTGGTGGTCGCGCTGATAGTGCGCGCCCCGGCCTGGGGGAGTGTCTTCCTCGCCATCATCACCGGGGCGTCGTTCTTAGCTTTCCTGGTGGGGTACATCTACCTCTTCGTGAGGGATCGTGAGTCGCTCCGCAGCGGCCGCAGGCGCCGCGCCGCGTTGTCCGCGAAGTCCGACACGGGGGCGCGAGGGGCCGTGGCCGCGGGCAGCCCCTCACCACTGGCACTCGGGGAACCTACCGTGATTTCGGTGCCGGAGGCAGGGAGGGCGGCGGAACGTCGTCCCTATTAGAGGGAGGCGATGCCGAACAACGGCATGCACCCGACCGCGAATAGCGCAGCTTTCATCCGCATCTCAGGCTCGTGGCGGCTTACGGCTTAGCTTTCGCTTCGCACGGGCTGCTGGATTACGCGACGACGAAAGAAGGCGGCGGCGTGGAATTGCTCTGGCCTTTTTCCGCAGACAGGTTGGTGTGCGGTCGGGTGGGGCTGTCCGAACTGCCTTCGCGGCTGCCGGCGACGCAGGTAGTTAAATCCCTGCTTCTGGAAGTCGCGCTTTTTACGCCCCTCCTGGTGCTGGTGTTAGCGTTCAGGAAACATGCGTGGAAAGCTGTGCGCGCGCGCGACGCCGGCGGCTGACAAGTGTCGAAAGAGCACATGAGCCGGAGCGCGCTTTTACTGCCCGCGAGGGCTATGTCGCCCGAACCTTCCCGCTAAACTTTTCCCACTTTTCCACCGCCTCGACGTTCACCCGGCGCGCACAGATGTCGTAGAAATCGATGACGAAGCGGAGGAACGCGGCGACCGCCTTGCTTTGCGCGCTCGTGAAGTTTTTCTTGCTCGCTATCGTGGCCGGCTCGGATTTTCGCACCGAGGCCGGATAGTCCGAAATCATCTTATAGAAGCAACTGCTGAGGATGCTCCCGTTGTCTTCGGGATCGTCCCAGTGCTTCAGCGCATAAACCATGAAGGCGGGGAAGTAATAACGAAATCCTTTGACGTCGAGGAACGACAGGGCGGAGCAGCACCGCGCGATGTCCTTGTCCGGCACGTCCTGCCAACGCTCATCCGTGTCCAGCGAACGAGCCGCGCGTTGCTCCGCCTCCGACATCCAATCATCGAGAGCTTGGGCCTCGTGGAGCGTGATGCCGTCTTCACGCTCCACTCCATCGAAGGCCGCCGTTATTTCCGCGATGAGCGCATCCCGGCGACGTTCAAAGTCAACGTCATTCTCCGTCATACTAATTCCCCGACGCGGCCTGCCGATTCGCCGACGCCGCGTTCAGACTAATTCCCCGACGCGGCTTTCGCCTGCACTCTGGTGACGACGAGCGGGCGGGCGGCGAGTTCGCGCCGATAGAAGACGCGCGGACGTTGGAGACTGCGGTTTTCCGGGTCGGCCACTCGCTCTTCGCCGTCCACGAAGACGAGCGGCGGCTTTTGCAACTGGCCGAGCAAACCGCGACTCTGCTTCATGCTCTCAAGCTGCATGAGCGGCACGCGCTCTGTGGCGTAGTCGAGCCATTCGCCCATCAAGACCTGCCCGTCGCGCGGGCGCGAATCGGCCGCGCCCTCTTTCAAGCCCTGCACGACGAGCGCGTAGGTCAGCAGTCCGTGCCCCAACTGCGTCGCCTCTTTCGCCGCCTGATACCCCTGCGCGGCGGTGAGGATGAACATGCCTTTTTCATAGGCGAGTTGCGCCAAGCCCTTCGAGTTCATCGGGCCGAGCCGCTTGTCCTCCGCTTCGAGCGCCTGGCCGGAGTTGCAGGCGTCGAGGACGAGCAGAGCCTGCGCGGCGTCCACGCCGTCGAGCGCGCTTTCCAGTTCGCGGTCGGAGAGGCTGTGGTCTAAGAGCGTCTTCATGCCGGCCGGGTCGATCTTCGTGCGCGCGCCCTGGTAGCCGAGGTCGTGCGGGATGATGTAGAAGCGTTGCTCCTGCGCGATGCCGTGCCCGGCGTAGTAGATGATCACTGTGTCTTCGGGCTGCGCGCGCCTGAGTCTAGCGAGGTCGGGCGGCGTGCCGGCAGGCAGGGCAGATTCGTCGCCCGCGAGACGCCGGATGGCGAGCAGCATGTTGGCCTTCGTGGCTTCGGCGTCGAGCAGGCGTACGACTTCGATCTTGCCGAAGCCTTCGACGCGCGACTGCGCCCGGCGCACCTCTTCGCCGAACGTCTGCGCGTCGGCGTTGGCGAAGTTCAGGTCGAACGCGGCGTTCGCGTACTTGTTGACGCCGACGGCGAGGATGTAAGCGGTGCCCGCGCGCCGCAAACTCCGTTCGCCGTTGAGGCGCAGTTCCGCATCGACACTCTTCACGTTGTCGCGGTTGAAGGCGTAGGCCGTCAGTTGATTGTCGCCCGCGACGACGTGCACGCTCGCCTCGATGATGATCTTCCCCTCCTGCTTCAACACGTCGCCGCGCCACGCGCGCACGAGCAGGCCGTTGCGGAAGAGGCGCACGTCGCGCGCGCCGCTGCCCCGTGAGTTGCGCGCGTCGGCCGCCTCTTCGGCCACCTCGATGCGCACGCGAGCTTCGCGCGTGTTGACGCTCGACGCAGCTTCCGCCGCCGTCCCCTGCCCTCCCTCCGGCGCGCCCGCGAGCGACAGGCGGACGCGCGGCTGGCGCCGGTCGCGCACGTTGATGTCTTTCGCGGCCTGCGGCCTGCGCCCCGCGAAGATTTCGCCGAGCAGACCGGGCGCGTAGTATTCGTTGAAGAAGACTTCGACCGGGCGCACGTTCAGAGTGTTTCCCTCGAAGCGCCACATGATCTGATTCCAGGCGGCGGGCGAACCGTCGAACAAACCGTCGGGCGCGACGACGAGCCAGTCCGCGCTCTCGCGCAGGGAGACGAGCGTCGCCAGCAGTTCGCCCCGGGCGTCGCCCGTCCAGACGCGCGCGCTGCCGTCTTCGCTGCCGCTCAGGAGCCAGCGCCCGTCCGGGCTGAACGAGAGCGCGTTGACCGCATCGGTGTGCGCGAAGGCGGTGCGCGTCTCCCGCCCGGTCGCGGCCTCCCGGTACGCGATCTCGCCGCGCGCGTTCCCGGTCAGGAGCATCGACCCGTCGCGGCTGAAGGCGACGCTGGTTAAAGCGTCCGTGGCGTTGAAGGTGCGGAGAGCGCGCCCGTCGCCCGCGTCCCAGAGGCGCGCGGTCTTGTCCGAGCCGGCCGAGGCGAGCGTCTTCGCGTCGGGGCTGAAGGCGAGCGCGCGCACGAGCGCGGCGTGGCCGGAGAGAGTTTGCGTCGCCTTCCCGTCCGCCGTGTTCCAGATGTTGATCTCGCCGTTTGAACTCGCCGAAGCGAGGCGCGCGCCGTCCGCGCTGAAGGCGAGCGCGTGCACTTCGCCGCCGTGGCCGGAGAGCGTGCGCAACTCGCGCCCCGTCGCCGCTTCCCAGAGTTTGATCGTGCGGTCGTTGGAGGCGGAGGCGAGCACGCCGCCCTTGTCGAAGGCGACGGCGTTGACCGTCTCGGCGTGGCCTTTGAGCGCGGGCAACTCGCGCCCCGTCCGCACCTCCCAGAGTTTGAGGCCGCCGCTCAAGCCCCCCGCCGCGAGCAGGCGCGAGTCCGCGCTGAAGGCCACGGCAGTGATGGGGCCGATGTTGCCCGCGACGTTGCCGCCGAGATGGCGCAACTCGCGCCCCGTCGCCGCTTCCCACAGGCGCACGGCGTTGTCCTTGCTGCCCGAAGCGAACCACTTGCCGTCGGGGCTGAACGCCGCCGCGTAGACGCTCGATGCGCGCGTCTCCAAAATACGCACGCCGCGCGGCGCGCTCAACTCTCTCAGGACGATTGTCTTGTCGCCGTTACTGGAAGCGATTAGTTTGCCGTCCGCGCTGAAGATCGCCGCCTCCAGCGTCTCCAGGCTATCGGCGTCCGAACTCGTGCTCAACTGCCGACCGCTCTCCGCGTCCCAGCGCGCCAGTGCGAGCGAGTTCGCGCCCGCCGAGACGAGGTTGCGCCCGCCGTCCGTGAAGGCCACGGCCAGCACAGCGTCCGCATGTCCGGAGAGCGTGCGCGTCTCGCGGCCGCGCGCGGCGTCCCAGATTTTGATCGTCTTATCGTCGCTGCCCGACGCCAGTTGCTTGCCGTCCGGACTGAACGCCAGAGACCTCACCCTGCCGGCGTGGCCGGCCAGCGTGCGCAACTCACGCCCGCTCGACGCGTCCCACAGCTTGATCGAATTATCACGCCCGCCCGACGCGAGCAGACGCCCGTCGGGGCTGAACGCGACGGCGAGGATTGCGCCCGCGTGCCCTGAGAGCGTGCGTTCGGCCTGCCCGGTCTGCGCGTTCCAGACGACCACGGAGTTTTCGGCATTGCCCGCGACGACGAGGCGCGCATCGGGGCTGAAGGCGAGCGTATTGATGCTCCCGCCGCCGCTCATGCTTTTCAGTTCGCGCCCGCTGCCCACGTCCCACAGCTTGACCACGCCGTCCACAGACCCCGAAGCCAGCCAGCGCCCTTCGGGGCTGAACGCGACCGCCTTGACCCAGGCCGCGTGCCCCGATAGTTTCCGCAACTCGACGGCGCGCTCCGCGTCCCACAGGCGCACTGTGTTGTCCTTGCTGCCCGAAGCCAGTAGTTTCGCGTCGGGGCTGAAGGCCAACCCGTCCACGCGCATCGAGTGTCCCGTCTGCAACACGAGTTCCGGCCGATTCGTCTCGCTCGCACGCTGCTGCGCCCGTCCCGCCCGCGCCGCGCAGGCGACCACGGCGCACGCCGCGAGCACAAACAGGAGACAGTGTGTGAGTCGGCGCGCGAGCAGGCGCGGCCGTTGAGCGCGCTCGCCGTTGCGCGTTTCGTGTCGGTGCGACGCAGTGAAGTTTTTCATGTGATCTATTACTGATGTCCTACCGGGAAGGTTGCTGAAAATTACCGGCAAACGAGTAGCGGCGTCGGCAACTTAGGCCAATCGCGGCGAAGCTGTCAAGAAAACCGGCGAGCCGCGAGAGCGTCAACTGATACGACGAGCAGCGAAAGCGTCAACTGATACAACGTGCCGTGAGGGCTTCAACAGAAACGACGCGCCGCGAAAGCGATCAACAGATACGA
Organism: Pyrinomonadaceae bacterium; assembly: GCA_035645855.1. Lineage (GTDB taxonomy): Bacteria > Acidobacteriota > Blastocatellia > Pyrinomonadales > Pyrinomonadaceae > JAIVJZ01. Next base: position 18,409 of record DASQLU010000007.1, read on the forward strand.
CCCGGCGGGCAGCGAGAGCGTCAACGGATAAGACCCGGCGAACTGCGAGAGCGTCAACTGATAAGACTTGGCGAGCAGCGCGCCGCGCGCACGCCGCACGGAACATTTCAGACCCGCGCACGCCGCGCGGAACATTTCAGCTTCGCGCGGCGAAACTTCATTCCCGCGCCGCCTTGCTCGCCGGACGCGCCGCCTTGTTCGCCGGACGCGCCGCGATGCTGGCCGGACGCGGCGCGCCCTGCAACTGCACGGGCGGTTGCGGTGCGCAACAGACTTTCACCAGCCGTTCGCGGTCGCGCTGCATCTCGCGGTCTTCCGCCAGCCAGGCGCGCACTTCGCCGAAGAGGCGCGCGGCGTGCGCCTCCTCCGGCTCCGCGACGCGATAGTGCATCCACTTGCCTTCACGCCGCGCCGCCACCACCCCCGCGCGTCGCAAATATGCGAGGTGGCGCGAGATTTTCGGTTGGCTCTCGCCCAGCACCTCGACGAAGAAACAGACGCACACTTCATCGCCGCCGATCAAATTCAACAGGCGCAAACGCGTCCGATCCGCCAACGCCTTGAACAGCCCCTCCAGGTCGAACGCCTTGCCCGTCTTCCCCATAAAAATCTCCATGAATGAAGGTTTCAAGTTTCAGGTTTCAAGTTTCAGGACTGAGCACTTGAGTGTCGCATGCCAAGCTAAAAGGCTTTCAGACTTGAAACTTGAAACCTGAAACTTACATACGCCTTGACACATATATCGGCCGCACGTATCATGCGTTCATATTTGCCGAAGCGAATATATCATGGAAGGAAAGGGAGAGGCAAAAATGGAGCGACTAACGGAGAGGACGGCGCGCGCGCTCAAGGCGCATCTCGCGCTGAACGTGTCGAACGTCGAGCGCAGTCTGGAGTTTTACCGGCGGATGCTCGGTATCGAGCCGGCGAAGGTGCGCCCCGGCTACGCCAAATTCGATGTCGAGAACCCGCCGCTTAATCTCACGTTGAACGAAACGCCCGGCGCGGCGCGCGGCGCGCTCTCGCATCTCGGCATTCAACTGGCGACGACCGAAGACGTGCTTTCGATGCGCCGCAACTGGCTGGACGCGGGGTTGGAGACGCGCGACGAGATGGCGACCAACTGCTGTTACGCCCTGCAGAACAAGACCTGGGTGCGCGACCCGGACGGCAACGAGTGGGAAGCCTTCGTCGTCCTCGAAGACAATTTGCCCACGACGCAGATGTGCTGCACGCCGGAGGCAAACGCCGTGACCGCCAGCGACGCGACCGGGACGAGCGACACCACGGGAGAGACGGAAGCGACGGCGACAAGGGCGACAACAACGACGGACGCGACGCAGGCGTCGGCAACAGGAACGTTAGCGACGCAGGCGTCGGCAACGGGCGCATTAGCGACGAAGGCGTCGGCAACGGGCGCATTAGCGACGGAGGCGACAGGGGCGTTCGCGACAGGGGCGTCGGCGACGGAAGTCTCCGACTGCTGCGCGCAGGCCGCGCCGTTGACGATCCGGCGTTGAGAAATCCGTGCGCGCAGATGGGGGCGTCGTCCCGCGCGGCACGGCGTCCGTTTCAGGCGTTGAATCTTCACGGAGAGGAAACGGGGTGACGAATAAACGAAGCGCGCAGCCTACGCTCGCGCGGCGGGTCGTGGCCGAAGCCGTGGGCACTGCGTTGCTGCTGGCGGCCGTGGTTGGCTCGGGCATCATGGGCGAACAACTCGCGGGCGGCAATGTCGCCGTCGCGCTCCTGGCGAACACGCTCGCCACCGGGGCGGCGCTCGTCGCGCTCATACAGACCTTCGGCACTGTCTCCGGCGCGCACTTCAACCCCGCCGTGACGCTGGCCGACGCCTCGCAGGGCGGACTCCCCTGGCGCGACGTGCCCGCGTATCTCACGGCACAAATCGCGGGGGCGTTCGCGGGCGTCGCGGCGGCGCACCTGATGTTCGACGCGCCGCTGTTCTCCGCGTCGCGCCACGCGCGAGAGGGCGGCGCGCAGGTCTTCTCGGAGGCGGTGGCGACGTTCGGCCTGCTGTCCGTCATCCGGGGCTGCGCGCGGGGGCGTTCGTCGGCCGTGCCTTTCGCCGTCGCCGCCTACATCACCGCGGCCTACTGGTTCACGTCCTCGACCTCGTTCGCCAACCCGGCCGTGACGCTCGCGCGCTCGGCAACCGACACGTTCGCGGGCATCCGGCCGGCGGATGCGCCCGCCTTTATCCTGGCGCAACTGGCGGGCGCGGCGGCGGCCACCGCGCTCTTTCGCTGGCTCGTCCCCACGCTTGAGCAGGATGCCGCGGCCGTCGTCGTGCCGCACGGCGACGCGGACGCGAAACAAAAAGGAAGTGACTTATGACTACCGAGCGGACGACTATCGAGCGGTCGTTGACGGAGCGGAAGCGCGTCTTGATTTTGTGCACGGGCAACTCCGCGCGCAGCCAGATGGCCGAAGGCTTGCTGCGCCACGACGGCGGCGGGCGTTTTGAAGTGTTCAGCGCGGGGGTCAGTCCGAGCCGTGTCAGGCCGGAGGCGGTCGAGGCGATGCACGAGGCGGGCATAGACATCTCCGGTCAACGCTCGAAGCCAATCGAGGAGTTTGCGGGACAGGAGTTCGATTACGTCATCACGGTCTGCGACAACGCGCGCGAGCGCTGCCCGTTTTTTCCGGCCGATACGCGGCGCATTCATTGGAGTTTCGACGATCCGGCGGAGGCCGTGGGCGACCGGGAGGCGCGGCTCGCCGTCTTCCGCCGCGTCCGCGACGAGATACGCGCGCGCCTCCGCGAGTTCGCCTTGACGCGCGACTGACGGCGATAATATCTTACGCCACGTGCCGGGCGTCACCGGAGGTCGCCCCGGCGGGTTGAACGCGCCGCACTCTCCCGCACCGCGCGCGCCGCACTTTTAATGAAGCGCGCCGCACTTTTTATATAGACCCGGTAAAGAGACACCTCCCGGCCGTCGCTTATGGCGACGACCGGGAGGCGCAATCCGGCTGTTGTCGCCGCCGACTGCGCCGGCTAAATTTCCAGCGCCGCGAGGATCACAATCCACTTTGCAGACAAGCAATCCCCTACACGCTCTTTCGCGCACACTCTCACCATCAATTTTTTCGACATTGAAGACGCGCGCCGCGATGGTGGCGGCGGTGAAGCGCGTCATGCTTCTCTGTCTCTGTCTCTGTCCGTGTCTCGTCGCGCTCGGCGCGGGCGGCGGCGCTGAGGAGCGTAAAAAAGATGCGGCCGCGCTGTTCCCCGTCCGGCAGGACGGCAAGTGGGGCTACATTGATCGCGCGGGTAAAATCGTCATCGCGCCGCGCTACGACGTGGCGTGGGAGTTCACGGAAGGTTTGGCCTACGTGAAATCGGGCGCGGAGCGCGGCGTGATCGACCGCAACGGGCGGATGGTCTTCAACCTGCAACAGGTCGACCTCGCGGGTCTCTTCTCCGAAGGACTCGCGCCCGTGCAGACGAGCAGCCAGCCGCCGCGCTTCGGCTTCATAGACCGCACGGGCAAACTCGTCATCAATCCGCAATACGACGCGGCGCGGGGCTTCGAGGAGGGGCTGGCGCTCGTGATGGTCGAACGCAAGTACGGCTTCATAGACAAGCGCGGCCGCATGGTCGTCAAGCCGCAGTTCGACAAGGCCGCGAGTTTCTCCGAAGGGCTGGCGGCCGTCGTCATAGACAACAAACACGGCTACATTGATCGCGCCGGCAAAATCGTCATCGCGCCGCAGTACAACAACGCCTACAACTTCTCGGAAGGTCTGGCGGCGGTTGCGACCGGCGGCCGCTACTCCTGCATCAACAAGCGCGGCGAGACGATCATCTGGCCGCAGGCCGGTTACGTCGGCACCTTCGCGGAAGGACTCGCGCCCGTCATCGTCAAGAACCGCTTCGGCTATATCGACCGCACCGCGCTGGCCGTCGTCGCGCCGCAATACGATTGGACGGGCGGCTTCAGCGAAGGACTCGCGCTTATCAAGGCGAGCGGCAAATACGGCTTCATAGACCGCACCGGCGCGCTGGTTGTCCGCCCGCAGTTTGACACCGCGCACAACTTCAACGGCGGCCTCGCGCGCGTCGGGGTCGGGGGCAAACAGGGCTACATAGACAAGACCGGAAATTTCGTCTGGAAGCCGTCGAAGTAGTTCACTCCGCGACGAGTCGGCCGATGGCCGCGCCCAGTTCGTCCTCGCTGTGGCCTGTGTCCACGTCTCGAAACAGCGTCCAGCGTTCCACGTGTTCGGCCGATGCGCCGGGTTCGAGACGCCCGAGCGGCGCGAGCGATTCGACCTCGATGAAGTCGCCCGACGTGTAAGTCTCACAGTTGCAGTTGTAGTCCGGGTAGGTCGCGCCCGCTTCGTAGGCGAAGCGTTTGACGAAGAGCGTCGCGCCGTGCCGGTAGGCAGCCCAGCCCTGCTTGTTGAGCAGACCGATCTTCTGCGGGTGGTTCGCCGACGCGTCCGTCGTCAGGCGTATGAACTTTTTGCCGAGAGACCAGCGCGCGTCCGAGAGGTCTGTGTAATGCCAGAGGACGAGCGGGCGCGCGGGCAACAGGTAATCGTCCCAGGAAATGTAAGGCTCCTGCGGGAAGATGGCCGTGCCGCCGCCGCGCATGACGGTGAGCGCCCACGGCGCGGCCTCTATCGCCCATAGGTTACAATTCGTCACCTTGTGACTGACGACGAGACCGCTGCCCTCCGCGTCGAGCGCGACGCGCATCTCCTTCTCGATGCCGGTCGCCGTCTCGACCGGCGCGGTCAGGCGAATCGCGCGCTCGCCCTCGAACGCAACCGCCAGCGGCGCGTTGTCCGGCGCGTAGCTGCGCGGCTTGGCTTCGGGCGCGACCCAGAGACGATGCCCGCCCCACGGCTTGAAGTCGCCGAGTTCGGTCGTGAGCGTTGCGCCGGGCGCTTCGCCGAGAATATTTTCCGCGCCCGCGAAACCGTAACGGACGATGCGCGGCCCCACGTCGCTCGTCACGACGGCCTCGACCGTGCCGTTCGACAACCTGTAACAGTTCGGCAGTCCGAGATAAGAGATTTTTTCCACTGTGCGCCCTCCGGGTGCGTTCATTTGCGCGCGCTGATTCAGACCTCGCGCGAGTTTAACGGTCGCGGCAAGTTTGCCACAACACGGCCGAAGCCGTCTGACAACTGATACAAGCATGTTCACGCCGCCGGTCAAAGGTCGCTCGCTAGACATTCAAGCATCAATCCTTTAATTTAACTGGCTTACAGGGATAGACGAGTTTTCGCGCCATGAGAAAAGATATTCTTGCTCGTCGTGACGAGATTGAGCACTGGATCGCGTCACACCGACCCAAAGCCTTTATGTGCCGCGAACTGCGCTGTAAGCCCATCACGCTCGACGGCTATCTGGGTAAGATGGGCTTGAGCTATGCGGGCAACATGGGCGGTAAAGGTTATAAGTCTTGTCCGGCGCGAAAAGGTGCTCGCGTTTATCTACATAAAGGCAGTTTTATCAGCAGCCATAGACTCAAGTTAAAATTGCTCGAAGACGGCTTAAAGGAGCGGTGTTGCGAACGATGCGGACAGGCTGATTGGCTAGGCGAGCCGATTCCCATTGAGCTGCATCATGTAAACGGAGACCGTTTCGACAATCGGCTTCGTAATTTGCAGCTACTGTGCCCCAACTGTCACGCATTAACCGATAATCATGCAGGCAAGGGCGCGAATCGGCGCGGGAGTTAAAATCCGGTATTATGCGAAAGTGGCGGAATCGGCAGACGCGCTAGGTTTAGGCCCTAGTCCCGCAAGGGGTGGGGGTTCGAGTCCCCCCTTTCGCATCAATTGCACGGCATGATTTTGTACAACGTATTTCTATAATTTTGTAGAGGAAGGATGCCCGCGCGGCCGAGCCACCCGACACAGGCGAAGGCGCGGGTTTTTATGTTTATGAAGACAGAAGTGGTTGACGTTTCCCCGACCCGGAAAGAACTCAAGATCGAGATCGACGCGGCGGACGTGCGCGCCGAACTCGAACGCGTGACGGAACGCTATGCCGGAGCGGTGAGCGTGCCCGGCTTCCGCAAGGGACGCGCGCCGAACTCGGTGGTGCGCCAGCGTTATAAAAACGAGATTCGCGGCGAGGTGGTGCAGAACCTCGTGCCGCAGGCCATCAACGAGGCGATAGGCGAGAGCGCGCTGAACGTCATCGGCGAGCCGGACATCCACCTCGACAACAACGAGGCGCTGGAGAAACTGGGCGAGCAGCCCTTATCCATTCACGCGCACGTCGAGGTGCTGCCCGAAGTCGCGCTCGGCGACTACAGGGGGCTGGAGGTCGTGCGGCGCACGCGTCCCGTGACGGACGAGACGGTCGAGGCGATGGTGGAGAATCTGCGCGAACAGTCGGCCTCGCTCCAGCCCGTCGAGGATCGCGCGGCCGGCGTAGGCGACACCGTGACGGTCAACTTCGTCGGGCGCTACATCGAGCCGCCGGAGGAAGAGGACGTGAAGGCCGAGGACGTGGAAGTGGTGCTCGGCGGCGAGGGCGTGCTTGCGGATTTCAACGAGCAACTGACGGGCACGAAGCCCGACGACGTGAAGACTTTCATCGTGAAATACCCCGCGGATTTTTCGTCTCAGGGACTCGCCGGTAAAGAGATCGAATACACGGCGACGGTGACGGCCGTCAGGCGCAAGGAGCTGCCGGTGGTTGACGACGAATGGGCGAAGACCTTCGGCGAGGAGATCGATTCGCTCGAAACTCTGCGCGCGAAGTTGCGCGAGAATTTGACGGCGCGCGCGAACCTGGAAGCGGAACACCGCCTGCGCGACGAGGTGATGGGCAAGTTGCTCGCGGCGCACGAGTTTGAAGTGCCCGAATCGCTCGTCAAGAGCCAGGCGCGCAGGCTCCTCGAATCGACCGTGCGCGACATGATGCAGCGCGGGATGGACCCGCGCAATCAGGAGTTGGACTGGGAGAACTTGCAGGGCATGCTGGAGGCGCAGGCCACCGAGGATTTACGCGGCTCGATCCTGCTCGAACGCATCGCCGACGCCGAGGAAATCGAGCCGACGGACGAGGAGATCGAGCGCGAGATTGAAGTGATCGCCGAGGGCGCGCGCCAGTCCGTAGAGCAGGTGCGCGCTGCCTTGACAAAGCAGGGAGGCGAACGTAGCATCGCCGACAGATTGCGCCACCGCAAGGCGCTCGATCTGCTCATCGAAAACGCTCGCGTGAGCGAAGAGGAATGGCGCGAAGACGCGCCGCTCGCCGACGCCGCCGCACACGAGGGAGCGAGTGAGAACGCCGAGGGCGGTGAGACTCAGAGGGGCGAAGCGGGAAGCTGACGAGCCGCGCGGAGTCGGGCGTTGAATTTTCAATTTGGCAACAGGTTTCGGAGTTTGGAGTTTCAAGTTTATGGCTTTAGTCCCAATGGTGGTCGAGCAAACGTCGCGGGGCGAACGCGCCTTCGACATCTACTCGCGCCTGCTCAAAGACAACATCATCTTTATCTCGACGCCGATTGACGATCAGATCGCGAACTTAATCGTCGCGCAACTGATCTTCCTCGAAGCGGAAGACCCGGAGAAAGACATCTCGCTCTACATCAATTCGCCGGGCGGTTCGATCACGGCGGGGATGGCGATCTACGACACGATGCAGTTCATCCGCGCGGACGTGTCCACGCTCTGCGTCGGGCAGTGTGCCTCGATGGCCGCGCTGCTCTTGGCGGCGGGCGCGAAGGGCAAACGCTTCGCGCTGCCCAACTCGCGTATCCTCATCCACCAGCCTTCGGGCGGCGCGGAGGGGCAGGCCACGGACATCCGCATCATGGCCGAAGAGATCATCCGCATGCGCGAATTGACCTCGAACATTCTCGCCAAGCACTCCGGCCAGTCCTACGAACAGATCGAGCGCGACGTGGAACGCGACCGCATCATGTCGGCCGTGCAGGCCAAGGAGTACGGGCTGCTCGACGAAGTGATCACGCACCGCGAGTAAAAATTTTGGCCGGCGCGTTTGCTTGTGAGATCAACGCGCCGGCCAATTTATGCTACAGTAGTTTTCCGGCAGCCGAACGCGCGCCCCAACGCGCCATCGCTCGCGGGCACCGGACGAGAGCAGATCAGCCCGCCCGTTTTTCAGTCTCTTGACAAGCCGAATTGGATTGAACCTCGAAAGCACGGAGTCCCCTAAAGCCTATGGTACGTCGAACCGATGACACGTTGCGCTGTTCGTTCTGCGGCAAGTCGCAGAACGAAGTGAAGAAACTCATTGCCGGCCCCACCGTCTACATTTGTAACGAGTGTATTGACATCTGCAACGAGATCATCACCGACGACCAGCAGGCCGAGGCCGTCGCCACCAGACCGCCACTCCCGAAACCTTCCGAGATCAAAAATTTCCTGGACGAATACGTCATCGGGCAGGACGAGACGAAGAAGCGTCTGGCCGTCGCCGTCTACCAGCACTACAAGCGCATCGAGATCGCGCGTCGCCGCTCGGACGTGGAGATTCAGAAGTCGAACATCCTCCTGATGGGGCCGACCGGCACGGGCAAAACGCTGCTGGCGCAGACGCTCGCGCGCATGCTCTCCGTGCCCTTCACCATCGTGGACGCGACGACCTTGACGGAAGCCGGTTACGTCGGCGAAGACGTGGAGAACATCATCCTCAAGCTGTTGCAGGCCGCCAACGGCGACGTGGAGCGCGCGCAGCAGGGCATCATCTACATCGACGAAGTGGACAAGATTTGCCGCAAGGATGAGAACCCCTCGATCACGCGCGACGTGTCGGGCGAGGGCGTGCAGCAGGCTCTCTTGAAAATACTGGAAGGCACGGTCGCCAACGTCCCGCCGCAGGGCGGCAGGAAGCACCCGCACCAGGAGTTCTTCCCCATCGACACCACCAACATTCTCTTCATCTGCGGCGGCGCGTTCGTCGGTCTGGAGAAAGTGATCGAGCGGCGCATGCGCAACAAGTCGTTCGGCTTCCGCGCCGAGATCAAGGACAGCAAAGAACGCTATGCAGAGGCAATGGCGACGGCGCAGCCGGAAGATTTAGTGCGCTACGGGTTGATCCCCGAGTTCGTCGGCCGCCTGCCCGTGCTCGGAGTCCTGAACGAACTCGACGAGGAAGCGTTGATGCGTATCCTGACCGAGCCGAAGAACGCGCTCATCAAGCAGTATCAGAAGAAGTTCGAGTACGACAACGTCAAGCTGCGCTTCACGGACGACGCGCTCAAGGCCATTGCGCGCCAGGCGGTCGAACGCAAGGTGGGCGCGCGCGGACTGATGATGATCCTCGAAGAGTTGCTGCTCGATTCGATGTACACGCTCCCCTCGCAGAAGCGCATCAAGGAATTCGTCATCACGAGCGAGATGGTCGAACGCCGCCGCGCCGTCCCCGGCGAAGCCCTGACGGGCGTGGACGACGCAGCCGCCTAAGCACGCGCAGAACAGTTAGATTCTCTTCCCCGCCCGGGTGAAAGGAAGCCTCATCAATGTCGAAGAAATTCGGAGCAGGAGTGTTCGCACTCCTGCTCCTATTTTTTTGTGCGGGCGCGGCGCGTGCGCAGGAGGATGCGTTGAAGACCGCCGCGCAACAACCACCGGCGACAGTGACGCAGGATGAACAGGATGACGCCGACCGCGAAGACCCCTGCCCCGGCGCGAATACGCAGCCCGAGTTAAATCAGTGCGCCGCACGCGCGCGTGACAAGGCCGACGCCGAGTTGAACGAGGTCTACCGTGAGTTGTTGAAAAACACGTCGGGCGCAGAGCGCGCCAGGCTCCGCGCGGCGCAACTCGCCTGGATCAAGTTTCGCGACGCGCAGTGCGACTACGAGAGCGTCGGCAACAAGGGCGGCTCGATCTACCCGATGGTCTACAGTTTTTGCCTGGCAAAATTGACTAACACGCGGGTCAGACAACTTCAGGAGATTTTACGGGAAGGATCAGAACGTTAGGCTCTCTGCGCTCATAGATACCAGCTCTGTCAGACATACCCTACTTCTACTGGTAGCACCCCGCCATAAGATTAGAAGAATCCTGCTTACTAAGATTTTTCGCCCGGTGGCGTGCCTGCGCGAAATGTTTTACAATTCAGTTTAGTTCGCGACAACGGGGCGAGCGGCAATGAGCGGCTCGCCCTTCACGTTTAAGCAGTTTTCCGGTGAAAGAAGTAGCAGTTTTATGGAAGAATATACAGACCGCACTCCTTCAGACATCGTCAGCTACCCGATGGTTCCGATCCGCGATGTCGTGATCTTCCCGTTCACGAAAGTCGCTTTCAAGATCGGACGCCCCGGCTCGATCCGCGCGCTCGAACAGGCGCTCGCCTCCGACCGCACGATCTTCCTCGCCACGCAGCACGACGCCTCGATTGACGAACCCGTGCCCGCCGAGATTTACGGCGTCGGGACAATCGCGCGCATCCTGCAGGCGCAGAAGTTGGAGAACGGGCAGACGAAGGTGGTCGTCGAGGGGCGCGAACGCGCGACGACCATTCGCGTGGACAACGACAACGGCGCGTTCACGGCCACCGTGCGCCGCGCGCCCTCCGCGCTCGAATCCGGCCAGCGCATCGAAGCCCTCACGCAGCGCATCCACCAACTCATCGAGCAACACCTGCGCCTCGCGCCCGAAGCGCAGACGGACGCGCTGCAACAGGCCATGCGCAACCAGGACCCTTCGCACCTGACCGATGCGCTCGCCTCGCAGTTGCGCATCGCGGTCGAAGACAAGCAGGGCTTGCTGGAAATCTTCTCCGTCCACGGACGGATGCAGCGTCTGGTCGAAATTCTGGAGACGGAAGTCGACAAGCGGCAACTCGACCGCACGATTCAGGCGCGCGTCAAACGTCAGATGGAGAAGGCGCAGAAAGAGTATTACCTGAACGAGCAGATCAAGGCCATCCACAAGGAACTCGGACGCAAGGACGAGAAGGCCGAGGTCGAGGATTTGCGCAAGAAGATCGAAGACGCGGGCATGACCGACGAGGCCAAGGAGAAGGCCTTGCAGGAATTGCACCGCCTCGAAGCGATGCCGCCGATGTCCGCCGAGGGCACGGTCTCGCGCACCTACATCGACTGGCTGCTGAGCGTGCCTTGGAAGCAGAAGTCGAAAGAGATCAAAGACCTGGGCAAGGCCGAGGAGATTTTGAACGAAGACCACCACGGACTTGAGAAGATCAAGGATCGCATCCTCGAACACCTCGCCGTACGTCAACTCGTCAAGAATCCGAAAGGCTCTATCCTCTGCTTCGTCGGCCCGCCGGGCGTCGGCAAGACGAGTCTCGGCAAATCCATCGCGCGCGCGACGGGCAGAAAGTTCGTGCGCCTCTCTCTCGGCGGCGTGCGCGATGAAGCGGAGATACGCGGCCACCGTCGCACCTACATCGGCGCGCTGCCCGGCCAGATCATCCAGATGATGAAGAAGGCCGGCACAACCAACCCCTGCATCCTCCTGGACGAAGTGGACAAACTCGGCGCGGACTTTCGCGGCGATCCATCTTCGGCCTTGCTCGAAGTGTTAGACCCGGAACAGAACAACTCGTTCCAGGATCATTATCTCGACGTCGAATACGACCTCTCCAAAGTCTTCTTCATCGCGACGGCGAACGTGCTCCACACGATTCCGCCCGCGCTGCAAGACCGCCTGGAAATCCTGCGCCTCTCCGGCTATACGGAGCGTGAGAAACTGGAGATCGCGCGCCGCCACCTCGTCGCCAAGCAGGCGGAAGGCAGCGGCTTGAAGGCCGAGCAGGTCGAGTTCACGGACGAAGGTTTGCTCGAAATCATCCGCTCCTACACGCGCGAGGCGGGCGTGCGCAACCTCGAACGCGAGATCGGTTCGTGCTGCCGCAAGGTGGCGCGCAAGCTCGTGGGCGACGGCAAGGGCGAGGAGTTCAAAGACATCGTCACGCCGGAGCGCGTGCGTGAGATGCTTGGCCCCGTGCGCTTCCGCCAGCAACAGGCCGCGGCCGAAAGCGAGATCGGACTCGCGCTCGGACTCGCTTGGACGGAGGTCGGCGGCGAGGTCTTGCAGATCGAAGCGACGCTCACGAACGGGCGCGGCGGCGTGCGCCTCACGGGCAAACTCGGCGAAGTCATGCAGGAGTCCGCGCAGGCCGCTTTGACCTGCGTCAAGGCGCGCGCCGAGCGCATCGGCGTGAGTCTCGACCACATCCGCAAACGCGACCTGCACGTCCACATTCCCGAAGGCGCGATCCCGAAAGACGGCCCCTCGGCCGGCGTCACGCTCGCCACCGCGATGGCTTCAGCTTTGACGCGCGTCCCCATCCGCAAGGACGTGGCGATGACGGGCGAGATCACTTTGCGCGGCAAGGTGCTGCCCGTCGGCGGCATCAAGGAGAAGATGCTCGCCGCGCACCGCGTCGGCGTCACCACCCTGATCCTGCCGAAAGAGAACGAGAAGGACCTGGCGGACGTGCCCGAAGAAGTGCGCGCCGCGCTCAGCGTCCATTTCGTCGAGACCATTGACGAAGTGCTCGCGCTCGCGCTCGAAGACGCCTGCCCGACCGATGGCGCAAACGTGGACACCGCGCAACCGCCCATCTGGTCGACCGAACCGCCCTCGCAAAGCACGCCGACAATGGCGGACTAAATTGAAGTATGAAGTAGGAACGATGAACGATGAAGTAAAAGATACATTGCTTTTACTTCATCGTTCATCGTTCCTACTTCATACTTGTTTCTTTATCCTCGCCACAGACTCCAGGAGAAAATTCCGCATGGGCAAATATGAAGACGCAGACCTGATCCTGAAACTCTACGACCTGCGCCGCGAAGAGACGATGCGCAAGGCGCGCGCCTGGCTGGCGGCTTTCAACCCCGAAAGCGTGCAGGACATCATGAATGTCTCCACCGGCGAGCACAACGCCTACCTGCGCATGGTGATGTCCTACTGGGACATGGCCGCCTCGCTCGTCAACAACGGCGCGATTGACGAGAAGATGTTTACGGACGCCAACGGCGAACACTTCTTCTACTACGCCAAGTTCGAGCCGTTCATCGAGGAGTTGCGCGCGGCCTTCGGCCCGCAGATGTGGATGCATCTCGAACAACTCGTGATGCGTTCGCCGAACGCTAAGGAACGGCTCGCCAAGATGCGCGAGATGTCGAAAAACATGGCCGCGCGCCGCGCGGCGGCCGCCGCTCCGAAAACGCCGTCTGACGAGCAGCCGACCCAAACCGCCTCCGGCGCGACCTCTAAGTAACGGCCGGTTTTCAGGTTTCGGGTTTCAGGTTTCAGGACTGTGGATGGAGGTTTTTCGTCTTGAACTTGAAACCTGAAACTTGAAACTTGAAACCTATGAAGATTACGAGCACCGAGTTCGTCAAGAGTTCGTTCAGCGAGCAGGACTGGCCGCGCGTGGGAGTGCCGGAGGTGGCGTTTCTCGGCCGGTCGAACGTCGGGAAGTCGAGCCTCATCAACTCGCTTCTCGGCGTCAAAGGTCTGGCGCGCACCTCTTCGACGCCCGGCCGAACGCAGGCGCTCAATTTCTTCCTCATCAACCGCCGCTTTCATTTCGTAGACCTGCCGGGCTACGGCTACGCCCGCGTGCCGCGCGCGATTCGCGAGTCGTGGGGCGAAATTGTGACGACTTACCTTGCCAAGCGCGAGTCGCTTGTGTTATCAATTCAAATCGTAGATTCGCGTCACGATCCCTCTAAATTGGACTTGCAACTGCGAGAATGGTTAACGGCTTATGCGAAGCCGCACCTGACGGTTGCGACGAAATCCGACAAGCTCTCGCAAAACGAGCTGCGCAAAAATATCGGGCGCGCGCGGGAAATGCTGGGCGCGTCGGCGGGCACGGGCGGTGAAGTCGTCGCCTACTCCGCCGTCACGGGACACGGGCGCGAACGCATCTGGCGCGCTATCGAAGAGGCCATAACCGTCTCACACTCCCCCAGTTGAAAAGTCGAATCGTCGCTGCGAGGCGACCTTGCGGGTCTTGACGGCATCCAAGCGATACGTTAGAACTTTCACTCGCACAGAATAATTCGCTGAACTTTTACGGGATGCGAGATCGTTCGCTGAGGATTCGCCAACCACCTCGCACGTATAACCGCCGGAAACATCGCCGCTCCTGCGCTGTGCCTGACCGCCGCGCGCACCTGAGGCATCATTTCCCGACATTATTTAAGGATTTAATTCATACGCGGCTCTTGAAGTCCGCCGGCAATTCAATCTCATTGACAGCAACACGACAAGAGTTGGACACAACTCTTGGTTAGAACATGCGGCTACAACGCATCACGGCGGCCGCACTCATAGAGAAAAGAGAAATGTCACAACGTACACCACGCACACGAAGCAGCAGTAGCAGTGCCGCCGGCACGGCCAATGGCAACGGCGAGAACGGCAATCGCGCGACGACCGTCGCCGCCGCCGCGGTGGTTGATACTCCCGCGGACGACCTGGCAGAGAAGGAGTTCCTCCCTGCGGGCAGCGGCGACGCCTTCAACCTGGCGACGCTCAAGGAGATGTCCATCTCCAAGCTGACGCAGATCGCCAAGGACATGGACGTGCCCGGCGCGACCGGCATGCGCAAGCAGGAGTTGATCTTCAAAGTCCTCGCGGCGCAAACCGAAAAAAGCGGTCTCATCTTCTCCGAGGGCGTGCTCGAAACCCTGCCCGACGGCTTCGGCTTCCTGCGCGCTCCCGAATACAACTACCTGCCCGGCCCCGACGACATCTACGTCTCGCCTTCGCAGATCCGCAAATTCGATTTGCGCACCGGCGACACCGTCTCCGGCCAGATTCGCCCGCCCAAAGAGGGCGAGCGTTACTTCGCGCTGATCAAGGTTGAGGCCATCAACTTCGAGGCTCCCGGCGAGACGCGCGATAAAGTCTTCTTCGACAATTTGACGCCGCTTTATCCGGACGAGCGCCTGATGCTGGAGACCGAGAACGACGTGCTCGCCGCGCGCGTCATCGATCTCGTCACGCCTATCGGCAAGGGGCAGCGCGGCCTCATCGTCGCGCCGCCGCGCACGGGCAAGACGATGATGCTCCAGACCATCGCCAACTCGATCTCGCGCAACCACCCGGAAGTCTCGCTCATCGTGCTGCTCATCGACGAGCGCCCGGAAGAGGTGACGGACATGCAGCGTTCGGTCAACGGCGAAGTGATCTCTTCGACGTTCGACGAACCGCCGACGCGCCACGTGCAGGTCGCCGACATGGTCATCGAGAAGGCCAAGCGGCTCGTCGAGCACAAGCGCGACGTGGTGATCCTGCTCGACTCTCTGACGCGTCTGGCGCGCGCGCACAACGCCGTCGTGCCGCCTTCGGGCAAGATTCTCTCCGGCGGTATCGACGCCAACGCCCTGCAGCGTCCCAAACGTTTCTTCGGCGCGGCGCGCAACATCGAAGAGGGCGGCTCTTTGACGATCATCGCAACCGCCTTGATCGACACCGGCTCGCGCATGGACGACGTGATCTTCGAAGAGTTCAAGGGCACGGGTAACTGCGAAATCCATCTCGACCGTCGCCTTGTGGACAAGCGCCTGTTCCCCGCCATCGACATCCAGCGCTCCGGCACGCGCAAAGAGGAACTCCTCATCAGCAAGGAAGACCTCGCGCGCATCTGGGTGATGCGCCGTGTGCTGAACCCGCTGTCGCCCGTCGAGCAGATGGAAGTCGTGCTGGAACGGCTGGGCAAGACCAAGTCGAACGCCGAATTCCTCGCCTCGATGCAGAGCTAGGCAAGAGTGACAAGTGACAGGTGACAGGTGACAGGAAAAGGCGTTTTAGTCTTGTCACCTGTCACCTGTCACTTGTCACTTGTCATAGCTGTTGCGTAAAATAGCCGCCTAAGCTTTGCAGTTCAGACTGTCGGGATGCTCCTCTAGCGGGAGGAGTGTCGGGTGAAGGCTATTGCGCATCGCGATCTTATCGTCGGAGGCTGTGCCGTTCGCTAAAACGGGGGGCTTGGGCGATGTGGCGGGCGCGCTCCCCAAAGCTCTCAACGGCACGGGCGAGGTGGACGCGAGCCTCATCCTGCCGCTCTACCAGCAGACGGATCGCGGCCTACTGCGCGAGTTGCTCTTTGACAATCTGGAAGTCGAATGGACGGGCGGCAACCGCCACGTCCGCGTGTTCCTGAGCGAAGAGGCCATCCGCGCGCCCGTCTTTCTGATAGACGCGCCGGAATACTTCGCACGCCCGAACGTCTACGGCTACTCGGACGACCACATACGCTACGCCTTCTTCTGCCGCGCCGCGCTCGCGCTCCTGAAACGCCTCGGCCGCCCGCCCGACATCATCCACGGCAACGACTGGCCGTGCGGGTTCGCCGTCGCGGAACTTCGCGCGCGCCGCGCCTACGACGATTTTTACCGGCAGACGCGCTCGCTCTTTTCCATTCACAATCTCGCCTACCAGGGGGCGTTCGACCCACGCGATCTGGGGTTTCTCGGTTTCGGCTGGGGCGAGGTACACAACGCTTTCCTGCTGGACGGGGCGGCGTCCGCGCTCAAGGCCGGCTTGATGCTGGCCGACGCGCTCTCGACCGTCAGCCGCCGCTACTCTTACGAGATACAGACGCCCGCGCAAGGCTCCGGTCTCGACTGGCTGCTGCGCCGGCGACACGAACAACTCATCGGCGTAACGAACGGCGTGGACTACGAGGCGTGGAACCCTACGACCGACCCGCACATCGCGGCCAACTTCAGCGCAGATGACCTGTCGGGCAAGCGCGCGTGTAAGCTCGACCTGCTGCGTCGCTTCCATTTGCCGGAAGAGGCGGAGCGACCCGTGATCGCGATCATCTCGCGGCTCGTCGCGCAGAAGGGCTACGATCTGATTCGAGAGGCCGCCCCGGCCATTCTGGAGACGGGTGCCTTCTTCATCGCGCTCGGCGCGGGCGCGCGGGAGTACGAAGACTTTTTGCAGTCGTTTCACGACCACGCGCCGCATCGCGTCGGGATTTACAAGGGCTACGCGGGCGAACCGCTCGCGCACCAGATCGAGGCGGGCGCGGACATCTTTCTCATGCCGTCGCTCTACGAGCCGTGCGGCCTGAACCAGATGTACAGCATGCGCTACGGCACCGTTCCCGTTGTGCGCGCGACCGGCGGCCTGGACGACACGGTGGAGAACTTCGACCGCGCGCGCGCGACGGGCAATGGCTTCAAGTTCGGCGAATACTCGGCGCGCGCCATGCTCGGCAGCATCTACGAAGCGCTCTTCGCCTACGCCGACAAAGATATCTGGCGGCGGATTCAACTGAACGGGATGCGCGCCGACAACTCCTGGGACGCGGCGGCGCGCAGGTATGTCGAGGTTTACCGCGCCGTGACGCGCATGTGACGGCGGACGGGTAAGATTCGGGGAGACTGGTTTTTAGTAGAGCGATGACACTGAAACGCGAGAGGGTTGCGCTAATATCCGGCTCGCGCCATTACAAGTAGGAAGAAGGAGATTTACCAGATGAGTGAAAGCGAATTTGTCAACGATGTCAGCGACGCCAATTTTGACGCGGAAGTTTTGCAGTCGGATCGCCCCGTGCTCGTGGACTTCTGGGCGGCGTGGTGTGCTCCCTGCCGGATGATCGCGCCGACGGTGGCGCAGGTGGCGGAGAAGTACGCGGACAATGCGCGCGTCGTCAAGTTGAATGTGGACGAGAACCCGAACGTGCCGCAGAAGTACGGCATCAAGGGCATCCCGACGTTGATCCTGTTCAAGAACGGCAAGGAAGAGGAGCGCGTGGTGGGCGCGACGAGCAAGGAAGCCATCTCACGCATGATCGACAAGCACGTTGCGGCCGGCACGGGCGCGGCGAACGCCTGAGTTTTATCGTCATGAGAAACGGGCGCGGGGTGGCAGTTGAAGGGCGTCCCGCGCCGTTTCTGTGAATGTCGTCAGACAGTCTTGCAGATTGTCCAAGCGTGGCAGCAGGCTCTGAAGCGCGCGACTCCCGGACGCTCGATGAAACAAACCACCAACATCCGCTCGAAGAGCGCCGGTCGTTCCACGAAGAACAGCAAGCGACGGTTGCTTGAGGAACGACTGACGGCGGCCAAACGTCTGCGCGCCGTCGAGGATGCGCGGTTTCGTGCGCGGCAGGCGCAGGGCAAGTTGCGTCGTTTCGTCAGCGCCAACTTCCGCAAGCAGGAAGTGATCGACGCGCTCGCGCTCAGGCGCGGCGACTGCAACCGCTGCGGCGCGTGCTGCGAGATACTCTTCAAATGCCCCTTCCTCAAGAAGCACGGCGACGGCACGTCCACCTGCGGCATCTACGAAGACCGACCCAACCAATGCCGCCTCTTCCCCATCGAACGCCGCGACCTCGACGAAGTGCGCGGCCAGTGCAGCTTCTATTTCATCGACAAACCGATCAAGCTGGAACGGGCAAGCTGAACAAAACAGTGACGAGTGACAGGTAACAGGTGACAGGTTAAATCAACAAAACTTGTTCTAACTTGTCACCTATCACCTGTCACTTGTCACTATTAAATATGTCAAAAGTTATCGTGGTCATCGGCGCGCAGTGGGGCGACGAAGGCAAAGGCAAGATCGTCGACCTGCTGGCCGAACGCTTCGACATCGTCTCGCGCTACCAGGGCGGGCATAACGCCGGCCATTCCGTCTATGTCGGCGAGCGCGCCTTCGTCCTCCACCTGATTCCTTCCGGCATCATCCATCCCGGCAAAACCTGCGTGCTCGGCAACGGGATGGTAATCGACCCGAAGGCCTTCTTCGAGGAAGCCGACCGCCTCGCCGCGCAAGGCCTGGAGGTGACGCCCGAACGCATTCTCGTCAGTTCGCGCGCGCATTTGATTCTCCCTTACCACCGCGCGCTCGACCACACGAGCGAGGAACGGCTCGGCAACGAGCGCGTCGGCACGACGCTGCGCGGCATCGGCCCCGCCTACGAAGACAAGGCCGGGCGACGCGGCATCCGCGTGGCCGACGCGCTCGTGCCCGCAGTCCTGCGCGCGCGCATCGAGCGCAACCTCGAAGACGCCAACCGCATCATCGAAGCCTACGGCGGGCAGGCGCTGGACGTGGAAGAGGTCTTCGCGGAGACCACGCGTCTCACCGAACGGCTCGCCCCCTACATCGCCGACACGACGCATTTCCTGAACCGCGCCGCGCGCGACGGCCGCTCGATCCTGATCGAAGGCGCGCAGGCCACGCTGCTCGACGTGGATCACGGCACCTACCCGTTCGTCACCTCCTCGACGACGACCGCCGGCGGCGCGAGCACGGGCACGGGACTCGCGCCCCACCGCATCACGGGCGTGCTCGGCATCGTCCGCACCTACACGACGCGCGTCGGCGAAGGCCCCTTCCCCACCGAGATGCTCGAAGGCGAAGAGGAGATCGGCCAACTCATACGCGAGCGCGGGCGCGAATACGGCGCATCCACCGGGCGGCCGCGCCGCTGCGGCTGGTTCGACGCCTTCGCCACGCGCTATGCCGCCGAGATCAACGGCTTCACCTCCGTCGCGCTCACCAAGCTCGACGTGCTCGACGCGCTCGACCAAATCAAGGTCTGCACCGGCTACCGGCTTGACGGGCGCGAGGTCGAATCCTTCCCCGCCGTCTCGCAGGACTTGCGTCGCGTCGAACCCGTCTACGAAACGCTTCCCGGCTGGAACACCTCCACCGAGGGCATCACCGAGATGGACAAGCTGCCGCCGAACGCGCGCGCCTACGTCGAATACCTCTCGCGCGCCCTGGAGGTGGAAATCGGCCTCGTCTCCACCGGCCCGGAGCGCGACCAGACGATTCTCAACGCCGGCTCCGCCCTCGACGGCTGGCTCAACGCACAATAACGGGCAGCCGGCTTGCCCGCCACCTTCAACGTATGTAAAATGATTTTCACGCGCGGCCGTTGCAAGCATCAACTTTCAACGTCACTCATCCGACGAGTTCCACCCGCACCCGACTGCGGGCGCACGCGCCTGACCTCTCCTCTTTGGGCCGATAGCTCAGTCGGTAGAGCAAGTGGCTTTTAACCACTGGGTCGCAGGTTCGAGTCCTGCTCGGCTCATCAATTGTTAGAACGAGTTACGGGCACTCTCCGGAGTGCCCGTATTTTTGTTGCCCCTCTATTTGCCCCTTTAGGCTCCAACTCCGTCCAGGCTTCACTCGAAACCACGCTATAGAAACGTCTTCAGGTTCGAGACGTTCGACGAGATGTTCGCCAGGTGGCCGCCCGTGCCCGTAGTGCTCGTCTCTACCTGTCGAGCAATGGTGGCATGGAGAAGCCGTGTCTGTTGGCGGGTCTCGTTTAAGAGGTGAAGGTTTCGATTGCTTCCCTGATGACGGCGTAACACTCGCAGGCCTGCGCTTCCATCCTCGCGCGGTCGAGAATCATGACCGACCCGCGCCCCGAC
This sequence comes from Pyrinomonadaceae bacterium, assembly GCA_035645855.1. GTDB lineage: Bacteria > Acidobacteriota > Blastocatellia > Pyrinomonadales > Pyrinomonadaceae > JAIVJZ01. Next base: position 38,763 of record DASQLU010000007.1, read on the forward strand.
CCGACGAGACCCGATTCGCGCAAAGCCTCCACGGCGTCCGTGATGCTCGCGCGGCGCACGCCCAGCATGTTAGCCATGTGCTCCTGCGTGATGTGTAACTCTTCGCTGTGCGAGCGGTCGGAGAGCGTCAGCAGCCAGCGCGCCAGGCGCTGTTCCATCGTGTGCATCTGGTTGCAGAGGGCGGTCTGGGCGGTCTCGGTGATGCGCGCTTCGATCCGGTTGAGCACCAACTGCTGCAACTTCTCGCCGCGTTTGAATTCCGCCTCGAACACTTCGGGCGGCAGCCTGTGCCCCGTGCCGTTCGTGAGCATCTCGCAGCGGATGATGAAGAAGCCTTCTTTGAAGATGGCTCGCTCTCCGACAACCCCTTCGTCGCCGACGATGCTCAACATCAACTCCTTGCCCTCCTCGCTGCTCACGGACAGAGATGCCACGCCGTCTTCGAGAAAGTAGACGTACTGTGCCGGGGTGTCCGATTCGTGCAGCACCTCGCCGCGTTCGAGCGTCACGGCTTTCAGGTGTTCGGCGATGCGGCGGTATTCGGCTTCGGGCAAGGCGGCCAGGAGTGAGTTCGTCGAGCGCGTGCCGCTGTTCGGCTGAGACATATCAGTCATCCTTCGCTGATGCCGGAGGAGAGACGCAAATCTTGTGTGAAGAGACCGGGAGGAGTATAGCAGGTTGTGAACGCGCGCCGCTTGATTTCACTGTTTGCGGCCGGCCTGTTCCATGCAGAGTGGGCAGAGCGTGTAGTTCAGCGCCGGCGGAGAGTATGTGACGACGGCGGGCGGACGCCGCTCGCGGATGCCGCTCCGGCCGCCTTTCGTGGAGAGATCGCACAGCGTGCGCGTCCGGTAGGCGTTGCCCAGCAGGTGAAAGTGCGAGTCCGCGGGAAAGACGGCGTAGGCGATCATCCGTTTCTCCTCAGATGTTTCTCTTCAGTCTCTTCAGGCGTTACCAGACGTGCCCGTTACCGCCGAGCAGGCGGTCGAACTCGTTCCTCACAATCTCGTAACACTCGCACGATTGTGTCTCCAGCTTCCGCCGGTCGAGCACGTTCACCTGCCCGCGCCTGTACCTGATCACGCCCTCGTCCTGAAGTTTGGCCGCCGCCTCGCTAACGCCGGCTCGCCTCGTGCCGAGCATGACGGCGATGAACTCGTGCGTCAGTTGCAGGTCGTTCGTCTGCGCCCTGTCCTGACTCATCAACAGCCAGCGCGCCAGCCGCCCGTCGACCGGGTGTGCGCGGTTGCAGGCGGCCGTTTGCGCGATCTGGATGATGAAAGCCTGCGTGTAGCGCAACAGTAAATCCTGTAGTTGTTCGCCGCGCCTGAACTCCTGCCTCAACAAGTCGCTGCGCATCCTGAGAGCGTTGCCCGGCAGTTGCACGACAGCTTCCAGGGGCGACGTGACGCTGCCCAAAAAGACGCACACGCCGAACATGCCTTCGTTGCCCACCATACCCACCTCGACGCCCTTGCCGTCCGCAAACGTGTTGATGATCGAGACCGTGCCGACGTTCGGGAAATAGACGTGAGAGATGGGTTCGTTCGGGCGATACAGAACTTCGCCGAGGCTCATCTCGACCGGCTCCAAAAATGCCGAGAGGCGTTCGTACTCCCCTGGCGGCAGGGCGTTGAGAATACGGTTAGACGTGGGCGGGGCTGAATCTATCCGGGCGGACATAAGGCGACCTTTCTATTTGCGACCTCGCGGTAAAAACTGCTGGGGCGATCAGGCAAAGGTTGACAGGCTGCACCTAATGTCGAAGGGTTGTGGATGAAATACTACGGTGACACTTTAGCTTATGCGCCCAGCAGACACAGCACGCCAGCGTACACAGTACATTTTATACCTTTGTCCGCTGCGGTACGGAAAAACGCCGGCGCAAATGCGACAATGCTCGTCAAATCAAGGGGGAACAAAACATGAGCGAAGAGAGTGTAAACCGGCCGCTCATCTTTCTGGTTGAGGAAGACAACGACACGCGCCCGCTGCTGAAGAACAACCTCACGCGTTACGGCTATCGCGTCTCGCTGGCGTTGGACGCGGAGGACGCCGTGCAAAGATTGAGCGGGGGGAGAGTCGCGGCCGACCTCATCCTTATCGATTTCGTCGGCAAGCCGGCGGGTGAGGTCTTGCGTGTCGGGCGCGGGATGCGCGAAGAGGCCGGGTACGACGGCCGCACGCCGCTCGTCGTGATGGCCGAGCAGTACGACGCGGACGTGGAAGGCACGGACTCTAACGTCGGCGGCAACGACTGGATCACCTACCTCGCAGACCACGAGCAGTTGGAGAACCTGCTCGCACGCCTCATTTCAACAACTTAAACGTATCGACGCCGTTTCGGATGCCGTCAACCCGAGAAGGCGCAGAGAGCGACGCCTCTCCGCGCACGCGGACGCCTCTCCGCCTGAGCACTCGGACGCCTCTCGCTGCTCGCGGCGCGAGGCGACGGGCCAAACTCCACGGGCGCGCTGCCTGTCCGGTATTGTACAGACACAATTCACGCCCTCCTCTATTCTGCTTCATACCCCTGATCAGTTATGGCAACGCGCGCGAGCGCACGCCCGTCCGGTGTAGCGGCGGCGGATGATGCCGTTAGTTGAGCCTCGCCTGCGCGAAGTCTAAGACCCGGGCGACGCGTAAGCGCCTTAGCCTGTTTGCGCACGGCTCGCCTCGCGTCGTTTTCGACGCGCGCCGCAACGCCGGTCTAACCCGGCGCTGGTTAATCACCCCTGCTTGTTAAAGGCGCGGGTTCGCTTTTCACTCAAACCGTCGTTCTGGCGGAGCGGCGAGAGGAAGGATAGGGAAACGAGCATGGGTGTAGAAACAACGTCCAACCGGCAGTTGGAACTGTGGGGCGGCATCGAATGCACGGTCAACCGCGTGGGAGACGAATACTTCGACCAGCTTGAGCGCAACGGCCACGCCGAACGCATCGAAGATTTAGACCTCTTCGCCGGCCTCGGCATCAGCGCGATTCGTTATCCCGTTTTGTGGGAGCGCACCGCGCCCGACGGCCTCGAACACGCCGATTGGACGTGGCCTGACGCGCGCCTCGCGCGCCTCGGCGAACTCGGCATCCGTCCCATCGTCGGCCTCGTGCATCACGGCAGCGGCCCCCGCCACACGAGCCTCGTCGATTCGGCCTTCCCGGAAAAGCTGGCCGAGTACGCGCGCGCGGTCGCCGCGCGTTACCCCTGGGTGGATGCCTACACGCCCGTCAACGAGCCGCTCACCACAGCGCGTTTCAGCGGACGTTACGGCCTATGGTATCCGCACGGGCGCGACCGGCGCACGCTCTGCGAGGCGTTGCTCATCCAGTGTCGCGCCGTCGCGCTCTCGATGCGCGCGATTCGAGAGATCAACCCGCGAGCGCAACTCGTCCAGACGGACGATCTGGGAAAGACCTACAGCACGCCCAAACTTCGCTATCAGGCCGATTTGGAAAACGAGCGCCGCTGGCTGACCTTTGAACTGCTGACGGGTCGCCTGAACCGCGAGCACCCGATGTGGACTTATTTTACCGGCGTCGGCATATGCGAGACGCAACTCGACTGGTTTACCGACAATCCCTGCCCGCCCGACATCATCGGCATCAATCACTACCTGACGAGCGAGCGTCTCCTCGATGAGCGTCTGGAACGATACCCTTCCTGCACGCACGGCGGGAACACGAAGGATCGTTATGCGGACGTGGAAGCCGTGAGGGTTTGCGCCGAAGGACTGGCCGGACACCGCACGCTGCTCAGAGAGACGTGGGAGCGTTACGGGCTGCCCATCGCCGTCACGGAAGTTCACCTCGGCTGCACGCGCGAGGAACAGTTGCGCTGGTTCAAAGAAGTGTGGGAGGTCTGCGGAGATTTGCGTGCAGGGGGAGTGGACGTGCGCGCCGTCACCGCTTGGTCGCTGCTCGGCGCATACGACTGGAACAAACTGTTGACCTGCTCCGCGGGCTTCTACGAACCGGGCGTGTTCGACGTGCGCGGCACGCATCGTCGCCCGACGGCCATCGCACACATGCTGCGCGAACTGGCGCACAAGGGCGAGTTCGCGCACCCGGCCATCGAAGGGCCGGGCTGGTGGCAGAGGCTCGAACGGCTTCTCTATACGCCGGTGCGCCTGGAATCGCGCGCAGCCGCGCCGGCCGCGCCGCAGGCAGTCAGGGAAGCCGCGACACGAAAGAATTCGACCCGGCCGCTCGTCATCACCGGCGCGACGGGAACGCTCGGCAGTTCCTTCGCGCGCCTGTGCGAAGTGCGGGGCATCTCCTACCGTCTTCTTACGCGTCGCGAGATGGACATCGCCGACGCCGCGTCGGTGGGCGCGATGCTCGACAAATACGACCCGTGGGCAATCGTCAACACGGCCGGTTACGTGCGCGTGGATCAGGCGGAAGCCGAGCCGGGAGCCTGCTTCCGCGAAAATCGCGACGGGGCTGTGACCCTGGCCGCGGCATGCGCCGCGCGCGGCGTGCCGCTGCTCACGTTTTCCACCGACCTCGTCTTCGACGGCACGGCGAAAGAGCCTTACCTGGAAAGCGCGCGCACGTCGCCGCTCAACGTTTACGGGCGAAGCAAAGCGGAAGCGGAAGCGGGCGTCCTCGAAGCTCACCCCGCCGCGCTCGTCGTGCGCACGAGCGCATTCTTCGGCCCGTGGGACGAGCACAACTTCGTCACCGCCGCGCTCAACGCGCTCGCCGCCGGCGAGGCTTTCACGGCCGCCGACGACGCGTTCGTGTCGCCCACCTACGTGCCGGATTTGGTGAACGTCAGCCTCGATTTGCTGATCGACGGCGAGCGGGGCATCTGGCACCTGGCAAACCCCGGCGCGATCACCTGGGCGGAACTGGCGCGGCGGGCGGCGCAAATGGCCGGTCTCGATGCGAGCGGCGTGCGGGGCTGCCCGACCCGCGCGCTCGAAGGAGCGATAGCGGCTCGCCCGGTCTATAGCGTTCTCGGCAGCGAGCGGGGCGCGCTGCTGCCGCCGCTCGAAGAATCGCTCGCGCGCTACGTCGGCGAATGCACGGCCGACTGGAAGACCGCTCTACAGCCCTCTCGCGCCGAAAGCAAACAGGCTCCGGCGCGGCAGTGGGCCGTCCAAAGACAGAGCGCGTGAAGCGGCGAGCGGCGTCGCGGAAAATGCGGGGCAAGGGCTTGCGGGCAAAAGTTGGCGGGGCGGGCGAGAGAGTTTCAAACTCTCTCGCCCGCCCCGCCTTCGCGTGTGGATTCAAGTTGGAGACGCGGGTCGAAGCCCCTGTGCGTCCCGTTAGCGGCGACGACGTGTCGTCGTCATCGCGGTGCGCGTTTGAGACGAGCGTGCCGGCTGCATGTTCTGTTCGAGCGCGGCCAGCCGTTGCTCCATGCCGGCGTTGGCGGCGCGCAAGGATTGCACTTCGGCGCGGAGTTGTTCGACTTCGGCCGTGCGCTGCTGGAGCTGTGCGGTACGCTGGTCGAGCGCCTTGACGGCCGCCAGGCTCACGCCGGCGAGGTCTTGGACGCCGATGGAGGTGTTGCCCGTGCCCAGTCCGAACTGCGCGTGGAAGTCTTCGGCCATCGGGCCGATGTGGCGCACCTGGCTGCCCTCGGCCGTGTAGTTCCAGGTGCTCACCGGAATCTTGCGCAGCCGCGTGAGCACGTCTTCGCCGTTCGTCAGGAGGAAGTTCTCCTTGGTGGCACGGCTCGAAGTGCAGTTGAAGACGCCGGAACCGGCGGGCAGGTTGCAGCCCGTCGTGCCGCCGAGGTTGGTGCGGAAGCGGAAGCCGCCGGTGGCGCGCGCCGCAAACTCGTTGTTAGCCGTGTTGCGGAAAGTATCGGCGCTCTGCTGGGGCGAACCGTCCGACCAGATGAACGTGCCGGAGAAGCCGTTGTTCGAGGCGAACCTGCCCATGGCCGTCGTGTAATCCTGATCGGCCGTCACGTTGGAGCCGATGGCGACGGCCGCGAGGCCGCGGATGACGAAAGTGTCGGGGTTGCACTTGCCGTTGAGGAGCGGGCCGCCGGACTGCGCCTTGTTGCCAAAGGCGACGCCGTAGGTGTCGCAGACGCGGTTGGTCGCGCCGGCCGCGAACCCGGCCGCGCCCTTCACCTCGTTGCCGCTGCCGAAGGCGATGCTCGAAGTCGAGCGTGCGAAGTTCGTGTCGCCGAAGGCGAAGGCGTAGAGACCCTCGGCCGTCGAGTTCGAGCCGCCCGCCCACGAGAAGAAGCCGACGGTGTTGTCATCCCACTCGTTGTCGGCGTAGCCGGAGCGGAATGCGCCCTTGTAGCTGTCCCAGGACGTGCGGTAGCCCTTGCCCTGCATCGGCGAGACGCCGATACCGAGATTGCCGGTGGCGACGAAGCTGCCGTTCTGGAAGACCTTGAACCAGGCGGGCGTGTGGCCGCCGGGGCCGCTGCAGCAGGTGGAGCCGCCGCGCAGGTTGATCATCGGCGCGGTGCCGTTGGCGTCGCCGATTGAGAGTTGTTCCGCGCCGGGGACGAACTTGACGAAGTTCGTGTCAACGTAAACCTTGTTGGTCGCGTCGCCCGCGTTGACCGGGTTGCCGACGTTGGTGATGAGCGAGTTGTTGGCCGACAGCCCTGCGCCGAAGACGTTCGCGCCCGACCAGGCGTTGGCCGCGTTCAGGCGTCCGAGGTTGGCCGACAGGCGGTTGTCGTTGATCGTGCCCGTGGTTGACGGGTCGTTGATCGCCCCGATGATGGTCGTCCCCGAAGGCGTGCCGCTGCCGAGTGGCGCGGTGGTCATCTTCGAGCCGTCGGGGAAGATGATGCCGTTGTTTGCGCCCGCCAGTTGAATGTTGCCGACGACCTCCAACCTCTGCGCGGGGTTCGACGTTCCGAGTCCGAGGTTGCCGGCGGAGTTGAGTCTCATCCTTTCCTGCCGAATCGCACCGTTCGAGGTCACTAAGAATGTCAGCGCGCCCCTCTCAGCCCCGGCCGTGTTGCTCTCGATTGCGGCGGCGTACCCGCCATACTCCTTTTCATTGTTCGCCGAGTTGTTAAGGCTGAAATGGAACCCATTGCCATTGCCCGCGGTATTCACGCGCCGAAAGAATTTGAACGCCCCGAACGCGGGGACGACGCCCGTCGCGTACTCGCTTTGGAAGCGTGCGACGATGTCCGAGTTGGCGGGGTTACTGTTCTTGAACACCGCCGCATGACCCAAAGGTTGAGACGACGTGTTGTCGACGAGCAAAGTCCCCGAACCCTGATCCGTGGGCGTGCCCGCCCCTGCGCTGGCGATGTGGAAGGGGTAGGCGGGCGTGGACGTGCCCACACCGACGTTGCCGCCCGTCTCCGTCAACGCCGAGTCGCCGAGCGTGCCCGTGCCGTCAACCCACTTTGCCAGCTTGTTCGCCGTGCCCGTTCCGGCGGCGGCGGCGCTGAGCGTGCCGCCGGCGGCCTTCGCGGCCGTGCCCGGCGCGGCTTGTCCCTGCGCGGAATTCAGCACCGTGCCGTCGTCGAAGACGATGCCGCCGCGCGCGCGAATCGTGCCCGCCACGTCGAGCGTGGCTTCGGGCTTGTCCGTGCCGATGCCGACGCGCCCTTCCGGGGTGATTCGCATCTGCTCGCGGTCGCCGCCGGAGAGTACATCGCCGGTGCGCAAGGAGAGCGCGCCCTTCGTGCTGGTGACGCTGCCGTCCTGGCCGTCGTGCGCCGCGACGGTCAAGGCACGCTGTTTTCCTTCGCGCAGGATGGTCAGGCCGTTGTCGGCCGCCGCGACGCTTTTCTGCTCACGCCGGCTCTGCGCTACGGCCTGTTTCTGTGCGTCGGGCAGTTCCTGCTCGCGCACACGCTGCACGGACGCCTGACTCGCTTGCAGCGAGAGCGTGCCGATGCGCTGGCTGGCGCGCCCCTGTAAATCCTTGACCGTCAGGACGCACAGATAAGAGCCGTCGGCCACGCCCTGCGGCACGTCCAACGGCTGCCAGTCGAGGACGCTTCCCTGTTGCGCCCCGGAATCGAAAATGCGCTCCCCGTTTGCGCCGTAGAGTTCGAGCCGCAACTGAACGGCTTCGGCGGAAGCCATGAAGCGGACGCCGACGCCCGTGGCCGAAGCCGTCACGGCGGCGGGCGTCGGCGTCGTGGCCGACGCACCCGGCTGCTGCGGCGACTGTGCGGCCGATTCGGTCTGCTGCGCGAAGGCGCTGGTCGTGAACACGCTTAAAATCAGAATGAACAAGAATAAGTTGCGACGTATAAACATGATTCCTTCTCCCCGTCTGGATAGTTCGCGGCGTCGAATGAAGTTGGGCTGCTTCGACGCTCGATTCAATGCCCTTCACTTAGCTAACGCGAAAAGTTAGCGCGAGAAGGATCACACTAATTTCCCGTGTGAGAGTGGACGGCCGGAATCCGCGCCCGGAGCGCGCGTGCGAGACGGCGGGAGAAAAAAAGCGGCCGGGCGGCGGCCGTGATGCGAACTTTCACACCACGGCCGCCGCCCGGCCGTTCTTATCCAACTAACCGCGCGTGCGTCTACTTGAACTTGAAGTTCGCGCGGTGCTGCGTGCCGTCGTTCAAGGTGACGACCAGTTGACGACACGTCCCCTCCCACGCCTTGAGCGTCTTCCAGTTGTAATGATACCGGTCGCTCGCGGAGTCGTAGGTCAGGCTGCTGGCCGCCGGCGTGTCGATCTCCGTGAGGTCGGCCGACGGGTCTGTGGAGTTGCACCCCGTCACGCCCGACGCAGGGGAATTGGCGGCGAAAATGTTCAGCCCCTTGTTGCCGCTGAGGCTGAACTTGATGGGGATTGCGCTCCCTGCCTTGACCGTGTTGAGCACGGGCAGGTTGGAGACGGGCGAGAAGAATCCGGCGAACGGGTAACGCACGGTGACGTTGAAGCTGCACGAACTCGTGTTGCCCGCCTCGTCCGTGGCCGTCGAGGTGACGGTCGTCGTTCCGACGGGGAAGCTCGCGCCGGAGGCGTGCGAGGTGTTGACGCTGGCCGCGCCGCAACTGTCGCTCGCCGCGACGTCGAAGCTCACGGGCACGCTTGTGGCCGTCGAGTTGGCGGGCAGGTTGACGACGATGTTCGCGGGACAGGAGACGACCGGAGGCGTCGTGTCCACCACGTTCACCGTGCGCGTCGCCGTCGCGGTGTTCGCGCCGTCGGTGGCCGTGTAGGTGATCGTGTACGTGCCGGGCGCGTTCACGTCCACGTTGCCGCTGACGCTCACAGGGACGGAGCCGCCGCAAGCATCGTAGGCCGTCGCGCCCGCGTCCGCGTAGTTCGCGTGGCACTCCACGGTCGCCGCGTTTGCACCGAGCAGGGTAATCGCCGGGGCGGTGGTATCCACGACGTTGACCGTGCGTTGCGCCGTGGCGGTGTTGCCCGAAGAATCGCTCACGGTGTAGGTCAGCGTGTATGCGCCGGTCGTGTTCGGATCGACCGTGCCGGAGACCTGAATCGCCTGGTCTAGATCGCCGGCGCAGGCGTCGGTCGCGGTCGCGCCGGGGTCTGTGAACGCGCCGTGGCATTCGACCGTCGAGAAGTTTCCGCCGTTGAGTGTGATGGACGGCTTGACGGTATCGACGACGTGCACCGTGCGCGCGACGGTCGCGACCAGATCGTCGGCGGGGTCGTCGGGCGTGCCCTGCCTGTCGGTGGCCGTGTAGGTGATCGTGTACGTGCCGGGCACGTTCGGGTTGACGTTGCCGCTGACGCTGACGGGTGACGCGCCGTTGCAGGCGTCCGTGGCCGTCGCGCCCGGATCGTTGAAGTTCGCGTGACACTCGATTGTGAGCGTCCCGGTTTCGATTTCATCCGTCAGCGGATCGTCGCCGTTTAGGATGATGAGCGGCGGCGAGTCGTCCACGACGTTGACGGTACGCGTCGCCGTCGCGGTGTTCGTGCCGTCGGTGGCCGTGTAGGTGATCATGTATGTGCCGGGCACGCCGGGGTTCACGGTGCTGGCGGCGTCGGGCGTGATGCCCGGCCGGTTGGTCGTTGCGCCGGGGTCTGCGAAGGGCGACGTGCCGTTGCACTCGATTGTCAAAGGGTTCGCCCCGTTGAGATTGATTTGTAACGTGCGCGTATCGACGACCGTCACGGGGAAGGAGGTGGAATCACCGGACGGGGCGGTGCAGGTCACGAGGGTTGTGCCGGCGGGGAAGATTGAGCCGGAGGGCACGTCGCATTGGATGGGCGAGCAGGAATCGCCCTCGGCGGCCACCGCATAGCTCACGACCGCGCCGTACAATGTTGCCGCCGGGTCGTTCGGGTCGGCGACATCCGAGCCGTTGACCGTGATCGGCGGCGGGGGCGTGAGCGTGCAGGTCTCGGTTCCGGCGGAAGCCTGCGCGATGGTGAAGGAGAAGGAGCCGGCGTTGCTGGAGAGCCGCGGGTCTTCCGTGTCGCTCGTCACCGTCGCCTGCGACATGACGTTCGTGCCGGCGGCGGCCGTGACGCTGTAAGTGGCGATGAATACGGCGTGCCGGCCGCGCGGCAGGTTCGCGAGCGTGCAGACGCCGCCCGCGCCGCAGGTTCCTCCGGCCGCCGGGCTGAAACTTTGGAGCGACAGGCCGGGCACGGAGAGCGCGGAGACTTCCGCGTTCGTCGCGGCGTCCGGCCCGGCGTTGTAGACCGTCACCGGAATTGAGACGGTCGAGGCTGATTCGACAATCCTGTCGCCGATTCCGGCGGAGATTTGGAGATCGGCTCGCGGGTTGCTCGGTTCGAGTACGTGAAAAGAGGCGGTGGCGCTGCGCGAGCCGTCGGCCGATCTCAGGTCGATCCTCCACGCGCCGCGATTGTCCACGATGCGGCCGCCGATCTCCGAAGTGGCGTTCGCGGGAAGCGTGAACAGCGCGGTCTGCCCGTTCGTCGTGATGAAGGCCGCATCGAGAATATGATTGAGAGGATCAACCCAGGTGATGCGGCGGAAGGTGAGGAAGGTGGAGGGAAATCCGGCTCTCACGCAGACGATTTCGCCGAGGTTGAAGTCCGCCCTCTCGGTCGCGCAGTCGGCGGCGTAGGTCTTCAGTTCGTCCGCCGCAAACAGTTGAAACATGGCGGGCGATATCAGCCATGCGGCTCCTCCCGCGCCCGCCTCCGCGCGTCGCGCGATTGACGGAAGGCCGGCCGACTGTCCGGCCGCCATGTCGCGGGACGACAACGCCAGGGACGTTCCGGCCTGGAAGAGCGTAAAGATGACGGCGCAGAGAATTGGAAACGCCCCGGCGCGGCGCACGCCGCACGCCGCCAGCGCGACGGGGAGCCGGGAGCGGATACTTGCTAATGATGAATTGTTTTTAAGTTTTGCGCGTAGGTTCTTAAGGGATGGGGGATGGGACATGGGGGCTCTCTCCTGTTATGGGCGCGTTGCCGGTCGGGTCTCAGGCCGGGTGGTGCGTGGAATTCAGACTACGAAACGGAGAAGACGGCCAGGACTTGCTCGATTTCGTTTGCGGGGCAGGTGCAGCCGGTGCTGCTCTTGGAAAATGCAGCGCGGATGCTATGTGAATTGGCGTGTGGAGTCAAGCCTGCCCGCACCGGCCATTGCCGGCGACGCGGGAGATATTTTGTGTGGATGCGGCGAACACGTCGTGCGCCTGCGCGGCGCGCGCCCATTTAAAGGCGGGGTTCTTGGAAAGAGGGCGCGGGCGCGAACGAGCCGAGCCGAAGTTTCGCGCGACGCGCTACGGTTGTCCGCGACTCGCGTGCGCGGCGATAGTTGCGCGCGCCGCATTCACGGCGACAGCTTTGCGCGCCGCGTGCGCGGCGATACTTGCGTGCGTCGCGTGCGCGGCGACGGTTGCGCAGGCGCGACGGCGTGCGTCCATGCGAGTTTGCGTAGCTAGGCGTCGATGCGAGTTGCGGCCGCGCGCCGGCCGTCCATGCGCGGCGCGCGCACGACGTGCGAGATGATCCCGAGGCGCGCGAGTAGGCGGATGACGTAGCCGGAGAAATCCACTTGATACCAGCGCCAGCCGTGCATGGCGGCGGCGGGGCGCGCGTGGTGGTTGTTGTGCCAGCCTTCGCCGAGCGTGAGCAGGCCGAGCCACCAGACGTTGCGACTTTCGTCGCGCGTCGCGTTCGGGCGCGTGCCCCAGACGTGGCAGACGCTATTGATGCACCAGGTGAAATGCCAGAGGGCGAGAGTTCTGATGACCGTGCCCCACAGCACGCCGCGCCACCCGGCGACCGCGTAACAAAAAACTCCCGTGAGAAACCACGGCAGCGTAAACAGCACGCCGCGATCCAGCACGCGCACCCACGGGTCGCGGCCGGACACGTCCGGCACGAGCTCGCGGTAGTCGCTGCCCTCCTCCGCGTCCACGCGCATGATCCAGCCCATGTGCGCGTGGAAGAAACCCTTGAGCGGCGAATGAGGGTCGCCCGGCTTGTCGGTCAACTGGTGATGACGCCGGTGAATGCGTGTCCAGCGCGCGGGGCCGCCCTGCAAGGCCGCCGCGCCCGTCCAGATGAGCAGACGGCGCAGCCATTGCGGCGCGACGAAGCCGCGATGCGCGAGCAGGCGGTGATAACCGATGCCGATGGCGAAGGTCGTGGCGAGATAGAGACCGAAGAAGAGGGCGAGGTCTACGGCGCGCGGGGCGTACCACAGGCCGAGCAGCCCGCAGGCGTGCAGCCCGAGGACGAGAAAGCTTTGAATCCATTGAATGCGCGACAGCACGGAGAGCGGCTGTTCGAGTGCGAGGGTGTCGGTTCGTTCTTTAAGCAAAAAATTATTACCTTTAAATATGTAATCCGTCCGGCGCTCATACTATACACAAACATGAATCGCCGGGGCTAACCGCCCGCCGCCGAACGCACTCGGCTGCGGGCGGCAATCAATTGACGGCGGACGCGCGCCGCGCAGTTTCCCCGCCCCGTCTCAAACGCCGCCGCGCCCGGCGTGACGACTTCGCAACACGAAATAACCTATTATGTCTCCATCTACGTCATTATTTAAGGAGCATCATCTTATGGAACAGAAGGAAGAGATTGCGACGCTGGGCGGCGGTTGTTTCTGGTGTCTGGAAGCGGTCTACGCGGATTTGCGCGGTGTCGCGCGCGCGGTGTCCGGCTACGCGGGCGGGCACGTCGAGAACCCGACCTATCGTGCGGTTTGCGACGGGACGACCGGGCACGCGGAGGTGGTGCAGGTGGCCTTCGACCCGCAAGCCGTCTCGTATCGCGAACTGCTCGAAGTCTTCTTCACCATCCACGACCCGACGACCCTCAACCGGCAGGGCGGCGACGTGGGCACGCAGTATCGTTCCGCCATCTTCCACCACACGCCGGAGCAGCGGGAGACGGCCGCCGAAGTCATCGCCGAACTCGAAGCCGCGCGCGTTTGGGACGCGCCCATCGTGACTGAGGTCGTGCCCTTGCAAATCTTCTACCCGGCCGAGGATTATCATCAGGAGTATTACCAGAACAATGCGAGCCAGCCTTACTGCCGCGCCGTCATCGAGCCGAAAGTCGCCAAGTTTCGTCAAAAATACCTGGAGAAGTTGAAGCGTTGAGCGGCCGGTCGAGTCGCGTCGAAAATAAAAGTCGCGTTGAAAATAAATGAGCCGGACGACTATCAGCCGTCCGGCTCATTCTTCTCTCCGGCGTCTCTCCGGGTATGCGCGCAGCCGACAGTTAAGTCGGAAGCGTCGCCTTTATCCGGCTCCGCGCACGTCTATCTGGCTCTGCGCTCGTCGCGCTCGGCGATCAAATTGTTCGTTACGGAGAAGACGCCGGGGATGCCGCGCGCCGCAAACTCCGCGAGCTGCTTGTCCATCCGGTTGCCGACGACGCCTTCCAGCGTCAGGTGTCCGCGGTTGACCACGATGTGGATGGACGGGTTCGCCCCCATCGCGTAACGATAGAGGCTGCTCGTGTTGAAGATGGAGCGATAAGCCTCGGCGCGAATACTATCGTCGAAGCTGGAGAGCGGCAACACTTCGATGTTGTTGACGACGCGCCCCACGCCCTTGATCCGCGCCACGCGCCGCGCCGCATCCGAGCGGGTCGTCGGGCGCACCACCTGCCCGTAGAGCGTCACGATGTCGCCCTCCACCTTGTACGCGAGGTTGTCAAACACGCCGTAATAAGGCAGCGTCACGAGTTCCCTGCGCACGCGCTTCGAGATTTGCTGTGTATCCGATCCACGGCCTTTTTCCGTGAGCGCAGAGGCCTCGACGCTCGCCCCCGTAGCCGCCAGCGCGAACAGCAAAGCGAACGCCGCCAATCTGTTCTTAAACGTTTTCATAGCTCTTTTTTCACCCCTCGATGATTGATTATTCATCCTCATTTTCTTTCGGAAATTAGATGCCGGCGGGCGTTTTCGCGTGGCCTTACGCAAGCGACGGCGCGGGCGGCGCGGCACGACTCAGACACTTTTCCCGTCGCTCGCAAAGCACTACCGCGCGAGTTTTTGCTATTGTTACCCGTGCGCCGCACCGTCGCGCTCGACGCGGGCGGGGAGGTTTGCGATGATGACGAGAGGCGGGTCAGGAGGTTTAAAGGGAAATGGCATCGGCTTGGCAACTGGGCGGGTTGACGTGGAAAGAGTTGGGGCGGCGCGTCTGGTGCGAAATCTATGACGGCGACTTGCTGACGCGCGCGGCGGCCTTGTCCTACTACTTTCTGCTCGCGCTCTTTCCGCTGCTCCTCTTCCTCATCGCCATGCTCGGATATTTCGCCGACGTGGGCACGGAGCTGCGCGCCAACATGCTGCGCTATCTCTCCACGGTCGTGCCCCGCTCGGCCTCCACCCTCATCCGCACCACGGTCGACGAGATCGCACAGAACACGGGCGGCGGCAAGCTCACCTTCGGCTTGCTGACCGCCGTCTGGGCGGCCTCCTACGGCATGGGCGCGATCAGCGACACGTTGAACTCCGCCTACGGCGTCAAAGAGAGACGCCCCTGGTGGCGCGTGCGCCTGACTTCCATCGGCCTCACCATCGTGATCGCCATCCTCACCATCGCGGCCTTGACGCTCGTCCTCTACGGCGGCGAGATCGGCGACGCGCTGGCGAATCGCTTCGGGTTCAGCACGGCCTTCACAGTGGCTTGGGCGATTGTGCAATGGCCGATTGTGCTGGCCTTCGTGCTGCTGGCCTTCGGGCTGATCTACTACTACGCGCCCGACCTGCATCACCAGAAATGGTACTGGATCACGCCGGGGTCGCTCGCGGGCGTCCTGCTCTGGCTGCTCGTCTCCTTCATCTTCCGCCTCTACCTGCGCTACTTCGACAACTACAGCATGACCTACGGCTCGCTCGGCGCGGTCATCGTCCTCATGCTCTGGTTCTACCTGACGGGCTGCGCCATCCTCATCGGCGGCGGCGTCAACGCGGAGATCGAAAACGCGGCCGCCGACACCGGCGAGCCCGACGCGAAAATCCACGGACGCAAGAGTCCGCCGCCGCGCCAGCAGCGGCGTGCGCAACGGGCGGAGAAGAAATGATGAAACAAAGGGCGGTGTGACGGGGAAGAAAGCTCGCAAATGCTTGCGAGCTTTCTTCCCCGTCACACCGCCCTTTCCTATCAATCTCTCGCGCCTGACACTTCATCCGCCGGGCGTTACATTTCAGCTTTCGTCAACTCCCGTCTCGCCGTTGGTCGTCATCGCGCCGCCGCCCGTGCCGCCGCCGACGGAAGCGCCCTCGCTGCTGCCCGCGCCCGCGTCGTTCCCGCCGCTCGTCCCGGCGGGCGCGCCCGTGAAGTCCATCTCGCCGACCGCGCCGATGGTGCCCGGCGCGCTCGCCGCCGGCGTGCCTTCCGCCTGCGCGCGCCCGTCCGAGGGGAGATACATTCGCCCGCCCCCGATGACGCCGGGCATGACGTCTGTGCTGCCGCCGTCGCCCGCCTTCGGGCCGCCCTCCGCGTCGCCCGTCGTGCCGCCTGCCGTCCGGTCTGCTTCGTCGTTCCTGCTGTTAGTCATCGTCTCTTTGTCCTTCCTCACAATGTCGGAAATTGTTGAACCGTGCGGGCGCGGCTGCCAGGGCGTCCGTGCCGAAAATCTCGACGCCCGTTTGCGCCCACCCGTCGCTATAAAATGTGTTAGGGGAACGCGGCGAGTTTATTGCGTGCGCGGGGGCGCGTCTGTACCCTTGCGTACTTTGAAGCCGCTTGCGCTCGACACGACGGCAGCGACGGCCGTGCGCGAGTGCGTCTATAATCCCGGGGCATGAGCGTGATTCCGACCAGGACACAAATCTCCGCGGGCGGCGTGGTGTTTCGCCGCCGCCCGGACGCGCGCGTCGAAGTGGCACTGATTTCGGTCGGCGAACAAAATCGCTGGCAGTTGCCGAAAGGTCTGGTTGACGCGGGCGAGTCGGCCGAGACGGCGGCCGTGCGCGAGGCGCGCGAAGAGGCCGGCGTCGAGACCGAAATCGTTGCGCCTCTGGACAAGATCGAATACTGGTATTACGCGACGAACCGCGGCGCGCGCGTGCGCTTTCACAAGTTCGTCCATTTCTACCTGCTGCGCTACCTCTCCGGCGACGTGCGCGAGCACGACGCGGAGGTCAACGAGGCACGCTGGGTTGAGATAGACGAGGCGCGGGCGCTCCTGGCCTTCGCGGGCGAGCGCAAAGTGTGCGAGCGTGCGCGCGAAATGCTCGCGGCCGGGCAAGATGTTCTTGAGGAATAATTTTTCCGCGCGGCGCTGAGCACAATCTTCGGCAGTCGTTCGCGCGAGTCTCGCCATGCGCGTTTGCTAATAGCCCGGCGATTTAGTGGCGGACTATTAGCAATTGTCCCTGGCGGGATTGGCACGAATTTACTTGTAGAACAATTCCTCTAACGTCCGGCCTTCGGCCGGTTCGGGTTGCCCTCGCCCGTCTTCGGGGTGGCCGCCGCTTCGTCCTCGTCCGTCCCCACGTTCAAGTCCGGGCGGTCGTGCTGCGCCTGCACAACCTCTGAACGCTTGCCGAGTTTGATCTCCGCGCCCTGCTCCGCGCTCTGCTTTTTGCCTTCGCCCGTCGGCGGTTGATTCACTTTTCCACGACTCTTGTTCGCCATTTTCAGTCTCCTCCCCTAAACGTTTCTTCGGTTCATTATATCGCCGTCGTCTGATGTCCTTCCAGATAACGCGCGGCCTTCAGGATCAGCACGCAACTGGGGCTGTGCGTGATCTCGCTGTCTATGACCATCGCGGCCGCGCGCTCCAGCGTCGTCTCGAACGGTTCGATGCGCTCCGTCCCTTCCTGTTCCGCCGCGGTAAACTTCAACCCGCGCGCGAGGTAGAGACTGACGGGCGAGCGCACGATGGACGTGTCCATGTCCATCTGCCCCAGGCTGATCAACTCCGCCGCTTCGATGCCCAGTTCCTCGCGCAGTTCCTTGCGCGCCGCCGCGTCCGCGTCCTCGTCTTCAACCCCGCCGCTCACCGCCTCGATGCTCTCCGCGCCCAGGGCGTAACGGAACTGGCGTGTCAGGTAGACGGTGCCGTCCGCCTCGACGGGGAGCACGGAGACGCCCGGCTTCATATGCACCGTGGCATACGTGCCCGGCTCGCCGTCCGGCCTCTTCACGCTGTCGGCATAGACCTCGATGAAGTCGTCGCGATACTTCAAGGCCGTCTCCGTGATCGTCCAGGGGCCGTGCCTTCTCTCCATCAACTCTTCCCCTCTTCGCGCACGAGCAGCCGCCTGGCCCGCTCCATCTCCTTTTTACCGTCGCTGCTGACGGGCGGGTAGCGCAGGTTGAGCGATTTCAGTTTGGCGACGACGAGTTCGGCGACGACGAGCGAGCTGAACCAGCGATGGTCGGCCGGGACGACGTACCACGGCGCATCCTTCGTGCTCGTCCGCGTGAGCGCGTCCTCAAACGCGCTCATGTACTCGTCCCAGCGCGCGCGCTCCGTCACGTCGTTCATCGAGAACTTCCATTTCTTCTCCGTTACTTCGAGGCGTTCCAACAGCCGCTCGCGCTGCTTCTCTTTCGAGAGGTGAAGGAAAAACTTCATGACGTGGACGCCGTTCTCCGACAGGTATTGCTCGAAGTTGTTGATCTGCTGAAAGCGTTGCCGCCAGATGCCCGGAGAGTCGCGTATGCGCGGCGGCAACTGCTGGTCTTCGAGCCGTTCGGGGTGGATGCGCGTCGAGAGCACTTCCTCGTAGTAAGAGCGATTGAAGATGCCGATCTGGCCGCGCTTCGGCAAATTCCTGACGAAGCGCCAGAGGTAATCGTGCTTGAGTTCGGTCGCGCCCGGCTTCTCGTTGATCGTCACCACGCACCCTTGCGGATCGACGCTCGACATGACGTGTTTGATCGTGCCGTCCTTGCCCGCGCCGTCCATCGCCTGAAAGATGAGCAGGAGCGATTGCCGCTCCTCGGCCAGCAGCTTGTCCTGATACTTCGCCAGGCTCTCGCGGTCGTCCCGAATCCTGGCCTCGGCCTCCGCCTCGCTCTTGAACTTTCCGGTGAACGCCGGATCGTAATTCTTCAGCCGCACTCTCTCGCCGGCGCGCACGAGAAATTCCTGTTGCTTCATACACATCCCGCCCTTCGTTTCGTTCGATTTATAGCGCATCGCAATCGCGCCGGTTCTTAATCGTTTGCTTCGCGCTCCATCTTGCCGTCAGCGGCCTGTTTCCGCAACCGCGCCGCCCTCCTGTGCGACGAGCAGTTTGCGCGCCTCGCGTCGGAGCGCGGGCAGGCGCAGGCTGAACACGAGCGCGCTCAGGATGCAGCCCGCGCCGCCGAGCGCGACCGTGTCGGCCGCGCCCACGCGCTCCGCGAGCCAGCCCGCCGCGAGCGCGCCGAGCGGAGCCATACCGAGAAACATCATCGAATAGACGGCCATCACGCGCCCGCGCAGCGCGTTCGGAACCATCGCCTGAACCAGCGTGTTCGACGTGGAGATTTGGATGATCATCGAGAAGCCGACCAGGACCAGCACGGCCAGCGCCACGCGCATGTCCTCCAGACGCGAAAACAGAATCAGGCTCGCGCCGAAGCCCGCAGACGAAAAAGCCACCCAGCGCCCCATCCCGCGCACCCCGCGCCGTGCCACGAGCAGCAGCGCCGCGCAGAGCGCGCCCACGCCCGCCGCCCCCAGCAGCAGGCCGAGGCCGCCCGCGCCGACGTGCAGTATGCGGTCGGCGAAGACCGGCATCAGCACCGTGTAGGGCATGCCGAATAAACTGACGAGGCCGAGCAGGACGATCAGGGCGCGGATCGGCGACGTGTGCCCGACGAAGCTGAAGCCCTCGACGATGCGCCGCAGGGGAGAACGCCGCTCCGTCGCCGCGACCCGCTCCAAACGTGCGACGCGCATCCGCAGAAGTCCCGCGATGACGGCCACGTAGCTCAGCGCATTGACGAAGAAGCACCAACCCTCGCCGATAGTGGCGACGAGCAAACCGGCCATCGCCGGCCCGACGAGCCGCGCGCCGTTGATCACCGAAGAGTTGAGCGCGATTGCATTGACGAGGTCTTCCCGGCCGACGAGGTCTGCGACGAACGCCTGCCGTGCGGGGATGTCGAAAGCGTTGACGATGCCGACGAAAGCGGCGAGCACGTAGACGTGCCAGACGGCGACCGTCCCCGTCAGCGTCAGCACGGCGAGCGTGAGGGCGAGCAACATGGCGAGCGTCTGCGTGGCGACGAGAATCCGGTGACGGCTGAAACTGTCCGCGAACGCCCCGCCGACGGGCGCGAGCATGAAGCCCGGTATCTGCCCCGCGAACGCGACGAAGCCGAGCGTCGCCGCCGAACCCGTCAGGCGATAGACGAGCCACGATTGCGCCACGATCTGCATCCACGTGCCCGTCAGCGAAATGAGTTGCCCGCCGTAAAAGAGCCTGTAGTTTTTGTGGCCGAGCGCGCGGAAACGACCGGCGATCTCGATTTTTTTCGGCGCGGTCGCACGCGCGCCCTCGTCGTCTCTCGCTATATCCGCCCGAATAACTTTCACCCCTTGTTCGCTTCCCTCAAAAAGTCCGCCGCCGCGCGGCGAAACCTCGAATCCCGCCGCCGCAAGTTACCGCCGGTTTTACGACACCCTTTCACACAGATGAGACGCGCCGATGATAAGTTCGCCGCGAGACGGAATGATGACCTTCGTTTCAAGAAACTGTGACAAAGGCCGCTCGCCCCGGCCGCCCGAAACGCCGCCCGCGCGCTGCTCGAAACGCACGTGCAGAGAGTCCGCGCGGCGGCGCGGCGGGAGCGCGGCGGCGCGGCGGGAGCGCGGCTGGAGCGGGGTCGTCGATGTCCGTCGGAAGCCGGCGTGCGCGTCTTATGAAAGTTGGCGTGAGGGTCGCGGCCGTCTCGTGTAGAGCAGAACATCTATGGCGCACAGCGCGCAGCCGACGAGAGCCGCTGTCCAAAGTTGAAAGGAGAGCGCGATGAGCGTGAAGAACAGGACGATGCTTGCGCCCATCAGACGATGCGTGAGGTTCGGCCGTGGCGGATGCCGCCGGAGCAGCGCGAAGAGCGTGAGGCTCACGACGAACCACCCCGCGAAATTGCTCGCGGGGATTCCGTAATAGACGCCGCGCTCGACCCAGCGCCAGTAGCCGAGTTGATTCGCGGCCAGCGGATCGATGACGAGATCAATCGCCGTCATCCACGCGGCGGCGACGAGCGCGCCCGCCCACGGCGGCAGAGCCGGACGCCCCGCGATGAGAAGCGCCTGTCGCACATACGCGACGAGCGTCATCCACGCGCACGCCATCACGACGGGCACGCCGAAGATTGCCGGCCGCAACACGCCCGTGTAAGCGTATCGCCCGAACGGCACGCCGTAGCGAACGCCGCACCACTCGACGAGCAGCCCGCAGCACGCCACCGCGACGAGACGCAAAAACTCCGCGCGCGAAGTGGTCGTGCAGAGGACGATTGCGCCGGCCACGATGAGGAAGGCCGAGGCGAGCCAGTTTTGTTCGGCGTCCACCGCGCCGACGAATAAATAGTGCCCCGCGCCGCCCGCCCACAACACGGCATACGCGAAGACGAGCGCGGCGATCAGGAACCGCCGCCACGCGCGCGCCTGTCCTGCCCATGCCGGCGTCGCCTGCGCGGGTGTCGCACGCGCGGGTATCGTTCGCGCCGGTGTGGCGCGCGCTCGTTCGTCGCCGTCGCCCGTGTGGTTCAGGTCTCGCATCGTTCGATCAGTTCGCAGGTGATTTTGGCGGAGAGCAAAACGGTCGGCGTGCCGCCGCCGGGATGCGTGCTGCCGCCGACGTAATAGAGATTCGCGTAGCGCGCGTCCTGGTTGGGCGGCCGGAGAAAGGCGCGCCGCCAGCCGTGCGAGTGTGTCCCGTAGATCGCCCCGCCCGGCATCGCATAATGCTCCCCGATGCGCCGCGGTGTCCACACGTCCGCGACGGCTATCGCCGATTCGATGTCGGGGAAATTGCCCCGCCGGAGACGCGCGAAGATGCGTGCGCGCGCCTGCGCGATCTCCGCCTCCGTCCATTCGTCGCCGTCGTTGGCCGGGGCGTTCGCCATGATGAAAAGCGTCTCGCCTGCCGCGCCCGCAGGGACGAGCGAGCGGTCGCTGCGGCTCGGCGCGCTGACATAGACGGTCGGGTCGTCCGGAAACTTCCGCTCGTCGAAAAGCTGCGCGAACTCGTGCCGGTAGTCCCTTGAGAAATAGACCGCGTGATGCGACAACTCCGCGAGCGTGCGCCTGACGCCGACGAGGAACACGAGACCGGAGAGCGAGCGCGCGTCGGCCGGTTGCGCGCCGCCCTTCAATCCGAGCATCGCGTCTGCCAGCGACGCATCGCCGTTCATCACCACGACATCCGCGCCGAGCCGCGTGCCGTCGGCGAGCAAGACGCCCGTCACCTTCCGCCGCCGCCTCCTCCCGCTCCCGCCTTCCTGCGCTTCACGCCCGCCTTCCTGCGCTTCATGCACGCCCTGCCCTTCGCGTTCGATGCGTTCGACGCGCGCGCCCGTGCGCAGTTCGACGCCGGCGCGCACGGCCAGCGCGCAGAGCGTTTCGACGAGTTGGTAGAGACCGCCCCTGATGTGCCAGCCGCCGAAGGCATATTCGACGTAAGGGATGACGGCGAGCGTCGCCGGAGATTCGTAGGGCGACGAGCCGACGTAGGTCGTGTAGCGGTCGAAGAGTTGCCGGAGGTGGGGGCTTTTGAAATGCGCGGCGACCGTACGGTGATAATTGCCCCAGGCGTGCCTGAGCGGCAGGTGGCGCATGGCGCGGAGCGCGCGCGGGTCGGGCGTGAAGTCGAGCGGTCGGCGGCGGAAGAAGGTCTCCCGCGAGAGTTCAAACAGGCGCGCGCCGAGTCGCATGAAGCGGAAGAAGCCGTCCGCGTCGCGCGGCTCTAGACGCCGCACGGTCGCAAGCCAGTCCGGCAGGGATGAAGAATAATGGAAGCGCGTGCCATCGTCGTAAACGTACTCGGCGAGCGGGTGCATGGGGACGAGTTCGAGATGTTCTTCCAGGCGCGCGCCGGCGGCCTCGAAGAGTTCGGCGAAGACCCAACGCATCGTGATGAGCGAAGGGCCGGTGTCGAAACGAAAGCCCTCGCGCTCGAAGCGATTCATCTTGCCGCCGAACGAGGCCGACTGCTCGCAGACCGTGACGCCCCAGCCCGCGCGAGCCAGCCGCAACGCCGTCGCCAGCCCGCCTAAGCCCCCGCCAATGATGATTGCGTTCTTTCGTTTCATAGCAGGAAGCCGGAACGTTGTAAGTCTGAACGATGAACGATGAACGATGAATCGTCGAAGTCGGAGCGTTGTAAGTCGCAGCGTTGTAAGTCGGAGCGTCGAACGATGAAGCGTCGGCGCGTCGTCTTTTATTCATCGTTCATCGTTCATCGTTCATCGTTCATCGTTCATCGTTCATCGTTCATACCTCCGCGTTCTTCTCCGTGCGGTAGCGGCGGCCTTTCCATTCGACGCCGCGCCCGCTCTTGCAACGCCGCCACGACGAGAGGCCGAGCGCGACGAGTATCGCCTCGCCCAGCGGGTGCAGCGCGACAGACCACCACGGATGCCCGAAGCGCAGCGCGAGCGTCGCACGCATCAGGAGCGCGCACAGCGCGAGCGCGGCGCACGCTACCCCCGCGCGCGTCCCGTAAAACAACGGCGCGCAGATGAACGGCAGGAGAAACAGAGACAGGTGCGTCGCCATGAAGAGCCAGAAGTTCGACTCGCGACGGAAGGCCGGGAAGAAGTTCTTCTGAAACCCGCCCCAGATTTCCGCGAACGAACGATACATGCGCACGCTCACCGTCCCGCGCCCGTCGAGGCACAGGCTCGCCTCGCCGCGCGCGCGCCACAACTGCGCGAGCCGCACGTCTTCAAAGAGTTCGGCGCGCACGGCCGCGTGGCCGCCGACGCGCGCATAAGTTTGTGCGTCGGCGAGCAGGCACGCCCCATGCGCGAGGCCGAGCGAAGCGTCCGCGCGCTTGAGCGCGAGCGGCGCGGGATAGAGCGTGAAGAC
Source organism: Pyrinomonadaceae bacterium (assembly GCA_035645855.1). Classification (GTDB taxonomy): domain Bacteria; phylum Acidobacteriota; class Blastocatellia; order Pyrinomonadales; family Pyrinomonadaceae; genus JAIVJZ01. The sequence goes on from DASQLU010000007.1 coordinate 62,131, forward strand.
GACGAAATTGAGCAGCGGCATCAGCACGCGCTCCCAGAAACCGCGCATCTCCAGCGCAGGCCAGCAGGAGAGCAGCGTGACCGCGCGACCCGCGACTGTGCGATTCGTAGCCTCCGCGAGCATGCGCGTCGCCGCGCCCGCGCAGAGCCGCGCGTCCGCATCGAGAAAGAGCAGCCATTCGCCGCGCGCGGCGGCCGCCAGTTGCGCGCAGGCGAAAGTCTTTCCGCACCAACCGTCGGGGAGCGGCGCGCTCGGAACGGATTTAACGCGCGCATCGAGCGTCGCGTAGTGTTTGATGACGGCCGGGGTTCGATCCGTCGAGTGGTCGTCGTAGATCAGGACTTCGCAGATTGTCCCGGCGTCCTCCTGCGCGAGCGCGGCGTCGAGACAGGCCGCGAGGTTTGTCTCCTCGTCGCGCGCGGGGATCAGGATGGAGACGCGTGCACGCCCCGTGGCCGCGCTCGCGCCCGCCGCGACGCGCGGCCACGCCAGAGCGTTCCACAGCGCGACGCCGAGCAAGGCAGCCGCAGCGATGAGTAAGAGGTAGAAAAGAATCATGCGACCCGGAATTGACCCGCGCGCCCACGCGACCCGCAGCGCGCGTGCGCCCGGAGCGCGTCTGCGATCTCGCCGCCACGCCGCGCTTCGAAACGAGATAGCCGCACGCGGGAGCAGGATGGCCGCGCGTCGAAATGCGGCGGTCGCGCCTCGCAGCGGAATGGCCGCGCGTCGAAGCGCAGTGGCCGTGCGTCGTCAAGGGATGGACGCGCGTTGAAATGTGAACGCCGTGCGTCGAAGCGGAATGGCCGCGCGGCGAAGCGGGATGTCTGCATGATCAAACTCGCGCCTCGCTTTCTCTCGTTTGTTCGGTCGAGGCTTCGCCCGCCGCCCACGTCTGCGTCCGCGTCGAGCTTTGATCGCCCGCGCCGTCTTCGCCGAAGACGAACGCGGCGAGTTGTGCCGTGGCTTCGAGGATGGGGAGGTGTCCCGCGCCCCGCAGCATGTGTGCGCGCGCCTGCGGCCAGACGCTTTGCCACATCGCGACGGATTTCTTCACGGCGGCAAACGTCCGCTCGCCATAGACGATGTCGATTGGCACGCCGCGCAGGCTCTCGAATCTTTCCACGCCTTCGACGCGCGCGAGCAGCGCGAGATAGCCCTGCGCCACGTCGTGATCGATGCGGCCGAAGGAATGCGTGAGATCGGTTTCGGCCGCGCGCCGGCCTCTGAGCGATTGATTCGTCAGCCATCGTCCGAGCGGGTTGGCGAAGGTCGAGCGGTATGCGTAACGCCCGAAGCGCGGCGCGACGAAGACGCGGAAATACCACGGCCAGTAAGCGAACGGATCGATCAGGACGAGACGCCCGACGCGCGCCCTGATCTGTTCCGCGACGAGCAGGCCGAGGATCGCCCCGCTGCAATTGCCGATCAAGGTGAGGCGCGCGCGCGGCGGCGCGGCGGCGAGCACATCGCGCGCGGCCTCCGCGATCTCGCAGGTGACGGATTCGAGGGTGAAAGGCGACGGCGCGGGAGACTGGCCGCAGCCGGGCAAGTCCGCGCTGTAGAGCGACGCGCCGGAGGGGAGGTGCGGGGCGAGCGGCGCGAACGTGCGTTGGTCGCCGCTCCAGCCGTGCAGGCCGAAGTAAAGCTCGCGCTCGCCCGCGCCGTAACGCTTAACGTACATGGCTTACGATCCTCTCGGCGACCTGCCGCCCGCCGAGGACGACCATCGGCATCCCCGTGCCCGGCGTCGTGCTCGCGCCCGCGTAGTAGAGACCCGCGATCTCCCCGGAAAAGTTTTTGCGGCGCAGCGGGCCGAGTTGGCGCAAATTGTGCGCCGCGCCGAACGCCGACCCGTCGTAGAGTCCGAAGCGTTGCCGCCACTCGACGGGCGTGTAAACTTCTTCGCAGAGCAGTCGATCCGCGTCGAGTTTGAAGTCGTGGCGGGCGAGCGTCGCAAGCACGCGCGCGCGCACGTTGCCGGTCGTCGCGTCCCAGTCCGTCTCTCCCAGTTCGCTCAGCACGGGCACGGGGACGAGCACAAACACGGCGCTCGCACCGGCGGGCGCGAGCGCGGCGTCGGTGGCTGAAGGCACGCTCACGTAAAAAGGCAAATCCAGTGGTATGCGCCCGCGCTTCATCAAATCGTCGAAGGCGGCCGGGTAATCGTCGGGCAGAAAGATCGTGTGATGGCCGAGCGCGCCGACCCCGCCGCGCACGCCCCAGTAAAAGGTGATGACGCCGGGCGTCATCTTCATCCGCTCCGCACGGCGGCGCAGGCTCGCCGCGAGGCGCGCGCTCGTGGAGACGAGCGCGGTGTCGGTCGTCGGCACGTCGACATTCGAGACGACGAGAGACGAGGCGCGAAACTCGCCGTCCGCCAGTTCAATCCCGGTGACGCGGCCGCGCTCCGTCTTGATCCGGCGCACGGGTCGGCTCGTGTGAATCTCGACGCCAATTTCGCAGGCCAGTTTCGTGATGCCTGCGACGAGGCCGTAGACGCCGCCCACGGGCAGCCAGAGGCCGTAAGCCATCTCGCCGTAAGGGAGGATGGTGAACATGCCCGGCAGCGTGTAGGGCGAGCCGCCGAGGTACATCGCATAAGAGCCGAGGGCTTCGCGCAGGTGCCGGCTTTTGAAGTAGCGGCGCAGTTGGCCGTCGAGCGAACGCCAGATGCTCGTCCGCCGCAACTCCGATGGACGAAGCGCGCCGAGCCATCTGAGCGGGTTGTCCACGTTGCGATTAACCATCTTCCCGAAAGCTATTTGATACTTCGCCTCCGCGTCGCGCATGAAGTCCAGGACGCGCGGGCGCGAGCCGGGTTCAAGCCGCTCGCACTCTTCCAGGAACTTTCGCAGGTCGCTCGACAGGGTGAAGCGCGTGCCGTCCGACCAGCGGAAACTGACGGACGGATCGACGGGCAGCAACGCCACGTAGTCGTGCAGATTGCGGCCGGCGGCGGCGAACAATTGCTCGAAGACCCACGGGTAATTCAGGAGCGACGGCCCCGTGTCAAAGCTAAACCCGTCGCGCTCGATGGTGTTCGCGCGCCCGCCCACACGCTCGTTCGCCTCGTAGACGCTGACGGCGAAACCGGCGAGGCGCAGGTGTATGGCCGCGCTCAAGCCCCCCAGCCCGCCGCCGACGATCAAGACATTTTTGTTCGTCGTCAACTTCATCCGAACTTCACCGTCAAAAACTTCACTGTCGGAAACTTCACTGTCGGAAACTCTTGCTGTCGGAAACTTTACCAGCCGAAACTTCACCAGCCGAAAACTTCATGCGCCGAAACTTCATGCGCGCCTCACCTGCGCAAATACGCGAGCGGGATGCGCCAGTATTTGCTCGGCGGCAGGAGGCCGAACTTCTCGCGCGCGGGCACGCTCTGGCGGCGCATCAAGGCATCGGGACTCGCGCGGCCGATGCGCTCGTTCAAGCGGCGATAGACGCCGATGCAGGCGCGGACGGCGACGCGGCAATCCGGGGAGAAGGCGTCGAGGTCGCGTTCGGCGTCCGCGTAGTGCGCGTCGGCGATGGTCGCCAGCCGGCGCAGCAGGCGCGCGAGCGCGGGGCGTTGCCGCGCGTCCGTGATGTCCAAACAAGTGATGCCTTCGCCGCGCAGCATGTCCTGCGGCAGGTAGATTCTCCCGCGCCTCTGGTCTTCGCCCACGTCGCGCAGGAAGTTTGTCAGTTGCAGGGCGATGCCGAGGGCGCGTGCGCTGCGTGCGGCGCGCGCGAAATCATGCTCGGCGCTCGCGCCGTAGATGTGCGTCAGGAAGTAGCCGACGACGACGGCGCTGCCGTAGATGTAGTTTTCGATCAAATCGTCGAGCGTCTCGAAGAGGCGCGGCTCGGCGTCGTGTCGCATGGCGGCGAGAAAGGCGCGGTAGTGTGCGTGCGGAATGTTCCGCTCGCGCACCACGCGCGCGAAACCCGCCGTGAAGCAGGGCACGCCCGCGCGCAGAGCCTCGCGTAGAGACGCCGCGCAGAGCGCGCGCTCGTAGCCGCTCGCCCACTCATCGAGTCGGCTCACGCGCGCGTCGCGCTCCAGCGGGAACGTGTCCACGATCTCGTCCGGGTAACGCACGGCGGCATAAACCACTTCCACCTCCGCGCGCTTGGCGGGCGGGAGGAAACGACTGACGATGAAAAAACTGGTGGTGTAGGCGCGCATCACCGCGCGCGCCTGCCGCGCGACGACGTGCCAGGCCGCGTGCTCCGAGTCGGCCTTGAGCGCGCGCTCGCGCGTCTGCCTTTCGACGGCCTCCCAGTCTTCGAGCGTCCAGTTGTTAGCGTTTGTGCTGTCGGACGAGACCATAACCCCCTTGCCGCGAACGCGTGCGAGAAGCGACGCGCGACGCCCATCATAACCGCGTGCGAGACGGCATCAACCGGCATCCGGCGGCGCGCCGCGCCCCGCGCCGTATTCCGCCTCCACGCGCGCCCAGCCCTCCGTCTCCAAAACCACCCTGAGCCAGTAGGTATATTCCTCCGGCCGCTCGCAGAGGGCGCGCCGCAGTTCGGCGGGCGTCGCCCACTTCCAATCTTCCACTTCCGACGTTTCGGGCGTGAACGCGCCGTCGAACTCACCGACGAAGACGTGATCGTATTCGTGTTCGACCAGCTTGTTCGCTAACTCCGCGCGGTAGATGAACTCGAAGGCCGCGCTCAGTTCGCACTCGAAGTTCATCTCTTCGCGCAGGCGGCGACGGGCGGCCGCCGCCGTGGGCTCGTCCGGGCGCGGGTGGCCGCAGCAGGTGTTCGACCAGAGGCCGCCGGAGTGGTATTTCCCGCTCGCCCTGCGTTGCAGCAGCAGTTGCCCCGCGGAGTTGAAGACGAAGATGGAGAACGCGCGGTGCAGGCTTCCGGCCACGTGAGCCGCCAGTTTTTCCGACGCGCCCAGCGCACGGTCTTGTTCGTCTACCAGTATGACCTGTTCCATCGACACTGCTCTCCGCACGCCTTTCGCGCGCCCCTTACACCTTGCCTCTATCCGAATCCGATTCGCGCCCGCGCGCTTGCCTTAACATCGCGCGCGAATGAGCGACGCCTTCAATCGTCCGCCTCGCCAGCCAGCGACACGAGCGCGCGTTCGAGCATGGCGCGGTGCGCCGGGTTCGTCGCGCGCGCGAGTTGATCGAGTATGCGCGCTCTGGACAGGCGCAGCGATTCCAGTTTCGCTTCGCGCTCGCGGTCTTCGGGCGTGGAATTGTTTCTGCGCTGCCGCGCCTCGGCCGCCGCCTGCTGCCGCTCCATGGCGTCTTCCATCTGTCCCGCCAGCGCGTCTCCGTCCCATCCTCCGGCCATCTCGCTTATCTCCTTCCCGCCCCGCGTGCGGGACGCCATGCACTCAACAGATTCGGCGCGCGACCCGGACTGATTCGCCGGCTTGCGCGTGGCACGCGCGCCCTCACTCGTCCGTCCCCGGCTTCGACCGCGAACGTTTCAGATGCGCGCGGCGCGTCTTCGCTTCGAGCGTGCGTTCCTTCGCGCCCTTCGTCGCGCGTGTCGGGACGCGCTTCAACGGGCGATGATTCAACTTCTCCACCCTCTCGCGGAGCTTGCGCAGACAGGTCGCCTTGTTCTGATGCTGGCTGCGCGCCTCGCGGCAGGTGACGACCACCCCCGTCGGCCGGTGCGTGAGCCTGACGGCGCTCTCCGTTTTGTTGACGTGCTGCCCGCCGGGGCCGCTTGAGCGAAAGGTGTCAACCTCGCACTCCCGCAACAAATCGTCATCGGATTCCGGCAATATGATCTTCATGGCCGCTCGAACGAACAAACTCAACCCGCGCGGCACGTGCGCCCCGCACGCCGCGCTGCCCGCACGCGTCTCAGGAAAGCCTGATGACGTTTTTGATTCCGCCGGCCTTGCCGAGCAACAGATCGCGATGCGCCTCGATGGGCACGCGCGAGGTGACGAGCGAATTGACGACCTGCGGCCAGCGCTGCTGGAAGATTTCGAGATCGCGGATGGCGGCCTCGAACGCTTCGCGCCCGGCATTGACCGTGCCGAAGACCAACTGATTGCGCAGCACTAGGTTGCGCATCAGCAAGTCCGTATCGACGGCGACGGGCGCTTTCCTCCCCGGCACGCCGGTAAAGACGAACACGCCGTTCGTGTCGAGTTGCTTCAACACCTCGAAGGCCAGCGCGGACGCGCCGACCGCCTCGTAGACGAGATCGATGCCGCCGATTTGTTTCGCCAGCGCTTCGACGGCGTGCGTCTCCGCCGAAAGGTATTTCCCGCCGAACGCTTCGACGAGGCGCGCACGGTCGCTCGTCGCCGGTTCTCTCGAATAGACGTAGGTGTCGAAGCCCGCGACGACGAGCGCCATCGCGCCGAGCAGCCCGACCGGCCCCGCGCCGAGCACGAGCGCGCGATGTTGAAGCCACTCGCGCCCGCCCGCGCCTGCGGCCGGGGGCGCGTTCTCCGCCGCACGTCCGTCGCGCGGCGCAAACCACCAGGGGAGACGCCGCTGCACCTCCCAGACCTGCGTCAGAGCCTTCTCCGCAATCGTCAAAGGCTCGACCAGCACGCCCACCTCGCGCAGGTGCGCCGGCACGACGTTCATGTATCGCTCGTCGTCCACGACGAACTCTGTGAGGTAGCCGTGCTGCTCCTTGATCCCGCGCTCGGTGAAATCGCCCGTGAGGCAAAAATCCTGCCTGCCCATGCGACAGGCGACGCAGGTTTCGTGCGGACACGGCCGGCGCACCGAAGCGACGACCAGATCGCCCGCCTTGAGCCGCTCGACGCCCGCGCCCGTCTCAACCACTTCGGAGAGCGATTCGTGGCCGAGCAACAGGTAGGGCGACCCCTTGGGCGGGGTGCCGTATTCAAAGGCGCAAATCTCCTTGTCCGTGCCGCAGATGCCGACTTCGAGCACGCGCAGTTTAACTTCGGACGGCGAGGCGAGACGCGGCTCTTCGTGCTCGACGATCCTGATTTCCCTTTCTTCGGGGAAGACGGCGACTGCTTTCATATTTTTATGCTCACGTTCTGATGAAACGATGAATTAGGAACGATGAATGATGAAGTAAAGACAAGTAAATCGTGAATCGCGAATCGTAAATAGAGGAAAGCAGTTTTCTTTCTATCCACGATCTACGATTCACGGCCTTTCATTCATCGTTCATCGTTCTGCGTTCATCATTTTCTTTCTCTCACTCGCCGAGCGCGGCATACTTGAAGAGGCGGAACCTGTATTGCTGCTGCGCGCGGATGTTGGCGGCCACCGCGCCGTGCAGATTCTCGTCCCACGTCGCGTATTGCTCGATGAAGCGATCAGCCGCCGCGCGGTCGCCCGCCGATTGCACTTCGAGCACGCGCTTCAGGAGGTCGCCGACGGCGTCGTGATATTTGCCGTAGTTGATCGAGAGCCGCTTCGTCTGCGCATCGAAGCGCAGCACGCCGCGCTCTAAAAAGAAGTTCCACTGCATGAGTTGCATGGTGTTGTAGGGCTGCGTGCGGCGCGGGCGGTTGTTCTGCAGGACGCGCTGGATGCCGCTCGCGTAGAGCGAGCGCAACTGCGCGTCCGTGTAGTAGCCGGATTTGCGCAAGGCTTCGGCGACGTAGAGCGAAACGAGGTCGGCCTTCATCTCTTCGAGCAAACTTGAGTTCGCCTCTAAGGCCGTGTCGAGGTCGCGCCCGTCGCGCGTCCGATCCACGCCGAGGTAGTGGCCGACTTCGTGCCAGAGCGTGCGATAGAAACTGCCGTCGAAGGTGAGTTCGGCCGCGTGCGCGGGGGCGATGGCCGCGCCCCAGGCGTTGCCGGAGCCTTTGAAGATTTCCGGGTGGCGCATGATGTTGGCGCGCAGCAGAATGGTGCGCCCGTAGCGGCGCGCGAGATAACTCTCGTTCGGCAGGATGGTGGCCGTGTTGCCGCCGCGCGACTGGCCGAAATCGGCGATCACGTCATAGACGCCGACGGGAATGTCCTCGCGCACGCGCTTGTGCCGGTCGTAGGGCAAAGAATCTTCAAGCGCCTGCAGGCCTTTCATCGCGCTGCGCAATTCATCCGTCTCCTGTCGCCGCGTGGCGAGCACGTTGAAAGCGTAGAAGGCTTTCACGCCGTAGAGTTCGTCGTCGTAAACCTCGTAAGAGCCGATCTGCGCGTTCAGGTTCTTGAAGCGTCCGGTGATCCAGGCGGCGTCGCCCGACTCGTAATCGTTCGAGAGCAGGTCGCGGGCACGGTTGCGCAGGAAGCGCGCGAACTCTTCGTCGTCGCGCTCGACGGCGGCGGCGGCTTCGTACAGGAGAGCGTGCGATTTGATCATCTCGTCGGCGTAGGCCAGCGCATAGGGCACGGCATACAACATCTTCGGGTCGGGGCGCGCGGCGAGCTTGGTCAGATCGTTTTGCAGACCGGGATGCAGCGTCGAGAGCACCGGGTATTGCCTGAGCTTGACGAGGTCTTCGCGCAAATTCGGCGCGGTGGCGCGGCGGACGACGGTGCGCAAATCGAGGATGGACTCTTTTCTTTCCGGGTGCGCGGCGAGAAACGCATCGACCTCCGCTTTGGTGATGCCCCACGGGTAGACGTTGTGGCCGGGCGGCGTCATCTCCACCGGCAGAAACGGCTCGCGCTTGTTGTCGAGCGTCGTGGCAATCGGCCCCTGATTGAGGCGGTAGAGCGCGAGCAGATTTTGCGTCGGCGTCCCGTCCATGCGTCGAGCGAGCAGCGCGAGCGCGCGGCGCGCGGCGGGCGCGTCGCGGTGTCGTTGCCGCTCGTAAACGTCCTGGAAAATTTGTCCCACTTCCAGGAGCTTCGAGACCGCCCGCCGCTCGCCCTCCGACAAATGCGAGATGTCCGGCGAGAGGCGCACGGTCTGAGTTTTGGCGATGATGGCCGCGCTCTGCTCCGGCGACCAGTAGCCGGCGGGCAACGCGCCGCCGCCGGTTTTGTTCGGCGACTGCTGTGCCTGCGCGCACACGCACGCGACGAGTATGACGGTTAAACTCCGCAAGATTTTCATGTCTCACCTCGGCTGTTTTTATCTGCCGCTGATTTTACCGGAAGCGCGTGCCGTTCAAGAAGCTGTCGCGCCCGCCCGAACGTCTCGCCGCCCTCTCTCGTCCGCCGCGACTTCGCGCTTACACGCATGTATAATCACGCCCCTCTAGCGAATCAATCGAACACGAAATCAATCGAACACGAAATCAATCGAGCGCGAATCAATCGAACGGGGACGCGCGGCGGACATTAAACTTGGCTGAGAACAATCAACAACTGATCGCTCACCTGCAAAGGTCTCTGGAGGAGCTGGTCGCGCCGCTCGCCGAGAGCATACGGATGGTGTGGCGCGGGGGGAAAAGCTCCGCGCCCGACGCGCGCACCGTGCTCGAAAATCACCTGCTGCTGACGGCGCGCCATTTCATCAACACGAGGGAGTCCGCGTCGGCGGCCGACAGGCAAATTTTCTACGAAGCCATCTGCCGCGCCTTTCGCCTGCGCCCGACGGGCGACGCATTCTCAAACTTTCCACCCGCCGCTTTCGCGCACAACCCCCTCACGAAAACCTTCGACGGCGCGCCCGTCAGTGTCTCTTATCTCGAAGCCTACGACGCCCGCCACGGCACGGGCTACGCGGACAAGACGCGCCACCTCCTCTTCCAGTTCGCCAACCTCGTCGTCAAGTTCGACGGCACGGTCACGCCCGCCGAAGAGGCCGCGCTCGCCGAGTTTAAAGACACGCTCTACCCGGCGGGCGCAGCGGGCGTCGAACATTCGCGGGCGGCGGACGAGCAGCAATCGCCCGTCGCGCCCGTCGCCGCGCCGGCGGAACCGGAACGCACGCTCGAAGATGCGCTCGCCGAGCTGGACGCGCTCGTCGGGCTGGAGCGCGTGAAGACGGACGTGCGGCAGTTGATCAATTTCCTCAAGGTGCAGAAGATGCGCGAGGAGCAGGGCTTGCGCGGGCTGACCACTTCGCGCCACCTCGTTTTTTACGGCAACCCCGGCACGGGCAAGACCACCATCGCACGCCTGCTCGCGCAAATCTACCGCGCGCTCGGCCTGCTGCGTCGCGGCCATCTCGTCGAGACGGATCGCGCCGGACTGGTCGCCGGTTACGTCGGGCAGACCGCGCTGAAAGTGCGCGAGACGGTCGAACGCGCGCTCGGCGGCGTGCTTTTCATAGACGAGGCTTACGCGCTCACTTCGGGCGGCGCGAACGACTTCGGGCGCGAGGCCGTCGAAGCGCTGCTCAAAATGATGGAAGACCACCGCGACGATCTCATCGTGGTGGTGGCCGGTTACACGGAGAAGATGAGCGAATTTCTCGATTCGAACCCCGGCTTGCGCTCGCGTTTCAGCAAGCACCTCCACTTCGACGATTACGACCCGCAGCAACTCACGCGCATCTTCCACGGCTTCTGCCGCAAGGCCGACTTTCAACTCTCGCCCGCGGCGGAAACGGAACTCGCGAAAATTTTCGCCATACTCTCCACCTCGCGCGACGAGACCTTCGGCAACGCGCGCCTCGCGCGCAATCTCTTCGAGTTGACCGTCAACAAACAGGCCAACCGCATCGTTTCGCTGCCCTCGATTGACAGGGACGTGCTCGCGGCCATCGAAGCGGCGGACATCCCCGACGCCGCAGACCTGCGCGCCTGCGGCATCATCCACGCCGCGCCCTGACGCCCTCGCAAACCCGCGCCCGCCTCGCGCGGCGACGACGCGCGAGGCGGGCGCGTTCGTAGCGCGTCCGGTTCAACTCGGTTAGAATGGCGCGGTCAACACTGTCCGTCACATACGATCTCTTAAAGCCACACCCGGAGGCGACAATCAACGTGCGTCTTTTCTGCTCGCTCGCAATCATCTGTACGCTCATCCACGCGCCCGCTCTCGCGCAGCAACCGCCGCCGCAGTCGTCCGCGCAAGCGCCACAACAACAACGCGCCGCCGAACAGAAGCCCGCGCCCCTGCCTGCGCCGCGCGTCAAAATCGACGCTTACCGCGAGCGCGCGGCGCGCATCATCGGCGCGGCCTTGACGAGCGACCGCGCCTACCGCCGCCTCGCGCACCTCACAGACCGCATCGGTCATCGCCTGAGCGGCTCGACGAACCTTGAGCGCGCGATCACGTGGGCGCTTGCGGAGATGAAGGCGGACGGGCTGGACAACGTGCGCGCCGAGCGTGTCATGGTTCCGCACTGGGTGCGCGGCGCGGAGAGCCTGGAATTGACGAGTCCGGTCAGGCAGGAATTGCCCATGCTCGGACTCGGCAACAGCGTGGGCACGCCGGCCGAAGGCATCGCGGCCGAGGCCGTCGTCGTGCGCAGCTTCGACGAACTCGACGCGCTCGGCGAGCGCGTGCGCGGAAAGATCGTCGTCTACAACGTGCCCTTCACGACTTACGGCGCGACCGTGCAATATCGCGGGGCGGGCGCGTCGCGCGCGGCGCGCTGGGGAGCGGTCGCCGCCATCGTGCGTTCGGTCACGCCGGTCAGCCTGCAAACGCCGCACACGGGCGCGATGAATTACGCCGCCGATCAGCCGAAGATTCCCGCCGCCGCCATCACAATCGAAGGCGCGGAACTTTTGCAGCGCATGTATGAACGGGGCGAGCGTCCCGCGCTCAGGCTCAGGATGGAGGCGAAGTTTCTGCCGGACGCGGAATCGGCCAACGTCGTCGCCGAGATCAAAGGGTCTGAGCGCCCCGACGAGGTGGTGCTCGTCAGCGGCCACTTCGACTCCTGGGACGTGGGGCAGGGCGCGCACGACGACGGCGGCGGCTGCATCGTCGCCTGGGAGACCCTGCGCCTCCTGAAGGAACTCGGCCTCAGGCCGCGCCGCACCATTCGCGCCGTGCTCTACACGAACGAGGAGAACGGCCTGCGCGGCGGCAACGCCTACCGCGACGCGCACCGCGCCGAACTCTCGAAACACGTGCTCGCCATCGAGTCGGATTCAGGCGTCTATCGCCCGCAAGGCTTTGGCCTCGCCGCCACGGCCGCGCCGCAGGTGCGCGCAGACCTCGAAGAGATCGGGAAACTGCTCGCGGGCATCCGCGCCGGCCGCATCGCGGCGAATGGCGGCGGCGCGGACATCGGCCCCATCATGCGCGAAGGCGTGCCCGGCGCGAGCCTCGACGTGGACGGCACGCGCTACTTCGACATCCACCACACGCACGCCGACACTCTCGACAAAGTTGACCCGCAAGACCTCGCCCTCTGCGTCGCGGCGATGGCCGTCATGGCTTACACGGTCGCAGACATGCCGCACGCGCTGAACGCGCCGACTCCGGCGGCCGCCGTCAGGTAACGGACGCAAACGCCAGGTAACTAAAGTAACAAAGTAACAACCGAAAATCCTGATGATGAAAGCAACTATTCTCGCGCTCGTTTCCCTGCTGCTCGTGCCGCAGGGCGCGGGCGCGCCCCGCTGGGAAGCGCAAACGAGCGGCGCGAAAGTCCGTCTTCGCGGTGTGAGCGCCGTCAGCGCGTCGGTCGCGTGGGCGAGCGGCGAGCGCGGCACCTATGCGCGCACGACGGACGGCGGGCGGACGTGGACGACGGGCACAGTGCCCGGCGCGGCCGAACTGGACTTTCGCGACGTGGACGCCTTCGACGCGAACACCGCTTACCTGCTCTCCATCGGCGAGGGCGAGAAGTCGAGAATCTATAAGACGACGGACGGCGGCCGAACGTGGACGCTGCAATTCAAGAGCACGCGCCCGAACGCCTTCTTCGATGCGATGGCCTTCTGGGATCGAGACCACGGCATCGCCATGAGCGACCCCGTGGACGGGCGTTTTCTCATCATCACCACTTCGGACGGCGGCCGGACGTGGCGCGAGACGCCGCCGGAGGGGATGCCGCCCGCGCTGGCCGGCGAGGGAGGCTTCGCCGCGAGCGGAACCTGCATCACCGTCGAGGGCAAGCGCAACGCCTGGTTCGGCACGGGCGGCACGCCGGGCGCGCGCGTGTTTCGCTCGACCGACGGGGGGCGCACGTGGGCTGTGGCCGCGACGCCCGTCACACACGGCAAGAGCGCAGGCATCTTCTCCGTCGCCTTCCGCGACGCGCGGCGCGGCGTCATCGTCGGCGGCGATTACACGAAAGAGGGCGAGTCGAAAAACAACGCGGCCGTGACGCGCGACGGCGGCCGGACGTGGACGATAGTTAACGACAACGCGCGCCCGAACGGCTATCGTTCGTGCGTCGCCTACGTGCGCGGCGCACGCGGCACACCCGCGTGGCTCGTCGCGGTCGGGCCGACGGGTACGGATTATTCGACGGACGATGGAGCGAGTTGGCGAAGTTTCGGCGCGGAAGGCTTCCACACGGCGAGTTTCGCGCGCGCGGCGGGCTGGGCGGCGGGCGAACAGGGGCGCATCGCGAAATTTATCGCCGCCGCCACCGCGCCGCACACTAAAAAATAAAGATGTCGCCTTTCGAGCATGAGCGACAGACGCTTGTGCGGCCGAAGATGTGCGGCCGAAGAGTTTTTTTCCAACCCGCTGCTCCCGGCATTTGATTATTGCGAGAAATCCGTCAATAATGCCGTCGTCTTTGCAGCGGCGGAGAGCGCGCCCCGCCTGAACGTCGCAAGTTCCCGCATCTTCCCGACTTCAATTTCAAACGTCATCGTTCGCGCCTCATTTTTCCAGACAGCGACGCACAAACAGGCTAACGCTCAAGGCAACACGCCTCACAATCAAGAGACTTATCATGCGCCATAGAATATTTTTCGTTCTCGCTTTGTCTGCCCTCGTGCTCTGCTGTTCCACGGCCGCGCGCGCGCAAAACTGTGCGCCGCCGCCACTCGTCGCCAATGCGAAGGCGACGAATCTGTTTACCCCGGAACAGGAGATGATTTTCGGGGAGTTGACGGTGCAGAAAATGGCGGGCGAAATTCGTTTCGTGCGCGACGAAGCGTTGCTCGCCTACGTCAGCGCCATCGGCGCGAAAGTGGCGAAGCACCTGCCGCCGACCGGCTTGCGCTTTCAGTTTCACCTCGTTGACATGCCCGAAACGAATGCCTTCAACATTCCCGGCGGCCATGTGTTTCTCTCGCGCAAGCTCGTCGCCTTCGTGCAGAACGAAGACGAACTGGCGGGCGTCATCGCGCACGAACTGGGGCACGCTGTTGTCAGACACGGGGCGACCGATATGTCCGAGGTGCTCCGCAAAATTCTGGGCGTCAGCGCTCTCGGCGACCGCAGGGACATCATCGAAAAATACAATTTGCTGATTGAGCGCGCGCGCACCAGGAGTTTTTCGCGCAAGCGCGATCATGAGAACGAACAGCAACTGGAAGCCGACCGCGTCGGGCTGTTTGCGATGGTCGCGGCCGGTTACGACCCGGCGGCCTTCGCCTCGTTCTTCGACCGCCTGACCGAAAGCGAAGGCAGGACGGGCGGCTGGGTTTCCGATCTCTTCGGCAAGACGCGCCCCGAACATAAACGGCTGCGCGAGATGATCCGCGTCACCGAGCAACTCGCTCCCGCCTGCCGCGACGGGCGCAACGCGAAAGCGACCGTGGATTTCCTGAAATGGCAGGCCGATGCGGTTTTCTTCCGCGAAGCGGGGCGCAAAGAGGAGTTGCCCGGCCTGCTCTGGAAGAAAGAACTCGCGCCGAAACTACGCAGCGACATCTCCCATTTCGCCTTCAGCCACGACGGAAACTTTCTGCTCGCGCAGGATGATTTCGCCGTCACGGTGATCGCGCGCGACCCGCTTCAAGTGCTCTTTCAAATTCCCGTGGAAGAAGCGAACGAAGCCTCGTTTACGCCCGACGGTCAATTCGTTGTCTTCACAACCGAGAATCTGCGCTACGAAAAATGGAGCATCGCCGAGCGGAAGCCGGTCGAGGTGCGCGAACTTGTGCTGCGCCGCGACTGCTGGGAACACAAACTCTCTCCCGACGGAAACTATCTGGCCTGCGTTGACACTTCGACCGCCATCAACGTGCTCGAAACCAAAACGGGCAAAAGAGTCTGGGAGAAGAAAGAGTTTTACCCCTTGACCGGATTCGAGTTTTTCTTCTGGCTCGCCTCGACGAAAGGCGATATGGATAGCCAGACCAATTTCTTCCGCATCGAATTTTCGCCCGACTCGCGCTACGTGATGTTCAGCCGCTCCGACCAGTTCCGCTTTCGTTTCAGCATTGACGGCATAACCGCCGCCTCGTCGGAACACAAGGCGCTGGCGCTCGACATGACGACCCTCAAGCCGGTGGATGTCGGCGGCGACCTGAAAAAGATCGCCTCTCAACCCTACATCTTTTTGAACGCGGGCGAGGTGCTTGGCATGCCGTCGCGTAAAGTTGAAGAGTCCGGCGTCTTTGCCTTCCCGGCCGGCAAGCGGCTGCAAAAATTCCCGCTCCGCGCGCAGGAGATCAAACGAACGAACAACCCTGCTTACGTCATCATCAAGCCGCTCGGAAACGCCCGGATGGGCATCTTCGATCTGAAAAAAGGGGTCGTCGCGTCGGGCATGAACAAGAATGACGGAACGATGTGGAACGACCTGATGGTCTTCGAGGGGACGAACGGCAAAATCCTGCTCCGTGAAGTGAAGTACAACGAAACGTCGAAAGTTTTCGACGGCAAAGACGTGAGCACGGTTGAGATTCCCGTCGGCTCGATCAGCAACCTGAGCGCCGCCGAAATCTCGGATAATTTCAACTGGCTCATCCTGTCATCGAAAACGCGCGGCGGGCTGTGGCATCTCGAAACGGGCGAGCGGAAAATTTACGTGCGCGGCTTCAAAGGCGGTTTGGTCGCCAACGACGGCGGGAGCGTCGGCGATTTTCCCAAATTGGACGACGCGGAGCACAGTCTCGTCTTGATGAATCCGGCGGACAACGGGGTCGTGCCCGTCCGCCAGTTGCCCGAGACGGGCGCGCGGCAATACGGGCGTTTCGTGTTGCTGCGCAGCGGTCTGAAAGAGAAAAAGGGCGAGCGGAAAAACATGCCCGCCTTGTTCGGCGGCGACGAGGATTCCGACAATTCGGGCTTGCGCCGCGAGGTGCGGTTCGAGTTGAAAGATTTCATTCAGGACAAGGTGATCTGGTCGCGCGAGTTTCCGAAAGACGCGCCCGAGTATTCTTTCGATGAATTCAGCGGCAGGTTGATCTTCTACTGGCGTCTCGGCAGCGACGCGGGAAAAGCGAGATTGAAGGAGTCGGTCGAACTGCAAGCCAAAGCCGACGCGCTCGGCAACAAGACCGACGATTATCTGGTTGAAGTCGTGGATGCTTTCACGCAGAAGACGGCCGGGCTGCTTCTGCTCGAAACCGGCAAAGGATCGTTTGATGTCGGTCAGGGCTTATCGGAAGGCGATTGGCTGGTGCTGCAGGATTCGGAAAACCGCGTGCTGGTTTATTCGATCAAAGGCGGCGATCTTCGTCACCGTTTTTTCGGCAGCGGCGCGGCCATCAACCCGAAGAGGAATCAACTCGCCGTCCAGAATCTGCCGGGCGAAGTTGCGCTCTATGATCTCGACCGCGGCGAACGCCTGTCCACCTTCGTCATCGGCGGCAGCGCGGCTTTCGTCCGTTTCAATCTCGCGGGCGACAGATTCTTCGTCCTCGGCAACACGCAAGCGGCCTATGTTTTTGATTTGAATAAACTCGGCGCTAAAACAACGGCACAGGCGCGGTAAGCGTTCACCCACAGGCCGCACTCCCGCGCGCCTCAAACACGGGGGACTTACTTCGTACTCGTGCCCCCCAGCCTGCCGTACTTTTTCAGCGCCTCGCGCAGGCGGTCGTGCGGGAGCGCGTAGACCGTGTTGCCGTTGATGCCCTTCATCGTCTCGGCGGCGACCATCGCGTTGACGATTGATTCCGTGGTCGCGCTGACGGTCGCGTGAAAGAGCGGGTTGATGCGCTCGTTCGGGAGCATCGAGAGTTGCGCCGTGCCTTCGGTCTTCCCCGCTTCGGGGTTGGCCGTCGAGAAAGCGATGAAGATGTCGCCCGAAGAATCCTCGCCGCGGCCGCCCATCTCGCCGATGGCGAGCGAGACGCGACGTGCGAGCCGCTTGAGCTGGTGCGGGAGCAGAGGCGCGTCGGTGGCGACGACGACGATGATCGAGCCCGCGCCGTCCTGACCTGTGCCGGGTCGCGGCTGCAAGTCCGTGATCTCTTTGCCGACGGGGACGCCCGCGATGTGCAGCAGGTCGCGCCGCCCGTAGTTGGCCTGCACCAGAACGCCCACCGTGTAGCCGCCTTCCGCCGCCGTGAGCACGCGCGAAGACGTTCCCGTGCCGCCCTTGAAACGGTGCGCCACCATCCCCGTGCCGCCGCCGACGTTGCCCTCGGCCACAGCCCCGCCCCGCGCGCCGTCGAGCGCCTGAAAGACGTGCTCTCGTTTGACGTGAAAGCCGTTGATGTCGTTCAGAAACCCGTCCCACGTTTCGGCCACGACGGGCAGGCTGAAGTCGCCGGAATAGCCCTCGCCCGTGCCGCGCCGCGCGTTCCACTCGATGACGGCGTCGCGCACGACGCCGACGCTGTGCGTGTTCGTGATCAGGATCGGCGTGCCCAGGCCCCCCGACTCCTCGACCCACGTCGTGCCGGTCATCTCGCCGTTGCCGTTCAAAGTGTGCCACGCGGCGAAGACGCGCCCGCGAAAGTTTTTGCCCTGCGGCAGGATGGCCGTTACGCCCGTCCGTACAGGCCCCCGCCCGGCCACAAGTTTACCTTCGCCGGAGATGAGCGTGGCGAAGCCGACCTCGACGCCGCGCACGTCCGTGATGGCGTTTTGCGCGCCCGTCGCGCCGTCGAACGGCACGCCCAAATCGCGCGCGCGCGGCTTCTTCGCCTGCGCGACGCCGCACGGCGCGCAGAGGCACAGGCAGAGCGCGAGCGACCAGACGGTTTTGCTCAAGCTGGAAATTTTCAACATCGATTTCTCTCTCTTTCGATATGGGAGCGCACGCGCTCTCTAGTGCATGTTGAACGGGCCGCCGTGCGGCTCGGGCTCTAAATCGGGGCGGGCGGAATCCTGTACGACCTCGTGCATCTCCAGCACGTTTCCTCTGGTGAAGGCCTCTTTCGGCAGCGTGCCCGATTGCGCGTGCCCCCTGGCGAACGCGTCGGAGCGCACCCAGTTGAGAAAGTCCTGCCGGCTGTTCCAGGTGGTGAAGACCACGTAGGGGTCGCCCTCGTTGACGGGGCGCAAGACCTGGTTTGAGACGAAGCCGGGCATCCCGTCCACCAGCCCCGCGCGCTCGCGAAACCGCTGCTCGAAAGCCTCTCCGAATTTCGGATCAACGTAGATACGATTGGCGACTGTGATCATTTATGAATCTCCTTTTTATCCCGACATTTCCCGTGGCGAACTATGCTCATCACGCACGCTTCGCGCCCGACGGTTCGGCCACGCGCACGAGTTGCTTGCCCGTGTTCTCCCCCTTGAAGAGGCCGAGGAAGGCGCGCGGAGCGTTCTCGAATCCGTCGATGATGCTCTCGGCATTCTTCAGCTTCCCTTCGCGGAGCCAGCGCGCCAACTGCCCTATGCCCTCGGCGAACCGGGCGGCGTAATCGGAGACGATAAAGCCCTGCATGAGCGCGCTCTTGACCAGCAAAGGCAACTGCGGGCGCGGGCCGACATCCGGCCGCTCAAGGTTGTAGAGCGAAATCTGGCCGCAGATGACGATGCGTGCGCCGTGGTTGATGAGCGTCAACACGCTGTCGGATATCGGGCCGCCGACATTATCGAAATACACGTCAACGCCTTCGGGGCAAACTTCCTTGAGCGACTGCATGAGGTCGCTTGAAGTCTTGTAGTTCACGGCGGCGTCGACGCCGAGGTCATTCGTCAGGTATTCGTTCTTCTCGTCCGAACCGGCGACGGCGACGACGCGGCAGCCCTTGAGTTTGGCGATCTGGCACACGACCAGTCCGACCGCGCCCGCCGCGCCGGAGACGACGACGGTCTCGCCCGCGACGGGACGGCCGATGTCGAGCAGGCCGAAGTAGGCGGTCAGCCCCGGCATCCCCAACAGGCCGAGCGCGGTCGTCAAGGGCGCGAGCGCGGGGTCAACTTTTGTGATCGAAGTGGGCGTCGCGCGGTCGCCCTTCGCCACCTGGTAAAGCTCCCAGCCGAGGAAGCCCGCCACGATGTCGCCCGCCTGAAAATTGCCTGAGCGCGATTCGACGACTTCGCCGACGACGCCTCCCGTGATCGTCTCGTTCAACTCGAACGGCTCGACGTAAGATTTCCCCTCATTCATACGCCCGCGCATGTACGGGTCGACCGACAGGTAGAGCGTGCGGATGAGCGCCTCGCCCTCGGCCGGTCGCGGCATCTCCGCGTCAACGACGCGAAAGTCATCGAGCGACGGCAGGCCGCGCGGGCGTCCGGCGAGTATGATCTTTTTGTTCATTTTGTCCTCCGTCGAAACGCTCAACACGCGACGCTCAACTTGCCGCGCTCTCTTCCAACGCCTCGATCCGCCTTTTGATCTCGTCGGGGAGCGTCGTCTTCCTGAGCGCGCGGTAATCGTAAGAGACGATTAGCCCCGCGCCCTCGGCCGCCACCTTCGCGTGCGCGTGGCTGACCACGATGTATTTCATCACGAAGCGGTCGGCCTCGACGCCGGAAATCCTCGTGCCGACGGAGACCGTGTCGGGGTAGACGAGCGGCAGGCGAAACTTGCACTCCGTCGAGGCGAGGATGGGGCCGATGCCCGTCTCGTTCATGTAGTCCCAGATACGGAGGCGCGTAAAGTAGGCCATGCGCGCGCTCTCGAAATAGCGGAAATAGACGATGTTGTTGACGTGGCGCAGGGCGTCCATCTCGCCCCAGGCCACGGGCAGTTCAATCACCACCGGGTAAGTTTTGAGCAACTCCTGCGGCATCCGACTTCTCCTCGCGCGCGAGCCACGTTTCGATGACTGCCAGAATATAACGCTTCTCGGCCGTTTCCAGCACGCGGCCTTTCGGGATGTCGTGCCACTTCCACAGACAGCCACGACAACAGGTGGCCGTCGCGTGCTGCGCGATGAAGACGGGATGGTGTCGCATCGGCGTCTGCCGCCCGTCGTTTGCGGGCGCGGCCGGGGCGAGACGCTTTTCGAGGAAATCGGCCGCATGCTCCGTCACAACCGGCAATCCTTTGCGGCGCAGGTACTCAAGCTCTGCGCCGCGCAGGCGAAAGCGACGCCGGAAAGGCGATTCGGCGAGCGCGGCGAAGAGTTCCTCAAGATTGCGTCGCGTCACGTTCTCAGCCCTTCATGTTTATAACCCCTCACCTACACAGCCCTTCACGTACACAGCCCTTCACGTACACAGCCCTTCACGTTCATTGCCTCGCACGTTCACAACTCCTCACCTTCGCAGCCCTGCGCATTTTCATCTCGTCACGCGCGCGCATCGCTTCAACTTCACGCCTCACGATGTTCGCATCCCGTCGCATCTCGCCGCATCTCATCGCGCTGGCACGCGTCGCGCGCTCGCTCAGGCGTGCGCGCTACAGGCCGAGCCGGAGTCTGATGGCGCGCACGATCTCGTCGGGCGTGGCTGCGATGTTCACGTGAAATTCCGCCGGCGGTTCTTCGAGCGCGGCGAACTGGCTTTCGAGCATCGCGGCCGGCATGAAATGGCCGCGACGCCGGGCGAGCCGCTTTTGAATGAGGTCGAAATTTCCTTTGAGGTAAACGAGTTTCACGCGCTCGTCGAGCATCAGGCGGTGGCGATAGGCGGCCTTCAGCGCGGAGCAGGCGAGGGCGGCGCTCTCGCCCTGCGCGAGGCAATCGCGGACGAGCGCGCCGAGTTTTTCCAGCCACGGCAAGCGGTCGGCATCCTCCAGCGGAATGCCGCGCGCCATCTTCGCGACGCTCGCGGGCGGATGAAAGTCGTCGGCGTCGTAAAACTTCCAGCCGAGTTCGGCCGCGAGCGCGCGCCCGATGGTGGTCTTCCCCGAACCGGCCACGCCCATTAAAACTACGAACATCATTTCCCAATCCCGGCGCGCGCCTCCCAATCCCGACGCGCACAGCCAATTCTCCGGCGCACAGCCTACGCGCGCTCCTTCAGCGCAGAGCCTTGCGCAACGCGCGTCGCACAACTTCCGCCGTCAACCCGAAGACGAGATGCGAGGCGAACGAGTAAGCGTGGACGGAGAGCGGGTATTCCGAAGGCGATTTGGAGAGGCCGGTTGCGGGCACGACAAACTCGTCGGCGACGAGCCAGACGGCGACGCCGAAGGGCAGCCCCGCGCCCGCCTTCGCAGCGGGCGCGACCTCCGCCACCGCGCCGTAGAGCGCGCCCGAAGTCGCGCCCATCGCATAGTGAAAGGCCGTGCCCGCCTCGTCCTTCTCGCGCTTCGTCAACTCGCGTTCGAAGACTTTCACGGAGACGACGTTGGCGAGTCTTTCGGTCGCGTCGTCGGTCGGTTCGTCTATGCCCGCGTCGCGCAGTTCGCGTCCGACGCCCTGTCGCGGCGTGCCCTGTTGCAGCGATTGCGCCCCGTGCGAACGCTCCACGCCCGCGGCTTGCCTGCTCAACAAAGACTGAAATTGATTCATCACGGCCGCCGCCGCCAGCCCGCCGGCGAGACCCGCCGCCAGTCCCTTCCAGACGTTCGAGCCTTCCGCGCCCGCCCGCCCGTGCCCTCTTCGTTGTGGTCGTCTATTTGCGTTCATCATATTTCGCTGATCTTAATGTAGCGTTCGATGTCCGGCAAACGCGCGTGGAACAGGGCGGGCATCGCCGACGCCGGAGAGGGTGCGCGGCGAATCGCTCGCGCCCGGCATCGCAGTTCACGCCCGCGACAGTTGCGTGCAGGGCGTGCCGTCGAAAAGCGACGCGACGCTTCCGTCACCCTGAAGGCGTTCGTCAGCGTCGCGTCGAATTTTGCGTGCGAAAGTTCGCTTGCGGAGATGTTGGGAGGGGAAGGTTCTGTGTTGGAAAGCGCGGGGCGTCGCCGTTACATGACGAGGGGGCTGCCGAGCGTGGTGACGGCCGTGGCGGGATGGTCAGGAGCGGCCTTGAGTTCGGATGAGTTCAGGTCGCGCGCGAGCAGCAGTTCCCCGGCTCCGGCCGCGTCGAGGGGCTTGGCGAAGAAGTAGCCCTGCCCGTATTCACACTTGAGCGCCTTGAGTTGGGCGAGTTGTTCGCCGGTCTCGATGCCTTCGGCCACGACATCCATCCCGAGGTTCCGTGCAAGCGTCACGATGGTGCGCACGATCTCCAGGTTCTCGTCGCCGGAGGTCATGCGGCTGACGAAGGAGCGATCAACTTTCAGCGTGTTGACGGGGAAACGATGGAGATAGCTGAGGGAGGAATAACCCGTGCCGAAATCGTCTATGGAGAGGCCGACGCCGAGCGAGCGCAGGCGCGCGAGGACGCCGGCCGCCGATTCCGCGTTCTCCATCACGACGCTCTCGGTGATTTCGAGCTTGAGGTGGCGGGCGTCCAGATTCGTGCGCGAGAGCACGTCCTGCACCTGTTCGGCCACGTCCGTGTGCGCCAGCTGTTTGCCCGACAGGTTGACGCTCATCGTGAGCGCGCGGTTGGCGGGCGAAGCCATCTGCCACTCCCGCAACTGCGCGCACGCCTCTTCCAACACCCACAGGCCGAGCGGCACGATCATGCCCGTCTCTTCGGCCAGCGGGATGAAGTCCATGGGCGAGACCATCCCGCGATCCGGCCGCTCCCAGCGCACGAGCGCCTCGAAGCCCGCCAGTTCGCCCGTTTTCAGCGTCAGGATCGGCTGGTAGTGGACGCGAAATTCCTGCCGCTCCAGGGCGCGGCGCAGGTCGTTCTCCAGGCGCAGCATCTTGACGGCGCGCGTGTGCATGGCGCGGTCGAACACTTCGTGGCGCGCTTTGCCGCTGTCTTTGGCGCGATACATGGCCGTATCGGCGTCGCGCAGCAGGTCTTCCGGATGGTTGTAGCCCACGCCGCTCAGCGCGATGCCGATGCTCACGGAGGTGAACGCCTCGTGGCCGTTGAGATCGAACGGCACGAGCAACTCCTCCTGAATCTTCTGCGCGACGCGCACGGCGTCTTCCGGCTCGCCGATGCCGTCGAGCAGGAGCGCGAACTCGTCGCCGCCGAAGCGCGCCACCGTGTCCAACTGCCGCGTGCAGGATCGCAGCCGCTCGGCGATCTCCGTGAGCAACTGGTCGCCGTAGGTGTGGCCGAGACTATCGTTAATGTTCTTGAAGCGGTCGGCGTCGAGAAAGAGGACGGCGAAGGCGTAGTTGGCGTCGCGCCGCGTGCGCTCGATAGCCAGCCGCAGGTGATCTGTGAAGAGGAGGCGGTTCGGCAATCCGGTCAGCGTATCGTGATAGGCGGCGTGGCGGAAGTGTTCTTTGCTCTCGCTCAACTCGGACTGCGCGCTTTCGAGTTTGGCGATGTAATGATTGAGTTCCTCGACGTGACGCTCGGCCTGCTCGGCGCGCTCGTGTTCGGCCTCGGCGCGCTCGCGCTCGGCCTCGGCGCGGTCGCGTTCGGCCTGTTCGGCCTTCGCCGCCGTCGAGCGTACGTCTTCGAGGTATTTCCGGTAAGACAGGTAAACGATGGCGATGACGGGCAGCGGGAAGATGAGCGAGTAGAAACTAATGGACTCCGAGAGTTTCGCGATGGCGCCCGCCAGCAGCGCGCCGACGAAATAGGTGACGGAAGACCACAGGTAATGCTTCGTCCAGGTGCGGAAAAGCGGCTGGCTGCTTTTCAGCGCGAGATAAGCCGCGCCGATTCCGGTGTGCGCCGCATATTGCGCGAGGGCGAGGAGACAGACGAAGCTGATGAAGGTGGAGGTCTGGTGATACTCGAAATCCGTTACCCGGCCGAAGGCGTAGGCGGCGAGCGTGCCGGCGAAGTAGGTGGCGCAGACGAGCGCGCCGGAGTTGCACAGGATGGTGAGCAGCCGCCGGCTCACGCGCGAACCGGCGCAGACGCCTTCGAGCGCGGCCAGCACGACGGCCGCCTCCGTGCCGTAGAGCAGGAGCGTCAGGAAGATGAAGGTGTCGGAGACGGTGACGGTGGCGTTGATGCGCGGGATCGGGACGGAGACGCGCGAACTGACGGCGACGGTGATGAGGCACAGGAGGATGAAGCCGAGGTCGAGGCGTTCGATTGGCAGTTCGTAGGCGCAGAGCACGAGCGTGGCCGCCCCCGCCGCTACGATGATCTTACGGTAGGGGTCGGTCAAGCGTTGCCAGATGGTTAAGGTTGCGTCGGTGCTCATGGTCTTAAAGTCTTGCCTGGTCCTGGAGTCTTGCTCGGTCTTAAGTCTTGCTCGGTCTTAAGTCTTGCTTGCTAAAAGTAGAGGATGTGGTAGCGGCTCGCGCAGGTATAGCCGACGCTGTGATAGAAATCCTGCCCGCGCCGGTTTACCTCGTCCACGAACAGGCAGATGGCGTTCGACTGTGCCAGCAGTTGACGCCCCATCTGTGCGAGGCAGCGACGCCCGTAACCCTTGTGACGCTCTTGCGGGTGGACGCAGAGGCCTTCGATGTAAGCAGCCTCGGGGGTCTGCGCGATGATGTCGGCCTTGTAGATGATGCGCCCGCCTTTGAACCAGGCCCACGTGCGTCCCTGCTCGATGCGCAGCAGGCAGCGGCGCAGGAATCCTTCGCGGTCGATGCGCAACGGATCGTTGCCGGTCTCCTCGCCGATCATCTCGGCATGCAGCGCGGCGACATCCTCCAGCTCGGCGGGCTTCGCCGGGCGCAAATCCAGTATCTCCTCGCAGCCGGCGAAGGGCAAACGCTGTTCGAGCAGCAACACGTCGCGCAGCCGTCGGGGCTGGACGCCGTCGGGCGCGTAGTAGTGCCAGAACCGACGCACCTGCCTGCTCTCGCCCATCAACAGGCGCGACGCGGGCGATTGCCTCGTGAGCCGCGCGAAAGTTTCCGTGACGGCTTCTGAGCGGGCGTCGAAACACATCCCCTCGCCGATGAGGGCGACGCCTTCGAGCGCGCCCGCGCGGTTGCGGCAGCCGTAGAAACTGCCACGGTTGCGCGCGCTGACCACGCCGTTGTCGCGTATGAAGCCCGACATGATCACGTTGTCCACCGGCCGCTCCGAGAGAAAAGAGAGCACTTCCGAGCCGTGGCTGTCCGCCAACGGACTTACGTCCAACTGCTCTGGCTGCGATTGCTGCACGGCGTTCTGCTGACCTTGACTGTGAAGTTTGCTGTCGGTGAGAGAAAAGCGGGACGGGAATTTCGCGCGCGGCGCGAGCTACTTAGAACGCGCACGCGAAACAGTTGGCAAGCAGAGTGCCAAACGCAACCGTGCGCGAGCGACACGCGGATTCATTGAGTTTTTGCGTTTTCGGGATTCGGAAGGTGGCAGGTGAGGCAGGCTTCCATCAGGTCATAATGAAAGCTTGTGGTCAAACTGATAGCATTCGGTCATGATTGAGCGCGACGCGCACGCTCGAACGGGCAGACGACGTGGTTCCGGCAAGCGAGTTGAAAACAAGGAGGCGGCCGCGCCGTGTCGCCGAAAAGCGGCGGCAGTCTCAGAGCCGCGCGAGTGGCAGTCATTCCGGGGGCACGCGCGGCGGCTATCTCAGAGACGCGCGAGCAGCCGCTTTCTCAGAGCCGCGCGAGCGACGGCGGTTGAGAGGCATGCCCGTGCGCGCGGCGTTCGTTCAACTTCATACGCGTGGTGTTCATTTGACTACGTGCGGGCGGCGTTCGTTCAACTCCGAACGCGCGGCGTTCGTTAAACTACGTGCGCGCGGCGTTCCTTTGACTCCGCGCGCAGCTTGTGTGTAGTTGCTCGTTTCGGTCGTCCTCACCTGCTCTCAGGTGGCCGAATTCATCTCCACCCAGTTGATGCTCACACCGGCGGCGGCCAGCGCCTCGTCGAGCCGTTTGTCCTGACAGACGCGTATGAGGCGCGAAGGCTGCGCGCGCACCCTGAAGCCTTCCTCGCGCAGGTGCAGTTCGAGAAACACTTCGCAGTCGCCGGGGCTGTCGCGCAGGGCGCGCGCGATGGCTTCGCACTTCTCGCCGATGTCCGCGCCCGACGGCAGTTCGATGACGAGCGAGCGGACGACGCTTCGCGCAACGCCTGCCGGCGCGTGTGCGGCGACGCCGGCATGTGCGGCGAGTCCCGCGTTGCCGGAGAAACCCGCGTTGCCGGAGAGACCCGCGTTGCGATTCAGCCAGGGGTTGTTCGCCGGGATGCGCGCCTTATCCAGCAGTGAGATTTCGTCGCAGACGACGGTCGAGGCGCTGTCGCTGTCGTCGAGGCGGCCGGTCACGAGGAGCAGCGCGTCGTTGGCCGCGTCGCGCCCCTTGCTCTTGAAGGCCTCCGGCCAGAGCACGCACTTCACTGTCGCGCCCGATAAATCTTCCAGCCGGAAGTAGGCGTATTTGTCGCCCTTCTTCGTGTTGCGCACCGTGAAATCGGAGACGACGCCCGCGAGCCGGACGCGCGCCTCCGGCCCGGCCGACGCCAGGTCGGCCACCGTGCCGCACCTCAGTTGTTCGATCTTTCCGAGAAAGTCTTCGAGCGGATGCCCCGACACGTAGAAGCCGATGGCCGCCTTCTCGTTGGCGAGCAGTTCCTTGTGCGACCAGAGCGTGCCGGCGTTGAGTTGAACCTGCTCGGCCTCTCCGTCGGGCGAGAAACCGAAGGCCGAGCCGAACATGTCGCCCTGGCCGTTATCGCGCTCGCGCCGCTTGCGCCCGGCGCGCTCCAGCGCGCGCTCGGCCGTCGCGTGCAGATTCGCCCGCCACTGGCACAAATCCTCGCCCGCCGGCTTGAACGAATCGAACGCCCCGGCGCAGACCAGACTTTCCAACACGCGCTTGCCCGCGCCCTTTTCGCCGACGCGCTCGGCGAAGTCGTAGATCGAAGAGAAACGCCCGCCCTCTTCGCGCGCCTTGAGTATCGGGCTGACGGCCGATTGCCCGATGCCCTTGATCGCCGCGAGGCCGAAGCGGATCGCGCCTTCGACCGGCGTAAAGCCCGAACCGGACTCGTTCACGTCGGGCGGCAACAGCTTGATGCCCTGCGAGCGCAACTCCGAGCCGTACTTGAAAATCTTCGTCGCATCGTCGGCCGTGTAGGTCATCACGGCGGCGTAGAAGTGTTCGGGGTATTGCGCCTTGAGGTAGGCCGTCTGGTAGGCGACGTGCGCGTAGGCGACCGAGTGCGAGCGGTTGAAGCCGTAGTCGGCGAACTGCGCCATCAGGCGGAAAATCTCTTTCGCCTTCTTCTTCGCGATCTTGTTTTTGACGCAGCCGTCCATGAACTTCTGCTCGTGGACGGCCATCTCCTCGCGGTTCTTCTTGCCCATCGCGCGGCGCATCAAATCGGCCTCGCCCAGGCTATAGTTGCCGAGCCGCTGCGCGAGTTGCATGATCTGTTCCTGATAGACGAGGATGCCGTAGGTGTTCGACAGAATCTCTTCCATCTCCGGCGTCAGGTAGACGACCGGCTTCTTGCCGTGGTAGCGGTCGATGTAGTCGTCAACCATGCCGCCGTCGAGCGGCCCCGGCCGGTAGAGCGCGTTCAAGGCCGAGAGGTCTTCGATGGACTTCGGCTTGAGCTTCCGGCAAATCTCCTGCATGCCGGTGGACTCGAACTGGAAGACCGCTTCCGTCCGACCCTGCCCGAACAGCTTGTAGGTCTTCTCGTCGTCGAGCGGGATTTCCGCCCAGACGATCTCCCTGCCGTGCATCTCGCGTATGGTCTTGCAGCACTGGTTGATGATCGAGAGCGTCGTCAGGCCGAGGAAGTCCATTTTGAGCATCCCGGTCTTTTCCAGATCGGACATTTCAAACTGGGTGGTGAACTCCTGCTTGTTGTTGACGGCGACGGGGATCAATTCTTCGAGCGGTTGCGGCGAGATGACGACGCCCGCCGCGTGGACTGACGAGTGGCGCGCGCAGCCTTCGAGCCGGCGCGCGATCTCGATGACCTTGCGCGTCTGCGCGTCGCGCTCCACGGCGGCTTTGAGTTCGGGCACGCTTTCCAGCGCCTGCGTGATGGAGACGTTGCGCCCGCGCACGGGCGGCGGAATCAGTTTCGCGATCTTCTCCACGTCGGCGTAAGGCATGTCGAGCGCGCGCCCCACGTCCTTGATCGCGGCCTTCGAGGCCATCGTCCCGAAGGTGATGATCTGGCAGACCGACTCGCGCCCGTAGAGCTGCGTCACGTGGTTGATGACTTCGCCGCGCCCGTGGACGCAGAAGTCGATGTCGATGTCGGGCATCGAGACGCGTTCCGGGTTGAGGAAACGCTCGAAGAGCAGGTCGTATTGAATCGGATCGACGTCCGTGATCTCCAGGCAGTAGGCGATGAGCGACCCGGCGGCCGAGCCGCGCCCCGGCCCCACGGGAATTTTTCTGTCCTTCGCAAACTTGATGAAGTCCCACACGATGAGGAAGTAGCTGGGGAAGCCCATCTGCTTGATCATCGCAATCTCGCGCGAGACGCGCTCCTGATAAGTGTGGAGGTCGTGCTTCAGACAATTCTTCGCGCGCATCGGCTCCCAGACCGTCTCGCGCCGCCGCTCGTAGCCTTCGCGCACGACTTTCTCGAAGTATTCGTCAATCGTGATGTCGCCCTCTGAGGTGGGGATGGGGAAGATGGGAAGCTGGTTTTCGCCGAGCGGGAGTTTGAGGTCGCACATCTCCGCGACCTGCATCGTGCGCGAGACGGCGTCCGGAATGTGCCCGAAAATCTGCGCCATCTCCTCGGGCGAGCGGACGTACCACTGAGGCCCGCCGAAGCGCATACGGTTCTCGTCGTTGACGGTCTTGCCCGTGCCGATGCAGAGCATTACGTCGTGCGCCTCGTAGTCGTCGCGGAAGAGATAGTGCGCGTCGTTGGTGGCGACGAGCGGGATCGAGGTGCGCCGCGAGAGTTCGATCAAATCCTTGTTGATCCTGATCTGGTCTTCGAGCTGGTGATCCTGAATTTCGAGGAAGTAGTTGCCCTTGCCGAGGATGTCCTCGAACTGGCCGGCCGCGCGCGCCGCGTCTTCAAACTTGCCGTTCTTGAGATGCGCCTGCGGGACGCCCGACAGGCACGCGGAGAGGCCGATGAGGCCGCCGCTGAACTGCGCGAGCAGTTCGCGGTCGATTCTCGGCTTGCGGTAGAAGCCCTCCTTGAACGCCTTCGAGGTGAGGCGGACGAGGTTGTGATAACCCTCCCGGTCGCGCGCGATCAGGATCATGTGGTTGTAAGGCTTCTCGCCGCGCCTGGTCTCCGGCTTGTCGAATCGGCTGCCGGGCGCAAGATAGACTTCGCAGCCGATGAGCGGCTTCACGTCGTGCGCCTTCATCTCCTTGTAGAAAGAGACCGCGCCGTACATGTTGCCGTGGTCGGTCATGGCGCAGGCCGTCATGCCGAGTTCGCGGACGCGCTCGGCGAGCGGCTTGATCTGG
>DASQLU010000008.1:0-56902 GCA_035645855.1 Pyrinomonadaceae bacterium
AGCGGGCGGCGAGTTGCCGCTGCGAGCCTTCGCCACTACGGTAGGCGTCCAGCACGCGGCGGCGCAAATCTAGGGAGTAGGGCTTCATGGGCGCGCAGCATACTCGCTGTCTGTGGTCTGTTCAAGTGAAATATGCTCTAGAGGAAACGGGGAAAGGGTAAGGGGGAAGGGGTAAAGGTGATTTGATTTAGCCCCGGCAGGGGCGAAAGATAGTAGCCCACGGCGCAAGCCTTGGGATTGCCACAACCCCAGAATGGTCGAAGCCCCGGCAGGGGCGGAAGAAGTTCGAGGTTGAATCTCTTTCGCCCCTGCCGGGGCTTCTCACTGTTATCTTGCATCTGATCCCACGGCCTAGCGCCGTGGGCTATAAATATCCCGCCCCTGCCGGGGCTTCAATCCCTTTTCCCTTTACCCCTTACCCTTTTCCTCGCCGCCTCCCCTTACCCTTTACCCTACGGCCTTAATCCACCTGATACGTTGCCACGCTCGTCGGCGTCTCGTAACAGCGGACTTTGTAGACCTGTACGCGTTCGTCGCCGACGCGGGCGGCGACATGCTGCAGGATGTAGCGCGCGAGATTTTCCGCAGAGGGGTTGAGTTCGGCGTCGAAGGGCGGCAGTTCGTTGATGTTGCGGTGATCGAGATAAGCGACGATCTCGTCGGCGGCGGTCTTCAGGTCGCCGAAGTCTACGAGCAGGCCGATGTGGTCGAGTTCACGCCCGCGCGCGAAGATTTCGATTTTGTAGTTGTGACCGTGCAGGTTCTCGCACTTCCCCTTGTAGCCGCGCAATTGGTGCGCGCTCGAAAAGTTGCGCTCGATCATCACTTCAAACGTTCCTGACATGAATGCTCCTCAGCGGTTTGTTTAAGGTTGAAGTAGACCGTTGTCAGTCACCGGCAGAAGCCTCTGCCAGTACGAACACCGCCGCCGCTATCATCTAACAACCGTCTCGGTTTCATCAAACACGCGCGCCACCTCCGAGAGGTCTGAAGTCACGCGGCAGGGCGGCAAACTCTTGATGAACTGCCGCCCGTAGCCTTGGGTTCTGAGGCGCGGGTCGAGCACGGAGAGCACGCCCCTGTCCGTCGCGCTGCGAATCAAACGCCCGAGTCCCTGCTTCAAACTGATGATCGCCTGCGGCACGCTGTACTCGTAAAAACTCGAACCGCCCGCGTCTTCGATGAAACGCTGGCGCGCGGCGACTATCGGGTCGCTCGGCACGGCGAACGGCAGCTTGTCGATGATGACGCACGAGAGGGCTTCGCCGCGCACGTCCACGCCCTGCCAGAAACTCGAAGTGGCGAAAAGCACGGCGTTCGGCGTCGTGCGAAAGCGTTCGAGCAGTCCCGACTTCGAGGCCGTGCCCTGCATCAGGCAGGGGAAATCAACCTGCGGCGCGACGCGCTCGTAGAGCGAGCGCATGCCGCTCAAACTCGTCGAGAGCACGAAGGCTCGGCCGCGCGTCACTTCCAGTATGCGCAAGACTTCGCCCGCCGCCGCTTCAGCCCACTGCGGCGAACTCGGCACGGGCATGCGCGGCGGAAGATAGAGCACGGACTGGTTTTGATAATCGTAACTCGAAGGCGCGATGAGTTCGTCGGTCTTCTCTGCGTCGAGGCCGAGACGCTCGCGCGCGAAAGTGAAACTCCCCGCGCTCGCCAGCGTCGCCGAGGTCATCACCACCGTCTCGACGCGCTCGAACAACTTGTCCTGCAACAGCGTGGATACGTCAATCGGCGAGGCGCGCAGGAACATCCCGCGCCCGCGCCGCTCCATCCAGTAGACGTAACGCTTATCGTCGCCCGCGACGATGAACTCCAGGCCGAAACGCACCTCGCGTATGCGCCTGATCAAATTTTCCACTTCGGGCGGTTGCTCGCGCTGGAGCGCGTCGAGCGTCGTCTCCATGCGACCCAGCGCGCCGTCGAGGCTGAGGTAGGAATCGCCGAGCGCGGTCGGCTCGATCTCGCCGCGCGCGTTCCTGCGCGCGAACGTGCCGGGGATGATGGGCGCGCGCCCCTCTTCCCCGCGCGTTTCCTGAAAGCCCTGCCAGAAGCGTTCACTGAAGCGCGCCACGCGCCCGCCCGCGCGCGTCAACTCTTTGTTCGCGTCGGCGTCCGTGATGGGCAGCAGTTGCAAATCGCGCAGCAGGTCTTCGACCTGATAGCTCGACACCTGATGACCGAAATACTCGGCCGCCACGTCTTCGATGGCGTGCGCCTCGTCGAAGATGACCGCGCCGTAGTCGGGCAAGACCTGGCCGTACTCGCCGCCGCGCAACGCCAAGTCTGCGAAGAAGAGGTGATGGTTGACGATGACGATGTCCGCGTCCTGCGCGCGCTGGCGCATGCGCGTGATGAAGCAGGGGTCGTAGTCGGGGCATTTCTGCCCGAGGCAGATTTCCGAGCGCGCGTCTATGTGACGCCAGAAGGAGAGGTTTTCCGGCAGCCCCGTCAGCTCGGCGCGGTCGCCCGTCTGCGAGTCGCGCGCCCACTGCCTGACTTCGTCGAAGTAATCCACGTCGTCGAGTCCGTCGAGCACGGGCGCGGACTCGGCGCGCTTGATGCGCTGGAGGCAGGCGTAGTTGTTGCGTCCCTTCATGTAGGCGGCGCTGAATTTTTTGGGCAGCACGCGCTGCAAAAACGGGATGTCTTTTTCCATCAATTGCTCTTGCAAATTCTTCGTGCCCGTGGAGATGATGACGCGCTCGCCGCGCGCGGTGGCCGCCGCAATCGCGGGGACGAGATAGGCGAGCGTCTTGCCCGTGCCCGTGCCGGCCTCGACGAGCAGGTGGCGGCGTTCCTCGAAGGCGCGCAGCACGGCCTCGGCCATCTGTATCTGGCCGGGGCGAAATTCATAGTCCGGGTGTGCGCGCGCGATCAAACCGTCGCGCCCGAAAATCTCTTCCATACTTTTATCCGCGTGCAAAAAATACTGTAGGCAGCAGAGAGCGCGCACGTTAACGTGTCGCGTTGACCTGCAACGAGTCGAAGAATGCGCTGCGTTCGCTGCTCGACGAGAGACCGTTCCAGACGGCCACGACAGCATAGGCGTTTGCCCCGTCGAAGACCATCTTGACACGACCCATCAGCGTGCCATAGGAAAAATCCTGTTCGTAACCAATCAACCCGCCGGCTGTTGCCGCGCGCGGCTCCGACATGGTGAGCCTCACGTCCGTTCCGCGTGCCTTCAGCGACGTCTGGATCGTTCCCGCGAATTCTTTAGCGAAGCCTGCAAAGAACTCTCGCTTCCAGGTCTCCTGCAACAGCGCGGCGGGCAGCCCTTCCAGGTAAGTCAGGCCATAGACGCCGGAGTCTCTGACGCTCATGTAGCTTCGCTGAAGCCCCGACGTGCCGGGCATGAGAGACACCCGATCCGCCGTCGCGACCGGCTCGCCGGGCAGGAGCAGGCTGAGGCGCACGGGGTCTCCGATTTCGTAACGCATCCACCCGGCAGGAGCGAGTTTATCGGCGACGGGGCGGGCGGCCAGCGGCGCGGGCTGTGCGACGACGGGCGGCCGGGGAGTTTTGCGCGCCGTGCGTTGCGCCAGCGCGGACGTGGCGGTTCCATACGCCAGCGCGCAGAGGAGCGAAAGCCAGAGCAGGAATAATTTTGCGCCTGTGTTCATTTGAGAGTCTCTGGATGCCGCGTCGCGCCGGCCAATCTGCCGCCGGCGCGCTTTCGCGGCGCATGAATTTAGATGCCGTACGCGGCGCGATAATTTCCCCGCGCAGAGTTCATTTGCATTCTTCGCACGGCACGCTATAACGGCAGGCGCGCGGACTAAGCGGTTGAGTCAGCATATCGACGGCCGGAGGCACGAGGAAGCGTTTCCCCCAGGAGGCGCGTGCGAGCCGCCCGTCGATGGAAATGAGATCGCCCCGGCGTGACGGCGGCGACGACGCCACGGCCGTCCCTTCCCGCGCGGCCTGTTCGACATCGCGCATGTGGACGGGTAAACCCGCCGCCACGGCCGCCTGCACGAGCAGCAGGGACGCGAGCGCATAGCCCGCGACGCGCCCTTTTGTCCAGGCCACCGTCGCCGCCCCGTAGATTAACAAAAAGGCGACGTAGCGCGCATTCATTGATTTCGTCAGCGCGAGATAACCGACGCAGGCCGCCAGCCCGAAGGCAAAGGCCGACGCAGATACGCCCCACAGCAGCCGCCCCGCTCTCGCAGGCGCTCGCGCCGCTTCCCCCGGCGGGCGACGCGAAAGGAGACCCGCCGACGCCAGCGCGAGCGCGAGCAACCACCAACAAAGCGAACGCAAGCCCGTGCCGGTGAAACTGAACAGCAGTGCGAAATACATGCGCGCGCGTTCGGTCGCGGAAGACACGCGCGGCGAGGTCTCGTTCGCGGTCGCTGTCTCAACCGGCGTCGCATCCGCAGTCATGTTCGCCGTGCGGTTCGCGCCGGTCGCCGGGTTCGGCGTCTCGACCGTCGCCGACGCGCTGGGCGTCAACTGTTGCAATGCCAGTTTGAAACGCTGAGGCCAGTACAGCCCCGCGGCCGCGAGCGCGGCGACGACGGCTAAGACGATCACGCCGGTCACGCAGAGTGTTGCCAAACGGCCGCGCCACCCGCGCGCGTAGAACGCGCTCGACGCGATGACGAACGGCAGCGTGATCTCGTAAGTCAGCAACGCCAGCAGTGCGCCGCCTGCCGTGACGATCAAGCCCCTCCACAATTCGCCCTTCGACCGCCCCGGCAACCTCTCCCTCAACGTCCGTGACAACTCACCGGCCGGACGCTTCGACAGCTCACCAACCGGACGCCTCGACGCCTCACCGGCCGGACGCTTCGACGGCTCACCCGTCACCGCCACGGCCAGCTCATCCACCGATCTCTCGGACGACTCACCTGCTGGTCTCTCGAACGATTCACCTGCCGGTCTCTCCGTCGGCTCGCTCGTCGGGCGTCGCGCCCAGACGCACGCGCGGAGTTGCACGGCGAGGACGAGCAGCACGAGCGCGTAGTTCAGAGTGCCCGACCAGAAGTTGACCGTCTCAAGCAGGAGGGGCGAGCCGAGCAGCACGCCGGCCAGCAGCGCGCCGCGCCCGCGCGAGAGACCGGCGCGCAGGCAAGCCCACACGAAGGCGAGCGTGGCGCACAGGACGGCCGTTAAACTGAGGAGCGCGGGCGAGAGCGCGGCGCGCATCACGGCACGGTTCAGCAGGGCGTAGGGCAAGATCGTGAGCAGGCGATAGAGTCCGAAGTCGTGCCAGTAGAGCGCGAGGCCGTCGGGCAGGCAGAGGCGCGCGTAGAAGGCGTCGTCCGGGAAGTAAGCGGGGTGCGGCGTCCACGCGGCCGCCGCGCGCGCCAGCAGGTAGAAGGGCGCGAGCGCGACGAACGCGCCGCAGGCGAACCGCAGCGCGGCGCGCAGACGCTCATGCTCTTTGAACTGTCTCAGGTAAGCTTTGATGTTGTGTTCAGGCCGTCGCACAATGTCCGGCCGCGAATTCGTCCGGCGCACGCCGTCGAGAGTGCCGCGCCGTCTCACCGCCGGAGGTCAGCCGCGCGCCGTGGCGGCTTCGGCTCGCAGCCTGCGAAACTGGCCGTTGGCGGCGAAGCCGCGATAGATGAAGAAGAGCGCGAAAGCGTGAAAGGCGATGTTCGCCCACTCCTGCACGTAGAGAAAGATCAGTGCGTCGAGCGCGTAGGCGGCCATCCCTAAGACGAACGCCCACCCGAACCCGCGTCGCGCCATCAAGCCCATCACGACGAAGAAGCCCGCGACCATCGCATCGAGAAAGAGCGCGAGCGCGGTGGCGGCCGCGCCGAGTTCCTGCGCCGCCGCGAAGGCCACGCCGTCGATTAACTGCGTCACGCCGAGGCCGATGAGAAAGTTCCACTCGCCCTGCGCCAGCAGGACGATGGTGTTGATGATGGAGAACCCGGCGATCCAGAAGAACCAGTTTGCGCCCGATAGAGCCTGTTGCCGGTGTCCCTCGGCGATGGCGTCCTCCGCCGTTTGAGTGCCCGTTTGATTATCCGCGAGGCCGAGCGTGGTGAGACCCGGCGGTTGCTCCGTGTTTTGTTGCATCAGTTTTCCTCAACTTGAAATGGAGGTGTGCGCCGCGTGCGTTGAAAGCCGGAGAGGCACGCGTGGTCGGGAGGACAGTCTAACAAACTCCGGCGGCGCGGCCGAAGCATTTGTTTTGCGCCGGCCGCGCACTGCCGCGTTCATCCGCGCACAGGCGCGCGACGGGCGGAATTAGTCCGCGCCCATCGCTTCGACTTCGGGAGGCGAATCGTGTCGCAGGCGGTTCGGGTAGAGCGGAAAGCGCGCGGCCAGTTCGGCCACTTCGCGTTTGACGCGCACGCGCACGTCTTCCGATTCGGGCGCGTGGAGTATTTCCGCGATGAGCCGCGCTACTGTCTTCATCTCCGCCTCGGTCATGCCGCGCGTCGTCAGCGCGGGCGTGCCGAGCCGGACGCCGGAGGTGACGAAGGGCTTGTTCGTGTCGAACGGAATCGTGTTTTTGTTGACCGTGATGCCCGCCGCTTCCAGAGCCTTCTCGGCCACCTTGCCCGTGATGCCCTTGCCCCCCATGAAGACATCCACGAGCACGAGGTGATTGTCCGTGCCGCCGGAGACGAGGCGGAAGCCGTGCGCCTTGAGTCCGTCGGCGAGCGCGCGCGCGTTCAGCAAAACCTGCCGCTGGTATTCCTTGAAATCCTCGCCGAGAG
This sequence comes from Pyrinomonadaceae bacterium, assembly GCA_035645855.1. Classification (GTDB taxonomy): domain Bacteria; phylum Acidobacteriota; class Blastocatellia; order Pyrinomonadales; family Pyrinomonadaceae; genus JAIVJZ01. Next base: position 6,693 of record DASQLU010000008.1, read on the forward strand.
CTTCGCCGAACGCCACGGCCTTCGCCGCGATGATGTGGACGAGCGGGCCGCCCTGCACGCCGGGGAACAATTTCTTGTTCACCTCGGCCGCGTGCTCCTCGCGGCACAAAATCAGGCCGCCGCGCGGGCCGCGCAAAGTCTTGTGCGTCGTCGTCGTGACATAATCGGCGTGCGGCACGGGCGAGGGGTGCAGGCCGGCGGCTACGAGTCCGGCGATGTGCGCGATGTCGGCCATCACGCGCGCTCCGACGCTGCGCGCGATCTCGCCGATGCGCGCGAAATCAATCGTGCGCGGATAGGCCGACGCGCCGCAGACGATCAGCTTCGGCCGATGTTCTTCGGCGCGACGCGCGAGGTCGTCGTAGTCGATCTGCTCCGTGTCGGGCGAGACGCCGTAGTCGGCGACCGTGTAACTGATGCCGGAGAAGTTCATCGGGTGGCCGTGCGTGAGGTGGCCGCCGTGCGAGAGGTTCATGCCGAGAATCTGGTCGCCGTAGTTGATGGCCGCCAGATAGACGGACATGTTCGCCTGCGCGCCCGAATGCGGCTGGACGTTGGCGTGTTCCGCGCCGAACAACTCGCGCGCGCGGTCAATTGCCAGTTGTTCCACCACGTCGGCGAATTCGCAGCCGCCGTAGTAACGCTTGCGCGGGTAGCCTTCGGCGTACTTGTTCGTGAAGACCGATCCCATCGCTTCGAGCACCGCCTCGCTCACGAAATTCTCCGACGCGATGAGTTCCAGCCCCTCGGCCTGGCGCGCGACTTCGTTATTGATGGCGCGGCTGATTTCCGGGTCAACTTCGGCGAGCGGCGCATTGTGGCGGCGAGCGGTCATGGTTCTCTCCTCGAAAGTTTGCGTTTGGGTTTGCTGGAAAACGTGTTGCCGGCGTGCGATGTTATATCACGCCCTCGCGGCGGCGCAAACGACCTTTGGCGGCACGGCTAAAGAGCGCGCGAGGCTTGTTCGGGCTGATACGCCGCGATGTCTTCGGTCAGCCGCCGCATCTCCGAATCGGGGAATTTACGCCTCCAGTTGCGTGCGAAGTCGTCCACTTCCATGTCGCTCTGCATATCGCGCAAAGCCTTCCAGAAGGGATGACACAAGTCGAGCCTTGAACCCTCGAAGAAGAACACGCGCTCGCCCGTGCCTTCGAGCCGGAGGTGATTTTTGTACCACCTCACTTCCAACTCGGCTTGTTCGCCGCGCGCTTTGAAATTGAAGTCCGCCTCGTCAGGTTCATACGCCCACTTCACCGTCAGGTCGATGTCTTCCGAGAGGAGCCTGGACAGCGCGTCGATGAGATCGCGCAGGGAATCGTAGGGCGTGTAAGATACGGCGTTGATTAAACTCTGCTCGCCCGCCCGCAACTCGAACGACATCCAGCCGCATTGCGGGCTGTTGAAAGATACACGCAGTTTTTCGCTCATGGGTTGAAGCCTACTCTAAATGCTCTCCGGTCGTCGCCGTCGCACAGGGTCAATTGTGCTTGCGCCGCCCGCGTTCCCGCAAGGCGCGCACGGCGCGCGGGCGTTTGCCTTGCACGCGCGGCGTGCGCGACAATGCGCGTTCACCCGAAAGGTCGCACTTTTTCGATAAGGAGACTGGAAACAACTTTCATGCGCTGGTCAAACTTTTTCATCCCCACTCTGCGCGAAGTCCCGGCCGATGCCGAAGTCGTCTCGCATCGTCTCTTGCTTCGCGCCGGCATGGTGCGCCAACTCGCCGCCGGCATCTATTCCTATCTCCCGCTCTCCTGGCTCGTCATGCGCAGGATCATGAACATCGTGCGCGAGGAGATGGACGCCGTGGGCGGACAGGAGTTTTTCCTCCCCGCGCTGAACCCGCGCGAAATCTGGGAAGAGACCGGACGCTGGGCGGTGATGGGCGACAACATGTTTCGCCTCAAGGATCGCAAGGGCGCAGACCTCTGCCTCGGCATGACGCACGAGGAAGTCTTCACCGGCATCGCCCGCCACGAACTGCGCTCTTACAAGCAACTGCCGCAAATCTGGTATCAGATACAGACGAAGTTTCGCGATGAAGCGCGTCCCAAGTCCGGCGTCCTGCGCGTCCGCCAGTTCATCATGAAGGACGCTTATTCGTTCGACGTGGACAGCAGCGGCCTGGACAAGTCTTTCGAGGATCAACGCGAGGCGTACATCAAAATCTTCACGCGCTGCGGCCTCAAATTTTCCATCGTCGAAGCCTCTTCCGGCGCGATGGGCGGCTCGGCTTCAAGCGAGTTCATGGTCAAAACCGACGCGGGCGAAGACCTGATCGCCACCTGCGAATCATGCGGCTACGCGGCGAATTTAGAGAAGGCCACTTCGCAACTGACCATCGTCATCGACGAGCCTTCCGGCGGCGGCGACGCGCCCGAAGAATTTCCCACGCCCGGCGTCCGCACGATTGAGGATTTGATCTCGTTCCCCGGCGGCGCGGCGGCCGACCGCCAGATCAAGACGCTCGTCTACGTCGCCACGAACGAGACGGGGGAGGACTTCCCCGTCCTCGCGCTCCTGCGCGGCGATCATCAACTTCACGAGACGAAACTGGCCGACGCGCTCGGCGCGAGCGAAGTGCGCCCCGCGCACCCGGAAGAGATACGAGACCTGATGGGCGCGGGCGCGGGCTCGCTCGGCGGCGTCGGCATGAAGCAAAGGGCGAAGTCCGCCGGGCGCGACCTGCGCATCGTCGCCGACCACGCGCTCAAGAACCGCAGCAACATGACGACGGGCGCGAACAGGGATGAACACCACCTGCGCGGCGTGGACATCGCGCGCGACATCCCCGTAGACCTCTGGACTGACCTGCGCACGGTGCAGTCGGGCGAGCGTTGCCCGAATTGCGAGGCGGGCGCGCTCGAAGTCTCGAAGTCGCTTGAGATCGGCCACATCTTCAAACTCGGCACGAAGTATTCCAAATCAATGAACGCGACGGTGCTCGACCAGAACGGCAAGGAAGTGCCCGTCGTGATGGGCAGCTACGGCATCGGCATCGAACGCATCATGGCCGCCGCCATCGAACTGCACCACGACGCGGACGGCATCGTCTGGCCGCGCCGCATCGCGCCCTTCGACGTGGTCGTCACCGTCACGAACATCAAGCAGCCGGAGTTGCGGGATGCGGGCGAGCAGCTTTACAAAGAACTGCGCGCCGCCGGTCTCGAAGTCCTGCTCGACGACCGCGACGAGCGCGCGGGCGTCAAGTTCAAAGACGCAGACCTCATCGGCATCCCCTACCGCGTCACGGTCGGCAAGAAAACCACGGAGGGCACGGTCGAACTATTCGAGCGCGCATCGAAGGCTTCAACGGACGTGAGCCTCGCGGAGGTGGCCGCGCGCGTCCAGCAACTCGCGCTCACCAATTCATAACAGAAGCTTCTCACGGGGCACGGGGCGCGTTTCCCTGTGCCCCGCGAGCCTGTCGCGCGTTCCACTCCTCAAGTCTCCGCCGCAAGTCTCCGCCGAAGTGGCTTTGCCTAAAAATCTTCTGAAACTTAGAGCGGTTTTCGATTGAGTGTGACACAGGTAAAAAGTCCGGGGATTGGCAGAGCCCGTCGCCCACTCCTTTGTGAGAGGAATGTAAACCCCACCCCAGTTATCTCGCCTGTGCTACATGCGAATGAAAACCGCTCTAAGCACTTGTTGGGCAGATAGAGAAGTTTTTTGGGCAGACTTCAGTGTGTTGGATCAGGTGATAGAGTTTTGAGGTAGGTAGTTATGACTTATTAGAGGTCTTGCTTATCAGCCGTTGTAGTCCTGTGGCAAATAATTGCTTGCCTGTTATGGTTCCCCCAATGTCAACCATGCTCACAATAAGGACTATGAGTAAAGCAATTTCTTCTGCTCGCGCTACAGACATTCCTCCGCCCTTGAGACCGTAAAAAAGGGGCACGACAACTACCAGTGTCCCGAAATTTATGGCAGTCCACATCTTAATTAGGTCGCTCGTATCATTACTCCAATTGATAATAAGCCACGGCACATCATAAAAGAGAACTATCACTAGCAGTAGAGGAAATAGCCACAGGGGTCTTTCGTGAATATTTATTGAAGTAGCTAATGCGAAGAAGAGAAGAAAGTGAAAAAAACCGACAAAGAAATCAAGAAAATAGTTCTTCTTTGAATAGTCTGCCTTCGCTTTTTCGCAGATATATGCGTCTCGGAAATAAGTTACTGATCCAAGATAGAAACGAATAGCCAGAATGAGAAAAACTAAGAGGCGAACTCCCTCTAAGAAATGCTCAAACGGTATAGATGTGGTGCTAAATATATGAGGTAACACCTCGGTCAGAGCTTCTCGGATCGCCAAGCCAACGATAATGCCGTAAAGCCAAAAGGCATCTTTATGAAGACCCTCATCGTCTTTATGAGAGTCTTCTACGTGCGGGGGCGGAAGATCGGCAGGGAGTGGCGCAACAGGGTATTGTGCGCCAGTTGGCTCTACTCTCGGCAGTTGGGTATTGGTAGGCTGGGGCTTTCGAGGTTTATGCTTTTGAGTCATTTTTGTGAGGAATGACTTTGCCCTTCTTGGTTAGATAGTTTTGTTACGCACACGTCCCCGTGGAATCCGGTTGATAGGCTTCCCAATTCTCTCCAAAATTTCAGCAATGAGCTTTAATGCTACAGGCAATAAAATTATAGCTATAATTAGTAAAAAGCCAGTCGTCATGCTATGCACCTTCTTTTGCTTTGCCACAGGGTGGTCGCCGGCTGGGGATGAGGCAAGGGGGTACTAGGTCGCCGATGACCTGTTAGAATTAACATACCCTTTAAGACAAAGTACCTATGGCAATTGGTTGGCTACTGTAGCCTCGTTTTCTTCCCTGTCAAGCGTCAATTTGACTGCGATGAAATCACCCATCCTACAATAACATGGACAAACATGTTAAACAAGGCAATACCCCTCGCCCTGTTGAACGAGGGGTATTGCCTAAAGTTGCAGCTATTTAAGCGACCTCTGCCCAAAACTTCGGCTTTAATCCCAGTCGTGGCTCTTCCGGCTGACACGGGGCTGCGCCCGATTCGATAGCTGCGCCGACTAGCGCGGGGCGATCTCGATGACGGTTACTTCCGGCCTCGCCCAGAAGCGCACGCGCGGGGCGGCGCCGCCTTCCATGCCCATGCCGCGATTGACGTAGAGCGTCGTCTCGCCGACGCGATACAGCCCCGCCTCGTAACGCTTGCCGAACTTCGACAGCGTGACGAGCGCGCCGTAGAGCGGTAGCGCCACCTGCCCGCCGTGCGTGTGCCCGGCGCAGTAGAGATCGATTTTCTTCGCGGCCACTTCGTTGATGAGATCGGGATAGTGATAGAGAAAGACCTTGAACGCCTCGGGCGGGAGGGCGTCGAGCGTTTCGTCCAGACGGTGCTCGCCGCCGACCGGCACGCCCGCGATCCAGAGCGACACGCCGCCCGCGTCGAACCTCACCGCCTCGTTCTTCAATTCACGCACGCCCGTCCCCGCAAACAAATTCTCCGCCCGCCAGAACGAGGCATCCCAGTTGCCCTTCACCACGAAGGTCGGCGCGATTCGCGCCAGCCGCGTCAAACAATTGCGCAACACCGGGAGACCCGCGGGCGAGTTGATCGAGTCGCCCGTGAAGACGATGAGGTCGGGTCGCTCGGCGGCAATCGCATCGGGCAGTTGTTCTTCGAGCCGCGCCTGCGGGTCGCTATGCAGATCGGAGATGTGGACGAGGCGGATGGGGCGCGTGCCGGGCGGGAGTTTCGCCGACGCGACGCGCACGCGCGTGACGGAGAGCCAGTAGGGTTCGATGAAGTAGCCGTAAGCCATGCACAGGACGCCGACGACGGCCAGCGCGATCACGATGCGGTGCAGCCGGAGTTGATAACCCGCCGGCGCGGCCAGCCGCCCGAAGCGGCGCAGGATGCCCCGCGCGACGGCGAGCGCGGCCAGCAGGTAGACGCCTGCGACGCTAGCGAGAAAGAGCAGGAGAACGAAGTCTTCCATGAGATTGAGACAGGTTGCTTTCCGGCGTTTTTCGTCAAACTCGATTCACGAATCACGGCAGCCCGCGTGAGACTCCACGCCGCGCCGCCCCGCGAAGTTCCAATTTCGCGGCCGTGAGTTTCAGTTCAACACTTCGCTGATCAGCAGGGTGAGGGCGTTGTCCTGTAGCGTCTTGTTGTTCTGGAGTTCGCTGTGGAGGTCGCAGGCGAAGACGGCGTAGGCGATGGGGAGGGGCGTGTTGAAGAGGGGGCTGCGGCGCGGCGCGTCGAGCCGTTCGCCGAGCAGCGAGCGGCGGGTGACGCGACCGTCGCCGGGTTCGTACATGGCGCGGACGACATCCCTGCGTTTGATTTTGCGCCCCGCCGTGTCGCGCAACTCGCGCGGCTCGGTGAGCGTCAGCCAGCGCCCGCGCCGTTCGTCGCGCAGGATGACGGGCGCGTTCAGCGTCTCTTCGCAGTCGCCGCCGAAAGCGTAGAGCGCGACCGGGGGCGGCTCGGTCGTGCCGCCGGGCGGCGCGTGCGCGTCGAGGGCGGCGTGAAAGCGGCGCGCGCGCGTGAGCGCGGCGGCGAAGAAGGCGTCGAGTTCGGCGAGCGTGGCGCGGTGGGGCACTCCCTCCTCGTCGCGCACTTTGCCCTGCCGGTAACGTTCGCGAAACTCTTCGTTGTTGATCGGCGACCAACCGTACTTGCGCCACACCGCCGGATCGTAAAAATCGATTTCGACGGGCGCGAGATTTTGATCGAGAAAGCGCGCGGCCTCCGGGTGCGGGAGCAGTTGATAGATCGAAGGAATGGTGGCGGCGTCTTCGCGCGAGAGCTTGTTGAGCAGGCGTATGCGGCGGCGCAAACCCTCGTTGATCGAGTAGCCTTCGAGAAGGGTGGCGAAGGCTTCCATCGTGCCCTCGTTGGGCGTGCCGAACATGAAGATTTTTTTGATGTGGCGCGCGCCCGCCCAGGTGGGCTGCGGCGCGGCGTCGCCCTCCGGCAGGTCTGCGTCGCCGTACATCGCCGCGTAGCGCGAGACGAGGCCGCCCATCGAATGCGCCACGATGTTGAAGCGCAGGTCCGGGCGGCCGAGCTTCCGTTTCAGGTCTTCGATACGACGAAAGAGCTGCTGCGCCGATTCGACGTTGTCGCGCCGCCAGTCGTAAGGGAAGACGTAGAAGGTGTCGCGGTCGCCTTCGGGGGCGGGGTTGTCCCAGTCGCCGTCGCGGTAGTCGCCGAAGCGGCGCAGGGCGTGCAGCAGTTCGTAATAGACGTAAATTTCCGGGGCGAGGCGCGCGAGTTTCGCCGTTGAAACGATGCGCTCGGCGACGAGTTCGTCGCGATTGGCGGCGAGGTCGGGCATGGTCGGCAAACTCAGGCCGTCGGTCGAGGAGCGAAAGGCCGAAGGCCAGACGATCTCGCGCGTGCGGCGATTCATCAGTTGCGAGCCGAGGATGCCGGGGATGACGATGACGGGCGTTTTGTCTTTGCGCGCGCGCGCCGGGGCGAAGATGCGTTCGAGGTCGGGCGTGCGCCGCGCGCCGCAACCGGGGATGATCATCGCTTGCGCGATAATCAAAAAAACTATGAACGATGAACGCGGAACGATGAAGTAAGAACCGCGGCTTAGTGTCTTATGATTTCTCATTCCGCGTTCATCGTTCCGCGTTCATCGTTCCAACGACGGTTGATCAAACTGGCGACGAAGCCCGCGCCGAAGCCGTTGTCGATGTTGACGACCGTGACGTTCGAGGCGCAGGAGTTGAGCATGCCGAGCAGCGCGGCGACGCCGCCGAACGACGCGCCGTAGCCGATGCTCGTCGGCACGGCGACGACCGGCACGGAGACCAGCCCGCCGACGACCGAGGGCAGCGCGCCCTCCATTCCCGCCGCCACGACGATGACGCGAAACGAGCGCAGGCGTTCGCGCTCGGCGAAGAGACGATGTATGCCCGCCACGCCCGTGTCCCAGATGCGCGCCACGCGATTGCCCATCGCTTCGGCCGTCAAAGCCGCTTCTTCACCCACGGGAATGTCGCTCGTGCCGGCGGTGACGATGCCGATTTCGCCCACGCCCAGTTCTCTCGAATCGCGCCGGATGCGAATCATGCGCGCCGCCTCGTGCCACTCGGCGTCAATCGCGATGTTGCGCACTTCGCCGTAAGTCGCGGCGTCCGTGCGCGTGACGAGCACGTTCGGCGAGCGCACGACGAGCCGCTCTACGATCTCGCAAATCTGCCGGCGCGACTTCCCCGCCCCGAAGACGACTTCGGGGAAACCCTGCCGCGCCGCCCGCGCGTGGTCGATGCGCGTGTGCTCGATGTCTTCGTAATGAAGATTGGCGAGCCGGCGAGCCGCCTCCGCGGTCTCCATTTCGCCCGTCCGGTGCGCGCGCAGCAGTTCTTCTATTTCGTGTAAATCCATCTCGTTTTGCATCGACCCGGCAGTTAGCGAGCCGCGCGCGGCATTCTAGCATCGAACGCGCGCGTGTTCGCAATTTGCCGCGCGCCGCCTCAATTTCAAACCCCACATCAAGACCGCGCGCATGCGTATCTGCCGCATAGTGTAAACTTCGTGCGCGACATTAGCCGCCCGGCAAGGCTCTCTATAATTGACGACGGAGAAACGCATGGAGCTTTTCATCGAACGGTACTTTGCCATCAGCTTGCTGGCTGTGGGACTGTCTCATATCGCACTGGCGCGACAGTGGCGCGACTTCTTCCTGCGACTGAAAGCGACGGGTGTGGCCGGAATCATTATCGCCATGTTCACCTTCCCGCTCGGCCTGCTGATCGTGCTCGGGCACAACGTCTGGGTGCTCGATGTGCCCGTCATCGTCACCGTCTGCGGTTGGGGCATGACTCTCAAGAGCATGACTTACGCGCTCGTTCCCGGTCAGGCCGAACGCATGATTCCGGCGGGGGCAAACGCTCACCGGAAATACGCGGCGGGCGGCTTCGTGGCGTTAGCCATCGGCGCGCTTTTGCTTTACCATTCATTTTTCCGCGCGGCGTGAGATTCGCGCCCCTCAAGCGGCACGACTTATGGAACTGACGGTCGCCATCACGGGAGCTTCGGGCGCGCTCTACGCGCACCGCACGCTGATTCACCTGGCATCGAGCGGCGTTGTCGAGCGGATCAATTTGATCATGTCCGGAGCGGCGCACATCGTCGCGCGCGTCGAGCTCGGCGCGAATTTGCAGGACGGCGACGCGCGCGCCGTCAACGAATGGGTGGGGCTCGCGCCGGAGTCGAAATTGATCCGCGTGCATCGCCTCGACAACATGGCGGCGACGCCCGCCTCCGGCTCGCGCCCGCAGGTCGGCATGTTGATCGTGCCGTGTTCGATGGGCACGCTCGGCGCAATCGCTTCCGGCGCGGGCACGAACCTGATCCACCGCGCGGCGGACGTGACCCTGAAGGAGGGGCGCAAGCTCGTCATCGTGCCGCGCGAGTCGCCCTACAACGCGATTCATCTTGAGAACATGCTGCGGCTCGCGCGCGCCGGGGCGCGCATCCTGCCCGCCAGTCCGGGCTTCTATCACCGCCCGCAGAGCATCGAAGAGTTGGTCGATCATCTCGTCTTCCGCGTGCTCGATCAATTCGGCGTGCCCCACACGCGGCGCACCGAGTGGCAGGGCGACCCGACGACGGCGACGACCGCCACGGTCGCCCCGGATGGCGACTGAAACGAGCGTTTGATTTCGATGACTTCCCCTCTCAACCAGACGACCGCGCGCAGCATCCGCACCACGCTCGAAATGATCAAGATCGAGCACACGCTTTTCGCGCTGCCCTTCGCCCTGCTCGGCGCGGTGCTCGCGGCGCGCGGGTTGCCGGCCCCCTGGCAGTTGCTCTGGATCACTTTGGCGATGGTGGGCGCGCGCTCCGCCGCAATGGCCTTCAACCGCATCGCCGATCACAGGTACGACGCGGCCAACCCGCGCACGAGCGGGCGCGCCATCCCGGCCGGGCAGCTCTCCCTGAAATTTGCCTGGGGCTTCACCGTCGCGTCGGCCGCGCTCTTTTTTCTGGCCGCCGCGATGTTGAACCGCCTGACGCTCCTGCTCGCGCCCGTCGCGCTGGCGAGCGTGCTGCTCTATTCATACACGAAGCGTTTCACGTCGCTCTCGCACCTCGCGCTCGGCTGGTGTCTGGCAATCGCGCCGACGGGAGCCTGGATCGCCGTGCGCGGCGCGTTTGACAGTCCCGTGCCGCTCCTGCTCTCGCTCGTCGTGCTGCTCTGGACGGCCGGCTTCGACGTGCTCTACGCCTGTCAGGACTGCGACTTCGACCGCCACGCCGGATTGCGCTCGATCCCGGCGCGCGTCGGCATCCCGACCGCCCTCCGGGTTTCGCGCCTGCTGCACACCGGAGCGTTCGGCGCGCTCGTCGCCTTGTATCTGGCGGCGACGCCCGGCGCGCTCGCGCTCCTCGGCGTCTGCGCCACCGGCGCGCTCCTCGTCTATCAACACACGCTCGTGCGCGCGGACGATCTCAGCCGTCTCAACGCCGCGTTCTTTACGACCAACGCCTTCGTCAGCGTGATCCTTTTCGTCACCTTCGGCGGCGCGGTCTTCTTCGCAAGTCTGTGAGGCCGTGGAGCCAACCGGCCGCCTGACTTGAGGTAGAAACTTATGAGTGCAACAACTTCAACCAACGCCGAACGCGAGCCGGTCGTGCTCCACTTCAGCCCGGTCTTAAAGAAAATGAGCGAAGAGGAGTTCTACGAGTTCTGTCGCCTCAATCCCGACCTGAGCCTTGAACTAAGCAGCGAAGGAGACCTCATCATCATGCCTCCAACCGGCGGAAAATCCGGCATACGGAACGCCGTCCTCATAACGCGTCTCACGGCATGGACTTTAGAAGATAAAAGTGGACAACCCTTTGACTCATCCACACTCTTTACGCTGCCGAACGGCGCGAAACGGTCGCCGGATTTCGCGTGGATTACTAATGAACGATGGGACGCGCTGACGGAAGATGAACAGGAACGCTTCCCGCCGCTCTGCCCCGATTTCGTCGTCGAGTTGCGCTCGCGCACGGACACGCTCAAAAATCTGCGGGAGAAGATGGAAGAGTACATGGCGAACGGCGCGCAACTCGGCTGGCTGATCGACCCGCAGGAGCGGCGCGTGTACGTCTATCGCCCCGGCGGCGCGGCCGTAGAGCAATTGGACGACCCGCGCACCGTCTCCGGCGAGCCTGTGCTCTGCGGGTTGGAGTTGGAGTTGCGGGAAATCTGGGACTAAGAGATCGAGATATTGAACATGGATTTTTCACACGACCCGAAACTGAATAGCATCGCCGCCAAAGTGGAGGCGGGCGCGCGCCTGTCTTTTCAGGACGGCGTGGATTTATACGCCACAGACGATCTGGCCGCGCTCGCGAAGCTGGCCGACGCGGTGCGCCGACGCCTGCACGGGCGGCGCACCTACTACAACGTCAACCGGCATTTCAACTACACGAACGTCTGCTACGCCGATTGCAAGTTCTGCGGCTTCTACCGCACGCCGCGTATGCCGGACGCCTACACGCACAACGTCGAAGAGGCGATCCAGATCGCGGGCAAAGCGGTCACGGAGGGCGCGACCGAGTTGCACATCGTCGGCGGGTTGAACACGAAGCTGCCCTTCAGGTACTACACGGACTTGCTGGCGAGCCTCAAGCGCGCCTACCCGCGCCTGCACCTGAAAGCCTTCACGATGGTCGAACTCGACCACATGGCCGACTTCTACAAGATGCGCGACGAGGACGTGATCGAGCAATTGAAAGAGGCCGGGATGGACTCCTGCCCCGGCGGCGGCGCGGAGATTTTCCGCGAGCCGACGCGCTCCAAAATCTGCGCGCACAAAACCGACGCCGAACGCTGGCTCGCGCTCTCCGGCAAAGTCCACGCCGCCGGTTTGCGCTCCAACGCGACGATGCTCTACGGCCACATCGAATCCATCGAAGATCGCGTGGATCACTTCGTGCGCCTGCGCGAGCAGCAGGATGCGTCGGGCGGCTTCCAGTGTTTCATCCCGCTCGCCTTCTACCCGGAAGGCACGAAACTCGCGCAGTGTCCGGGGCCTTCCGGCGTCGATTCGTTGAAGACCATCGCCGTCTCGCGCCTGATGCTCGACAACTTCGCGCACATCAAAGCTTACTGGGTGATGCTCGGCAAGCGACTCGCGCAGGTCGCCCTGCACTACGGCGCGAACGACCTCGACGGCACGATCACGGAGGGCGGCGAACTCTCCACGAGCTACTCGGTCGAAACGAACAACGAAGTGAAAATGCACAAGGGCGAGATCGCCGCGCTCATCGCCGACGCGGGCTTCGAGGCCGTCGAGCGCGACACGCTCTACCGCCCGGTGGCCGAGTTGATGTCGGTTTAGGCCACTCGTATCGCTCCGCCTTGAATGATCGCGTGAATTGTAAGGAGTAGGATTCGATGGAAGCAGAAAAAGTAAAAGATGAAGCGCGCCGTTTGATTGAGCGTCTGCCGGACGATGCCACCTGGGATGACCTGATGCACGAAATCTACGTTCGTCAGGCCATTGAGGCCGGGCTTGAAGACAGCCGCGCAGGCCGCATGTCAGACATCGAAGAGGTGCGCGCGCGGTTCGGTTTGCGCCAATGAGAGTTCTTTGGACGGATGCGGCGCTCGGCCAACTTGAGGCGATTCGTGATTACCATGTGCGGACTTCGCCCGAGTATGCGCGCAGGGTTATCGAACGTCTGGTGAAACGTTCAGAGCAGATCACGTCTTTCCCACACGCCGGGCGCATGGTGCCGGAGTATGAAATCGACGAGGTGCGACAGGTGCTCGAAAGTTCCTACCGGATCATCTATCTCATCAAGGAAGACCGAATTGAAGTGCTGGCGATCATTCACACGACTCGCCGCGAACTGCCGCAGGAAGAATAGCTGCCCGGTATGACGACGGCCGAAACATCGAACGAGAACGATCCGACGAGGCGGTTCACGCCGCGCGTGGCGAACTACGCGGCGTATCGGCCGAAGTATCCGGCGGCGGCCGTGGACTTTATGCGTGAGGAGCTGGGGTTGGGCGCGTCGTCAATCGTGGCCGATGTCGGGGCGGGGACGGGCATCTGGACGGAGTCGTTGCTGCGTGCGGGCTGCCGCAGAATTTTCGCCGTCGAGCCGAACGATGCGATGCGCGCCGAGGCTGAAAAGTCTCTCGGCGAGTTTCCCAACTTCGAGAGCGTAGAGGGCGCGGCGGAGGCGACCACGCTGCCCGCCGCGAGCGTGGATTTCGTCACGGCCGCGCAGGCGTTCCACTGGTTCGACGGAGCGGGCGCGCGTGCGGAATTCGCGCGCATCCTGAAACCGTGCGGGTGGGTCGTGCTGCTCTGGAACATGCGCCGTGTGGACACAACTCCCTTCCTGCGCGAACTCGAAAGCATCCTGCGCGCCTACGGCACGGATTACGAGCGCGTCGCGGCCGACAATCCGGGGCGAGAGTTGATGGAGCAGTTTTTCCCGCGAGGCTATGGCACGCGGAGTTTCGCGCACGAGCAGGTCTTGGATTATGAAGGCCTGCGCGGCCGCTGGCTCTCGGCCTCTTACGTGCCGCTTGAGGGACACCCCCGCCACGCGCCGATGTTCGCCGCGTTGCGCCGCGCCTTCGACGCGCACCAGCGAGACGGCGCAGTCCGCATCGAATACGAGGCGGTGGTCTATTCCGGTCAACTCGGGTGAAGCGGCCTGCTTGCCCGTGAACAGCCTGACGGGCGCGCCGGCGAACTTGAAGACGCGCCGGCGAGACTCATGTCGAGGTAGTGAAACTTTGTTTGACGGCGAAACTTTTTGAGCATGCAGAGAAGTCTTAACTTACCTTTTCGCGGGATAGGGAGCGGCACGCTGCGGCTGTTCGCATGCGCGCTCGCTTTGATGCTGGCCGCCGCCGAAGCTCGCCCGCAAAGACGCCCCCGCGCGCAGGAGGGCGCGGAGGCGGCAAGCGCGAAGAAGAAGAAGACGGGCGAGCCGCCGCGCTTCGGCGATTACCCGGTGAAGGAAATTTACAGAGGCCGCGTCGCCCCGGTCATCCCGGAGGGCAAGCGTGCGCGTATGTTTCGCAGCAAGTTGAGAGAAGATGCGCGCGCGGGGGCGAACTTCGCCGGTCATTACACGGTCGTCTTTTGGGGATGCGGCACGGGCTGCGCGCAGTTGGCCGTCATCGACGCGCGGACGGGAAGAGTCTACTGGCCGCCGCTCGAATACATGGACATCCCCGCATCGGCGGAGGACGCGTCCGTGCCGCACCCGAACTTCCGCCCCGACAGCAAACTGCTCATGCTCACGCGCTCTCATTATGACGGCCGCGGCGGTCGCACCGCCTATTATTACCTGTTCGATAACAACCGCTTCCGGCTGCTTCGCCGGGTGGAGGAGAGAGAACCCGATCCGGCAACTTCGCCGGAGCAATAATATTCAGCCTTATGACCACACAAACTATCACCGTCGCGCATTCGCCCGACTCCGACGACGCCTTTATGTTCTACGGCCTCGCCACCAACAAACTGGACACAGGGGCTTTGCGCTTCACGCACGTCCTCGAAGACATCCAGAGTTTGAACGAGAAGGCCATGCGGGGCGTCTACGACGTGACGGCCATCAGTTTCCACGCCTACGCCTACATCTCCGACAAGTACGCGCTCTTGCCGCACGGCGCGAGTATCGGCGACAACTACGGCCCCATCGTCGTGGCGCGCGAGAAACTCAAACCGGAAGAGATCGGGTCGGTGAAAGTGGCCGTGCCGGGCAAGCTGACGAGCGCCTTTCTCGCCCTGAGCATCCACACACCCGGTTTCCAATACGAGGTCGTGCCCTTCGACAAGATCATCGAGGCCGTGCAGGAGGGGCGCTGCGATGCCGGCCTGCTCATCCACGAGGGGCAGCTTTTCTACCAGTCGCTCGGCCTGCACAAAGTCTTAGACCTCGGCGAGTGGTGGCACGAGCGCACAAGCTTGCCGCTCCCGATGGGCGGCAACGTCATCCGCCGCGACCTCGGCGCGGACGTCATCTCGCGCGTCTCGAAGTGCCTCCACGACAGCATCCGTTATTCGCTCGACAACCGCGCCGACGCGCTTCGTTACGCCATGCAGTTTGCGCGCGACATGGAGCCGGAACTGGCCGACCGCTTCGTCGGCATGTGGGTCAACGAACTGACGCTCGACTACACGGCGCGCGGCCGCGCGGCCGTCCAGCGCCTCCTCGACGAGGGGGCGGAGCGCGGTGTCATTCCCCACCGCATCACGGTCGAATTTGTGGAGTGAGCAGTGAGCAGCGCGCAGTGTGCGGTAAGAAAAGGGTTTTAACTGCTCACTGCTCACTGCTCACTTTCCGCTGGCAACACGCGCCCGCGCGGCCGCATCTTAAACTTTCACGCAGGAGCCGCAGAAACGGCTCTCTTTCGGGTGTGGCAGCGGTTAATCTGGCAGGGCTTCCTCAGAGAAAATTTATGAAAACCTCTCGTTTCTTGTTTCCCGTGGCGGCTGCTCTCGCCTCGATGGTCGCCTTTGCGGCGGCTGCGCTGCCCGCGTCCGCGCAGCAGGTTTCGACGGCCTCGACAGCGACGGCGGCAGCAGCCTCGCCCGCGGGCGTCGATGTCGAACGCATCATCCGCGAGTTCACGACCAAAGAGGCGTTGTTTCGCACCGCGCTCAATCAGTACAGTTTCAAGCGCGAGGCCATCGTGCAAACCATCGGCATGGGCGGGCAGATTTCGGGCGAGTATCGTCGCGTCTCGCGTTTCGTCTTCGACGACGCGGGCAAGCGTTACGAGAAGATCGAGTTGTTCCCGATCTCGACTCTCACCGAAGTCTCGCTCTCGGCCGAAGACCTCGAAGACTTCAGCGGCGCGCAAACATTCGCGCTCGAACCCTCACGCATCAACCTCTACAACATCAAGTACGCCGGCAAGGAGAAGATCGACGAGTTGAACCTCTACATCTTCGACGTCGAGCCGAAGGTGATGCCCGACCCGAAGAAGACGAAGGAGCGTTTCTTCAAGGGGCGCATCTGGGTTGACGATCAGGATTTGCAGATCGTGAAGGTGCGCGGCAAGGGGGTGCCCGAAAAGAAGAACGAACGCTTCCCCACGTTCGAGACCTACCGCGAACAGATTGACGGCAAGTTCTGGTTTCCCACCTACACCTATGCCGACGAGGAACTCGTGTTTGATAACGGCGGCGTCGTACACCTGCGGATGCGTATCACCTTCACGGACTTCGCGCGGCCGCGCGTCAAGGTGAAAGTGATCGACGAAGGTCAGGACATCATCCCCGACGCCACGCCCGCGCCCACACCGGCCACGAAAAAGCCCTGACGGTCGCTCTGCGGCACACAACTTTAAGTATCGAAGGCCGCCCGTGAAGCGAACTGCTTCACGGGCGGCCTTCGACGTTCAGCCTCGCCGCCCCCTATCGTGCCAACTCTTCCGCCACGCGCGCGCGTACTTCCGCCGTCAGGCGTTTCACGTCTTCGTCCGTCGAAAGTCCTTTGGTCGAGATTGGCGGGAGCATGACCATCTCAATCGTGCCGGGGCGCGCCGTGCCCTCGCTTTTGCCCATCAGCCTGTCCGTGTTCTTCATCGCCACGGGGACGACGCTCACGCCCGTCTCGACCGCCATGTAGAACGCGCCCTTCTTGAACGGCAGCAGTTCGCCGGGGCGCGCGCGCGTGCCTTCTGCGAAGACGCCGAAGGAGACGCCGGAGCGGATGCTCTCGGTGGCCTTCCGCACGGTGGTGAGCGCGCGCTCGCGGTTTGAGCGGTCGATGGCGAGGATGTTGACGAAGCCCATGCCGTAGCCGAGGATGGGCACTTTCAACAACTCTTTTTTCGCGAACAGCCCGATGCGCCGCCCCGTGTAGGCGAAGAGCGTCGCCGTGTCGAGGTAGGAACGATGGTTGGCGGTGAAGATGTAGGTCTGTCGCGGATCGAGTTGTTCCAGCCCGCGCACGCGCACGCGCATCCCGCTCAGGCGCAGCCACTGGCGCGCGCCCCACATAGCCATCGGGTACAGCCACTCGCGCCTGCCGGCGAGCCACGCGACGAACAGCACGGGCGGCGCGAAGATGACGAGCAGCGCGCCGGCGACGAACAGAATCCACCAGTGATGCAGCCGTTCGAGGAGCGTGGCGCGTCCCGGCGCGGTGGTGTTGGCGGCGGTGCGCGCCGCGCCCGTCTCTGTGCTAGACTCGCCGCCTGCACGCACACGTTCCGTCTCAAATAATTTTGGTGAAAGAGAATCAGGCATGTCTCGCTCCGTTCTCAGGCTCGCGCTCCACAATTTCGTCGTCGCCCTCGCGGTCGCCGGCGTCTTCGCTTCATCCGTCCCAGCTCAAACTCAGCGCGCGCCGGTCGCGCGTCGCGCCTCGGCCGCCGCTGTCGCCGCGCCGCCGTCGCCCGCCTCCGTGCTCGGCTTCAAACCCGGCGACGACCGCACGATTGCCGATTGGAAGCAGATCGTCAACTACTTCACACGCCTCGATGCGACGAGCGACCGCGTACAGATGCGCACGCTCGGCGAGACGACCGGCGGGCGTCCGCTCGTCGTCGCCCTCGTCAGCGCGCCAGAGAATATACGCAATCTGGCAAAGTTCCAAGACATCCAGCGCCGTCTCGCAGACCCGCGCCTCGCGCCCGGCGAGGCCGAGCGCGACGCTCTCACCGCGGCGGGCAAAACCGTCGTCGCCATCTCGTGCTCGATCCACTCGACCGAGATCGTCGCCTCGCAGATGTCCATGCAACTCGCACACGAACTAGCGTCGGCCGAAGACCCGGAGACGCGCGAGATTTTGCAGAACACCATCCTCCTGCTCATCCCCGCCGCCAACCCCGATGGCGTGGACATCGTCGCCGACTGGTATCGCAAAACTCTCGGCACGCCCTACGAGGGCACGGAACCGCCCGAGCTTTATCACCTCTACGCCGGCCACGACAACAACCGCGACTGGTTCATGCTCAACCTGCGGGAGACGCAGCTCATCACGCGTCTCTTCTGGCGCGAATGGTTTCCGCAGATCGTTTACGACGTACATCAGATGAGCGCGACGGGGGCGCGTTTCTTCGTCCCGCCGTTTTTCGATCCGCCGAACCCGCACATTCCGCCGCTCCTGCTGCGCGAAGTCGGTCTCATCGGCCACAAGATCGCGGCGGACTTGCAGGCCGAAGGCAGGCAGGGCATCATCACCAACGCCCTCTACGACACCTGGTGGCACGGCGGCTTCCGCACCGCGCCCTACTATCACAACTCCATCGGCATACTCTCCGAGGCCGCGAGCGCGCGCCTGATGTCGCCCGTCGAAGTGACGCGCGAACAACTCGGACGCGCTTCATCGCGCGGGATGCCCTCCGCGCTCCAGCCCGCGACCAACTTCCCAGACCCCTGGCCGGGCGGCACCTGGCGGCCGGGCGACATAATGGCGATAGAGTTGACGGCCTCGCGCGCCGTGCTCTCGATGGCGGCGAAATACCGCGAGCGTTACCTGCGCAACTTTTACGACCTCGGACGACGCGCCGTCGAAGGCGCGGGCGACGCGGGCGACACAGAGATCGGCTACGTGATTCCGGCCGGGCAGGGCAAAGAGGCGAACGTGGCGAAACTCGTCAGCGCGCTCGTCGAGCAGGGCGTGGAGGTTCAACGCCTCGAACGCGAGTTGCACGTGACGACGCTCGGCACGCGCGGCACGGTCTACAACGACCTGGCGCGGACGCCCCCGTCGATGCCCGCCGGCAGCTACCTCGTCTATCTCGCGCAGCCCTACCGCGCCAACATCAAGGCGCTCTTTGAGAAGCAAATCTATCCTGACCGGCGCACCGCCGGGGGCGAGGCTGAACGCCCCTACGACGTTGCCGGGTGGACGCTGCCGATGCAGATGGGCGTCAGCGTGCTGCCCGTCCGCAGCATCCGCGAAGCCGCCTCCGAACGGCGTCTGACCCTTGTCCGCAACGGCGCGGAGGCGTGGCGCGATGCGGGACTGCAACCCGAAGGCTCCGCGCGCTCGCCCATCAAAAACCCGCTCACCCGCCCCGGCGTGCGGCTCGCGCTCTACCGCAGTTGGACGAATTCGATGGACGAGGGCTGGACGCGCTACGTCTTCGACACTTTCAACGTGCCTTTTCAGACCTTGCGCGACCGCGACGTGCGCGCCGGAAATTTGCGCGCGCGCCACGACGTGATCGTGCTGCCCTCGATGCGCCTGCGCGACATCGTCGAGGGACGTGAGCGAGAGACCGCGCCGCCGGAGTTCACGGGCGGCATCACGGAGGCGGGCGTGGACAACCTGCGCCGCTTCGTCGAAGAAGGCGGCACGCTCATCTGCTTCGACGCCGCCTCGGAACTCGCCATCAAGCGTTTCAATGTGCCGCTCCGCAACGTCCTCGAAGGCGTGAAGTCGTCGGAGTTCTACGGCCCCGGCTCGATCCTCAGGCTCGACGTGGACACCACGCACCCGCTCGCGCGCGGCTTCGGGAAAGAGGTGGACGCCTACTTCATCAACAGTTCCGCCTTCATCGTTCCGAACGGCGCGAAGAGCAACGTGCGCGTCGTCGCGCGCTACGCCGAGCGCGACCCGCTGCGCTCGGGCTGGTTGCTCGGCGAGAAGTTGATCGCCGGCAAAATCGCGCTCGCCGAAGTGCCTCTCGGCAAGGGTCGCATTGTTCTCTTCGGCTTCCGCCCACAGCATCGCGCCCAGACGTGGGGCACGTTCCCGTTCATCTGGAACGCGATCAGCGGGGAAACGATGAAGGAGGAACGATGAACTGAAAGACAGTTGCTTTTTGTCTTCACTTCCGCGTTCATCGTTCCTCCTTCATCGTTTCACTTCCGGGCATCCATCGGGCGGCATTTGCATCAAAGCTTAGTCCGCGCCTCGTGGTCGCTGTATAATGGTTTCGTCCAAAGGAGTTGAAAAGGCCTTGAGAAAGTTCGCCGCCTGTCTCGTACTCCTCTCCCTGCTCGCAATTTCCGTTTCAACAACAAACGCACAGACGCGCCCGCGCCGCGTCGGGCAGTCGTCCGGCAACGCGCGCACAGACGCGCCCGTTCGCACCGGCACGCCCCCCGCGCGCGACACGAACGCGCCGCGCCGCGCGCCGACCCTCGGCGGCGCGGTTGACCCGAACGCCGGGCAACGCCCCGTGCAGGGCAACGCCCCGGCGGATGACTCGACCGAAGTTGACGAGAACGAGGTCGTGCGCGTCAACACGTCGCTTGTGACGATTCCGGTGAGCGTGATGGACAGGGCGGGCAAATACGTGCCGAGCATCCGGCAGGGGGAGTTTCGCATCTGGGAGGAGGGCGTCGAACAGGAGATCGCCTATTTCGCCGCGGTCGAAAAACCCTTCACCGTCGCGCTCGTCATCGACACCTCGGGCTCGACGAAAGACCGGCTCACAGAGATTCAAGACGCCGCCATCTCCTTCGTCAATCAACTGCGCCCCGCAGACCGCGTGCTCGTCGTCTCTTTCGACGACGAGGTGCGCGTGCTCTCCGAGGCGACGAGCGACCGCGCACGCCTGCGCGACGCCATCCGACGCGTGCGCCCCGGCAAAGGCACGAAACTCTACGACGCCGTGGACTTCGTCATCAACGAACGCTTCAACCGCATGGATGGGCGCAAGGCCATCCTGCTCTTCACCGACGGCGTAGACACTTCCAGCCGCCGCGCCAGTTACCAATCGAACGCGCGGGACGTGGAAGAACTCGACGCGCTCGTCTATCCCGTTCAATACGACACCTTCGATTCGAATACAGCCTCTCGAAGTGGAGGCGGTGGAGGCGGCGGCGGGGGCGGCGGGTCGCAGCGCAGGACGAGCGGCATAGACATCCTCGTGGACATCCTCTCCGGCGGAAGCAATCGCCGTGGGGGCGTCTACGGCGGCGGAACGGGCGGCGGCAGCGGCGGCAGCGGCGGCCGCCGCAACTGCACGGGCTGCACGCGCGAAGAATACGAGCGCGGCGACGCATACCTGCGCGACATGGCACGCCTCTCCGGCGCGCGCGTCTACCCGGCGGAAACCACGCGCGATATCGAGAGCGCCTTCTCGCTCGTCGCGGAGGAACTGCGCCGCCAGTACAGTCTCGGCTACTACCCGAAACAGCAGGGACAGCCCGGCCAGCGACGGCGCGTCAAAGTCCGCGTCATGCGGCCAGACCTCGCCGTCCAGGCGCGCGACAGCTACATCTACAATCCGTCCGGCGCGAACAACAACAACAACAACGCCGCCACCGCGCAGGACGACGAACGCAGGCGCACGCAACCAGTGCTGCGCAGGTTGCCGCTCGCGGAAAGATAAAGCGCACGCTGACGTCGGCACAAAAAGTACGCGAAGGGGCGGGAGAGTGGTTCAACTCTCCCGCCCCTTCGCGCGTCTCCGTGGAGAACGCTTCCGGCTACATTCGACGGCGCACAAGCAACGACGCTCGACGGCGCGCAGGCGTCTATGTTCGACGGCGCGCGAGCGTCTACGTTCGACGGCGCGCAAGGACACGCGTCTTACTGCGCGGCCGGTTGCGCGCGGCCGGCGTCGGCGGCCGTGGCCTGCGCCAGCGCCTTCTTCAACGCGCTCTCCTGCATGACGACGTGGCTTGCGCCGACGACGGCGAACACGCGCCCGCCTTTCCGCACCTCTTCCGCCAGCAGTTTCACCATGTAACGGTCGCGATACTGGCTCGACGCGTAGGCCACGTCGTTCGTGTAGAGGCCGAAGTCGGGGTTCGGATCGAAGACCGTGCTTTTGACCGTCCGCCAATCGGCGACCGACGGCAACAGACGCTTCGCACTCGCCTCGAACTCCGCCACCGTCTTCGGCAAATTTTCAAAGCCCGGCGCTTTCGCCGTCGCGTCCAGGGCTTGCTGCACGAGTTCGTCGGCCGGTCGGGGGCTTGTCTTCTTATTGTTCTCCGACACGCGGCGCAGCACGTAGAACAGCATCACCTGCTCGGTCGTCCAGCGTTTCGTCGAGAGCAGGTAAGCGATCTCCTGCATTCGCGGCGGGTCGAGGCTGCGGATGGGGACGCGATGCCTGGCGGCGAGGAAGCTGACCAGTCCCGGCTCGCCGTAGCGTTCGACGGCGAGTTCGCGCGTCGACTCGGCGGGCGGCGTCCCGCTCTCGTTGAGCACGAGCGTCGGGCGAAACTCCGCGAAGCGCCGTTCGATCTCGGCGATCTGCGGGTCGTTCAGACGATAGACGTGCCCCGCGCCGAAGTAGAGCAGTTCGCC
Source organism: Pyrinomonadaceae bacterium (assembly GCA_035645855.1). Classification (GTDB taxonomy): domain Bacteria; phylum Acidobacteriota; class Blastocatellia; order Pyrinomonadales; family Pyrinomonadaceae; genus JAIVJZ01. The sequence goes on from DASQLU010000008.1 coordinate 28,890, forward strand.
CTGCCCGGATTGTAGTTGGAGCACGTAAGGCCGCTGGTGCCTGATCCGGCCATACTCTTTGTAGGTCATGATCTCCGGCTCCTGAACAATCTGGCCGGAAACCGTAAGCGTCAAAATGGTGAAGGACAGGATAATCGCGCGGATGAATTTTGAGTTCGATTTATTCATAGCCCCGCCTTTCCGCAACTCGAAATCGTAGAACGATTCCTAGTACGCCGAAGGGGGACGGAGAGTTCGCCGAACTTCACGGCACGGCGCGACGAGACGGCGCGACGAGACGAGACCAGACGGCGTGCCCGCCCCGTCTCGAACCATCGCGCCGTCTCAAACATTCGTGCCGTCTCAAACTGTCGCTCTCAAACAGTCGCCCCGTCTCAAACTATCGTGCCGTCTTTCACGGTCGCGTTCTTCGGGACGATGATGATGCCCTCGCGGATGTAGTAGCCCGCCGCCACGTTGTCGAAGTGTTTGACGCCCGCGTCGTTCACGAGGCGAACGTTCGAGCCGATGCGTGCGTTCTTGTCGATGATGGCGTGGCGGATTATGGTGTCGCGGCCGATGCCGATAAGCGGGCGGCCGGCGGCGGCATCGGCGCGCAGTTCCTCGATTGACTGGTAGTAGTCCGCGCCCATCAAATAGGTATCCTCGATGCGCGCGCCCGGCTCGACGCGCGCGCGCAGGCCGACGACCGAGCGTGCGAGCCGCGCGCGATTGATGATGCTGCCGTCGCCGATGATCGAATCCACGATCTCGCAGTGGTGAACTTTCGAGGGCGGAAGATAACGCGGTCGCGTGTAGATGGGCGCTTCCGTGTCGAAGAAATTGAACTTCGGCAGGAGCGAGGTCATGTCGAGATTGGCACTATGGAAGGCTGAGATCGTTCCGATGTCTTCCCAGTAATCGTCAAAGAGGTACGACTGCACGTTGTAGTCTTTGATCGCGGCGGGGATGATCTCGCGCCCGAAATCCACCCACGCGGGATTCTCCGCGAGCAGTTGGCGCAGGCGGTCGTAGTTGAAAACGTAGATGCCCATCGAGGCGAGGAAGGGGCGGCGCGCGGCCTCTTCCGGCGAGAGGCCGAAGGCCGTCGTGTCCACGCGCATCTCTTCGAGGGCTGCGCCCTTCGGCTTCTCACGAAACTCCAGTATGCGCCCCGTCGGGTCGGCCTTGAGCAGCCCGAACTCCTCGGCCGCCTCGCGCACGAAGGGCACGACCGAGACGGTCACATCGGCCTTCGTCTCGTAGTGGCGCGCGAGAAACTTGCGGTAGTCCATCCGATAGAGGTGATCGCCGGAAAGTATCAGCAGCGTGTCGATGCCCCAGTCGTGGATGTGCGGCAAGACCTGCCTGACGGCGTCGGCCGTCCCTTGAAACCACTGCGGGCTTTCGGGCGTCTGCTCGGCGGCGAGTATCTCGACGAAGCCGTCGGAGAAGCCGCTGAAGCGATAAGTGCGCGCGATGTGGCGATTGAGCGACGCGGAGTTGTACTGCGTGAGCACGAAAATCTGTGTGATGTCCGAGTTGATGCAGTTTGAGATCGGGATGTCCACGAGGCGATACTTGCCGCCGAGCGGCACGGCGGGCTTGGAACGCTGGTGCGTCAGGGGGAACAGGCGCGTGCCCGCGCCGCCGCCGAGAACGACCGCCAGCACCTTATGTCCGGATGGCATGACTTATTTCACCGTCGATTGAAACTTTGCAGAGCTTGTGTGCGACCAGCATAGACGCAAAGCGACGCGCGTTTCAAGAGGGCGGGGCGGGCGTGCGGGGTTGTAGGCCACGGCGCGCGCCAAAAAACCGCGCGGGATTATTTCGCGGGGCTTCCGCGCATAGTGTGATTTCCCGGCGACGGCGCGCGGGCGCGAGGCCAACCAAATCACGCGCTCCGTGTCTATTGTACCGACGCACATTGTTCGAGAGGGGTTGGAGGGTGGGGGACGATTTGACGCAGCAGGACGAGAGCGAATTGATCGTGCGCGCGCAGGGAGGCGACGCGGAGGCGTTCGCCGCGCTCGCGCGCACCTACGAGCGGCGTCTGCTGCTGCTCGCGCTCCACTACTGCCGCGACCGGCACGACGCCGAAGACCTCTCGCAGGAAGTCTGGCTCAAGGCTTTCCGTGCCATCAAAAGTTTTCGCGGCGAGTCGAGTTTCTACACGTGGCTGCGGCAGATCACGATCAACACGTTCCTCAACGAACGCCGCGCGCCGGGGCGTGCACAGGTCGTCGAACTCGACGCCTGGGAAGCCTCTCGCCGCGATGGGGCGGCCGCCGCACCCGCGCACGAGACCACGTTTATGACGGCGCGGCGCGGGCGCGGGGTGGAAGAAATTTTCGACCACCAGATGCTCGTTGGGCGCGTGCTCGATGCGCTCGGAGATTTGACGCCGCAGCAAAGGCTGATCTTCCTGCTCAAGCACCAGGAAGGAATGACCTACGAGGAGATTTCACAGGCCATCGGCTGCTCCGCGGGCACGACGAAGAAAGCACTGTTTCGCGCCGTCATGAAGATGCGCGAGCGTTTGGGCGTCGAGCCGCGTGCGACGGACTATAAGCCCCTGCCTGTCAGGAAAAGTTGTTGAGCGGAAGTTGTGCGGAAATAGAGCGGGAGTTGTGTGGGAACTGAGTGGGAGTTGAGTGGTAGTTGAGTGAGATTTGAGTGGGAGTTAAATCGATGCATGATTGCCGGCAGACGCAGGATGGCCTGATCGATCTCGTCTTCGACGAGGCGAACGAAGCGACGCGCGCGCGCCTGCTCGCGGAAGTGGAGCGGTGCGCCGCCTGCGCCGCGGAGTATCGCTCATACGGCGCGACGCTCGACGCCTGCGACGACGTTTCCGCCGCGCTCTCACCGGGCGAAGGCTACTGGCCTCAGTATCACGCCGCGCTCACGCTTCGCCTGCGCGGCGCGGCGACCGGGGCGCGTGCGGAAGGGGCGCAGACGCAAGAAGCGGCCACGGAAGCGGCCACGGTCGCCGTGCGCAGGCGGACGCGCGCCTCTTCATGGAAGCGCCTGTTGCGGGCTTCTGTTCGCGTGCCCGCGCCGCTCGCGGCCGCCGCGCTGCTCCTGCTGGCCGCCACGTCCATCGTCTCGCTCGCACTCGTCGCGCGCCCCGCGCCCGAACCCGTCGTGCTCGCCGCCCCGGACGCGGCGCGGCCGGAGTCCGCGCCGCAGATCAGGTTTGTCGAAGTGCCCGTCGTGCGGGAGAAGATCGTCACGCAAACTATTTACCTGCGGCGACGCGCCGACGAGGGCGCGCCGCGCGGCTTCGCGCCGCGCGAAAACCTCGCCGGCGTCGCACGCCGCAACGCCGTTGCGCCCGGCACCAACGGGGCGAACGCGCCCGCGCCCCGCGCGAATTTTTCCGGCTTCAAGCCCGCTGGTGAGGTGAATTTGCGAATCATCAAGGGGAGCGAGGCGCATGAGCAATAAAGCGAAACTTCGAGCATTCGCCCGCCTCGCGCTGCTGCTGCTGTTGCCGTTGCTGCTCCTGCTGCCATCGTTACCGGGCAGCGGCGCGGCAGCGCGGGCGCAGAGCAGGGCGTCCGGCTCGTCGCGTCCCGAACAGTTCGTCATGCCCTTGCATGGCGAGGGCTTCATCGCCTTCCGCATAGAGGCCGCGGAGGCGTCGGGGAAGACGAAAGCTTCGGCCGCGCTCGGTGACATTCAAGCCTCTCTGACGCCGCAGGTGTTGCTCGCCGACGACCACCTCGTTCACCGCATACTGCTGGACGCGGAGGGCAATTTTGTCTTCGGCTACGACCTCGTGGTCGAGCCGGTCGCCGCATCGAAGCAGTTCAAAGTTTCGCTCAAACCCCTGAGCGCGGAGTTCGAGTCGCAACTTCGCGCGCGCCGGCCTCCTGCGGCGGCGGCGGCGACGGCCGGGACGGCGAGCCGCGCGCCGCAGAACCTCTCTACCCTGCCCCGGTCGATTGAGGCGCAGTTCATCGACGACGGAGACGCCTTCGCGCTCGACCTGCTCGTCAATCCGGAGACGGGCGTTAAGATCGTGGATGTCGTGAAGGTCTCTTTCGACCGGGCGCGTTTGTGGAGCGCGCCGCGAAGCGTGCCCCTGCGCGACTTCACGCTCGGCAACGTCGAACTCGCCGTGCGCGATTACAAGTTGACGATCAACGGTGAACTCGTCGGCGGCCGGAAGACGGCGCGCGGGTGCGCGGGCGCGCTCGTCTGGTTTTACGTGCCGGGGCGCGGTCGCTTCATCTTCTCGCTCATCCCGCACGAAGGCTACGATTTTCAGAAAGTCGGCCGCATCGAAAACAACAAGATTTCGTTCGCGCTCGGCGGCGACGCCTACGAGTGGACTTCGAGCGCGCCCGTCGTCGGCACGAGCGGCGGCAACTGGAATTTGTGGGTGCTGCACGACCGCGCTTACGTCTCCGACTTCGATTCGGTGGAACAGATCATGGCGGACACTCGCGCCACGCCGAACGCGGGCGACGACAACGCCGCCTCGCCCGACTGGCTGCGCGATTCTCTGGAGCGCATCGGGCGCGAGCGGCGCGCAGGCTATGAAGTGCGCGGCGGCGACAACCGGAAACGCCCCGCCGAAGACGCGGCTCGCCGTTCGCGCGTGCTCGTCGGCGGCGCGGATCGCATCGAGAACCTTTTGCCCCGGCGTTGAGGCTTCCCCGCCGGGACGCGAGGAGCAGCATCCCGGCTATTTTTCGTCCGCAACTATGAGCCGCGTGAGGTAAGGATGATGAACAAAACGTTGAAGACTCCGGTCGTCTCCGTGTTGCTGCTTTGCGCTCTGGCGACGACGGCGCAGGCCGACCTCAAGTTGAAATTCAAAATTACGGAGAACGCTCGCGAGGGCGAGAGCGTCTTCCACTTCAAAGGCAGGCGGCAGCGTAATGAGTTCAGTTTCAAACGACCCGACGGCGTGCCCGCCACCGCAACCTACATCTACCAATGCGACCTCAAGCGCTCGGTCGCGCTGGACGACGCTAGGCGCATCTTCTATGAGTATCCGCTCATTCCCATACAGGAATTCCTGGCGCGCGCCGAAGCGGAGAGCGCGCGCCAGCCCCGGCGCAAGCAAGCGTTGAAATACGACGGGCGCATGATTGAAACTTTCACGGTGGTGGATACGGGCGAGCGCAAAGAGATGTTCGGCTACACGGCGCGGCGCATCAAGACGACTCTCACCCTGGAAGCGACGCCGCCTCAGTCCTGCCCGCAGACGCCCCTGCGCAAAGAGTCGGATGGCTGGTATGTAGACCTCCTCTACGGCATGTTCTGTTCATACGACATCTCCGGTTTCGATCAAGGCGAACTTACGGCTTATGAGCAGAGCAGATGCACCGATTATCAAATGAGCGGTGAAGATAAACGCCGCTACAGTTTCGAGCGCAGGCAAGTAGGCCGCGCGCGTTTCGGCTTCCCGCTGGTGCTCACCGTCACGTCTTACGGCGACGACGGAAGCCCGACTGTCAGAACGCGCGAAGTTGTCGAAGTTACCAACCGGGAACTGGACGCGTCTCTCTTCGAGATTCCCGCCGGTTACACCAAGTTCAAACCGAAGAAGAGATCACTCGCCGACCGCGCTCTCTCGCTCCTCGGCAAAGGATGAAACGTCTTTAAGTTTAAGAGGCCGGCCGCAAGGGCGTCCGGTCTCCCGCTCTCGACACCTGAAGCTAACCGAAATCTAAGGAGACAATTTAATGAACTTCAAAACAGGCTGCGCGGCAGCCCTCGTCCTCCTGTGCCTATTTTCCGCTCCCGGCGACGTTCGCGCGCAGGCGACCGACGCGCCGAAGGTCGAAGTGGGCGTGCAGTTTTCCTCGCTCACCATGGATGGGCATGGCGTCTCGACCGAGCCGGGCTTCGGCGCGCGCCTGACCTATAACCTGACGGACAATGTCGCGCTCGAAACGCAGTTCGACTTCTTCCCTAACGGGACACGCTTTCGCGGCTTTCGCAACGGCGGCCGCATCGCGCAGGGGCTGTTCGGCGTCAAGGCCGGGAAACGCTTCGATAAGTTCGGCGTCTTCGGCAAGGTGCGCCCCGGCTTCACGAGTTTCAGCGCGGGGCGTGAAGAATTGATCGTGCGCCCCGGCACACCCGACCCGATTTTCGGCCTGGCCTTCGATCACATACCCCACCGCGAGACGCGCTTCGCCACGGATGTCGGCGCGGTGCTGGAGTTCTACCCCTCGCGCCGCATCGTCACGCGCTTCGACGCGGGCGACACCATCATCCGCTACGGCGACACCACCGGGGCGATCCTCGACCGGACGGGGATCGTGGGGCAGCACCCGATACCCGGCGAGTTCAGACACAATTTTCAGTTCAGCGCCGGCGTCGGCTTCCGCTTCTAACGTTGGCGCCCGGCGCGGCGAACTACGGAAAAAGGATAAAGAGGCTGCGCATACATTGTTTGCACAGCCCCTTTATCCTTCGGAAGTTCCTCCCGCGCGGCTTTGCTTCAGGGGACGAAGTAGCCCTGCGTGTGTGCGAGACGCAAATTTCGCTTGCGCATTTCAGGATTAACGATCTCAAGCTTGAGCTTACGCAGCGCCCGCCCGCCTGCCTTCCCGGCGGGAGTGGCGTAAGCTATGACATACTCGGCGCGCAGCGCCGCCCGGACGTGTTCGAGAGCCGGCCTCAACTCTTCGCCCTTCCGGGGGAAATAAGCCCACCCGCCGGTGCGTTCCGTCAAACTTCGCATCGCCCCCTTGTCGATATTGTCATAGTAAGGATCACCTACGACGAACGCATAGATGGCGGCTCCGGTTTTCAGGATGCTCTCCAGGGCTTCGCGCTTTTTCGTCTCGCTGGAAGTGTCCGCTCCATCCGTCAAGAGGATCAGGACGCGGCGGGCTGGCGGCGAAGCCGGGGCGGAAGTTCGCGTGAACACTTCCTGGCCGACGAGCCACAGGGCATCGCGAAACGAAGTGGAGGTGCTGGCGGGATCGCCGAGCGGCAGGAAGCCGACGCCCTCGATGGCCTGATGCAGCCGCGTCTGATCGCCGGTGAAATCCTGTTCGAGCACGACTTCGCCGGAGAACGAAATAACAGCGGCGCGATCCGCCGGAGAGCGCAGCAACCCGAGCAGGGCTTGCGCCAGCTTTCTGGTCGTCGGCAAGAGGCGTTCCTGCGAAGAACTGTTGTCGATGGCGATGACGAGTGACAGCGGAGCATCGAAGTCCGGCGAGAAAGAGATGACCGGCTGCGGCACGCCGTCCTCCGACACGCGCACATCTTCTCGCCGTAACGAGGTGACGAAACGCTTGTCCGTATCGCTCACGTTGAACCGCACGCGGGTCAGAGCGTTCGGCGCGCCCGCGCCCGTCTGCGCCGGCGCTGTCTGGGCGGAGACCTGTGCCGGCAGACTGAGGCCGAGACAGACGAGGAGGGCACATTGTAAATGCCTGTTGAATTTTCGCGGCGTTCGTTGCCCCACCGGATTTGCCCTTCGCATCACAGTTCAAAGCCTCAATAGCCGCCGTTGCCGCCGGCCGCGACCCGCACGCCCGAAGCCTCCTGCGCGATCTTCACGCCGACGCTCGCGCCGAGCCGGGTTGCGCCCGCCTCGACCATCGCCCGCGCGTCGTCCAACCCCTTTACGCCGCCCGCGGCCTTCACGCCCATCTCCTGCCCCACCGTGCGGCGCATCAACGCCACGTCGGCCACCGTCGCGCCTCCCTTGGCGAAGCCCGTCGAAGTCTTGACGAAATCCGCCCCGGCGCGCTTCGCCGCCAGGCACGCGCGCACCTTCTCCTCGTCCGTCAACAGCGCGGCCTCGATGATCACCTTCACCAGCACGTCCTGCTCGTGCGCCGCCTCCGCGACCTGCCGGATGTCATATTCCACTGCGCAATCGTCCCCGCTCTTGAGCGCGCCGACGTTGATCACCATGTCCACCTCGCGCGCCCCGTCGAAGATGGCGCGTCGCGTCTCATACGCCTTCACGTCGGAGAGCGTCGCGCCGAGCGGAAACCCGACCACCGTACACACCACCACGCCCGTCCCGCGCAAATGGCAGGCCGACGCGCGCACCCACGTCGGGTTCACACACACGCTCGCGAAATGAAACTGCGCCGCTTCGGTGCACAAACGCTCGATGTCGCGCTCGCTCGCCTCCGGCTTCAACAGAGTATGATCCACCAGGCTCGCCCAGTCGCGCGCCGAAGCCGTCTCGCCCAGCACCAACCCGATGCGCGCCGCGCCCGCGTCCACCACGCGCTGCATCCGCTCCGGGCAACGGTTGAAACACGCCGACCCGCACCCGCACAGCGCCGCCTGCTCCTCCACATCCCCGTTCAGCCGCGCCACGATGACATCCGTGATCTGCTCTACGAGGTGCTCCAAATCGCCGTTGTTCGAATATGCCATTTAGACGGATGCTCCTAACAGTTAACTGAGGACAAGCCCTAAGCTACCACATCACTCTCACCGGATAACTCGCAAACTCCCTATCCTTACTTACAATATCAGCATCCTCAACCTGGCTCTGCGCAATCAGCAAACGGTCAAAGGGGTCTTTATGAAGAGTCGGAAGCCTACTCAAAGCGAGTACATGCTCCAACTCTATTGGTAGTATCTGCAAGCCGTTCTCTTGTCGCTGGCTTTCAACCAGGTCTTCCAGTGGCACATTGAGTCTCAATTTGCCCAACTGAGATTTGATTTGAATCTCCCAAACGCTGACGACGCTCAACATCAACTCGTTATCTTCATCCTCAAGCAGTGCCAATGCATTTGACGATAGTTTCTCAGGTTCACCGGCCCACCAGATAAAAGTGTGTGTGTCCAGAAGCAGTTTCATTCCGTGCCCGTCCAAAACTCTTCCGGCAAAGGCTCATCGAAATCGTCGCTCATCCAGATCGCGCCCCGGTTCAAGCCTGCGATTTTGCGACTCTCGTTCTTTCTAACTTCGGAAACGCGAGCATTGACTGAGGGGCGTGGTATTCCGATTATTTCCGCAATTTCTTTGGGCTGGAGGCCGGTAGTTGATAGTAGCTTAATGGCCTCTGTACTATTCTTTCCGTCGCTCAGAACAAGCACCATGAGTTTGATAATGGTATCAAGCTTCCGGGTCAGTATTTCGGTGCTTTCATCACTCATGGATTCCATTGTGCCACTCCCTTTTCCGCCGGAGCGCTGGTTATGCGATTAAGTGTTTGCCGGAAATCTTCGCGCGTCGCGGGTAGAATTATCGTACATTCTCTACGCCTAGACCAGTGTGCGGTGGAGCCGCTTCACGCGCGATATTGACGCTCGACCGCGATGATCTTCGCCACGCGTTTGCGGTGTCTGTCCTCGGTGATCTCGGTCGAGAGCCAGGCGGCGACGATCTCGCGCATCTCGGCAGGGGTGATCGTCGCGCTGCCGAGCGTGAGCACGTTGGCATCATTGTGCTCGCGCGAGTTGACGGCGACTTTGACGGAGTAGCAGGCGGCGGCGCGCACACCCGGCACCTTGTTGGCCGTCATCGCGGAGCCGACGCCCGCGCCGTCGATGATGATGCCGAGGTCGCATTCGCCGTCGGCGACGGCACGGGCGACCGCGTGCGCGAAGTCCGGGTAGTCGACCGCGTCGGTCGAGTTCGTGCCGAAGTCGCGTACGCGGTGGCCGAGTCCGGCGAGGTGAGTTTTGAGTTCCTCTTTCAGCGGGTAGCCGCCGTGATCCGCGCCAACGCCTATTGACCTGCTCTCGCGCGTGCCGCGACGCGGAACGCGGCGGACGAGTTCGATGCCCTGTTCGCGCACGATGTCGGCGGCGAGCGGAGTGAGGCGCGCCCCCTCCGCGACGCGCAGGCGCGCGCCCGGTTCGAGGCCGCGCACGTCCGCCTCGGTGATGACCGTCTTGGATGATTCGTCGCGCGCGATGGGACGCTCGTTGGTCGCGCCCGGCGCGGCGGCTCCGGCGGCGCGCGTCGTCGTTGGCGGCGTTGGCGGCGTCGCCTGCGGGGGCGAGGGCGCGTGCGTTGCCTGCGGGGGCGGAGGCGGCGCGGCGTCGGTCGAAGCGTGCGCGGCGGCTGTTGAAGGCGGCGCTGTTTGAGATGCGCCTGCGTCCTCTTCTTCGGGCAGCGCGTTGTTGAGCACCTCGCGCACGAGGGCGCGGACGCGGTCGCGTGTGGATTGTTCTTCGGGCATAATAATAGCTATTAGCGGTTAGCTGTTAGCTGTTAGCTGTTAGCAAAAACTGAAACATTGTTCTGAGCATCGGCAGCGTTGTTTGCTTCGTCTGAAAGCTAATAGCTAATAGCTAATAGCTGACAGCTTGAATACATTGACCTGCGGCGAGCGGCTACTTTAGTATGTCGCAACAGGAGGCGCAACGCGCAAGACGCGTCGCTCCTCAATTCGCATTTTCAAGCTCCGACACGTTCGCCATGAGATGCAATCACGAGGAGGCCGCCCTTGTCAGCTACAGCCGCTCCCCTTCCCAGCGAGTTTACCAACGACAACCTCGAACCGATGTTCAGCGCGGAACAGATTCAGACGCGCATCACGGAACTGGGCGCGGAGATCGCCCGCGACTACGCGGGACGCAATCCCCTGCTGCTCGGCGTGCTCAAAGGCGCGTTCATCTTCCTGAGCGATCTGATGCGCGCGATTGACATGCGCGTCGGCGTGGAGTTCATGGCGATTTCGAGTTACGGAGAGTCCACGCGCTCGTCGGGCGAAGTCAAGATCGTGAAAGATTTGGACGTGCCGATTGAGGGGCGCGATTTGCTCATCGTCGAAGACATCGTGGACACCGGGCTGACGCTCTCATACCTCATGGCGAATTTGCATTCGCGCGGCGCGGCGAGCGTCAAACTGGCCGCGCTCCTGAACAAGCAGGAGCGGCGTCTGCGCGAAGTGCCGATTGACTATCTCGGCTTCACTATCCCGGACGCCTTCGTCGTCGGCTACGGCCTCGACTTCGCCGAACGCTACCGCAACCTGCCTTACATCGCCGTGATCAAAGACCCCTCGCGCGACTAGGACGCGCCCCCTCCGGCCTCCGGCCTCAAATCAACCACCCACGACTCCGGCAGCCGGGCTTCGACCGGATGGCGGCCGAGATTTAACGAGCGCGCCGCGGTGCGGGGAGAAAACTTCAGCCGGCTATGTCTTGCAGGAAACTCTCGCCCGCCGCGAGTTTCAAGTTGAAGTTTTCGGCGATTGTCTGTCCCATGTCGGCGAGCGAGCGGCGCGTGCCGAGATCGACGCCGGCGCGCGCCGCTTGCCCGTAGGCGATGAGCGGAACGTATTCGCGCGTGTGATCCGTGCCGCGATAGGTCGGGTCGTTGCCGTGGTCTGCGGTGATGATGAAGAGGTCGCGCTCTCGCATCGCGGCTTCGATTTCGGGGAGGCGCGCGTCGAAGTGTTCGAGGGCGCGCGCGTAGCCTTCCACGTCGCGGCGGTGGCCGTAGAGCATGTCGAAGTCGACGAGGTTGGTGAAGATGAGACCGCGCGTGCTTTCGTCCTGCAAGGCGCGGATGGTCTGGTCAATCGACTGGTCGTTGTTCTTCGCTTTCAAGTCCTGAGTCGCGCCGAGCGAATCGTAGATGGAGGCGATCTTGCCGATGCACACCACGTCTAACCCGGCGTCGCTCAGTGCGACGAGCAGATTTTCGCGCGGAGGCGGGACGGCGTAGTCGTGCCGGTTCTCGGTTCTCTGAAAAGCGCCCGGCGTGCCGACGAAGGGACGCGCGATGACGCGCCCGACTTCGTGTTCGCCGCGCAGAATCCGTCGCGCCGTCAGGCAAATTTCGTAGAGGCGTTCGACCGGGATCACCTCTTCGTGCGCGGCGATCTGGAAGACGGAATCGGCGGAAGTGTAGACGATGGGCTTGCCCGTGCGGACGTGTTCCGCGCCGAGTTCGTTGATGATCTCCGTCCCCGACGCGGGATAGTTGCCGAGCACGCCGGGCACGCCGGTCTCCGCGACGAAGCGCGCGAGCACGTCCGCCGGAAACCCTTCCGGGTATGTCGGGAAGGCCTCGTCCAGAACGATCCCGGCCATCTCCCAGTGTCCCGTCGTCGTGTCCTTGCCGTTCGACTGCAAGGCGCAGCGGCCGTATGCGCCGCGCGGACTCGCGGCCGGCGGCACGTTGTCGAGCGGGCGCACGTTGCCGAGTCCGAGCGATTGCAAATTCGGCAGGCGCACCTTGCGCGAGGCGCAGATGTGGCCGAGCGTGTCCGAGCCTGCGTCGCCCCACGCGGCGGCGTCCGGCATCTCGCCCATGCCGAGGCTGTCGAGAACGATCAAAACGATGCGGTCAAAAGTTGGTTCATTCATAGGGTGTGATTTCTGAAAGAGTGCCGCTCATCCACATAAGACGCCCGAAGCATAAAGGATGTTCCGCGCCGCGTCTAACTTAAGTATCGGGCGAGCGTCTAGCTCCTCGGAGCTTGATAACCTTCGCGGGCTGTAACCTGCGCGCCTTGCAGGCCGCGCACTTCGACTTTGATAGTGCGGAAGCCGCCGTCGCGCGCCTTGTTGGTCGAGTAGTAGCCGAGGCTGTACTGCTTGCCGATGTCCGAGGCGACCTGTGCGAAGGCGGCGCGGGCGTCGCGCAGGTCGGCGGCGTCGAAGGTTTTGCCGCCGGAGTCGCGTGCGAGTTCGAGCATCTCGCGGCGCGCGAGCTGATAGAGCGAGCGGCTGATCTGCATGCGCTCGAACGGCCCCATCCGGCAGAAATTGGAGTAGTCGGCCGCTTCGGCGCGCGGGTCGAAGATTTTGCGGTAGCGTTGCAGTTGCACGCGCGACAAACTCAGGCGGCCGTCGTCCTGACAGTCTTTCATCAAACGCTCTTCGACGAAATCCTCCGTGTTGACCTGAATGAAATAGGCGAGCGTGCCCGTCTGTCGCAGGCGCGCGCGGGCGTCGGCGAAGTCGGCCTCGCTCGTCGAATCCACGCCGTCTGTGAGGGCGACGAGCGCGCGACGGCCGCGCAACTCCGGGCGCGGCGGCGCGCGAAAGACTTCGCCCGCAACGCGCTCCAGCGCGTCGTAGAAGGGCGTGCCGTTGCTCGAACCGATGCTTTCGATGGCCTGCCGGAGCGCATCGCGGTTGTCCGTGAGGTGCGTCATCAATTCGACGGTGGCGAGTTTCTTTCCCGCGTCTTCCTGCGAGTTGAAGGCGAGTATGCTGATGCGGTCGCCGGGGCGCAGCGCTTCGATGAAGGCGTTGGCGGCGCGGCGTATGAGGCCGACTTCGGCGCGTGTCGAGCCGGATGTGTCCAACAGGAGCGCGACCTCGAAGGGCGCGTCGGTCGCGATGAAGTTGGCGATGCGCTGGGGACGCCCGTCTTCGTAGAGCGCGAAGTTTTCGGCGCGCAGATTCGTGAGCGTGCGCCCCGTGCGATCCGTCACCGTCACGGGCACGGTGACGAGTTGCGTCTCCACGCGCACCACCTCGTCTTCGTCAACTTCTTGCGGGGTGGGTGCGGGCGTCGCGCGCGGCGCAACTTTGGCGGGCGGCGCGGTGGTCGAATTGACGCGGCGCGGTCGCTGTTGCGGCTGCGCGCCCTGCTGCTGCTGCCGCGCCGGTGGCGATGCCTGCGCGAGGGAGTGCGAGAGTTGCCCGGCGCACGGCCAGAGCAGGAAGAGCGGCGCAAGCGCCGCCAACCATGCACGTTTTTGCCGGCGCGCGTGTTTTTGCTTTGATGGATGCTTCAACATAGACTTACAATTCACAGGGAAAAATCGGCTGCCTTAAATATAGCCGCAAACCCTTGATGACTGAAAGGAGCGACACGATGCCCGTCATCGGAAGACTGGACGATCAGGTCGAAGCCATCCTGATCAACCCGCTCAAGGGGCGGCGCACAGACGACGCGGTTGGACGCCGCGCAGACGACGCGAAGGAGAGCGCGCCCGGCGCGGAGGAGAGCGCGCGGACGGCGACTCCGACGCCCGCCACCAGAGAACAGGACGACGCGGACTCGGCTGCGCGGAAACGTGAAGCGGACGATGTCGCGTGGAGACGTGAAAGGGACGACGGCGCTGCTCTGCCCGTGTGGCTGTTGTGATGCGCCCGCGCCGGAGCGTCCGGCGGCTCTGCTTGACAGCGTGCAGGGCATCTTTTAGGATGAGTCTCGTTTCGGAACAACAAACGTCGAGTCTGTTTTTCAACCGGAGCATTTGGTCTTTGAAGCGGGCGTGAGAAGAGATCGAAGAGGTTCGCGTGGCTGAATCTGGCAGGAGAGAGCCGGCGCGATCCGTTTTCACGGTGAGACGCGGCGGATAATTTGCGCGTCTTCACTGGAGGCACGTACTGTCAATGGTAGACGACCGCCCTTACAAGGCGGGGGTTGTGGGTTCGAGTCCCACCGTGCCTACCATTAGCGGCGCGACGGTCATTGCAAGCGTCAACGCCCGCACGGTTCGAGTTTTGAAGTTTTTGCGGAGTCGTAGTTCAGTTGGTTAGAACGCCGGCCTGTCACGTCGGAGGTCGCGGGTTCGAGTCCCGTCGGCTCCGCCACTAAATCCTGGTACAGCAGGTGCTTGAGACCACCCTTCGGGGTGGTCTTTTGTATTTTCAGGCTCCTCTTCGGCCTCCATTTACCTGGAGCCAAAGGACTATTAGAAGGCCGAAGCATGACGTAAAGCTCACGCCTTCTGGATTGGACGAAAAAGAGAAAGACCCGAACACCCTGGTGCGGGCAAAACTGAAGCTCGATTATCTCAAGACGAGCCTGACGGCGACACACATAACATTGAAGGCCGCAACGTACTTCCCGAGTCTCTACCAATTCTTCGAGAACCTGTTGAAATAAAGCCTCGTTGTCCCGAGAAGATGTACTGTGCTAACAAGCGCAATTGGTGAGTGTAATTTCATGAGCGAAATCACCTAATAGGGAGTTTTCTTTTTGTTTTTAAGCTGGTTTCCCTATCCGGTGCTCAGCTATGATGTGGCCGGTCGCTATCTCTTGTTCTATGAAGGCCAAAACCCTGATCTCACCATTCCGATCTCACCATTCTAAGGACGAAAGGCAAGGATCGTTTGATGGCGAAAAGAAAACTCATCCTTCAAGGGCTGACGCCCGGCGCACATGTGGACGCAGT
Source organism: Pyrinomonadaceae bacterium (assembly GCA_035645855.1). Taxonomy (GTDB): domain Bacteria; phylum Acidobacteriota; class Blastocatellia; order Pyrinomonadales; family Pyrinomonadaceae; genus JAIVJZ01. The sequence goes on from DASQLU010000008.1 coordinate 43,916, forward strand.
ACGGGACTTGCTCAACACCGCCAGCTTTGAAAACATTATATTGAGCGTTGCATACGTGAAGGAGAGCGGAGTTCGACAGATTGAGCGCGAACTAAAAGCGCGGGCTAAAGATGTAGTTGTGTTCGCTGGAGTTCGCAACGACATTACTTCCCACCAAGGTTTGAAATTACTTTATTCAATCATCGGCGGTAATCTCCATACAGTTGATACCGGCTCCCGCAACCTCACCTATCACCCGAAACTTTACCTGGCATATGGGATGTTAGAGGCGCGGGTAATAGCAGGCAGTGCCAACCTCACGCTTGGAGGGCTAAACAACAATATCGAGTTCAGCGCAATGTTTGACCTCGACTTAACGGACGCTGATGATAAGGCGCTCGTTGATGATGCCGCAGCCCAATTGACAGCTCTACCGACAAGCTATCCGCTAAACGTTACGAAAATTAATTCAGTAAGTGAGCTTGACGATATGCTGGCAAGCGGGCGGTTAGTGGATGAAGAGGCAAGCTCGGCGCCTCGCCCTGTTGCATCAATTCGCACAACCGGGGCGGGTGATACAGTCCCAAGAATGAAGCTGATAAGGACGCCGATACGGAGCGGCATATCTAAGCCTGGGCGAACAGCGAAAAGGAAAACGAGTTCTAAAGCCGCGCCCCCCGCAATCGCAGTTTCAACTGCGCCCGGATACGGACTAGCAACTGTCGGCACTGAATTTGAACTGGTTTGGCGGAGCAAGCCGCTTACCCGCCGCGACTTGAATATCCCACGCGGAGGAAACACACATGCGACCGGCTCTATGAACCTCGATAAAGGACTGTTTCCTGTAAGTATGGATCACCGCCACTATTTCCGCGACGAAGTTTTTGATGCCCTTACTTGGAGCAAGCGGTCGCCAACTGTTGATGAAACTTCCGCAAGGTTCCAACTGATAGTAAAAAACGTCAATTATGGGGAATTTGACTTGTCTATCCGCCACACGAACAGCACCACGAGCCCGGCATATAAACAGCGCAATGCCATGACTCGTCTGAGCTGGGGACAGATAACTCAGCATGTCGCCCGGCTTGACCTTATTGACCGGACACTATCGCTTTACCGCGACAAGGTTGCCCCTACGCGCTTTATTTTGGAAATTGATTGGCTGGCTTCGGCTTGAGGCTCGCTGGAGGTTCGTTGCCTGCGGTCACGCAGTTTGCGCCACCCTTCAAAGATACATTCCTGGTCAGTTTGCGGAATCTCCATTGCCCCTAAGATTAGTTTACCTTGATCCCACAGCACTTGTTGTGCCGGGCGGGTGCGGATGGCGTTGTCCAGAGCAGCCAGGTCGACATTCAACTTTGGCGCTAAAGGAATGATTAACCGTTCAATCTCAGAGGGGATTAATTCGAGCACACCGCCGCCGTAGTGCCTTCCTTCCAGTTCCGCGCTTAATGCCGTTAAAGGGTTAATGAAGCTGCCAACCAGCTTCTCGGCAGTCGTGCCGCTAGAGCGAATCCGGTAAGCGGTATCAGTCGTATAAGCTCCAATGCGATTAAGAATAAGTCGCGGCGTATCGTGAGCGCGTTTCAACATGCCTATCTCTGTCGAATAAACCGACGGCACGACATACCAGGGCGAACGGATACGGCACTTATACCGTGTATGGAGGTTCTGTTCTTCCCCCAGCTTGATATAAGCTTTTACGCTGTCGTCAATCTGCTCGACGTTTTTATCAAACCATAGGAAGTTTGTCGGAAGCCCCTTATTTGCATTCGCCTCGTGTTGGCGCTCGTCGTAAATTACTCCGGGGCAATGTTCGCTACGCCCGAACATCGGATGCGACCACCTGTTTAAGTTATAGCTCTCAACAACCTCATCCGGGACCAGGAAATACTTATTAGCGCCGGTAACAATACCGACATCTACACCTGCGACATCCTTAAACTTATGCACATCCGCATGCCTCGTAAGGTCGTCGAATAGCGAGCGCGTCTTTGTGTCGAGTAAGGCACGAGTCCACTTCCCCTGGACTGTTTCGCCGTTAATAGCCTCGGGTCTTCTGAAAATAGTTGAAGGCTGGAGTCTCAGGAATTCTCGATTCTTAACAGGGTAAATTCCAATGCCCTCAGTCTTACTTCTTACGCTTTCTTTTTTCTCCGCAAGTAAAATCACCGCGCCTTGCAGAGTGTCGGAAAACCACAGCGTTTCCGGGTCGATAATCACCAGCCGGCGACACTCCCGGCCAAGATACGACCGCAGGGACTGAGCGTGTGTAACGTGGATAATTTCAGATGGGACGACCATTGCCAATCGTCCGCCCGGACGGAGCAGCGCCATTGACGCGAGTACAAACGACACCCATGCGTTTGTGTGCTTTGTGAAAGGTAGCCTGAGTTTTCGGAAGATACTCTCGGCACGTATCTGGAACGGATTGGGGAGGTATTGATAGCGCACGAACGGCGGGTTGCCGACCACTGCATCAAACCGCTCATCGTCGGCATCCATCCGGTGAAGCGCCCACTGGAGAAAGTCCTCTGCTTTAACCTGGACTTTCTCCAGGCCAACTTCGCGCGCCCGCTTGCGGGCTTTTGCAGCCTCTTCCCCGTCCAGTTCAAAGCCGACAACATTCGCATCTTGAAACCATCCGCCCTCACGTGCGATGGCTTCAAAAAAAGCCCCATCGCCGCAGCTTGGTTCAAGCACTCGCTGAGGATTGATTTCTTTTGTCCAGCGAACCATGAAGGCGGCGAGATCAGTGGGCGTGTAATAGCCACCCCGCAGCTTCTGCGCCGATTCCATCTCAATGAAGTTCATGGCTTCTCTCTAAACAAGGCTTCCGCTTAAATAACTATTGTGCCCACATTTTGTCCAGCATCTACACGCTAACTTGAGGCGTCCATTATACATATCTTGTGTATGATAAGTTCCGACTCTGGCTGTAGTGTCCGGGCTGCCCACAAACCAAGTGCGTAACACCTGTTTCTTATGGTTGGGGAAAAAGGTACAGCAAAAGATAAGAAGCCATCTCTGGCAGGAGAAGGTACTACTGATTCGGCAAAAGAGGAAATTGTGCGTGCCGATTTATCGGTTCTTAAATCAGAGCGCGGTTTAATCACCGATATTCAAAAGTCCGGGCGGGCTGCGTGAAGGGCTGGAGGAACTTGTCGAGCTTTGAGGTCAGCTCGTAACGCTCGTCGGTGATACCGATATGCCGGAAGACTGGAGTTTCCTCAAGGCCGGCTATGAGTTCGCGATGAGGGATAGGGCAATGAGTGTCAGTGGACGGTGGTGTGAGTGTTAACGAGAGTTCTTCCCTCGTCACTTTCGTTGCGTTCGGCGTTATCAGAGTCACGGTGTTTCTCCTCACAGTAATTGAACAATGCAGTCCGGGTGGCAGGCGTTCTGGTAGACGCGGATTACGTATCCAGTTGGGGATTTTTGGCCTGTCACGTCGGAGGTCGCGGGTTCGAGTCCCGTCGGCTCCGCCACTACACACACGAGAGCGGTTGTCTTTTGATGAAGTCAAGAGGCAACCGCTTCTGCTTTTCCCGTGCCTCTGCCTTTTCCTTGCCCCTTCGCCTTTTCCTTGCGCCTCCGCTTTTTCCGCGTCGTTACTTTTCGCGCTCGCGGATTTTTGTTAGCGTCTCCGGCATGATTCCAGTCTCCGAAGCCATCCGTATCGTCGTGGAGCAGACGCCGCGCCTGCCCGCCGAAACAATCGCGCTCGCCGAAGCGCGCGGGCGCGTGCTGGCCGAAGACGTTGTGGCCGACACAGACCTGCCGCCCTTCGACCGCGCCCTGATGGACGGCTACGCCGTGCGCGCGGCGGACACGGCGGGAGCCAGCGCGGATGCGCCCGTGCGTCTGGCGATAGCAGGCGAAGCGGCGGCGGGCGCGGGCTGGCGCGGGGAGTTGCGGGCGGGCGAGGCCGTGCGGATCATGACGGGCGCGCCCGTGCCCGCGGGCGCGGACAGCGTGCAGCAGGTCGAAGTGACGTGCGAACGCGAAAGCGGCGCGTACGTCGAAATCGAGCGTGCAACCGCGCCCTCGCAGTTCATCACGAGACGCGCGACGGAGATCACGCGCGGCGAGACGGTGCTCCGCGCCGGCGAGACGATCAACGCGGCGGCTCTGGCCGCGCTGGCCTCTTTCGGCTACGCCCGCGTGCAAGTGGGCGCGCGCCCGCGCGTCTCGGTGCTGGCGACGGGTTCGGAGTTGGTTGACGTGGGCGCGCAGCCCGGCGCGGATCAAATCCGCGACTCGAACACCTATTCGCTGCTCGCCTACGCGGAAGCAGCCGGCGCGCGCGTCGCACACGCGCCCATCGCCTCCGACGATGCCGAATTGCTGCGACACGTGATCGCCGAGCGCGCCGCGCACGCCGACGTTTTGGTGCTGTCGGGCGGCGTCTCGATGGGCGTCTATGATTTCACGAAGACGGCGCTCGACGCGCTCGGCGCGGAAATATTTTTCGAGCGGGTGAGTTTGCGGCCGGGCAAGCCGACCGTCTTCGCGCGCCTCGGGCGGACGCTCGTCTTCGGGCTGCCCGGCAATCCCGTCTCCGTCTCCGTCACCTTCAACCTGTTCGCGCGCACGGCGATACGCGCCATGCAGGGCGCGCGCGCGGCGGCTCTCGCGGAAGAACAGGCCGTGCTCGGACGCGACGTGCGCGGCGCGGCGGAGCGCGCGAGTTACCTTCCGGCCACGCTCCGCACGGACGCGGCGGGGCGACTCGTCGCCGAACCGCTGCGCTGGGGCGGCTCGTCCGATTTCGTCGCCTTCACGCGCGCCGAAGCCCTCGTCATCATCGACGCGGGCGTGCGGGCGGTCGCAGCCGGAACAATCGTACGCGTCGTGCGCCTGCCCGCGTAGTTTAAAGTTCCCACAATTCAGAGACGACAAAAGGCGTCCACGCTTCGAGAGCGAGAACGCCTTTGCCGCTTTTGCTTCTAAGGAGACTTAGGGGACGCCTTAGTTAGCCAGGCATCACGACTGTGTCGATGACGTGGATGACGCCGTTCTTCTGGTACACGTCGGCGGTCGTGACCATCGCCGTGCCGCCTTTTTCGTCGGTCAGCATGACGCCGTTGCCGTGCATCGTCGCCGTCAGCGTGTTGCCGCTCACGGTCTTGAAAGTGGCCTTGCCGCCGCCCTTTTTGATGGCCTTGGCGATGGCTTTGGAATCCATCTTCCCGGCGACGACGTGGTAGGTCAAAATCTTGGTGAGCGTAGCCTTGTTCTCCGGCTGCATCACGGTGTTGAGCGTGGCTGCGTCCACTTTACCGAAGGCGTCGTCTGTCGGCGCGAACACGGTGAAGGGGCCTTTGCCTTTGAGCGTCTCAACCAACCCGGCGGCCACCACGGCCTTGACGAGCGTCGTGTGAACCGGCGACGCCATCGCATTCTCGACGATGTTCTTCGTCTTGTACATCGCCGCGCCGCCCACGGTCGGGTTGCCGTTCATCTTCTTATTGTCATTCATCATCTGCGCCGAAGCGGTTGCGCCCGTCACGGCGAGGGCGAACATGCAAAGCATCAGGGTCAGGAAAGTCTTCTTCATTTGGTATCCCTTTCGATCTTCAAACTGTTTGGAATTGCTCTCGATAAAACGCCTCGTCGCGCGTCCTCACGGTGCGCCCGCGCGCTAGCGACCACGTCTCTATCGAACGGAAAAAATTTCGTCGCGCTACAATCGTCAACGCCTGTCAGTGATTGTTTTGCGCGTCTGTAGGATTTACGGAGGCGGGCGGCGCGCCGGTTTTACTCCGCGCGCGAAAAGAGCGCGTGGACTCTTGCTTTATCGTCACGTTTTGATGTTTAGTTTGTCCGCATGAAAATTTCCGGCGAGACCCACACGGCGACAGCGCCCGCAGCGGCGCGACCGTGCGACCCACCTATCCCGGCAGCGGCGGCGGAGACCGTGGCGCGGGCGGCCGCGCCGCTCGCGCACGAAGCGATTCACGAGACGGTGGCCGCGCTGCTCGGCGCGCAAGCGGCGCGCGGCCTGCTGCTGGACGTTCCGGCGGGCGAGGGCGCGCTCGCCGCACGGCTCCTCGGCGCGGGCTTCGAGGTTCGCTGTTGCGACCTCTACCCGCAGATTTTTCGCCTGCCCGGCGTCGAGATCAAAGGAGGCGACCTCTCCGCGACGCTGCCCTACGCGGACGAAAGTTTCGACTTCATCACCTGCGTCGAAGGCCTGGAGCACATCGAGAACCCGCAACAGGCCATGCGCGAGTTTGCGCGCCTGCTGCGCCCCGGCGGTCAACTCGTCGTCACCGTCCCCAACATCCTCAACATCGAGGAGCGCATCAAGTGGCTGCTCCACGGCTACACCTCGCACTTCAAACCGATCTCGCGTGAAACCCTCGCGCGCGTGCGCGCCGAGCACGGCGCGCTCGAAGAGATGGCGCTGCACATCAACCCGATCTCTTACGCCGAACTTCGCTACACGCTCGAAAAGTACGGCTTCGAGATCGCGCGGCTCTATCGCGACAAGCCGAAGTCGCACCTGTGGCTCTATTGGCCGCTCGTCGCGCTGATTCGTCTCATCGCGCGCTTCGCCCCGGCGGACAAACGGCGCGAGCGTTGGACGGCCGAGTTGCAGTCCGACGAAGTGCTGCTCGGCGGCAACACTCTAATCGTCCACGCCTTTAAAGGAGCGAACACTTGAGCAAACTTTCCCACATGGACGCGGAGGGGCGCGTGGCGATGGTGGACACGAGCGCGAAGGAGACGACCGCGCGCCGCGCCGTCGCCTCGGCGCGCGTGTTGATGTCCCCCGAGACCGTGGAGGCCGTGCGCGCGCACCGCACGCCGAAGGGCGACCCGCTGGAGACGGCGCGCCTCGCAGGGATCATGGCCGCCAAGCGCACGGCCGAACTGATCCCGCTCTGCCATCCGCTCGCGCTCACGCACATCGAGGTGCGCGCCCGAATCGAGGACGCGGGTGTCCTGATCGAAGCCGAGGCCGCGACGCGCGCAGGGACGGGCGTCGAAATGGAGGCGTTGACGGCCGCCGCGGTCGCCGCCCTGACCGTCTACGACATGTGCAAGGCGCTCGATAAGTCGATGACGATCACGTCCGTTCGGCTGGAGCGCAAGACGGGCGGCAAGTCCGGCGATTACGAGAGGGGCGGGGCGCGGGGCGAAGGAAGCGAAGGAAGCGAAGGGGACGAAGGCGAGCAGCCCGTGTAAAAACGGGAGGAACATCGACGGGCTGACGGGCGTTTATAGTTGTGCCCGCGAGGGGAGCCCGCGGCGGTTCTTACACCTTTTTACTTTTACGTTTTTCCGCCCTTCGTCGTAGAATGAGTTTTACCGGAAGCGGAAAGTCTGACAGTTCGGTCGAGCGGAGAGTTTGAAATGAACATGATGAGAATGAAGATCGCACACGACGCGCGCCCGCAGGCGCGCACGCTGCTCATCGCCGCGTTCGTCACGCTGGCGCTCTGGTTTCTTCCCTACACGGGCTTTTTGACTTATCCGTTTCGCCTCTTCGTCACCTTCATACACGAAGGCGGCCACGCGCTGGCCGCCGTCCTGACAGGTAGTTCTGTGCAAAGCCTGAGCGTCTCCATCGACGCGAGCGGGCTGACCGAGACGCTGACGCCGCAGGGCGGATTCTTCTCGCGCTTCCTGATTTCAAGCGCGGGTTATCTCGGCACGGTTGCCTTCGGCGCGCTGCTGCTCTGGCTCGTGCGCCGCAACGTTAAAGCGCGCGTCGTGCTGGTCGGCTCCGCCCTCGTCATTCTCGGCCTGACGGTCGTCTTCGGCTTCATCGCGCCGCTCACGAATTTGTCGCTGCAACCCTTCACGGTGCTGGCGGGCGTCGGTATCGCCGGCGCATTGCTGGCGGCGGCGAAATACGCCGGCTTGCGCGCCGCCAATTTCCTGGTCGGCTTCCTCGCCGTGCAGTGCGTCCTGAACGCGGTGTTCGATTTGAAGAACGTCCTCTGGATGTCGGTCGCGACGAACGCGCAGACCGATGCGTTGAACATGGCGGACGCGACGGGCATTCCGGCTCTCTTCTGGTCGCTCATCTGGATCGGCATCGCCGTACTTATTCTCTCGTTGGCGATGCGCGCCTACGCCGTCGGCCGCAACAACCCGAGCCAACCCGACCTCCCGTTTGAAGACCCGCTCGAAGTGTAGAAACGAACGGACGTGAGCATCACTTTCGAGAGGCCGCCGGACGATTCAGCCGCTGCACTTGCGCTGCTTGATCCCGGCGGCCTCTCTTCGTCCGCGCCGCTGGAAACGGCGGCGTTTGAAGCCGCAACGGTCGAAGCCGGGGCAGTTGCAGCCGGGGCAGTTGCAGCCGTCACGTTGACGACGCTCGCCGCGCTTCCGCTCGGCGCGCGCCTCGTCGTCTGTTGCCGCAAAGACTGGCGCACGGCCACAGTCGTCCGCATCGAACCCGACAAGGTCACGCTTTCGGTCAGTTCCCCCACCGGCCGCACCTATCGCCTGCGACGCACGCCCGACGCTTCCCTCACCCTCGACGGCGACATCCCCCTGCTCGGCACGGGACACTGGCGCACCGCGCTCGCGCGTTACGACGCGCGCTGGTAGATGGATTCGCCGTCATTGTGCTCGCACGAGTTATGTTACTATTCGATCTTAGAATAACAGTCACCACCAAATTGGCAACCAGAGTTATAATCAGATACGTTTGGAGTTATCATCCCACCTCCGATGTTGTCTGCCAGACACGCTTTATTTGATTCACTGTAGTTGTTTACCCACCTGATCAAACACTGTTACACTCTAGCTGCTACTTCTTAGTACACACCAACCACAGGCGATAACTTTAATTAGGTATTGAAAGCATCATTTCGGAGAAAATAAATGCTGAAGCGCATTAAAATACATAACTATAAATCTTTAATGAATGTAGATTTTAAGCCCGAGCCTTTGGCCGTAATCTTCGGGCCAAACGCTGCTGGGAAGAGCAACTTTCTAGACTCACTGCAACTGTTATCAAGGGTGGCAACCAGTCGAACTTTGAAGGATGCTTTTGAACCCCCTTATCGAGGGACGCCACTTGAATCATTTGCTTTCGATCAAAACGGGATAAAGGGTTTGCTAGCAAAAGAATCGGCTTCCTTCTCTATCGAAGTAGATGTTGAGTTGTCAGAAGCGGTTATTAAGGCAGTGAACAACCAAATCCGCGAGATGAAAAGTACTAAGATTTCCTCTGACAGCTCTGAGAAAAACGATGGTGATGTCAGTAAACTCTCTTTTGTTCGTGAGAGATATTTACGTTATCGAATCGAGATTGAGATTTTGCCAAAATCAGGCTTCCTACGTGTAACTGATGAATATTTAGCGGCACTTAACAAGCAAGGAGAGCCAACCGGCAAGCGTAAGCCTTTCTTAGAGCGTATAAAAAACCGTTTGCGATTACGAATGGAAGGACAAGCTCATCCAACGGACTATGAACGGCATTTAGATTACAGCATTCTTTCAATGGCACATTACGCCCCCCATCATCCGCATTTGGTAGCAATGCAGCGGGAACTTGCGAGATGGTTCATTTTTTATTTTGAACCCCGAGAGCGTATGCGGGCTTCAACGCCGGTAAAAGAGGTAAACCATATCGGGTTAATGGGAGAGGAACTCGCAGCATTTCTCAACACATTGCGCGCACATGATGAACCTCAATTCCGGGCTGTTGAGAAATCCCTACACCGAATCATTCCTTCTATTACAGGTATTGATGTCGAAGTTAATAATCTAGGCGAAGTTGAATTACGGTTAATCGAAGATGGCACCCCCATTCCGGCGCGAGTGCTATCGGAAGGGACACTAAGAATTTTGGGTTTATTAGCTTTAGATGGAGCTAAAGAACGCCCATCTTTATTAGGCTTTGAAGAACCAGAAAATGGAATACATCCACGCAGGATTAGCCTAATCGCTGAATTATTAAAAACCCGTGCTGGAATAGGTGATACACAAGTCATCGTGACTACTCATTCACCAATTTTGCCTGATCTAATACCAGACAAATATCTTTACGTATGCCGCAAGTCTAAGGGGCAGACCACGATTGATAGCTATAAGGCTACTTGGGGCAGCCTTGGTCGCGAAGAAGATTTAGACCATGCTATGAATGCTGAAGAAGGCCCCATGATCTCCGAGCGAATGCTAAGGGGTGATTTTGATGCGTAATATCACTCTGTTTGTTGAGGATGAAGCCCACGAAGCAGTTCTTGGGACTTTAGTGAAAAGACTTGCCAGTGAGTTTCACATTGTCGTTGAGATTAACTTTCGTAGTGCTAGAGGTGGTTTTAGTAGAACCCTCTCAAAACTTAGAGAGTATATTCGCGACATAAAGCGAGGGTATGAAATCACTCCTGATCTGCTTGTTATTTGCACTGATGGGAACTGTAAGGGATACACTGCACGTAAGCAGGAGATTGAGCAGGAAATTACTGAGTATGGTGGGGCTATTATTTATGCGATTCCTGATCCGCATATCGAAAGATGGTTATTACTCGACTCGACCGCATTCAAGAATGTCTTAGGGAGAGGGTGTCCAGCTCCACCAAAAAAATGTGAACGAGACCTTTTCAAAAGAAAGTTATTGGACGCAATACTTGGTGCAGGTGTGCGGCCACTTCTTGGAGGTATTGAGCATGCGGAGGATATTGTTAATGAAATGAATCTTGAGTACTTAGAGCAAGCTGATGAATCCTTGGGTCGATTATTGAAAGCTCTACGTGATAGTTTTAAAGTATGGATTTAACGAACGACTACCCTGCTTCTCATCTCCCCTTATATTCATTACCTCCGTTTCGCCTTTCCTATAAATCGGGTTATCATGCGTGTTTCGCTAGGGCGTCAGACTCCCGACTGTGAGCCCTTGCGTCGAAGTGAAACATGACTGAAGAAGCGATCACAGTGCGCGGCGCGCGCGTCAACAATTTAAAGAACGTAGATTTCAACATCCCCATCGAGCGCCTGACGGTCGTGACGGGCGTCTCGGGTTCGGGCAAATCCTCGCTCGCCTTCGACACGATTTACGCCGAGGGGCAGCGCCGCTACGTCGAATCGCTGTCGTCATACGCGCGGCAATTTCTCGAACGCATGGACAAGCCGGACGTGGACGAGGTGCGGGGCATCCCGCCCGCCATCGCCATCCGGCAAAAGAACTCCACGCGCAACCCGCGCTCCACGGTCGGCACGCAGACGGAAGTTTACGACTACCTGCGACTCCTCTACGCGCGCGTCGGCACGACCATCTGCCGCATCTGCGGCCGCGCGGTACACAAAGACTCGCCCGACTCGGCCGCCGCCGAAACGCTCGCCGCGCTCGGCGAAGGCACGCGCTTCTATGTCCTCTTCCCCGCCGAGGCGGGTCTCAGACTCGAACCCGCCGAAGGCAACGGCACGGGCAAGAAGAGCGCCGCGAAGGCGCGCGCGAAGAAAAGCAAGGCGGGCGGCGACACGCCCGGCGCACTCAGCCGCCAGATGGTAACGGCGCACGTGATGAGCCTCATGCAGCGCGGCTTCACGCGGCTCTACGCGAACGGCGAGACGCTTGAACTGCGCTCGCCCGACGACTACGCGCGCCCCGATTTTGCAGGCGTCTACGTGCTCGTGGATCGCCTCGTCGCGCGCGAAGACGTGCGCAGCCGCCTCACCGATTCGCTCCAGACCTGCTTCGTCGAAGGGCACGGCACGGCCGTCGTCCAGACGGCCGAGGCCGAGCCGCGCGCGCTGAAATTCTCGGAGCGTTTCGAGTGCCGTTACGACGGCACGGTCTACGCCCAGCCCGAACCGCGCCTCTTCAGTTTCAACAACCCGTTCGGCGCGTGCCCCACCTGTCAGGGCTTCGGCAACACCATCGGACTCGACCTCGACCTCGTCATCCCAAACCCCCTGCTCAGCATCGACGAGGGCGCGATTGAACCCTGGACGAAGCCGCAGCACGAATGGGCGCGCACGGAACTCAAACGCTTCGCACGCTCCGAAGGCATCCCGACCGACGTGCCCTATGCCGAACTGACGCGCGCGCAGCAACGCGCCATCGTCGAGGGCAAGGGACACTGGGGCGGCGTCCACGGCTTCTTCGCGTGGCTGGAGACGAAGAAATATAAACTGCACGTGCGCGTCTTTCTCGCCAAGTATCGCGGTTACACGCGCTGCCCCGAATGCCACGGCGGCAGGCTGCGGCAGGAAGCGCGCGACGTGCTGGTCGGCGGGCAGACGCTCCCGGCAGTGTGCGCGCTGCCCATCAAAGAGGCCGCCGTTTTCTTCGACACGCTCCAACTCTCGCAGGAGCAGGCGGCCATCGCCGACAAAGTGCTCTTTGAAGTGCGACGCCGCCTGCGTTTCCTCGTCGATGTCGGGCTCGACTACCTGACGCTCGACCGTCTCGCCTCGACGCTCTCCGGCGGCGAAGCGCAGCGCATCCAACTCGCCACCAACCTCGGCTCGGCCCTCGTCGGCGCGCTCTACGTTTTGGACGAACCCTCCATCGGCCTCCACCCGCGCGACAGCGAGCGGCTGATCAAGCTGCTGCACAATTTGCGCGACATCGGCAACACCGTCCTCGTCGTCGAACACGACCCGGAGATGATGCGCGCCGCCGATCACATACTGGACGTTGGCCCGGCGGCGGGCGAACTCGGCGGGCGCATCGTCTTCGAGGGCGACTTCGCCGGGCTGTTGAAAGATTCCGCGACGCTGACGGGCAAATACCTGCGCGGCGAGTGCGAGATCAAAGAGCCGAAGCAGCGGCGCATCGCGGCGAAGAAAAAGCGGCTCTCGGTATCGGGCGCGACCGAGCATAATTTGCAGGGCGTGGACGTGGACATCCCGCTCGAAATGTTCGTCTGCATCACGGGGGTTTCCGGCTCGGGCAAATCGACGCTCGTTCACGACGTGCTCTTCGCCGGTTTGAAGAAGCAGCGCGGTGAATGGCAGGGCCACGTCGGCGCGTTTCAGAAACTCGAAGGCGGCGCGGGCATAGACGACGTGGTGCTCGTTGACCAATCCCCCATC